>JAZNKI010000027.1:0-5403 GCA_045578495.1 Faecalimonas sp.
TGGAAAGCCACAGAGTTTCTTCATACCGTCAACGTCTTTAAGAGAAATTGCTTTGTAATTTCTCTCTTCTGCAATCTGTTTCACTGCTAAATAATATCCTGCTGCCATCATCATAGCATCATCATTCGCAGCTTTTAAGAAGTTCCATTTAAGAATACGATTATTTACAACATCTCTCTTTTCTTCTTCTGCTAATTTCTCATATCTTTGTTGGATTTCTAACATTTCAAATGTCTCAATCTCAACACCTGTCTCTTTCTTAAGTGACAATCCATCGTACAATGTTCCGTAAAGGTTCATGTCACGATATCCAGCCATACCTACTTTGTCAGTAAGTAATTGTTTAGCTGTAATTGCTGCCTGACAGTAATCTGCTACAACATCACTTCTTGTTTTCTTTCCGATGATGTCATATACATATTTAAATTTGTATCCAAGTCCTTCAAATGTTGCACGAAGTCCTGTTGTTCCAGCTTGATCTGCAGTTGTAACAAGTCTGTCTCCTTCATACCATCCGCAAAGTCCCCAAAGAACCATTGGAAGATGTCTGTAATGCTCTGTCACTTTCAGAACTGCATGTGTTGGAATCCAACCTGCGATGCAGACAACTACTGCATCAAAATGCTCGTTTTCTAATGCAGCAACCGCTTTTGCTACATCCTTTTCTTCATAATCATCTGCGATTGGATATACAGATACTAAATCCAATCCTTCTGCCTTTAAAGCAGCCTCTGCTGCGCAGCATTTGCGAACAATTACATCTACCGGTGTGTTCACTTCACCGAATCCTAAAAATGCTATTTTACTCATTGAATCTATTTACCTTTCTACATCTCATTTTCAATCACAGAATCTAACCGTTTTTCACAAAAATCCAAAAAAGTGCCCCACAACTTATGGTCAACGAATCGATTTTCTCCAGTTTCTAATAAAAGTTTCCCATATTCATATGTATTGTTATTCCACACATGGTTTCCGATAAATACATCGACATTCTCTTTTCGGAGTCTATGGATAGAGTTACGATATCCTTCTCTACAGCCATCATAATCGAATTGACCTCTTGCCATTGTATTAGCACCTGCTCCTCCGAACATTCCTACACGATAAATGTTTCCATTTTCCTCTGTTGTAAAGAAAAATGAAATTGTTCCCTTTGTATGTCCAGGGGTTTCCATAAAAGATATCGTTGTGTTGCCAAGTGCAAGTACGTCTCCATCCCGAATCAAAATATCAGGACTAAAGTATTGCTTTGCTTTTTCCTCATCATATCGACCGAGTAATGTCTTCGCTCCTGTCAAATCTACCATCGCTCTTGTCGCCTCAGTATGATCTTCATGCCAATGTGTATTGATAATATACTTAATATCCTTTGGCTTGAATCCCAATTCATAAATAGATGCTACAACCAGATATAATGCATTGGAATAACCCGGATCTATTAAAATTAGCCCATCTCCCGTGTCGATCAAATGACATGATGCCTGAAATGTTCCACAAAAATAGACATTTCCAATAATTTTAAATGGCGTCATTCTACCTTCCCAAGGATTAATAATTGTTCTTCTTTCAAACATGTTATTGTTCCTTCCACATATCGTTAATCTCTTCTATTGTCTTTCTTACCAGCAAGTCGCCGCCCTCATGACCTACCCAGCCACTTGAAATATAAGCACTATAATGACTGCCTTTCTCTGCTTTCTCAGTAGGCAGATATCCGAGTGCACCACAACATAGTTGTGCAATAAATGTCTGCTCTGCATAACTTCTTGCCTTAATTCTGTTCCCGTAATCTAAGAACAATTCGAAAGGATTTGTAACAATAGAAATATTTCCAAATCGAATCACATGCATTTCAATTGGAACAATTTCCATATCCTGCTGTTCACGATAGCGTCTGATTGACCCCGCATGCACATGCATTCGCGCATTATCTTCGAAATTAAATACTTCTTTGTCTTTATTCTTATCTATGTAATATTCCAATTCTCTGACCGCATGATGATATTCTTCCGTGGTCGCTTTTCGAAGTGGCAAATCCACTCTGAGAACCTTATGTTTAAAATTTGCATCATCTTGCAAATCCTCGATTTCTTCATACACTGCAATAATCTCATTCGCAATACGCTTACCAACTCTATTGCAGCCACTGACATCATACATAGACGGGTCTGCTTTTCGTTTGATAAGATTCGGTCGTTTTACATTTGGATCATCAATTGGCGTCTCAGGATCCACCCATCGAACCAAATCTCTCGGGCACTGGTCACCTGCCGCACCAGCAATTCCAAGAAGATAGATATCCTCTCCTAATTTCTCACGAAGATTTGCTTTGGCTCTTCCCCAGTAATCCGCAGAAATAAAACTTCTCTGCTCCAGTATCTGTGCAGGACATGCAATATTCGCAACCACTCCGGTTAATTTTCTATTTTTATCAAAGGTATAAAGAAGTTCCATGCCGGAATCGTTGCCACCCTCTAACGCAACGAAATTGGCGGTATTGGTATCTCCCCACATCTTTGCACTGCCATCGTCATAGCACACTCTACGGCACATACCGACAGAAACTCGTCCAAATTCATTGGTAAACAATGCTTCTTCTCGATTCTCCCATGCTCTCTTCGCAGCAAGGGCAATTCGTTCAGCTACAAACTCTCCTGCTTCACTCGGAGTCATTACATCATCGCCCGATGTTACCAGTTTCGTATATTTCTTTCCAGCTGGAAGAAATTCCTCCAAAATAGTTGCTGCATTGAGACCCGGTTTTACGAGATTTGGCGATGGCTCCATAACATGAGACGTATGTGTATGTGTAGCCGCTATCATAAGTTTCTGTACATCCACCCCTGTGTTGTATTCTGCAAATTTATCACGCACCATCTCAATCAACCATTCTCCACAGTTTACAACATCCGCAGATACGAGAATCATCTTCTCGCTATCATCAGCCTCAACTGCCATAGCGGTTACTGAAATTTCTGATTCTACATATTCTGAGATTCTTTCAAAAAATTGCCCCGCAAGACTCACTTTCTTCTCTGGAACAATGCTCTCCTCTGCCCATCCAATCAACAATTTACTCATAATCTATTCCTCCATCCGATAACACGTATTACTTCTGTGCCTCTAATATTTCATTGCGACAACAATGTGCGCATTTTAAAACAAACTGCATTACCACCATAATAATTACCATTATAACAGCACTTATGATAAGCCCAGGCTTATATGTACCTGCCACATCATAGCACCAGCCCATCACAGGAGCTCCCAGTGCATAACCAAGCACATTAAACGATACAAATTTTCCCATGATCTTATCAAAAGATTTCTCACCAAACAAATCGCCCGCATAGATTGGAAGCATAATCGTCTCCAGCGGAAGGGCTAACGCAGATATAACTCCATAATCCATAGCAAGTACCATTCCTGTATGTGAATCTGCTACAAATGACAAAGAGAGCATTGCAATCACAGCTGCAAAAGAGCAAAGATTCATCGTAATCCGAAGCCCAAATCTATCATATAAAAAACCAGTAAGAAATTTAAACCCTGTTAATGCAATAGAATGAGCACTTAAAACAGCGGCTACATACGCAGCATCCAAACCGATATCTTTCATATGTACTGCGGCAACCCCATTCACACCTTGCAAAACAAATCCAGTAAAAAAGATACATACCGATGCGACATAGAAATATTTCGTTTTGAGTGCTTCTGAATATTCCATTCCAATCCAACTTTGGCCTCTGGTTTTCTTCTTTGTTACCACGTTTTGCGTATGTTCATAATTCTTTGGTTTCTCTCTGAAAAACACAACAACCAGTACCAACACAACAAGAAGTATAACAGCAACTAAACGGTATGCATTTCTGTATCCAAATATATTTCCCTCTTCATAAATAATTGGAGAAACAATCTGTGCAGCAAGTGCACCGCCAAGCCCATTGGAACATAGCACAAAGCCCATGATCGTTCCTTTGTTTTCTTTGCACCATTTATTCACAACACATCCAACCATTGTCGTGGTTGTCCAAGCTAATCCTATTCCAAGCAGACATCCACCGAGATAAATCGTAAACACATTTGTCGCTTTCGAATAAGCAAGACACGACAAAATCAAACTTACAAATCCTGCACATATTAACTTCTTTGTACCAAATTTACTGACTAAGCTTCCAAAAAACATATTCACAATTGCTGTAGTAATAAATCGGCAACTGTCATTTAGCGAAAAAGCACTTCTCGGAATATCTAAAGCCTCGGTTATCGCAAATGTATAAAGGCTTTTGTTAGAACTGCAGAACCCCAAACAAGTAAACACCAT
Source organism: Faecalimonas sp. (assembly GCA_045578495.1). Taxonomy (GTDB): domain Bacteria; phylum Bacillota; class Clostridia; order Lachnospirales; family Lachnospiraceae; genus Faecalimonas. Next base: position 4,328 of record JAZNKI010000027.1, read on the forward strand.
TGTAAAACACAAGGCGATAATGACCCATTTATAGTCTGTTTTTCTTGTCTGTGATTCTTCCATCGTTTATCATCCTCCAGTTTCCAATTTGCAAGCATTCCGTTTTAATCCATGATTTTGATGTAAGCCACTGTTTGCTTTGGCAAGCGAATCTTCACATCAGACTCTTTCCCTACAGTAAAGCTAAACTCTTCTTCGAGATTGTGTCTCTCGTCAACAAAAAGTACGTGAGCTGTCTTTGTGCCCTCAATTCCTTCTATATGAAGCAAAGTTTCTTCATCGTCTCCGTTATAATTCGCAACCAAGATTCCATATTCCTTGTCGTTCTTTGCTGCCGTAGCATAGACACATGTATCCTCATAAGAAATTTCTGTCGCATTACCCAGACGATATAAGTTACCAAATGCTACATATGGATACCATGTCGGACACACACTAGCGTCATTTTGGTCTAAGAATCCATTGTATCTTCCCAAATACGAGAAACAGTAATACATTGCCATATCTACATAATTTGTATTCTGAAGCATACAGAGAACTGCCGCATTAAATGATGCCCCTTCTAATGTATGCTTTTCCCTAAACCCGGAACCTTCAGCCGCAATATTCCACTCATTGAGATGTGACTCTGTCTGAGCGAAACCATACTTATCCAAAGTTTCTCTTACGTATACCGCATGTGCGAGAAGCTCTTTCTCATCTCCTGTATAAATATGCCATGTGTAGAAATCTAACGGACAATCATTTTCCTTTACAAAAGCAAGAAATTCCGTAAACCATGTAACGAAGGTTTGGAATTTATAATTTTCTCTCGTTATTTCATAGAAACCGCAGCCACCATATCCGCCAATCTTAATCTCTGGAAATCTGTTTCTTAAATGTTTGGACGCAACCTTATACAGTTCAAAAAACTCTTCCATGGTGCCTGTCCACTGACTTAAGCCCGGATTCTCCGGCTCATTCCATATTTCCCAATACTTCAGATTATAGTGATGACCATCTGCCCAGCCTTCATTGTAATGCATTACAATGTGCTCACAGATTCTCGCCCACTTTTCATAATCCTTCGGTGGATT
>JAZNKI010000028.1:0-4747 GCA_045578495.1 Faecalimonas sp.
GATCTGGGAAGCAGCAATGTTCGCAGGACACCGCAACTTAGACAACCTTGTAATTATCGTTGATAACAACGGACTTCAGATTGATGGTAAAATCGAAGATGTATGTTCACCATACCCTATTGATAAGAAGTTTGAAGCATTCAATTTCCATGTAATCACAATTGACGGACATGACTTTGATGCAATCCGTGCAGCATTTAAGGAAGCACGTGAGACAAAGGGACAGCCAACCTGTATTATTACAAAGACAGTAAAAGGTAAGGGTGTATCCTTTATGGAGAATCAGTCATCATGGCATGGTACAGCTCCTAACGACGAGCAGTACGCAGTTGCTATGGAAGATCTGAAGAAAGTAGGTGACGCATTATGCCAATAGATATGAGTAAGAAAATTGCTACAAGAGAAAGTTACGGTAATGCGCTTGCAGAAGTAGGAGCAGAATATCCTAACCTTGTTGTATTAGATGCAGACCTTGCAGGAGCAACAAAGACAGGCGTTTTCCAAAAAGCATTCCCAGAAAGACATATTGACTGTGGTATCGCTGAAGGAAATATGATTACAGTAGCAGCTGGTATTGCAACAACAGGAAAGGTTCCATTTGCAAGTTCGTTCGCAATGTTCGCTGCAGGACGTGCATTTGAACAAATCCGTAACTCAGTGGGTTACCCACACTTAAATGTTAAAATTGGTGCAACACATGCCGGAATCTCTGTAGGAGAGGATGGTGCAACACACCAATGTAACGAGGATATCGCTCTTATGAGAACAATTCCAGGAATGGTAATCATCAGTCCATCAGATGATGTAGAAGCAAAAGCAGCTGTAAAAGCAGCTTACGAACACGTAGGACCAGTATACTTACGTTTTGGACGTTTGGCTGTTCCTGTAATCAATGATAATGAAGATTACAAATTTGAACTTGGAAAAGGTGTTGTACTTCGTGAAGGAAAAGATCTTACTATCGTAGCAACTGGATTGGAAGTAGCAGAATCATTGGAAGCTGCAGAAAAATTAGCTGCAGATGGAATCGAAGCAAAAGTAATCAACATTCACACAATCAAACCATTAGATGAGGAATTGATTGTAGCTGCAGCAAAAGAAACAGGTAAAGTTGTAACTGTAGAAGAACACTCTGTAATCGGAGGACTTGGAAGTGCAGTGTGTGATGTGTTATCAGAAAAAGCACCAACAAAAGTATTAAAGATTGGTATGAACGATATGTATGGTGAATCAGGTCCAGCAAAAGCATTGCTTGAAAAATATGGATTTGATGCAAATGGTATCTATAACAAGATTAAAGCTTGGTTATAATTTATCGAAAAAGCAAAAGGAGAGTAGACGAGAAGAGTCTACTCTCCTTTTTTGTCGAACATTTTTCGGTATCCGTGACAGCATCTGCTAAATTCAGCATAAAGTCTATGCTAACATGAGGAAAAATATGCAGATGGGGTGAGCAAAATGAAGAGAGAACTTCCAAAGAATGTTCGTCAAATAGGAAATGTAAGTGACAGTTCCAAAATTTATGTGGAAGATTATGTGGATACATTTCTGAATCAGCTATGTGAAAAAACAGAACAAGAAACTGTGGGCGCATTCTTAATAGGAGAAACGGTGAAAGAAGAAGAACAGGATTTCATCTATATATATGGTGCAATCCGAATGAAGGAACTCGAGAAAAAGGGAAAAGATTATGTCATGGGAGATCATGTGTGGAAGCATGCATGCGAAACCTGTAAAGAATATTTTGGAGATGCTGAAATTTTAGGCTGGATGCTTGCTGGTAGTGATGTACCCGAAGAAGCAAACCATAATATTAGCAAAATACATCAAAAATATTTTCCGCGTGAACAGAGTGTGTTTGTGACAAAAAATGCACGAGATAAAGAAGAAAGATTTTATATATATAAATATCGCCATATGATGGAATGTGCAGGACATTATATTTATTATGAGAAAAACTTGGAAATGCAAAACTATATGATTGCATCTCGAAAGAAAGTAGGTTTAACTCCCAGTGAAATTATTGAAGATCGGGTTGCTAAAAATTTTAGAAGTATGATCCGAGAAAAAGAAAAGAAGAATGAAAAGAAAACACAGTCTCGGATTACATATGTGTTGAGTACCTTTTTGGTGTTGGTTCTTGTTGTAATAGGTGTTAGCACGATTAACAACTATCAGAAAATGAAAAATGTAAAAAATTCATTAGGTCAAGTAAAAGAAAATACATTGGATGAAGTAGAAGAGGAAGTGATGGAAGCGCTGGGAGAACATGTGGAATCGAAACAAGAAGAGGAGGAAGAAACGGAACCAAAGGAGGAACAAGAAGAGAATCTAGAGGAAAATCTGCAGGAAGAAGAGGAGTCAGAAGTTCCAACAGAAAGCACGACGGAAGCATACATTGTACAAAAGGGGGATACGTTGGAATCTATATGTAGAATGAAATATGGAAATAGTTTGAAGATTGAGGAAATTTGTCAATTGAATGGGCTGCAAAATGGAAACTTGATTTTTGTTGGACAAAAACTACTGTTGCCATAGGGAAAAATATGTTATACTAATGCACAGATAATGAAGAAGGAATCAAAGGTATGAAAGATAAAAAGAAACAAATTATTGCAATTGCCATACTGGTAGTGATAGTGGTTATTGTTGCAACCTATTTTGTCGCAAAATATCAGACTTATGATCATATAGAAATTTCCAAAACCTATGAAAATCACAACAAGGATAATGCAAATTATCTTTCGTGCATGGGTGGTATCTTAAGATATAGTAGAGATGGAATTGCACTGCTAAATAAGCAAGGTGAGGAAAGATGGAATCAACCATGCCAGATGAATCATCCGATTGTGGAAGTGGGTAAGGAATGCGTGGTTGTTGCAGATAAAGGTGGTACAAGCATTATTGTTTTGGGAGAGAAGGGATTAAAAGGAGAAATCCAAACAACTCGACCAATTGAAAAAGTCGCTGTTTCGTCACAAGGAATTGTAAGCGCGATTTTAAAAGACGAAGAGAAGCCAAAAGTAATGTGTTACGATTTGAAAGGAAATGTCTTGGTTGAACACAAGGTTTCGATTAACAGCATGGGATATCCGATGGACGTTGCGTTATCTGAAGACGGAAATACAATGCTAGTTTCTTATTTGAAAACGGATGGAAAGAGCATAATCGGAAAGGTAGCTTATTATTATTTTGGAAAGAAAGAGAATAGTAATAAGAACCACGTTGTGCATGAGCGGGAATTTGAAAATACGGTTATTCCGGTAACAACTTTCTTGGATAAGGATACGTCTCTTCTTGTTGCGGATGATGCGCTGATTTTTTACAAGGGGCTGACAAAACCAAAAGAAGAGTTGCGAGTAGCCGTAAACCAAGAGATACAAAGTGTCGCTTATAGCGACAAGTTGGTTGCAGTGGTGACTCGAAATGAAGGAAGTGCTGCGTATAAACTTCATATATATAATAAGAACGGAAAAGAGTTGTCTGTGGTCGATGTGGACAAAGAATATACGCAGTTGAAAGTTGAAGAAAACAAAGTGCTGATGTATGATGGGCAAATGTCTAGCATTTATTTAAAAAATGGCGTTCATAAATTTGAAGGGAAATCTGATAAAAATATTCTTGAGATTTTCCCTTTGAAAGGAGTCAATAAATATATGATTATTGATGCGAGTGGATTTCATGAAGTGAGACTCGAAAAGTAGGGGTGTAGAGATGAACGTGTTGTTATGTGTTGTGATTGTTGTTCTTGGGCTTGGTGTTTTTCTAGGATACAAACAAGGCTTGATTAAAATGATCGCGTCCTTGTTGGTGGCTACTCTAGTAGTATCACTTGTCAGTGTTGTTTCACCATATATCAGTAAGTGGATTCAGCAAAAAACACCGATCAAAGAGACAGTTCAAAATAAAGTAGTGGAGATTTTGGTTCCAGAAGATGGAGAGAATCAGGAAGAAATTCTTGAAAAAGAATACGTTCGTGAGGAACAAATCTCTTTGCTTGAAAATGCGAAGGTTCCAGAAATGTTTCGACAGAGTTTGTTGGAAAACAATAATCATGAGGCTTATGCGATGTTGGGTGTAAAAACCTTTGGGGAATACGTGGGGGCGTATATCGCAAAAGTGATTTCTGATCTGGTGGCTTTTGTGGTTTCCTTTGTAGTGGTTATTGTACTTGCAATTGTATTGGTTAAAATGCTGGGATTCGTAGACAAACTTCCTCTGATAGGAGGCGTGAATCGAGTGGCTGGCGGGGCGCTCGGGACAGGAATTGGCATTTTTGCAATATGGATTTTGTTTCTAGTGATTACTATATTTTATGACACGTCAATCGGACGGGAATGTTTTGAACAAATCGGCCAAAGTAAAGTGTTAGAATTTCTATATAACGGAAATGTATTGATGAAATATGTGACGAGATTTTAAAGAGAGTCAAAAGTAAGGCAAAGAAATTAGAGGCATTTGATTATTATCAAAATTTGAAAAGAGTATTTGAACAGATTTTGTAATGTGAGATGTAATATACATATAAAAAAGCAGGTTTTTCTAAGAGAAAAGCCTGCTTTTTACTTGAAAGACAAATTGTGTAAATTGTTTGAAAAAATTTCAAAAAAAGTGGTTGACAATAGAAAAACGTTGTGATATTCTAATTTAGCTGTCGCAAGAGAGCCGTAAGGAAGTTCGAGAACAAAGTTCTCTCACTTACGTTTGATTTGCAAATGCACTACGTGCATTACAGAAAAATAAAATC
>JAZNKI010000029.1:0-7172 GCA_045578495.1 Faecalimonas sp.
GACTTCGTTCTAAAGTTAACTGCTATGGTGCTAACGATGTTACAGAGGGTGTTGCAATCATGCACAAAGAAAAAGTTGATGTTTCTATTACTGGTAACTCAACAAACCCTACACGTTTCCAGCATCCGGTTGCAGGAACATATAAGAAAGAATGTATCGAACAAGGTAAGAAATATTTCTCAGTTGCTTCAGGAGGTGGTACAGGACGTACACTACACCCGGACAACATGGCTGCAGGTCCAGCTTCATACGGTATGACAGATACTATGGGACGTATGCACAGTGATGCTCAATTCGCCGGTTCTTCATCAGTTCCTGCTCACGTAGAGATGATGGGTCTTATCGGCGCTGGTAACAACCCAATGGTTGGTATGACAGTTGCAGTTGCAGTTTCTATCCAAGAAGCAGCAGACGCTGGTAAATTCTAATTTAGATTAGTATAAAAAGTGGGCGTGTTATGTAAGATTTATGTGACACGCCTTTAATAATTAACATATTGTGAGGAAATGATTATGAAACAAGAGAAGAAAATACAAATTGCAGAAAAGTTAGGAAACATTGTATTAATTCCATTAGTGATTATGACAGCATTGAAAGTATGCTCTCTGATAAAAGCTTTGTTTGGTATTTTTGAAGATTTATTGTCAGGTATACCAGTTACATTCATTATCAAATATTTGTTCAACTTTAAAGGTTATGGCGGATACATATTCTTATGCTTTGGCTATGTACTTGCTTATGGACTTCTGACATTTTGTGTAGCAAAAAAGAAGAAAAATATTCTGTTGTTAGGCGGAGCTTTTATTTTATTGATTGTACAGTTTGTTGAGTTTGTTAGAGGATTCTTTACATATGCATATTTTGTGAATGACCAAGACTCGTTTAATATTTTAACTGTGTTGCCAAGATTGGTAGGATTATTAATTCCATTCACATTGCTTGTTCTTGTGCTAGCTTATTTTTTGAAAGTTCCAGAAAAAACAAAAAAAATGATTGGAAAAGCATGGTTCATTCCAGCATTGTTTGTTTTCTTACAAGACGTAGTGGTATGGATTGTAAGTATTCTCTGTATGTTATTTAGCTGGGAATGGTCATCTGGAATTCTTGCATATTCGGGTGCATATGATTATGAATTTTTAGAGACGATTGCATTTTTATTCTCTTCATCACAGTTTGAATATTTTACATATCATCTTATGACAGTTGTTCTAAGTATTCTTGTGATGGCTGGATTAGGAGCGTATCTTTGGGGGAAGAAGAAAGCGATCATAGAAGAATAGTTATCAAAACAATTTATGAATGAAAAAAGGAGCTGGTTACAGCTCCTTTATTTTGGGTCGATATTTCTACCAACAATATAGTCTAGACTTACATCGTAAAGATCAGCAAGTTTAATTAAAACATCAACAGGAATGTTGATTTTTCCAAGCTCATATTTTGAGTATGTAGTTTGTTTTACATTTAAGTAATCAGCAAGTTCTACTTGCAACTTTTTGTTTTCCTCACGCAGTGTGCGGATGTTTTCGTATTTCATATCATACACCTCGTTGATTTTTTTTATATTATAGGGAAGTCTTTGTTTGACTACAAGACAAAAGTCCTAAATAGACTAAAAATAATGATAATAATACTTGCAAATAAACAAAAAGTTTAATATAATGGCTTTAACGCTTTAAAGCGATGTGGCGTAAAACTTTAAAGTGATAAAGAGTTACAGGGAGAGGATTCAGTTATGCTAATAAAAATTATTTTATTGATTGCGTTTTTTGCATCGATGATCGCGGTAGGAATTTATTCTAGAAAACATGCGACAAATGTAAATGACTTCGTGCTGGGAGGAAGAACCGTTGGACCATGGCTTACAGCGTTTGCATATGGAACATCTTATTTTTCAGCGGTTGTGTTTGTAGGATATGCAGGCCAATTTGGTTACAAGTACGGAATTGCATCTACATGGATTGGAATTGGAAACGCATTGATTGGTTCTTTATTAGCATGGGTGATTCTTGGAAGAAGAACTCGAGTTATGACAAAACACTTGTCATCCTCTACAATGCCAGATTTCTTTGGAAAACGATATGACTCAAAAGCACTTCGTATCGCAGCAGCATTAATTGCATTTGTCTTTTTGATTCCATATACAGCATCTGTTTACAATGGACTTTCACGTCTCTTTGAAATGGCATTTGGTATCGACTACTGGATTTGTGTTGTAGCTATGGCCGTTTTGACAGGAGTATATGTCGTGATTGGCGGATATATGGCGACAGCAATTAATGACTTTATTCAAGGAATTATTATGATTTTTGGAATTATAGCAGTAATTGTAGCTGTGTTAAATGGTCAAGGTGGATTTGCAGAAGCACTTGAAAAACTTGCGAATGTACAGGGAGACAGTAATGTTCCTGGTGTCTACGCATCCTTCTTTGGACCTGATTTGCCGAATTTATTGGGAGTGGTAGTGTTGACATCGCTCGGTACCTGGGGACTTCCTCAAATGGTACAAAAGTTCTATGCGATTAAAGATGAAAAATCAATCAAATCTGGAACAATTATTTCTACATTTTTTGCAATTGTAGTAGCAGGTGGTTGCTATTTTCTTGGAGGTTTCGGAAGATTATTCGAAGTACCTCTTGGAGAAAACGGACCAATCTACGATGCGATTATTCCAGCAATGCTTTCTTCTTTACATGATGCATTGATTGGAATTGTAATTGTCTTGGTATTGTCTGCGTCAATGTCTACTTTATCGTCTTTGGTTTTGACATCGAGCTCTACATTGACACTCGATTTTATCAAAGGAAATATTGTGAAAAATATGAGTGACAAAAAGCAACTGTTATGCATGCGAATCCTGTTAGTTGTATTTATTGCAATTAGTGTTTTTATTGCAATGGATCCACCGGCATTTATTGCACAGCTCATGGGAATCTCTTGGGGTGCTTTAGCAGGAGCCTTCTTGGCACCGTTTATGTATGGTTTGTACTGGAAAGGTGTCACAAAAGCAAGTGTATGGGCAAGTTTTGCATGCGGTGTTGGAATTACGGTTGTAAACTTGTTCTTCCCAATTATTAAATCGCCAATTAACGCAGGTGCGATTGCAATGATCGCAAGTTTGATTGTGGTACCGGTTGTGAGTTTGTTTACACCGAAAATGAAAAAAGAGAAGGTAGAAGAAGTGTTTAATTGTCTAGAAGAGACTGTAACAGTACGTAAGAGACAGTCAATTGAAGAATAAGATTAGAAAATATGCCTCATTCTGTTTAGGGATTATTCGAAAGGAAATACTAATAAAAAACAGAAATGAGGCATTTTTTATGTGTACAGCGATTTCATATAAGACAAAAGATCACTATTTTGGAAGAAATTTAGATTTGGAATATTCCTACGAGGAATCCGTAACAATTACGCCACGTAACTTTCCGTTTGTGTTTCGCAAAGAACGAGAAATGACTACACATTACGCAATGATTGGTGTGGCATATGTACAAGACAATTATCCGCTATATTACGATGCAACGAACGAGAAAGGTCTCAGTATGGCGGGACTGAGTTTTCCAGGAAACGCACAATATTTGAGAGAAGATATGGATAAATATAATATTGCTCCGTTTGAAATAATTCCGTGGATTCTAGGGCAGTGTGAGAGTGTAAAGGAAGCGAGGAGCCTCCTTCGAGGAACGAATCTCATTCATCTTACATTTCGGGAAGATTTGCCGCCCACGCCACTTCATTTTATGGTGTCAGACAAATGGGAATCCATTGTGTTAGAACCCATGAAGGATGGAATACACGTCGTAGAAAATCCGGTAAAAGTACTTACCAATAATCCGCCATTCTCCTATCAAATGTATCACCTAAATGATTACATGGGTCTTACAAAAAAGTCACCAACGAACAGGTTTGCAAAAGAGATCCCATTGGAAGTCTATAGTCGAGGAATGGGAGCCATTGGATTACCAGGAGATTTGTCATCTGCATCGCGATTTGTGCGAGCGGCGTTTGTGAAGTGGAATTCTTTAGATGCAGATGACGAGGAAGGAAGCGTCAATCAATTCTTTCATATTTTGGGTTCGGTAGAACAGCAAAAAGGATGTGTACAGTTGGAAAACAAAGCGTATGAGCATACGGTTTATAGTTCCTGTTGTAACACGGAAACAGGGGTCTATTATTACAAAACATACGACAATAGTAGAATTGTTGCCATAGCTATGCAAAATGAAAATTTGGATGGAAGAGAACTTGTTTCATATCCTCTTCGAAGAACCTGGGATGTGATGTGGGAAAATACAAAATAGAAGATGGAATAAGAAAAGGCAGTTCAATCTGAACTGCCTTTCGTATGTATATCTTATTTTCCAAAGAATCCTTTTGTGCAAATGCCTACTAAGAATGTTAATAATGCAGCCGCAGTAGGAGAAGTTACCCATGCGATTGCAATGGATTTGAACTTGTTAAAGTTAACAAATTTTATACCTCTTGTGAGACCTGCACCCATTACAGCACCTACAATTGCCTGTGAGTTTGATACTGGAATCTTTAGCAGGGTTTTCATAATAAATACGGTTAACGCCATGGCGATAACGACTACGAAACCATCTGTCTGTGTGATTTCCGCAATGCCGCTTCCTACCGTTAGCATTACACGTTTTGAATATGTGATGGCACCAATTGCAATGGCAACACCACCGATAATTGCGGCAATCTGCGCATTGGTTAACAAGTTTGCTCCAGTACCAGTTGCATCGTAGTAGAGTGCAGTGATGCTGGCAGAACTGTTTGTTCCAATACTAAATGCAGCAAAGGTTCCTGCGATTAAGTATCCCCATTTGATAATCTTATCGTAAGAACTCAATGATGTCAGTCGCTCCGTAAGAAAACGATTGACTAATGTAACTAAAATGAATGAGATAAGTCCTGCACCAAGAGGATTTAAAATCCAAGTAGATGCGAACAAACCGATTTTCTTTAAGTTTGGTATTAAGATTGTTGGATCTGAATAATTTGCGTAGCACAGTCCCCAACCGATAATTGCTCCAGTAAGTGCCTGATTTGCAGAAACAGGGAGTTTTAAATAACTCATAACGGATACGGTTAAAGCAGCACATACAAAGATGATCGCAGCTTTTAACGCGGATTTTAATCGTAGAGATTCAATAATCCCATTTTCCAAAGCTTGTTTTGCTTCATTTTCCGTAGCAATTACTTTATTGCTTTCCGCTAAATCAGAAAGGCTGTGGATGTTACCAGCTCCACCTAAGATTGCTCCTAAAATAACCATTACAGCGATAATCGTGACAGCTGTACGATATTTTACAACGCGGGTAGAAACGGCGGTTCCAAATGCACTTGCAGAATCGACAGATCCCAGCGACCAACCCATAAATAGGCCGGAAGCCAATAGCAAGTAAATTAACATATTATCACGCCTTTCTTGTTACTAACATAATCTGGATTTTATCAGCTATATTTTCTGCAATATCGGTGAGGTCACAGAGATCCTCTGTGAAATATGATAACTGCATGCATTCAGCCAAATCCATACCACGATGATATGTTTTCTCAAGTAGCTTTCTTTCATAAACATCGACTTTTGATTCGTAATCTCGAATCTCGTCTAAAATAGAGTGGTCTTTCATTAAAGAACCCATATTAGAAAACAATTTACTAATTGCTTGTTCTAAAACATTGAATTGAGCACGTGTGAGTGCAAGAATTTCAAGTACATCGTCATTGTAATCTGCTGGGAAACGGAAGTTTTGAAGAACAACCATATAACAAATGTCTTCGCATTTGTTTGCCATCTTATCACAACTTGTACCAATTGATATTAAATCTTCTCTTGTGGAAGGTAAGAACATTGCGCCACCTAATGATTCAATCATATTACGAAGCGAGATGTCTGCTAAATGTTCTTTCTCATATACTTCGTCGCAAAGCTTACGTAAAGTTTCAGAATCTGCATCCTCGCGGGTCGCAAGATGCATGAAGTTTTCGAAAGAATCTAAGCAATCTTTTACATCTTGAAGTTGCTTCATAATTAGCTCGTGGACATTACCATTTTTGTTTTTTGTAAACATTTTTTAAACCCCCTAAACTAATTCATTAATAATTTATCATTATAGTCTAAAAATCATATAATGTCAAATGAAACGGGGGGTTAAAATAGGTATAACGGGGGTTTTAAAATAGGGATAAATGGTGTAAAATGATAAGAAACTGGAGGAAAAATTGATCATAGTTGGAAGATGTTCTAGGATAAAGATAGGAATAAGCAGGAAAAACAAAGCAAAAAAAATGGTTTGGACTGATAGTGATTTGATGAAAATCCAAAAATTTGATCGTTATAAACTAGCTGGATATTATTTATTTAAGGCGAAAATGAATCGCATTATTAAATATACAAAATTAAAAAATCCCATTAAAGATGAAACGTATGTAGTTGTGAATGAAGAACTGAGTTCAAAAGAGTTGGAAGAGTATTGTGCAGAAAATCCTGGAGTGAGCAAGATTGTCTCCTATCTTGAAGAAAGAAAAGAGAGTGAAGACACTCGTGTGAAAGTGTTGGATATTGTGGAAAAACTTTCTTTTGAAACTGAAATGCAAAGCGAAGGTGGAAAATATGGCAAAGACTGTATTAAGAAATTAAACACTTATGCTTCGGTAATCTTTTGGTTAGGGATTAGTATTGCATATTATCCTGGTGTTACAAAATTGATGATGGGACTCTATAACCAAAAACCAATTGGGAATTTAGTTATACTTTTATTGTTTTCAATTTTGGGAAGCGTGTTTGTCGGTAGTGTATTCTTTGCAATGAAAGAAAATTTAGTTTACCGAATTTTTGTGAAAACGATTTTAACTATTAAATCTTCAAAACTAAAGAATGTAAAAATGGTTTTAGAAAATGCTGAACTTGAAAATAAAGATATTTCAAAAGAAGAGATAGCAAAGATTCTTCGTGCATATGCTGTGCTTGAATACGATCAGAAAGAACACTTTCCTACAAGCGCAACTCTTGTATCGTCGGAAATTTTGAAGGCTGTTGTTGCAGCACAAGCGGCTGCGGCGGCCGCAGCTGCTGTCGCAAAACGTTCATCGGACAGTGGATGTAGCAGTTGCAGCAGTTGCGGTGGCTGCGGCGGCTGTGGTGGTTGCGGCGGCTGTGGCGG
>JAZNKI010000030.1:0-23236 GCA_045578495.1 Faecalimonas sp.
GGTTGTGGCAGCAGCTATTGTCACCGCACTTGCCCTTGGCATTACGAGCATCGGTGGACCACAGAAGGTCATACAAGTGGTGCGCGAGATGGTGAATGAGCGAGAAAGAACAAACGTGGATGTTGATAAAGAGCGTATTGAAGATGCCAGGGGAGAGAGTGAATTTCAAGCATATTTGGATATAGAAAAACAGTTTGATAGTAAAGTGGTACGGTTGTACTATTTGCCAGATGGGATGCATATTTCAGAAAAAAATATAGATGAAAAAATGCAAAAAGCAACTGTATACTATGAAGGGAAACAAGAGCAAGTTGTAATCTATAACATTTGGTTTCAGCAACGTTCAATGTCAACGGGTGTAGATGTGGAGGATAAATTACTACAGGAATATGCTATTGCGGTAGATGATTATCAAGTGTGTGTAAAACAGTACCTAGTGGAAGATGTGGATGATACTAGGTGGAGAGTTGAGTTTACGCATCAAAATGTGCATTATTTTATTGAATTGCTTAGTTTAGAACAAGAAGAAGTCGAAAAAATTGTAAAAAATTTACATTTTTATTAAAAAACGCGTCAAAAGTCGTATCCTCATGTGTCTATATAGTAGAAAGACCGAGAGGAGAGGGTACAAATGACAAAGAAATGGATGGCAGCCCTTTTGGCAGTAGCTTTATTGCTGACAGGGATTTGTGCCGGAAATGTAGAGTTGAAAGCAGCGGCACCAGAAGAAGATTACAATGTTTCCTACTTGGCTGTGGAAAATGCTTTGGTGGGATATATAGAGAATCAAACTCGAGGAGTATATTTGGTGTCGGGCTATTCGACGATCAATGATGCAGGAAATGGCCGTATCGGTTGTGGCGGACAAACAAATGCGGCGAAACGTTGTTCGGTGTCTGTGCAAGTGGTTGTGGAAAGGAAAGTGAACGGTAGTTGGACTCGCATTGATTCCTTCTACAAAAATGCGAGCAATGCATTGACTGTAACAGCAAGCAAATATTTATATGTGACAAGCGGGTATTATTACCGCGTGCGCTCAAGTCATATTGCTGGCTCTGATTCAAGTGCATCATACACAAACGCACTTAGAATGTAGTACTTAGCCCCATGTTCCGGGCGAAAGTATTGCAGCCAGCACAGAGAACACAAGGTATGCATAAAAAATAAAAAAATAAAATGTGAAGTACCTTACATTGAGACCCCAACTTGTGGAAGTATAAACCAGCTTCTGAGCTGACTGCAATACTTTCGCTCGGAGCACAAAGAGAAAACTGAATATGGAAAAAGGCTTTTGGCCAATAAAAGGAGTGCGATTCGGTAAATTTGCACTCCTTCTTTATTTGTAATTCGTGGTAAAACAAGTTCTATTGTGGTAAAATGAAAATATCTTTATTATGAGGAGAATTTAAACGTGGAAAAACAAAAGAAGATACTTTTTATTTCCCTTGCAGTGAGCGTTTTCGTACTGGGAATAGTGGCATTTTTCATTACTTACAATGTTGCAAAAATGAAAATAGAGAAGCAATTAGAGAAAGAATCGGACTCTGAAGAGTTAGAGGCTGAAGTTGTTGAAAAGGAACAAGTAGAAAAATTTGAAATCCAAAAAGGCACATATATGAGTCAAGAGATGGATGCTGAGCTGATTGTTAGAGAAATAGCAGATGGCAAAGTGATTTTTGACGTATCTATTTATCGAGCAGCAGGAATGGATGGGGTGTCTGCAGAAATTCAGGGAAATAAGGCTGTTTTTGAATATGAAGCAGAAGGCGGATACGATAAAACGAGTGGGTATTTGAAAAATGCAAGCAAAGAGCATGTAGAATTTGTAATTACAAAAACGGAACTGCCATTTATAGAACCTGGGGAATGGGCATTTGACTATTTTTCGGAAGAACAACGCATAGAACTGCAAAGAGAATCGTATTTGAGTTACTTGTTGCTCAATGATGATTCCCAAGGATGGGTGCAAGGCAGGGAAATAGAATATGATAGTTTTAGTAATGTATTTATGAGATTTTACCCAAATGGCACTATCAGATATTGGTATGGAACCAGTTTGGGAGGAAGCACAACATATGAAGAATATACGGGAAAATATTCAATTCGTGCGGAAGGTTTGAACCAATATATATTAAAAATCGATAATTGCGAATATCAAATTGATTATATGGAATCTACGGGATTGACATCGATGACCATTCGCGCATTAGGGAAATATACTTTGGATTTAAGCGGTGAATATGAAATGACAGAAAACGAAGGGTATCAATTTTTGAACAAAAACTAAAAAGATTCAAATTTTTTGACAAAAGCAGACAAAATTAGCAAAATGGTTGACAGTTCAAATGAAAAGGAATAAAATACTAATAACAAAAAATATCTAAAGGAGATAAGACTATGAAACAAGCTGCAAAGATTTTTATTATCATCGGTATGATCGCTCAATTTTGGGCAATTTACCCAGTAATTCTTGGTATCATCGCTCTTAAGAAAATGGACAATGGAGAAATGAATACTACTTGGAAAGTAATCGTATTACTTCTTGTAAGTTTATTGGGTGGTGTTTTCTTATTCTTAGACAAAGAAGAAGCTTAAAAACTACATATGAGAAACAAAAACAGCCTTCCGTTATTTGGAAGGCTGTTTTTTATTCTTTGATTGCTTGTTTCAAAGCAGTTGCTAATTGATCGGGACAGGAAGTTGGTCGCATTCCACAGCGAATGCCGTCGATGCGAGAGATGGCTTCATTAACATCCATTCCCTCGATGAGTCGTGCAACCCCTTGTGTATTTCCAGAACATCCACCGATAAATTGTACATTGTGGATTTTGTTGTCCTCGATTTCGAATTGAATTGCTTGTGAGCAGGTGCCTTTGGTTCTATATGTGTAATTCATAATGACCTCCTAGGATAAATTTGTCGGCCTTCATTATAACAAAGTAATTGTGTAAAATCTACAATGATGATATATTTTATACAGAAAACTTACAAAGAGAGGAAACCATATGAGAATAGGAATTATCGGCGCAATGGATGAAGAAGTTGCTGTTTTGAAAGATGAAATGACAATTAACGAGGTCAAAGAGTATGCCTCTATGCAATTTTTTCAGGGAACACTTTGTGGGAAAGAAGTAGTGGTTGTTCGCAGTGGAATTGGGAAAGTCAACGCCGCCATTTGTGCGCAGATTTTAGCAGATAAATTTGATGTAGATGTTTTAATTAATACAGGTATAGCCGGTTCATTAGATGCCCAGATAGATATCGGAGATATGGTGGTTTCGACGGATTTAGTAGAGCACGATATGGATGCCACCATTTTTGGCGATCCCCTTGGGCAAGTTCCAAGAATGGATACTTTCTCATTTCCGGCGGATTCCCAGTTGGTGGAAAAAGCTGTAGTGGCAAATCGAGAGGCCAATCCAGACATTCAGACGTTTACGGGTCGCGTTGTCAGTGGAGATCAGTTCGTATCTTCTACAGAAGTAAAAGCGAAGCTTGTGGACAATTTTCAAGCTAAATGTACAGAGATGGAAGGTGCGGCTATAGCGCACGCAGCATATTTGAACCATATTTCGTGCGTCATTATCCGAGCAATTTCGGACAAAGCTGACAACAGTGCGACAATGGACTATCCGACCTTTGAAAAGAAAGCAATTGAGCATTCTGTAAGGCTTGTCCGCAATTTACTTCCAAGAATTGAATAGAGAAAACGACAAAAATTTCAAATCAGGTATTGCCGATGTAGATTTTTGTAGAATGATTTTTAAAGCCCCTCCCAAGGTTTTGCTGTATAATCGCCATAGAGCAAAATGGAAAGGGGCTTTTTGTATGCTAGAATTTATTGTAAGACAAAAAATTATTTTTTATGTGATGGGAATCTTATTTGCCTTGGGCATTTTGGCAAAATTGATTTCCGTGTTTACGATGAGAAAATTGGTGAGAGAGGCAAAAGAGATACATAGTAGTGAACATCGCTTGATGAAATTGGTGAAAGCAAAGTTTGAACATGCCAGCATGGTTCATGACCGTGTGCAAAATGTCAGCGCATTTGTGAACAAATTTGTATATGAATACAAAGTTATGGGTTTGCGTTTGCAATCCTATCGTTCGCTTCCTGCAAAAATGATGTGGCTGATTGTACTGATGGGAGCATTTGCATCCTTTGAAAGTTATCGATTGAGCGGATTTCAAAATTTGACGATTTTCTATCTGCAGTGGACGGGCTGTTTCTTTTTGGTGCTGGCAGTTTTGCAGATTGCTCGCGAGGAACAATTCTATTTGGAAGCAACGAAGAATTATATGGTTGAGTATTTGGAAAATGTCTGTGCGCAGCGCTATTTGAAGCGGAATCAAGAAATTCAGGAACCAGAAGAAGTGGAACCGGAGATTTTGGAAGTGCAAGAGGAATTGGAGGTGCAAACCGTTTCCGAAGAAGAACAAAAAAGCGAACAAGAATTGCGAATTCGTGCCATTTTAGAGGAGTTTTTGGCTTGATTGTGAGCCACATCTTTGATAAAATAAGAGTATCTGTGAGAACAAGAGATGAAAGGATGTATTACTATGAACAATAAAGTGACATTTGACTATTCGAAAGCAAGCGAATTTATTCGCGAACACGAAGTAGAATTTATGAAAAAAATCGCAGAAGATGCGAAAGAAGTATTAGTAAGCAAAAGCGGAGCTGGAAATGATTTCCTTGGATGGATTGATCTTCCAGTGGATTATGATAAAGAAGAGTTTGCTCGCGTGAAAAAAGCCGCAGAAAAGATTAAAAACGATTCAGAAGTATTGTTGGTGATTGGTATTGGAGGCTCTTATCTTGGAGCAAGAGCTGCAATCGAATTCTTGAGACATAGCTTTTACAATATCGTTTCAAAAGAAGTTCGCAAGACTCCTGAAATTTATTTTGTGGGAAATAGTATCAGCAGCACATATATCAAACACTTAATTGATGTTATCGGGGATAGAGATTTCTCAATTAATATGATTTCGAAATCAGGGACAACTACAGAACCAGCAATTGCTTTCCGCGTATTCAAAGAATTATTGGAAAATAAATACGGAAAAGAAGCTGCGGCTGGCAGAATTTATGCGACAACAGATAAAGCGAGAGGAGCACTTAAGAATCTTGCGACAGAAGAAGGATATGAATCATTTATCGTTCCAGATGATGTAGGTGGACGTTTCTCCGTGCTTACAGCAGTAGGTCTTCTTCCGATTGCAGTAAGTGGTGCAGATATCGACTTATTGATGGAAGGTGCAGCTTCAGCCAGAAAGAATGCATTGGAAGCTCCGTTTGAAGAAAATGATGCTGTGAAGTATGCTGCAATTCGCAACATTTTATTCCGCAAAGGGAAATCAATCGAAGTATTAGCTAACTATGAGCCATCATTACACTTCATTTCTGAATGGTGGAAACAATTATACGGAGAAAGTGAAGGAAAAGACCAAAAAGGTATTTTCCCAGCATCTGTTGATTTGACAACAGACCTTCACTCAATGGGTCAATTCATTCAAGATGGTAACCGTATTCTTTTCGAAACGGTTTTAAATGTAGAAAAATCGCAAGAAGAGATTTTGATGAAAGAAGAAGCAGTTGATTTGGATGGACTCAACTATCTTGCTGGAAAATCAGTAGATTTCATCAACAAGAGTGCGATGAACGGAACAATTCTTGCACACACAGATGGTAAGACACCAAACATTATGATTAATATTCCAGAGCAAAATGAATATTATCTTGGTCAATTATTCTATCTTTTCGAGTTTGCATGCGGTGTGAGTGGATATATCTTGGGAGTAAATCCATTTAACCAACCAGGCGTAGAAGATTACAAGAGAAATATGTTTGCACTTCTTGGAAAACCAGGTTATGAAAAAGAAAGAGAAGAATTATTAAAGAGATTATAAAAGGAAAAGCCAGAGCTGCCATGAGGGGGCTTTGGCTTTCGCGCATAAGAAAGAGGTAAAAAACATTGTTGATAAATCAAATACTAAATACGATTGTTGATGACATCAAAAACATTATCAAAGTAGATTGTTCTATTTGGAATCTTCGTGGAAGATGTTTAGTTTCCACCCAAGGAGATGTAAGTACAGTGCGCCCAGCGGTGGAGTTATATGTGCTGAATTACCAGCGCGAGGATAGCTATACACTGAATGACGTTACTTGTTTTGCGGTACGAGAGGAAGAAGATTTGATTTTTGCGATTCACCAAAAGATGGAGAACGTGGAAATGATTGGTAAACTTTGTGTGAATCAGATTCTTGCAAACGGACAAACGCAAGAGAAGAAGGTAGATCACAATCGATTTATCCAACAGTTATTGTTAGATAATATGCTTTTGGTTGATATCTACAGCCAAGCGAAAAAATTGAATTTCAAAGTGGATGAACGCCGAGTTGTCTACGTGATAGAGCCAAAAAGAAAACGTGACGAGGTTGTATTTGAAACTTTAAAAGGAATGTGTGAGACAACTACTAACGTAGTAACTTCTGTAGAAGAAGGGAAAATTGTGTTAGTGAAAGAAATGTTGGCTGATGATGTGATTGAGTCTGTGCAAGAAGAAGCGTTGGCAATCATCGATGTTTTGCAGACAGAGGCGATGACAGATGTTCGCGTTTCTTATGGGACGATTGTGTCGGAGTTAAAAGATGTTTCTAAAAGTTATAAAGAGGCACTTATGGCATTGGATGTTGGGCGTATTTTCTATAAGGAAAAGAAAGTTTTGGCATACAGTGAACTTGGAATTGGTCGCTTGATTCACCAATTACCAGTGTCACTATGTGAAATGTTTTTGCAAGAAGTATTTCAAGGGAATGCGCTTGAGCAGTTTGATGATGAAACATTAGCCACAGTTAATGCATTTTTTGAAAATAATTTAAATATTTCTGAAACATCAAGGCAGATGTATTTGCACAGAAATACATTGAGCTACAGATTGGACAAGATTATGAAAACCACGGGCCTGGATGTAAAGAAATTTGATGATGCGCTTACATTTAAGATTGCACTTATGGTATCTGACCATATGAAATTCATTAAAAAGAAATAGAGGAAAGTCAAACCAAGGAGGAAAGTGAATGATAAAGTTATATGAAAAAGGTGCGTTTCTGGTTAACGGAACACAATTAGTAGAGTGCGAGGGGGCGTGCCAGGGAGTCACAAAGGAAGAGGCTGCAAAGCAGACAATCGCATATGGGATTTTGAAAGAACACAACACGGCGCCAAATATGGACCGTTTAAAAATTAAATTTGATAAGCTGACATCTCATGATATTACATTCGTAGGGATTATTCAAACTGCGAGAGCATCAGGGTTGGAAAAATTTCCAATTCCATATGTTTTGACCAATTGCCACAACAGTCTCTGCGCGGTAGGCGGAACCATCAACGAAGATGATCACATGTTTGGACTTACTTGTGCAAAGAAATATGGAGGTGTATATGTGCCACCTCATCAAGCAGTTATTCATCAGTTCGCACGTGAAATGTTGGCTGGTGGGGGCAAGATGATTCTTGGTTCAGACAGTCATACTCGCTATGGTGCATTGGGTACGATGGCCATGGGAGAAGGCGGACCAGAGCTTGTAAAACAATTGCTCAATAAAACTTATGATATTAAGATGCCAGGTGTAGTGGCAATTTACTTGGATGGAGAACCATCGATTGGAGTGGGACCTCAAGACGTTGCCTTAGCATTGATTGGTGCAACATTTGCCAATGGCTATGTAAACAACAAGGTGATGGAATTCGTAGGACCTGGTGTATCGAAACTCAGTGCAGATTTTCGTATTGGCGTTGATGTCATGACAACAGAGACTACTTGCCTTTCTTCAATTTGGAGAACAGATGAGACTATCAAAGAATTCTATGAAACACATGGAAGAGTCGAAGATTATAAAGAGTTAAATCCAGGAAGTGTTGCTTACTACGACGGAGTTGTCTATGTAGACCTTAGAAAAATCAAACCAATGATTGCGATGCCGTTCCATCCAAGTAACACATATACCATTGATGAAGTGAACGCGAACTTGAAAGACATTCTTCACGATGTGGAACAGAGAGCGCTTGTGAGTTTAGATGGAGCAGTGGATTATTCATTGCAAGATAAGATTCGTGATGGCAAGCTCTATGTAGAGCAAGGAATCATTGCTGGTTGTGCAGGTGGTGGATTTGAAAATATCTGTGCAGCAGCAGAGATTATGAGAGGGAAAAACATTGGTTCGGATGCATTTACATTAAGCGTATATCCGGCAAGTACACCGGTATATATGGAACTTGTTAGAAATGGTGCGGTAGCTGATTTGATGGCAGCAGGTACCATTGTAAAAACTGCTTTCTGTGGACCTTGCTTTGGTGCGGGCGACACACCGGCGAACAACGCATTTAGTATTCGCCATTCTACAAGAAACTTCCCGAACCGTGAAGGTTCTAAGTTGCAAAGTGGACAGATATCTTCTGTGGCACTTATGGATGCACGTTCAATTGCAGCAACGGCGGCAAACAAAGGTTATTTGACATCTGCAGCAGATGTGATGGATATCGAATACAAGGCACCAAAATATCATTTTGATGCAAATATTTATGCAAATCGTGTTTTTGACAGTAAAGGTGTGGCTAATCCAGAAGTGGAGATCCAATTTGGTCCAAACATTAAGGACTGGCCAGCAATGTCAGCATTGCCAGAAAACTTATTGTTGAAAGTGGTATCAGAGATTCATGACCCGGTTACTACAACTGACGAATTGATTCCATCTGGAGAGACATCTTCTTACCGTTCAAATCCATTGGGACTTGCAGAGTTTGCTTTATCTAGAAAAGATCCAGCATATGTAGGTCGTGCGAAAGAAGTGCAAAAGGCACAAAAAGCAATCGAAGCACAGACATGTCCATTAGAAGCATTAGAAGAGTTAAAACCAGTGATGGAAGTTATCCGAGAAACCTACCCAGAAGTAGGAAAAGGAAATCTTGGTATTGGAAGTACTATCTTTGCTGTAAAACCAGGAGATGGTTCTGCCCGTGAGCAAGCGGCATCGTGTCAGAAGGTGCTTGGTGGTTGGGCAAACATTGCCAATGAATACGCAACAAAGCGTTATCGCTCAAACCTTATTAACTGGGGAATGCTTCCATTTATTACGGAAGAAGATCATACAGCACTCAGCTTCAAAAATGACGACTACATTTTTGTTCCAAATGTTAGAACTGCAGTGGAAGAAAAATGGGATGTTGTAAAGGCGTATGTTGTGGGAACGGAGCTTAAAGAGGTTGAATTTAAGTTGGGAGATCTTACAGACAATGAAAGAGAAATTATCTTAAAAGGATGTTTGATTAATTATTATAGAGGATAAGATAAACGGCTGGCGATTCGCTGGCCGTATTATTTTGTATTTTTAGAATATTCTGACAATTTAAACAAAAACAAATAAATGAAAAATAATTTGAAAAATAATCAAAAATAGTATTGACAAATCAAAACTGGGATGATATTATGAGTACAACAAAACAAACCACTTAAGGAAAGAGGAATTTTCTAATAAATATTTCCGAAAAAGAAGTTTTGGATTTTCAAGTAGGTTATAAAAACTGAAATGGGAAAGAAAATTTCGAAAGTACGAAATAAAAAAGAAAAAGAATTTCCATTAAGAATAAAAAAGAAAGTGAGGGCAAGAATCCAGTGGACAATTCAGAATGCATAATTCAATATGTTAGTGGTATGGCAAATGTAACGACCTGTGAAGACGGCCTTTACCATAGATTATAATTCCAGACAAATATGAAAATAAGAAAAGGAATTTGGGGAGAAAGATAAATCTGGATGAAAGAAAAAAGATGATATATTTGCAAACATATTGAAAAGATATACCACATAAATATTAAAGTTATAAAAAGATGTGTAAAGAAACATCAAAAAAGAAGCAGAAGAAAATTCGAATAACTTTAATAAGAAAAAGACAAGGCGACAGGTTTATATCACAAGATCCTCCAAATAAAGAGAAAATAAATAAATGAATAAGGAAAATAATTAAAGGGTAGTCATTATAGAAACTATGATGGCTACCCTTTTTAAGGTTTTATTAAATATCTAATTGATCAAATCCAGCTAACAATTCTTTTACAATTGCAAGCATCTTTTCGCAATCACCAGGACGAACACCCTCCAAGTTCATTGGCATTAATGGGTCGTGAAGAGACATACGAAGTAGTAACCAACCTTGCACTTCTTCGCTGTTAAATGATAAGCGAACACCTTCATAAGAATTTGGAGCTACATTGTAACCGGCTTCTTTCGCACGAGATTCAAATGCAGCTAACACTTCTTTTCCGTAAGAAGCAAAATCTTCTGCGAAAATCTTCATGCGGCGTTCTCTTTCATCGAACCCTTTGGCTAACTTTTCGATGAATGAACCAACTTGCTTGCCTTCGTTAGCGGCAAGAGCGGCAGCAATCAAGAGTTTTACTGCCATATAAGCGCCGTCATCTAAGAAGTAGTTTTCACTGAGAGCTCCGTGACCAGAAGTCTCAATAGCAAGCGGAGAAACAATGCCTTCCTTATTTAAACGGATGGATTCATTAATTACATTTTTGTAACCACGTTTGAAACGGTGATGTTTCAGTTTCAATTCGTTTTCTAAAAAGTCGGTTAAACGATCTGACGTAACGGAATCCGTTACAATCGTGCTTCCAGGATAATCTTTAGCCAAGATGGCTGCCATCATTGCGATGATAGCATCGCGGTTTACTGCAGAACCATCCGGAAGAACTGCTGCCATACGGTCAACATCTGTATCAAAGATAATACCAAGGTCCGCCTGGTTTTTAACAACCGCTGATTTAATAGCTTCCATTGCCACTTTATCCTCTGGATTTGGAATGTGATTTGGGAACATTCCATCTGGCTCTAAGAACTGGCTTCCGGTTGTGTCTGCGCCAAGTGGTGCAAGAACTTGTTCTACGAAGAATCCACCGGCACCGTTTCCTGCATCTACTACAATGCGAAGTCCAGCGAGTGGCTTGTCATAATTTTCCGCATTTACACCGGCTTTGATCTTTTCGCGCAAGCTTGCAGTGTAAACACTTAAACTGTCACATACAATCGGTTCCTTATCGCAAGATGCAAGTTCTAACGTCTTAGCGATTGTCAAGATTTCTTTAATATCTGCTTTTTCCAGTCCGCCGTCTGGATTGAAGAATTTTAAACCGTTACGGTTAAATGGAAGATGACTTGCAGTGATCATTACAGAGCCATCAAATTGAAACTCTGGAAAAACGACTGTCATAAACATGGATGGTGTTGAAACTAATCCACAGTAGTAAAGCGTAGCACCGGCTGCGCTAGCACCTGTGATAAAAGCATCCTTCATCAAGTCTTTTGTGATACGCGAGTCGTGTCCAACTCCGATTTTCAATTCAGAAGCAGGTTTTTCAGATTTATCGGATAACCATTTTACAAATGCTTGTCCAATAAGGTTTACCGCATCTGGAGTTAATGTGACTGGTTCTCCAGCGATTCCTTCTGCAGCAACACCACGGATATCACTTCCGTTTTGCAATTTTAATAAGTCGATCATGGATTGTCCTCCAATTATTTATTCAATCTTTTTCCTACGGCTCCAGCTGGATGAATGAGAGCAAATTGCTCGTTCTTATATCCAGTTTCTTCAATAACAGCTGTTTGAAGTGCATCAAATACAGCAGCTAACGCTGTAAAACTTGAAGTTCCTTGGCTGTTATAACGGTCTGTCTCTGAAGTTACTTTCATAGGAATTACGATGTCTGACATTTCTGCTAATGGTGAAGCTAAGTTTTCAGTAACACCGATAACGGTTACTTTCTTCACATGGCAAATTTCAAGAATCTTAAATAATTCATCTGTTTTACCGCCGCGAGAAGCCCATACCATAACGTCACCTTCTTGAAGGTAACCAGTTGCTCCGTGAACTGCTTCTGCTGGAGAAATGAAACGAGCTGGACGTTCTACACAGCACATAGAATGTGCGAAGTGCATACATGCGATACCTGAGTGTCCGCAACCTGCTGTTCCAATACGTTCTGCTTTTGATAATGCCTCTACTGCCTTTTCGAATGCTTCCATATCCATTGCATCTCTAGTTGCAAGGATAGAATCACTTTCAATTGTAAAAGCGGCGAGTGCGCGTTCTATAGTTTCTGTTTTCATGAGAAATCCTCCTTTTTCAAGTGCGTATTACTAAGTAAAATTTTAACATATTTGGTGGGAGTGTCAAGGAAAGTTTGGTGACACAATTTACGTTTTGTGCATAAATTTCTAAGTTGTGTCTATGGTGTAGATAGATAAAGAAAAGTATAATTGTAATATGAGGAAGACTAGGAGAAAGATACAGATATGCAAATGTTTAAAAATAAAAGATTATATCGCACGCACGAAGGACAAGGTGTTTATGCGGAATATTACTGGGGAATATCCGAAAAACAATGCGTAGAGTATTGCAGAAGATTAGAAAAATCTGGTTTTGAATTATACGAAGAACATAGTTTTGGAGCAAATACCTTTTATACATATGTGAAGGGGACGGATATTTACTTTGTAAGCTATTATCCGAATGTTCAGGAGATGCATATTGTATCTGAACCGAATAGCAATTGGTTGCAGTATTCTGATCGGCCAGGGGAAGATAAGGTAGCAACATTGCTTCGCCAAGTGGATTTGGAAGATTTTGGAGAATCTTATGTGATACGTCTTCGGGATGGAAGAATGATTATTTTTGATGGCGGATTCGAAAAGGAATCCGACGCAGATGCGTTGATGCGAACACTTGTGAAATTGTCACCCTACGAGAAACCACTTGTCGCTGCGTGGATTATGACACATCCGCATTTGGATCATTATCGTTGTCTTTTAACTTTTGATAAGAAATATGGGAATCGAGTGGAGATAGAAAAGTTCATCTATAATTTCCCTGATACAGACGAGAAAAATTGGGAGGCAATGCCAGAGCTTACTATGCATGAAGAGATAAAATATCTTCAAAAAATGTATAAAGTGGTAGAAAGAACGGGCGCTAGTGTGTATCGTGCACACACGGGTCAAGTGTACCAGGTAGGAAATGCTAAGATGGAAATTCTATCATCACCAGACAATACGTTGATGCCGCCAGTGAAAGATTTTAATCAAGTATCTTTGGTGATTCGTATGGAAATTGAAGGTCAGGTGATTCTTTGGAGTGGTGATTCATATTTCGAATATACAAAAATGGATGAGCGTTATGGAACCTATTTAAAGTCTGATATTTTTCAGATTCCACATCATGGATTTCCAGGTGGAGATATAAAAACCTATGATTTTATTCGTCCGGATGTTTGCTTAATATGTGGATTAGATTGGGTGTGGCTCGGAACAAAATTTAAATTCTATGAGCTTGAGTGTAATCAACATCTTATTTACAACATGGATGTGAAGGAGTATTTGATGGGCGGTGATGGCGATATCACATTGGCACTTCCTTACACTCCAGAAAAAGATAGAAAAGAAGAATTGCTTAAAAAAATTGCAAAATTAAGGCGCTACTAATGAGGTGTCCAAAAAGTTGAGGTATTTGAAAGGAGATGTTTCTTATGGAAAAACAAAGAAAGAAACGTGTATTAGTATGTGAATTTCATCAGGAATCTAACACCTTCAATCCGATAGTGACAGGATATGAGAGATTTTTAGGAAATGAACATGTGGAAGGAATTGAAGCATATCACGAGATTAAATCACAACCGACAGCACCTCATGGGATGTTTGACGCAATCGAGGAAGCGGGAGGAGAGGTCATTCCTACAATTTTTCTCAATGCAGACTCCGGTGGACGCGTAGATGATGCAGTGCTTCAAACGTTGATAGATAGGGTTTCTTATTATATCGAAACAGCAGGAGAGTTTGATGCTGTATGTGCATCGCTACATGGTGCGACATGTACGGTGAGTGAAGACGATGCTTGCGGTGTTTTTTTGAAGAAATTGCGCGAATTAGTCGGAGAAAAACCGATTGCAGCCAGCTTCGATTTACATGCGAATATTACAAGTATGGTTGCCAAATATGCGGATATTATCTGTGGATATCAAACATATCCACATGTGGATTTTTATGAAACCGGTTACAGAGCCGGTAAGCTTTGTATGCAATTGTTAGAGGGGAAACCGATTGTGAAAGCAGTGAAGTCAATTCCTATGTTGGTGCCAGCGGCGGGATTTACATCTAGAGAAGGTGCGTTCAAGGATGTGATTGATGCAGGACACGCCCTTGTTATGGATGGGACCTTATTAGATTATACGGTATTTCCAGTACAACCATGGCTCGATATTAAGGAGATAAGTAGTGTGGTGGTTGCGATTGCTACAGAGGAGGAGGTCGCAAAACGACAAGCAGATTTTTTGGCTGAGAAGTTATATGAAAGACGCGATGAGTATATGCCACCTTTACAGTCTGTGGATGAGATTATTGACATTGCTGAGGCAAATACGACAGGAAAGCCGGTGGTTTTGTCAGATGCTGCGGATTCACCAAATGGTGGTGCAGTTGGCGATAGTCCATTTGTTGCAATGCGCCTTGCAGAGAGAGGAAGTAAACTTCGCGCCGGTATGTTTGTTGTAGACCCATTAGCTGTAAAACAGGCTTTTGAAGTAGGTGTTGGTCATTCGGCCGAGTTCTCTATTGGCGCAGGATATACGATTGGAATGCCGGGGCCATTTAAAGCTGTCGGCCGAGTGCGCTCGTTGCATGATGGATCATTTGTTGCCGAAGGTCCGGCCAAACGCGGCGTTCCAGGAAGCATGGGATTATCGGCAGTTATTAACTTTGGAACGATTGATATTTTGGTGACAGAGGAGTGTACACATTCTGGTGATCCACAACTTTTTCGCCACTTTGGAATTGAGCCAACACTATATGATTTGATTGTAGTGAAAGCGAATACTTCGTTCAAAGAACCTTACAGTAAGTTTGCGGGACACATCTGTTATGCGGATACGCCAGGAGCCGGTGCATCGAATTTGAAACAATTTGATTGGAAGAATATTCCTAAGGGAATGTATCCGTTTGATAAGTAATAAAAGTGGACATTCCTTATTTCAAAGGGTAATATAAATATGAAGGAAAGTAGGTGATTACAATTTTAGGGAAATGTATGAGGGAGTTATCTTTGATGGATTTTACCGTTAAGGATATTATTGCGTATGTTTTAACATTTGAAGAAGGACAAAGCTCGGACTATTTATGCTCTGGAAGAAAGCAATTTCTCTTTTGTTTGCCGCTATCTGGAAAGAGGTCATATTATATTGATGGAGAGTATTGTGAAGTTTTTCCGGATGAAGTGATTTTCATTCCTGACGGAACAAAATACAAGACTGTGGCGTATCGTTCAAAAGGTAAAGAGTATACGGGAATCGGTATTGGGTTTACAATCGTTTTGGAAGATGATTCTCATATCCCATTTCCACAAAATGTATATCACAAACCTTGCGACGCAAAAACGAAAGAGCTGTTTGGGGAAATAATGGATGTTTCTAACGACCATCCTATAAAGTTGACAAAACTAAAGGCACTGTTATTGGATTTGATTACGCATTTGGCATATGAAAATGAGAATCAGGCGAAGAGCATCATCCGGCCAGCGCTAGACTATTTTGCTTTGACATATAAAGAAAATCTTCCGATAAAGGTTTATGCGGAAAAGTGTAACTTAAGTGAAAGTTACTTCCGAAAAATATTTAAAGAAACGATTGGGATGTCTCCGATTAGTTATCGAAATGAGTTGCGGTTTGCGAAAGCACAACATTTGTATCCGATGTATAGAAATGTTGCTAAGGTTGCGGAGGAAGTGGGATTTTGTGATGAGGCATTTTTCACAAAACTTTACAAGAAACGATTTGGCACTTCTATAAAAAATATTGAAAAAATGGTATAATAAAACGACGGCCGATTTGGCCGTCGTTTTATTGTGTATTATATTTCCTGTTTTTATAATCGCTTGGCGACATTCCAGTATTTTTTTTGAAAATACGACTGAAATAAAGTGGATTATCATATCCGACAGCTTCTGCTACCTGAACGATGCTGTAATCGGTATTTTCAAGTAGGTTCATTGCGCTTTTAATTCGGAGAGAAATAATATATTGCATTGGTGTAGATTTTGTAATTTTTTTGAAATTCTGGGTAAACCAATGTGGTGTAACATTGTGCTCTCTCGCATAGTCTTCAATCACAATATTTTGATTGAAATTTTCGTGAAAATACTGCGTCGCATATTCTATGAGCATTGACGTTTCTGTGTCGGTATTGCTTCTTTCTTGCAGATATCTGTTTATTGACAGAAAAATTTGTTGTAGGTTTAAGACAAGTGCATTATCAAAATTGACACGTTTTAACTCTAGTTCTTGAATCATTTGATTGTATAGCCAAGGAAAGTCTGGTTTGGTTCCCACATAAAATGTGTTTTGGTCTTTCGGGATTTGATAACTATCTAGCATTTGCTCCACATCTGAACCCGTGAAATGAACCCAGTAAATCTCAGGCTTGTCCATAGTTTCTTGGTAATAGATTTGTGGTTCGCCAGGACGATAGAGTACCATATTATTTTGGGAAAGCGCATGTTCTTGGCCATTAAAATAAAAACGTACTTTTCCAGAGTTGATATAAAGAAGTTGATAGTCATCTCTGCCCTTTGGACGCACAGTTGAAATCGTATGACCTGAGCTAACACAATGATGCCCAACGGCAGTCACTGTTAGTGGTTTATATTCCATAAGGGAACCTCCATTCAATAATTACCTTATCGCGAAAAGGATATCCGTATTTATAATAAAATTGTACTTCTTTATTCGCTCTTTAACCATATACCATATGATTCGAAAATAGTGTGATTCGATTTTATTTATTGTGCAAAGTATACATAGAATACTTGCGCAAAGCAATGAAAAGTACGTTTTATGCATGATTTTCCAAGTTTTGTTTATTGTTGTATAAACTATTGGAAGGTAAAATATAGTTACCAAAATATTCGAAAAAAGGGGATTGGAAAAATGAAGAGAATTATTAGTATTTTACTAGTATCTGTCATGTTATTAGGAACATTGGCTGGCTGCGGTAAGAAAGTAGAAGATTTGCCAGAAGGAACTGTAACATTGACTGTGGGACTTCCACAATATAGTGTTATTTCCGACTATGATGAAAATGCATTCACAAAATATTTGGAAGAGAAAGCAAATGTAGAGATTGAGTTTGTTTCTTTTTCAAGTACAGGTTCTGAATCTGCACAACAATTAGCGCTTATGTGTAGTGCCAACGAAGAACTTCCAGATGTACTTTTGGGATTCAAATTAGGAAATTATGTAATTAATCAATACGGAGAAGATGGATATTTCCTCGATTTGACTGATTACATAGATGAGTACGCACCAAACTATAAAGAGCAACTTAAAAAGTTGGATGATGAAACACAAGATTTCATCAAAGAAAAAGGAAAACACATGGAAACTGGCGCATACTATGGAATGCCACGTGTTAACGATTGTGAAACAACTGACCAGTTGCAAAGTATGATGCATATCAACAAAACATGGTTGGATAAACTTGGTTTAGAAACTCCAACGACAATTGACGAATTAGGAACAGTGCTTCAAGCATTTAAAACACAAGATCCAAATGGAAATGGTCAACCAGATGAAGTTCCAATGCTCGGAAAAGAAGGTATTATCAACTACATCACAAATGCATTTGTACTTTATCACCAAAATCAATTCAATGTTACAAATGGAAAAGTTTGGGATCCAGTTACAACAAAAGAGTATAGAGAAGCGCTTATCTATGCTAACCAATTAGTAAAAGATGATTTATACATGAAACTTTGCTTCTCAATTAGTTCTGACGCAGAGTATAAGAATTTGATTAGCCCAGCAGAAGGTCCTTCTAAAGTCGGAATCTTTGTTGGTCACCCAGAAAGAATGACAAGTGCAAACACAGATGCACTTGATGAATTTATTGCACTTCCAGCACTTAAAGATGCAACTGGCAAAGGTGGTTATACAGTAACAAATGCACTTACAGTTGATTGGATGGGATTCATTACAAAAGATTGTGAATATCCAGCAGCAGCAATGAAGTTCATGGATGTTTGGTATATGGATGAAACAATGACAGTTCAACGTCAT
Source organism: Faecalimonas sp. (assembly GCA_045578495.1). Taxonomy (GTDB): domain Bacteria; phylum Bacillota; class Clostridia; order Lachnospirales; family Lachnospiraceae; genus Faecalimonas. The sequence goes on from JAZNKI010000030.1 coordinate 18,170, forward strand.
GGAGAAAAAGGTGTGGACTGGGAAGAGCAAGAAGGTAAAACACCATATGGAACAGATGCATATATTAAAGTAATTAATTCCGAAGCATTCTTCAGTGGAAACAGCACATGGGCAGTGAATGTTCTTGGAGTTATGAACCACTGGAACTATTTAGCAATTCAACAAGATGGTGAAGGACGTATTGCACAGAGTGGTCGTATCCAAGGAGAATTGTGGGATGCAATGAAAGATGGTAAGCACCCGAAAGAAACTGCGGAAAATCTAGTTTATACAGAAGAAGAATATAAATTAAGAGAAGACAAGGCGGGAACCTTGGATAGTTACATCGTATCTGAAACGCTTCGTTTTGTGTCAGGACAAATTGATCCAACTGATGATGCAGCATGGAAAGAATTCACAGATACAGTTAAAAAACTTGGTCGCAAAGATCTTCTTGATGTTTGTCAGAGCGCATATAGCAGAAAATAAAAGTATTCGTCAAAAACAGGCTCGGAAAATTTCTGGGCCTGCTTTTGGCGATATTTCATAAATAAATAAGAGGGGAGGAAGATGTGTGTTGCAAATTCCAATTCGAACAGACGAATATGGCATGAACTTTTATATTGAAGATGATAATGGATATACGCTTGTGCCTTATAGAATAGGGCATTTTACTGAGCAAGGTATGCAGTTTCATGTGTCTGAGTTGATAGAAAATGAAGTGAAACAGATACATATTCGGATGCAAAGCGATAAAGAAATGAAATGTAAAAGATTGGGACTTCGTCTTGGGATAGATACATACATGGATACTTACCCTGACTGGGACAATAAGTACTTTCCCACAGCGCTTCGTTGTGAGAAGAAGGGATTTTGGTCTTGTTTCATGTCTCCATTAGGAGAAATTATTTCAGTATGCTCGCCTTCGCAAATTGTTTCGTGGAAGAATGAGTATGCACGAGCTGGTATAGACGTTGGACATAGAATCTATACAAGTTCTTTAGATTTTATTAACACATATAAGAATCCACAAAGACATCCAGAATCTCGAGAGATCTTGGATGCAAACCCGATTGAAATAGAATTGTATTTCACGTGTCCAAAGACAGAAAAGGACATGTACGAATTTATTGAAAAATATGCTCACATTCATGTTCCTGTGGTTTCGAAATTCACATTGGAACAGGGAGAAGAGTTATACATAGATGGCAGCAAGTGGAATGAAGAACTCAAAACGGGTATGAACCTAATTCAAAGAGAGAATGCGGCAGAAGTATCCGTATATGTTCGAAATGATTGGTTCCACTATTTGGATGCAGCAAGGAAAAGTGCAGAGATTTGCCAGCAAAAGGCAGGAACACATTGCGAAAGCTGGTACGGTTTTTTCTCACGAGTTCTTTATGCAGCTGTAATAAAAGAAGAATTATATACCAAGAAGTTATGTGAGGAATTCGAAAGTTTTTACAATGTTTTAACAGAACAAGTTAGAGGCGTTCGCAGAATGAAAGAAGGAGCTTATCCGCAGCGATTACAGAACGTATCAAGTATGATATCCCTACTTTCGGACTTTTATGAACTCACCTTAGATAGAAAATATTTGGATGATGCCAATGATTTTGCGGAATATCTGATGAGCCTTCAAGAAGAAGATGGAAGCTATCGCAATGAGAATGTGCATTATACCTGCGTAATCTATCCAGCTAAGTCCATGTTGGAGTTAGCAATTGTAGAGAAAGAAGCAGGATTTGAGGAGCGAAAAAAGAAGCATTTTGAGAGTGCGTATCGTGCAATTAAGAATCTAGAAATGCTTTTAGATGATATAGAGACAGAAGGACAGATGACTTTCGAGGACGGAATGATTTCTTGCGAAAGTCTACAATTGGCATTTCTTGCCATGCAATTGCCAGACGGAGAAGAGAAGAACAATCTTGCAAAGGCAGCAGAGTTGGTGCTAAAAAAACATCGCTGTTTACAGCAACAATTTATACCGGATTGCCGTATTAGAGGTTGCACAGCGCGTTTCTGGGAAGCGAGATATGATCTTAACTTTTTGGCAAATATGATGAACACTCCACACGGGTGGACGAGTTGGAAAACTTATGCAACCTACTACTTATACATGCTTACGGGTAATCTAGATTATCTCAAAGATACGATGGATACGATGGGTGCGTGTATGCAGTGTGTTGATGAGAATGGAACGTTACACTGGGGATTCGTAGTTGACCCATGTGTGATGGGGGAACGACTTCAACCCGATTCGAAAGAAGGAAAGATTCACATAGAAACCTCGGTGGTAGGAGAATCTTATCTTCCAATGATTTCGGATTGGTGGAGACAAGGTGATGATGAACTTAAGAAACAATATTTATCACCGATAAATGATCCAAGCAAATGGCCTGTCAATTATGGGGGAAGTTGCGACAATGATGTACACGAACACTTCAAATGTTTGATGGAAACAGTGTTTGGAAAGGCATTTATCCATGAAACAGAAGAAGGTTTTCACACATACAACTGTATGTATAAAGATGGAACATTCACCTGCAAAGACTCTCACTTGCAAGAGTGGATTATCTATTCGAAGAAACAAACAACAATAACTCTGAATGAGAAAGAAACTGTGATTCAGCAAGGGTTGAATACAGTAAAGGTTAAAAGGGAGGTATAGAAATGAAGAAAAATCGAGGAGCAGTAATTATTTTAGTTCTTTTTGTACTTTTGTTAACAGGTACGTTCCTAGTAGCGCTACTGCATTTTTCGGGAAAGATGACAGGGAAAGTAGAAGAAAAAGACACAACGATGTTCTCTGCATATACAGATGCTGAGGCATTGCAAGAAGTTCCTGTTATGGCAACGGAAGGATCAATTGGCGAACCAGTAGAGTATGCACGCAAAGGTTATATTGTGGACGTGAACAGTTCAACAGTAGAAGAATATCAAGCGTATCTAGAAACACTTAAAGATGCGGGTTTCAAAAAGCATAGTGATAATGGTGAAGACGCTATGGAAGGAAATGTAATGACAACTTCTTTCACAAAGGGAGATGTGACACTTACAGTTTCGCATGCGATAAAAGGAGAGCACACCTATATCAGCGCTGGCTTAAATGTACCATTGTCAGATCATTTAATTTATAAGGATGAGTATACAAAAGACCTTCCAGCAGATGCAAAGACAAAGGTGCATATGGTGGAATTGATGGCACAAGGAAATAGTTTTGTCACACAACTTAAGAACGGACATTTTATTATACAAGATGGTGGAAAAGGTTTTGATGCGCCGTATTTATTAGATTATTTGGAATCTCTTACACCAAAGGGTGAAAAACCAGTTATCGAAGCATGGTTTATCACTCATCCACATGACGACCATGCGGGTGCAATGATGAAGATAGCAACAACACCAGAATATTTGAATCGTATTCATGTAGAAGGGTTTTACTATTATGATTTGAGTGATTCTATGTTAAGCTTCCTCAAATTGCAACCAGGTGGAGAAGTTTCAAGAAACATTACGTTGTATCATAAGGCATTCAAAACATCTGAGTATGAAGAGACACCATTATATCGTCCACAATTCGGTCAAAGATTATATTTCTGTGATACAACAATTGATGTTTGCTTCACGATTGAACAATGTACAAAAGCAGCATTGGAGAACTTCGATTTGAACGACTCATCAATCTGGTTGATGCATAACATCGAAGAACAGAAATTCCTAGTTATCGGTGATTCTAATTTCTGTGCACAGAATACTGCAATATTCACATTAAATGAAGAGTATTTTGACGTAGATATATACGCAACACCTCATCATGCGATTAATATGTATCAAGAATTTAACGAAGTAGTGAAAACGGACACCTTGCTTTACACCAGCTTCCTTGCGGGAAGTATCTGGCAAGACGGAACTTGGAGACAGGCAGAATCAGCCAATGAGTATGCAAGGCAGAATGTAAAAGAATATTACCATTACGGGGATGGAACACTCATTCTCACATTCCCATATAAACTTGGAAGTGTAGAAACATTGGAACCGAATGAATGGGTATATAACGGTGGCCAAGATAGACGAGAACTTATAACGAGAGAATGGAAGTAAAACTACACGATAATCAAAGGAGCTTTTTATGAAAAACAGTAAATTTAAAGCAAAATGGCAGAAATTCAAAAAAGATTTCAAACGTGACTGGCAGTTGCATATCTTCATGTTTCTTCCGGTTTTGTATCTTTTTATCTTTGACTTTATTCCGATGTACGGTGTGCAAATCGCATTCCGTGATTACAGACCGCTTCATGGTATTACCGGCAGTGTGTGGGTTGGACTTAAGTGGTTTAAGCAATTCTTATCTAACTATGAGTTCGGACAGATTTTCTCAAACACAGTGCTGTTGTCGCTCTATAGCTTAGCAACATTTCCACTGGCAATTATCTTTGCATTGGTGTTGCATGCCATGAAAAACGAGAAATACACGAAGGTTGTTCAGACCGTAGCTTACATACCGCATTTTATCTCAATCAGCGTTATGGTTGGTATTATTCAGATGATCTTAAGCCCGGTAAGCGGTATCTACGGAAATCTGTATCGTTTGTTTGGCGGATTTGGATATCCGGTAGACTTTCGAGCAACAGCGGCAGCCTTTCGTCACCTGTATGTATGGTCGGGAGTATGGCAGGGACTTGGTTGGAGTTCCATTATCTACATTGCAGCCCTTTCTTCTGTATCGGCGGAACTTCATGAAGCAGCACAGATTGACGGAGCATCCAGATTGAAACGTATGTGGCACATTGATTTGCCGGCAATCATGCCGACCATCGCAATTCAGTTTATCTTAAGATGTACCAACATTATCTCCGTAGGATTTGAAAAGGCATACCTTTTACAGAATCCTCTTAACGAAGCAGTATCCGAGGTTATCTCAACCTATGTGTACAAGGTTGGTATGGCAAGCTTCCGAAGCTTCTCCTATGGTGCGGCAGTTGGACTATTCAATACGTCTATTAACTTAGTATTACTTCTCTCCGTAAACTTCGGTGTGCGTAAGGCAACCGATGGCGAGATTTCATTATTCTAGGAAAAGGAGGA
>JAZNKI010000031.1:0-64452 GCA_045578495.1 Faecalimonas sp.
GGTGAGGAATCTCAGGTACTGTTTGTTCTGCTGTCTAAATATGAAGTAAATCAATTAAAAACGATTGTTCATAAATATGATCCAAACGCATTTGTTGTCATCAATGAAGGTGTTTATGTGGATGGAAATTTTCTGAAAAAATTATAGTATTACATCAAATGGAGGAGTAACGATGAGTAAAGTAGCATTTTTAGGATTCGGTGAGGTGAACACACCGGTAGACGTAATTGTTCGCAAATGCTGCGCAGCGGAGGCTGCTTTGAAGGCAGAAGGGTTGGATTTAGTTTCCGTATATCCAATTGCAGATGACTATGAAGAAAAGGATGTGGCAAAAGCAGTTGCTGCATTAGAGAATGAAAATTTTGATGCAGTAGTAGTGTGCATCGCAGGTTGGATTCCAACACATGCAGTATTAAAAGTAACAGAGCACTACAGACATCTTCCAATGGTTCTGTGGGGACTCTGCGGATGGTATGAAGAGGACAGACTTGTTACAACTGCAGACCAAGCAGGAACAACAGGACTTCGTGCAACATTTGAGGGACTTGGATACAAATTTAAATATGTATACGACATCATCGGTAAAAAGACAAGAAGTGATGTTGTAGCAGATTACTGTCAGGCTGCAATTACAGCAAAACAATTACTTACTGATAAGGTAGGTATGGCAGGATACCGTGACATGAACCTCTACGGAACATTGTATGATGGATTGTCGCTCAAAAAAGAGACAGGTGTTGAAATCGAAACATTTGAAATGCTTGAAATCCAGCAGAGATATGAAAAACTTACAGAAGAAGAAAAGAGAGACGTTGTAAATAATAGAATCCTCAAATGGAACTTCTTAAAGCCTGCTAACGATGATGCTATGATGATGGCAGCTGGATATTATTTGGCAGTAAAACAGATTGCAGAAGAGAGAAATTACAAAGCAATTTCCCTCAAGGATGTTGACGGTATGAAGAAGCTTTGCGGATTCCCACCAGCACCAATTTTTATGCTTCTCTCAGAAGATGGATATACAACAGTGCCTGAAAACGATTCTCTTGGAGCAGTTACACAGCTTATGATGAAAAACTTAACAGGACAACTTGCAGGATACTTAGAGTTCTATGAATTTTTCGATAACAGTGTACTTGCAGGTGTTCCGGACTTTGTTGCAGCGGATATGGTAGATGGAGATACATACACAGTGATTCCAGCAGCATTTGGTGCACTTAACCAAGGTATTCTCAATGTATCAAAGGTTAAGACAGGTACAGTTACCATGAGCCGTCTGACATATATGAATGGTAAATATGTGATGCAAATGGTACTTGGTAATGGTAAGACACCACCGAAGTGGGAAGAGTGTGGCTGGGATCAGCCGGCACCACAACTTTCAGCACTTGAGATTGAACTTCCAAGCGTAGAGAGATTTGCAGATAACGTGGCTTGTCAGCATTATATCATTACATATGGTGATAACCGTGCGAAGATTAAGAATTTGTGTTCAATTTTAGGGATTGAAGTTTTTGAGATGTAAACCAAATGCTTTAAAGAAAAATGAGATGCAACGGTGTGTCTTCGACAGTTGCAGCGTCGAAGACACACGAAAGTAAAATTCTATATGTTTGTATTGTACAAACATATCTACATTCAAGGCGTTTCGCTACAAAATTTCAACGGATTTATAACTGAATAGAGGGAAGGTGAGAGTATGATTGTGTAAAGAACAACGAGAAATTGTTGTTGTGATTGTTACTATAACTATGTTAAACTGAAGGAGAAAAATATGAATCAAAAGAAAAGATTGCAGCGGATTTTATGGAAGATATATCGGTTATAGAACAGATCGTAGAGGATTATTATACAAAAAGGTAAGAGGTATATTATGGAAACACGATGGCTACACGTTACAAGTGAAGAATTCGAATCCTTAAGAGAGGCATCCAAGGATACTTGCCTGATTCCAATGGGATGTGTGGAAAAGCATGGACTACATTTGCCGTTGGGAACAGATATCTTACAAGCTAGCAAAATTGCTTATATGGCATCTCAGATGGAGACCGTTTGTGTATTTCCAGATTTTACATTCGGGGATATTTCTGAAAATACGAAAACTGCACCGCCAGGAAATGTGGTGATGCCAGTCGAATTGGAGATGCAACTTTTGGAAACGTTTTGCGAACAGATTGCCCGCAACGGATTTAAGAAAATTATGATTTATAATGGCCATGGAGGTAATGTTTCTTGGCTATCCACATTTCTTCGAAAAGTTGAAAATAAGCCGCATGATTATGTGTTAGTTAATGTGAATATTAAATGCGATATTATGGGACGAATGGCTCGGGAATTGGAAAAGCAAGGAAGTGGACATTTTCCGGAATTGATTCCAGAAGATGAAGAGCTCATTTTAGAGGTTGGAAACAAGAAGATAAAAGATGGACATTGTGGATATACAGAGACGGCTTATATTTATGGTTCGTATCCTGAATGTGTTCATATGGAAAAACTCGGACTTATCAGTGGGAAAAGTCGAAACCTAACAGGGGCTTATAAAGGAGCGGGCATTCAGATTCGAGACCATGGATGGGGCATAAATTTCCCAAACTGGATGGATAGCGACGACCCTGTTGGATGTAATGAAAGAATTGGAAAGACCGCATTGCAGATAGAAGCTGAGAGACTTGCAAATGCGATTAAGATTATAAAAGAAGATAAGAATCTTATTAAGTGGCATAATGAGATGTGGGGCACAAAAATATAGAAGGATGCAAAAGCATCCTTCTATTATTTTACTTCGTATTCAAGAATGAAATCGTCCATAACAAAGCCATTTCCGATATCTGTTACTTCTTCGCGCACCTTTTTAAATCCTAAGCGTTCGTAGACAGCAAGAGAGCTGACGTTATTGCGATTACATGTAAGCCAAATCTTTTTAAGATTTCTCAACTTACAAATCTCCACAAATTTTTGGAACATGTATTTTCCAATGCCTTTTCCGCGAAACTCTTTATCTACATATAACTTGCTTAAGAATAGTTCTCCGTCTTTTTCTAAGATTGCAGCGAACCCTGCAAATGTATAGTCATATGAGAATAAGAAATATTCGTATCCAGAATTGATTTGCTCTACGATAGCATCTGGTGACAAGAATTTTTCGACCATATATTCAACCTGCGCTGCACCGATAATCGGAGTATAGTGTTCTTCCCAAATCGCTTCGGCAACTGCGTATACAGAGTAAACCAGTTCCATATTTGTGACAGGCATAATTCTTAATTTTTTCATAAGTAAAGTATCCTCCGTAAATTTATAATTGTTTAATAAATGTATTCTATCACGGAATGGAATCTTATGGTATAATAAAATGCAGAAAAAACAGCAAAAGGAGAAATAAGACATGACAGTAAAACACGGAAGTCTTTCCATTAACAGTGAAAATATTTTCCCAATTATAAAGAAATGGATGTATTCAGATCATGATATTTTTATAAGAGAGTTAATTTCAAATGGTTGTGATGCAATTACCAAATTGAAAAAGTTAGATATGATGGGTGAATACCAGATGCCAGACGACTACAAGGCAAGCATTCAAGTGGTGGTGAATCCAGAAGAGAAAACATTGAAATTTATAGATACAGGTTTGGGAATGACTGCAGAAGAGGTAGAAGAATATATCACCCAAATTGCATTTTCCGGAGCTACAGAATTTTTGGAAAAATATAAAGACAAGACGACAGAGGACGATATGATTGGCCACTTTGGTCTTGGATTCTATTCCGCATTTATGGTGGCGGATGAGGTGCATATAGATACCTTGTCTTACAAAGAAGGAGCTACTCCGGTGCATTGGACCTGTGATGGTGGAACTGAATATGACATGGAAGAAGGAGAAAAAGAGATAGTTGGAACCTCCATCACACTCTTTTTAAATGAAGACAGTGTTGAATTTTCAAACGAGTACCGAGTGCGAGAAGTAATTGAAAAATATTGTTCCTTTATGCCAGTGCCAATCTACCTTTCAAAGGAGAATGCAGAGCAAGAATATGAGACGATTCCAGCTGACGAATTGACGGAAGACGATGTAGTAGTAGAGCATATTCATGAAGAGGATGAAACAGAAGAAAAAGTAAAAATCAATAAACGTCCGGTTGCATTAAATGACACCACTCCACTTTGGGCGAAGCATCCAAACGAATGTGATAAGGATGATTATATTGGATTTTATCGCAAAGTATTTATGGATTACAAAGAGCCTTTGTTCTGGATTCATTTGAATATGGACTATCCATTTAACTTAAAAGGTATTCTTTATTTTCCAAAAATCAATACAGAGTATGATTCAGTAGAAGGAAAGATTAAGTTATATAACAACCAAGTATTCATTGCAGATAATATCAAAGAAGTGATTCCAGAATTCTTGATGGTATTAAAAGGAGTTATTGATTGCCCGGATTTGCCGCTCAATGTATCTCGTAGTGCATTGCAAAATGATGGATTTGTAAATAAGATTTCTGAGTATATTTCAAAGAAAGTGGCGGACAAACTTTCTGGAATGTGCAAGACCGACAAAGAAACGTATGAAAGCTATTGGGATGATATTAGCCCATTCATCAAGTTTGGTTGTCTGAAAGACAATAAGTTCTGTGATAAGATGAGTGACTATATGCTATTCAAAAACTTGGAGCATAAGTACTTGACACTCAAAGAATGTGTAGAGAAAAATGGCAATGAAGAAGCCAAAGAAGTTACAATCTATTATGTGACAGATGAGCAACAACAAAGTCAATATATCAACATGTTCAAAGCAGAAGGAATGGATGCGGTGATTCTCACACACAATATTGATACTCCATTTATCAGTCAATTGGAGCAGAGAAATGAAAATGTGAAGTTCCAACGTATTGACGCAGATTTGACAGAGACATTTAAGCAAGAAGTAGGAGAAGACGAAGAAGAAACTTTCAAGACAAATACAGAGACTTTGACAGAAATTTTCAAAAAAGCTTTGGAAAAAGAGAACTTAGATGTAAAAGTAGAAAAGTTAAAGAATGAAAATGTGGCATCTATGATGACTCTTTCAGAAGAATCCCGCCGTATGCAAGATATGATGAAGATGTATGGAATGATGGGGATGGACCCTAGTATGTTTGGAACAGATGTGACATTGGTATTAAATGCAAATCATCCACTTGTAAAATATGTGTTGGAGCACAAAGATGGAGAACACACTGCATTGTTCTGCAAACAATTATATGATTTGGCATTGCTTAGTAATAAACCATTAAGTCCAGAGGAAATGACAGAATTTATTAAGAGAAGCAATGAGATTATGCTATTACTTGCAAAATAAATAAAAAGCAATCAAAAAGGGAATGCCGAAGCATTCCCTTTTGTCATTAAATAAATAGTCCCCATACAAGTCCCAAAAGTAAGGAAGCGATTACTGGGATGATACAAGATGTCACACAGATATCTAAGTAAGATTCTTTGTGTTTACAGTTAGAAACTGCGAGTAGTGTAAGTACTGCGCCATTGTGTGGCAAGGTATCAAGTCCTCCGGAAGCAAGTGAAGCAATACGGTGTAAGTATTCTGGACTTAAGCCAATTGCTGCAGCCTTTTCCAAGTACTGAGCACCTAACGTGTCTAATGCAATGGACATACCTCCGGAAGCAGAACCCGTGGCACCTGCCAGCACATTAACCGCAACTGCCTCTGAGAATAGAATAGAGCCAGGCATATTTAACATGGCTGTTTTTAATAAAGCAAATCCAGGAACGATTTTTACTACGGAACCAAATCCTACAGCACAGGCAGTATTCATAATTGCGCTCAGGGAACCATTTGCTCCTTCGTTGATAGCTGGGAGCAATTGTTTTAATTGATGTGCGTTCATTAAGCAAACCACAAGAATTCCGGCAATTAAAGCGATAATAATGGATTCACTAGATTCTAATTTGATATTTTTATATTTTTCCAGTAAACCCGGAAGAACATTGAGCATCAAAACAACTACAAGCAATGGAAGTAATCCGCATAACCAGTGCCATTTTGGTTGTTCTTTTCCTTCTGTAGATGCTTCTACGTGTTTTGGGTCTTCTATAAAATGCAGACCTTTCTTGCGTGCGTTTTTTGCGCGCCATTCCAAATATATGTATCCCGGAACACCAATCAAAATAGCAGCAATTAAGCCCATAAGCGGAGCAGCAGTAGCGGTTGTTCCATAATATGTAGTCGGAATCAAGTTTTGAATCTGTGGTGAACCAGGAAGCGCGGTCATTGTAATTCCAAAAGCACCGAAGGCGATTGCTCCAGGAAGCAATTGACGTGGCAAATCTGCTTCGCGATAGATGGCATATCCCATTGGGTAGATTACAAATACTACTACAAAAAGTGAGATTCCTCCGTATGTCATAAGTAGACAAGGAAGAACGACTGCTAAAATTGCAAATTTGGAACCAATCAAAGAAACTAACTTGTTTGCCAAAGAACGGGCAGAACCTGTGCGGTCCATAATTTTTCCGTATACAGCTCCCAAGAAAAATGCTGGGAACCATGACACGATGTAACCGGCAGTTCCTTGCATATAGTCTCCCAAGTAGGAGTCTAGTAGGTTAGCACCGCCGAAAAGTGCGACGATTAGAGCACATACTGGTGCAACCCAAATGATGGAATGTCCACGGTAAGCAAAAACAATCAGAGCGACCAAGCCCACGATAATGCCTACCAGTGAAATAATAGAAGTTGCTGACATATTTTCATCCTCCAATATTTTCTTTTGTTTATATTGTAAAAAGAATAAACATATAAGACAAATTCATAAATGGTTGATTGTTTATGTCTTTTTGTTATAATTGAAATATAAAAACGGAGGTAATGTTATGGATATTCAACATATAAAATATTTTTTGGAAGTTGCCAGATGTAAGAGCTTTTCCAAAGCAGCAGAGCATTTGTTTGTGACACAACCCATTTTAACCAGATGTATTAAAAACTTGGAAAAAGAATTAGACATGCCGTTAATTATTCGAAGTACGAAATCCTTTGCGCTCACGGATGCAGGAGAAGCATTGCTCGTATATGGAAGCCGATTGATAGAACAGCATGAAGATATTTATCGTCATATGCAAGATATAAAAGAATCTAAAGTAGGAGAAATTCATATATCCAGTCCAGGTGTAATATTAGATCTGTATTTTCCAAAATTGGTTACTGAATATCGAAAAATGTATCCGGGTATTAAAATTACGATTAGTGAAAGAGGTTCTCGTTTGACTGCACAAGATGTGTTAGAGGGGAAAGCAGACATTGGATTAGTTATGCTTCCATTAGAGGAAACATGTCATCTTAATATCACTCCGATTATACAGGATGAAGTTTGCGTTTTGGTGAGAAAAGATCACAGGTTTGCAAGGAAGGAAAATGTACATATTAAGCAGTTACAAGGAGTGGAGATTATTACCTATAACAAAAATAACACTCTTTATAATACATTTGTGCAGATGTGTCAGGAACAGGGATTTGTACCGGATATTAGTTATCAGAGTATGATGCCGAACTTTATTTTGGATGTCATTACGTATGGTAATTGTGTTGGGATTATGCCTGCGCCGATGCTAGAACAGTTTCAAACAGAAGATTTGGTATCTATTCCGATTCGACCACATTTTCCGTGGAAGATTGCTATGATCACCAAGAAAGGGCGCTATCTGCCAAACGCGGCAAATAGCTTTTTGACATTTGTACAAGAATATTTATAATAATTCAAATGCAATTTCTTTCTGTTTGAAGAATTTCTGAACCATGATATCCCAAGCTTGTTCTAAGGTTTTGTCCATTGTGAAAATTGTCATGGCTGTGCCAGTCACACATTGTAATTTTTGACCGTCAAATTTGAGATTTATGTATAATCCACGAACATCTTCCAACTCGAAATCCAGACCCTGTTGCTGAATTAGTTTCTCGATATTTGATTCGGATAAACCGAGGACAAATTTGAAATTGAGTGGTGTCTTTTTCCCTTTGATAAGAGAAAAGAAATGTTCGCGCATATCTTTCCAAAGAGAATAATCTAACTTGGGGATTTCATTTTCGGCATAGAATTCTTTGTGTAGATAGCCGTCTATATGAAAGGTATTAAAAGTGGTGACTTCACCCTCCACAAACAGAAACGAATCAAATGTTTCTGATAATAATAATTTTGACATGCATTCTTTGACTTCTGTCAGTGATAAAGCAATCATGCATGGACCTCCTTTGTATAAAATACTTCTAATATTGAAATTATATTACCATATTTTATAGTATAACAGATACTTGGAAAAAATACATTCTGTTTTTGCGAAACGTTGACTTTTGCGTGGCAAAACAGTATGATGAAAAGTGTAATAACAGGGAGAAAATAGCATGAAAAAGATAGAAAAATTATTTCAATTTATAGAGAACGCAACTTCACAGTTTCATACAATAGAAGCGACAAAAAAACAACTGGAAGCGAATGGATTTCAAGAACTTTCGTTGAAAGAAAGTTGGACACTCGAAAAAGGTGGGAACTATTTTTTGACACATCATGGTTCCACCATTTTTGCATTTACTGTAGGATCAGATTTTCAACCAGAAGAAGGATTTCGAATTGCAGCTGCGCATGGTGATTTTCCAGGATTTCGTATCAAACCAAATGCGGAAATGAAACAGGGAGGATACTTGCAATTAAATACGGAAACTTATGGAGGAGCGATTCTTTCGACTTGGATGGACCGACCATTATCTGTGGCTGGACGTGTGGTTTTGAAATCAGATGATGTATTTCATCCAGACGTTCGTTTAGTCGATTTCAAAAAGCCGATATTAATGATTCCAAATTTGGCGATTCATTTCAATCGTGAAGTCAACAAAGGGGTGGAATTGAAAAAACAGGTAGACATGGTGCCAATCTATGGAGTGGATTCTGAGCAGATGGAAACACAAACATTTATGAGCTACTTGGCAAAGGAACTAGATGTAAATGTTGATGAAATTTTAGATTATGAATTAACTATTTACAATACAGACAAAGCAACTTTAGTGGGGATGGAAGATGCATTTATTTCAGCGCCAAGATTGGATAACTTGAGTTCATCCCAAGCGTTGATTGAAGGGATTACGAAAGGAACTAGAAGTCAAGGTTTGAATATGATGATTATCTTTGACCACGAGGAGATTGGAAGCAGAAGTAAACAAGGTGCGGCATCTATTTTGTTGAATGTCATTTTAGAAAAAATATATGATTCACTTCATTTCACCAGAATGGATTTTGCAAATGCATTGGAAGAGAGTTTGATGATTTCAGCAGACGTTAGTCATGCATTTCACCCAAACTATGCGTCAAAATATGATCTGACAAACCGAAATGTAATCAATCGTGGTTTCTCGATTAAAGAAGCATCATCGCAAAGTTATGCTACGGATAGCGAAGCGATAGGTGTTGTGCAACAGATTTGTGAAAAAGAGGGAATTCCATATCAGAAATTTGTCAACCATTCGGATATGGCAGGCGGGGGAACCTTGGGGGCAATCGCTTCGGCAATGCTTCCGATTCGTACAGTAGACATTGGCATTCCGCTATTGGCAATGCACTCGAGCAGAGAGACAATGGGTGTGGAGGATTATAAGGGATTCGTTGCCTTTATGACAGCATATTTTAAACAATAGGAGCAGGTATGGAAATACGTTTGAATAAATATTTAAGCGAAGCAGGGGTTTGTTCTCGGAGAGAAGCTGATCGACTGATTGAAAGCGGAAAAGTGACGGTAGATGGAAAGCGTGCCGAGATGGGCATGAAAATTTCGGAGTCACAAATCGTGCGAGTAGGGAAGAAAGAGATTCAGCCGAAAAATGAAATGGTGCTTTTGGTAGTGAATAAACCAGTAGGGATTGTTTGTACAGAAGAGAAAAAAGAGAAGAATAATATTATTCGTTTTTTGGATTATCCAACCAGAATTACTTATATTGGGCGATTGGATAAGGATTCGGAAGGATTACTTTTGATGACCAATAATGGAGACATCATTAATAAAATGATGCGTTCCGGAAATCAGCATGAAAAAGAATATAAGGTAACGGTAAATAAGCCGATTACATCGGAGTTTATTGAGAAAATGGCAAATGGAATCCCGATTTTAGATACAGTCACAAGAAAATGTGAAGTTGAAATGATTGGGAAATATAAGTTTCGCATTGTGTTGACACAGGGATTGAATCGACAAATCCGACGGATGTGTGAATACTTGGGTTACAAGGTGACTCGATTAGAACGAATTCGTGTGATGAATATTGAGTTGGGGAATTTGAAACCGGGTGAGATGCGAAAGGTAACAGAAGAAGAGATTGCGAGGCTCTATGAATTGATTAAAGATTCTTCAAATGAGACAGTGAGGATAGAAGATGGAACAGAACAAACAGCGCATGCAAGAATTGGTAGAGATTTTAAATAAAGCATCGAAAGCATATTACCAAGAAGCGACGGAAATTATGAGTAACTTCGAATATGATAAGCTTTACGATGAGCTGCTTGCATTAGAAGACGAGCTGGGAATTGTGATGACAAACAGTCCAACGGCCAATGTGGGATACGAAGTGTTAAGTGAACTTCCAAAGGAACGTCATGAAAAACCAATGTTATCATTAGATAAGACAAAGGAAATTTCACGATTGAAGGAGTTCTTAGGTGAGCAAACAGCATTTCTTTCTTGGAAGTTAGATGGTCTTACCATTGTGTTGACTTATCGCAATGGAGTATTAGAGAAAGCAGTAACCAGAGGAAATGGAGAAGTTGGAGAGGTTATTACAAACAATGCGAAGACCTTCAAAAATCTACCGCTTCGAATCGCTTATCAGGGAGAACTGATTTTACGAGGAGAGGCAGTCATTGGTTATTCGGATTTTGAAAAAATCAACGAAGAAATCGAAGATGTGGATGCAAAATATAAAAATCCAAGAAATCTTTGCAGCGGATCAGTACGTCAATTAAACAATGAAATTACAGCGAAGCGAAATGTACAGTTTTTTGCATTTTCTTTGGTGAAAGCAGAAAATGTAGAATTTCACAATTCAAGAATATTCCAAATGCAGTGGTTGAAAGAGCAAGGGTTTGATGTCGTAGAAGGGTATGAAGTTACTGCAGATACGATTGAAGAAAAAGTAGCGTATTTTGCAAAACAGATTGAACATAATGATTTTCCGTCAGATGGTTTGGTGCTAGTATATGATGATATTGCATATGGACAATCGCTGGGAAGAACGTCAAAGTTTCCAAGAGATTCTTTTGCTTTTAAATGGGCGGATGAAATTCGAGAGACCACACTTCTAGAAATTGAGTGGAGTCCTTCCAGAACAGGACTTATTAATCCGGTTGCGATTTTTGAACCGGTAGAATTGGAAGGAACAACTGTAAGCAGGGCCAGCGTTCATAATATTAGTATTATGGAGGAATTGGAACTCGGAATTGGTGATAAGATAGAAGTATACAAAGCAAATATGATCATTCCGCAGATTGCTTCCAATTTGACAAGAAGTGGTGTGAAAGATATTCCTACCGAATGTCCTGTGTGTCATGGAAAGACAGAGATTCGACAAGTTAGTGATGCAAAAGCACTTTACTGTACCAATGAGGAATGTGGTGCAAAACATTTGAAATCATTTGCATTATTTGTCAGCCGAGACGCATTGAACATCGATGGACTTTCAGAGGCAACATTAGAAAAGTTTATTGCAAAAGGTTTTATAAATGTATATTCAGATATCTTCCATTTGGAACAATATGAAGAAGAAATTAAGAGCATGGAAGGTTTTGGAGAAAAGTCTTATATCAATTTGCAAAAGAGTGTGGAAAAATCAAGGGTAACAACATTACCGCGTTTGATTTACGGATTAGGTATTGCAAACATTGGTCTTGCAAATGCAAAGGTGATTTGCAAAGAATTTCATTATGACGTTGAGAAGATGATACACTTAACAGAAGAGGAACTGAGCAATGTGTCTGGAATCGGTCCAGTCATCGCAAAAGCTTATGTGGAATATTTTGCGGAAGAAAAGCATGTGGAAGAGTTGGAAAGACTTTTGAGTGAATTGATTATTCCACAGGAAACAAATAAAGAAGAGCAGATTTTTGAAAATATGACCTTTGTTATCACAGGAAGTGTAGAGCATTTTGCAAATCGAAATGAAGTGAAAGAGGTCATTGAGAGTAAAGGTGGGAAAGTGACAGGCTCTGTTACGGCAAAGACGAATTATTTGATTAATAATGATGTGAATTCCACCTCATCAAAGAATAAAAAAGCAAAGGAACTTGGAATTCCGATTATTACAGAAGAAGAGTTTTTAACGATGTTAGAGTAAAGAAAAGGAGTGGAAAGATATGTTAAAAATTACAGGACAAAATTTTGAACAAGAGGTATTACAAGCGGAGTTGCCAGTATTGGTAGATTTCTATGCAGATTGGTGTATGCCATGCAAAATGTTCGCCCCAACATTGGAAGGATTAGCAGAAGAATGGGAAGGCAAGTTGAAAGTAGTAAAAGTAAATGTGGACGAGGCAACGCCATTGGCACAAAAATATCGCGTAATGAGTATCCCGACATTGAAATTGTTTGCTGGAGATGAAGAGCCAAGAGCAACATTTGTAGGGGCAATGTCAATGGAAGAGTTGGAAGAATGGCTCAGTGAAAACGGAGTAGAATAGGAGAATACCATGGAAAATAATTGTTATGATGTAGTTATAATCGGAGGAGGTCCGGGTGGATATTGTGCAGCGCTCTATGCGGCAAGAGCAAATCTCAGCACGCTGGTAATCGAGAAATTCGCACCTGGCGGACAGATGGCTACAACAGAAATTGTAGAAAATTACCCGGGATTTGTGGATGGCATCAATGGTTTTGAACTTGGTATGCAGATGAAAAAGGGTGCAGAACGTTTTGGCGTAAAAACAAAGTTGGCAGAAGTGAAAAGTGTAGAATTGGATAAAAACCCCAAATTGATTCATACTGCAAAGGACACTTTTGAAGCAAAAACGGTCATTCTTGCATTGGGAGCATTTCCAAGGGAGTTGGGATTGGAAAATGAAAGAAATTTGCGTGGACGAGGAATCTCTTATTGCGCAACTTGCGATGGAATGTTCTATCGCGATAAGACGGTCGTGATCGTAGGTGGAGGAAATACGGCTGTTGCAGATGCGATTTTCCTTGCGAAGATCTGTAAGAAAGTATACTTAGTACATCGTAGAGACGAGTTGCGTGCATCGAAAACATATATGGAATCACTCGAAAGAACAGAGAATATTGAATTTTTATGGAGCAGTGAAGTAATTGAGGTTCTAGAAGATGAATTTGTGACAGGTGTTAAGGTGAAGAGTCGAAAAGATGATACGGTTCAAGTAGTAGCTTGTGATGGCGTGTTTGTTGCCATTGGAAATATTCCAAACACAGATTTAATCAAAGGGCAGGTTGCATTGGATGACGCAGGCTATGTTGTGGCAGATGAAACGACAAGAACGAATATCCCAGGTGTGTTTGCAGTAGGGGATATGCGTCAAAAACCACTTCGTCAGATTGTAACAGCAGTAGCTGACGGTGCAGTTGCATCAAAATATGCAGAGGAATTTATTGATTTATAGAGCCTTGACAAGGGTGAGTCCATCAGATATAATTCAACTACGTTTGCGGACCAGATAGTCATTGGGGCTTGTACTGGTTTCGACGGGGGTTTTGAAGTTGAGGAAGCCATCTGCGGGGCGGGACCGCGTAACAATCCGTATTTTAAAATTAAACGCAAACAAAAATTTAGCGTACGCTGCCTAGTGGTAGCAGTCGGTCTTAGGTCGCTCACTGCCTAAGGTGCCGGCTTCAACGAGGTGAGGCACTTCGTTTCCAAAGCTTTGAGGAAATGGAAGAATTTATGAAGCTACTAAAGTCTATAGCCTGTCATTAGGCGATGGATAGAGGGAATGTTAAAATAATGACTGTGATGGGAGATGCCTTGATGGATGGGCTTTCGGACAGGGGTTCGATTCCCCTCAGGTCCATTGGGAAAGTAAAAAGAAAAGTAATCGAAATGGGAGAACCTGCTTTGATTACTTTTTTTATTTATTAAATTCATAACTTCATAAAAGAACTAGGTTTGTCAAAGAAAAGATAGTATAATAAAGACACAAAATTAACATAAATGTTTGTTAGAGTGAGAAAAAATGAAAATAAACGAGGTGGGTTACGTGGAAAAAACAAAGATTCTAATCGTAGATGATGAGAGCAGAATGCGAAAATTAATCCGTGATTTCTTAGAGAGAGAAGGATATCAAATATTAGAAGCAGCAGATGGCGTAGAAGCAATGGATTTGTTTTATGAAGATAAGAACATCGACCTCATTATCCTGGATGTGATGATGCCACGAATGGACGGATGGCAGGTCTGCAAAGAAATTCGAGAAGAATCAAAGGTTCCGATTGTGATGTTGACTGCCAGAGCGGAAGAGTGGAATGAATTGAAAGGTTTTCACCTTGGTGTAGACGAATATATTACAAAGCCGTTTAGCCCTAAAATTTTAGTGGCGAGAGTAGCGGCACTTTTGAAGCGTACAAAGAGTGGAACGGATGAGGAAGTCATAGATGCCGGTGGAATTGTGATTAACAAGACAGCTCACATGGTAACCATTGATGGACAAAGTATCGAGTTGAGTATTAAGGAATTTGAACTTCTAATCTATTTTATAGAAAATCAGAGAATTGCGTTATCAAGAGAAAAAATATTAAATCATGTTTGGAATTATGATTATTTCGGAGATGCGCGAACCATCGATACGCATGTGAAGAAATTGCGTAGCAAACTGGGGGAGAAAGGAAATTATATTAAGACCATCTGGGGAATGGGATATAAATTTGAGGTGGAAGAATGAAAAAATCAATCCGAAGACAAATTGCAACGATCTTTATCGTAATCGTCAGTTCGGTATTAGTTATTTCAATTATCATAAATAGTTGGTTTTTGGATGATTTCTATGTGCGTAATAAACAGAACAATTTGGTTCGTGTTTACAACCAATTGAATCGGGCAAACAAGAGAGGAACTTTGACAAAACAAAGTACGATTGACCGGTTAAACAAAGAAGTGGAAATCGGAAACTTATCATTGGTAGTCATGACAAACGATGGACATGAAGTCATGAGCACCACACAGAATCCGAAAAAAGTACAAGAACTGTATGGGCAATTAATGGGTTATCTTTTAAATAAGAACCAAACGAAAGGAAAACTGCTAAAAAGTAGTGATGAATATGAAATTCATAGTGCTGCAGACGTTTTGGGTGGTGGAGAATATATTGAAATGTGGGGAAGTTTAGGAGATGACAAATTGTTTCTTCTTCGAAGCCCGATAGAAAGTATTCGAGAAAGCGTGGCGATTTCGAATGAATTTTTGATTTATACGACGTTGGTAGCAATTGGAATTGGAACTCTTTTTGTGTGGTATTTTTCGAAGAGAATTACCAATCCGATTTTAGAATTAACCCGTTTGTCAAAGCGTATGGCGAACTTGGAATTTGATGCTAAATATACAAGTGGTGGAAACGATGAAATAGGTATATTGGGCGAAAACTTTAATCAAATGTCAGAACAACTTGAGCAGGCAGTTTCAGAGTTAAAGAATGCCAATTATGAGTTGCAAAAAGATATTGAAAAGAGAGAAAAGATGGAACTTATGAGAACCGAATTTATCGGAAATGTTTCTCATGAATTAAAGACGCCAATTGCATTGATTCAAGGATATGCGGAAGGCTTGAAAGAAGGGATTTCGGAAGATCCACAGAGCAGAGAGTATTATTGCGACGTAATTTTGGATGAGGCAAATAAGATGAATCAGATGGTTCGAAATTTGCTCGCCTTAAATGAATTGGAATTTGGGGAAGAAGAAGTTATGTTTGAGCGATTTGATATTGTGGAATTGATTCAAGGAATTATACAGAGTAACCAGATTCTCATTCAGCAAAAAGAAGTGGATGTAAGGCTGCAAACAGAGGAGCCAATCTATGTTTGGGGAGATGAGTATAAGGTTGAACAAGTTTTGCGCAATTATTTGAGTAATGCATTAAATCATGTGAAGGATGAAAATAGAATTGAAATAAAAGTAGAACGAGACACAGTGAGAGAAAAAGCTCGCATTACAGTGTTTAACACAGGAAGCCCTATTCCAGAAGAAGACATCGAGCATATTTGGAACAAGTTCTATAAGGTGGATAAGGCGCGGACAAGAGAATATGGCGGACATGGAATCGGGCTATCTATTGTAAAAGCGATTATGAAGTCTTTTCAACAAGAGTATGGTGTGGTAAACTATGACAATGGAGTCGCTTTTTGGTTTGAGTTGGACTTAAAATAGGAGGCAAAACGTGATTGCAATTATAGATTATGATGCAGGAAATATTAAGAGTGTAGAGAAAGCATTGCAAAAATTAGGGGCAGAAGTAGTGATTACAAAAGACCCACAAGAAATACTAAATGCGGACAAGGTTATTTTACCAGGTGTTGGCGCATTTGGTGATGCAATGGCAAATCTTAAGAAATATAAGTTGGATGAAATCATTCATCGAGTTGTAGAAAAGGGAACCCCGTTTTTGGGGATTTGCTTAGGGCTACAATTGCTGTTTGAAAGAAGTGACGAGACTCCGGGTGTAGAGGGGCTTGGCATTTTGAAAGGAGAGATTCTTCGAATTCCAGAAAAGGATGATTTGAAAATTCCGCATATGGGATGGAATTCTTTGCATTTACAAAATGGTGGCAGATTGTTTAAAGGACTGAAAGAACAGTCTTATGTATATTTTGTTCATTCCT
This sequence comes from Faecalimonas sp., assembly GCA_045578495.1. GTDB lineage: Bacteria > Bacillota > Clostridia > Lachnospirales > Lachnospiraceae > Faecalimonas. Next base: position 16,840 of record JAZNKI010000031.1, read on the forward strand.
ATTATTTGAAAGCTGAGGAAGAAGAAATTGTAAAGGCGACTACAGATTATAGTGTGAATATTCACGCATCTGTAGAAAAAGACAATGTGTTCGCGTGCCAATTTCATCCGGAAAAGAGCAGCGAGGTAGGTCTGGAAATTTTGAAAAACTTTGTGGAACTTAGCTAGGAGGAACAGACATGTTTACCAAGAGAATTATTCCTTGTTTGGACGTGCATGGAGGTCGTGTTGTTAAAGGGGTCAATTTTGTGAACCTTGTGGATGCAGGAGACCCAGTTGCTATCGCGAAGGCGTATGACGAAGCAGGTGCAGACGAAATTGTGTTTTTAGATATTACAGCATCGTCAGATGCGAGACAAACTGTAATTGATATGGTGCGAGAAGTCGCAAAGAATGTATTTATTCCATTTACGGTAGGCGGAGGAATTCGAACAGTCGATGATTTCAAAGCATTGTTGCGAGAAGGTGCAGATAAAATCTCTGTGAATTCAGCAGCTATTAATCGCCCGGAATTGATTCGCGAGGCGGCAGAAAAATTTGGAAGCCAATGTGTTGTAGTTGCCATTGATGCAAAAAGAAGAGCAGATGGAAGTGGCTGGAATATTTATAAGAATGGTGGTCGCATTGATATGGGAATCGATGCGGTTGAATGGGCAAAAAAGGTAGAAGCGCTTGGAGCAGGAGAAATTCTGCTGACGAGTATGGATTGTGATGGAACCAAAGCGGGATATGATTTGGAACTTACGAGAACTATTTCAGAGAGCGTGTCTATTCCGGTAATTGCTTCTGGAGGAGCAGGAACCTTGGAACATTTTTACGATGCCTTTACAGAAGGGAAAGCGGATGCGGCATTGGTAGCATCTCTATTCCATTTTAAAGAATTAGAAATTAAAGAAGTGAAGCAATACTTACGAGAAAAAGGTGTTTCTGTAAGAATGTAAGGAGGAACCATGCCGGCAATAAGTGGTGAATGGCTGAATGCCTTAAAAGGAGAATTTGGAAAACCTTATTATAAAAAACTTTTTGAGACTGTAAATCTGGAATATCAGACGAGACAGATTTTTCCACCTGCAGATGATGTGTTTAATGCATTTCATTTTGCACCGTTAGACAAAGTGAAAGTAGTGATTTTGGGACAGGATCCGTATCACGGAGAGCATCAGGCGCATGGTCTTTGCTTTTCGGTGAAACCCGAGGTGGAAATCCCGCCATCGCTTGTGAACATTTATAAAGAGTTACAAGATGATTTGGGGTGTAAGATTCCGAGCCATGGATATTTAGAAAAATGGGCGAAGCAAGGAGTCCTCTTGTTGAATACGGTATTGACTGTGCGTGCGCATCAAGCCAACTCTCATCGAGGAATCGGTTGGGAAGAGTTTACAGATGCTGCGATTCGTGCATTAAACGAGCAAGAACGGCCAATCGTATTTATTCTTTGGGGAAAACCTGCGCAAATGAAAAAGAAGATGCTTAACAATCCAAAACATTTGGTGTTAGAGGCACCACATCCAAGTCCGTTATCTTCCTATCGAGGATTTTTTGGAAGCAAGCCATTTAGTCAGACAAATCGATTTTTAGAATCCCATGGGGTGGAGCCGATTGATTGGCAGATTGAAGAATTGTAAAATAAAAAATCGTTAGAGAACTAACGATTTTTTTGTTTCCATTATTTTGTATCTTCTACTTTCTTTTCTAATGGTTTTTCTAAAACGGATGGGTTTCTCATAATCTTACGCAAATCGCGCAAGGCCATCGCAAAATACAAGCCATCGCAAAAACGTTCATCGGATACTAAACTAAAGCCCATATGTTTTTGTTGAATGATTTCGCCTTTGTGAACGACCGGAATCATTTTTTCTTTTCCCATAGAGAAGAAGAGTCCGGTGGTTCCGAAATCATATGTATGATGATGGACAAAATTAATTCCCAACGATTTTAGGTTTGTTACGAAGAAGGATGTATGGAAAGGACTCAGCTCAATGATTTTCTTCGGTAAGAGGTTGTGTCTGTCCATCCACATCAACGTATTTACTACAAAGGATAAGATTGGACCTGGGATGGAAGTTAATAAACGGGCCAATTTGTCCGTACCGTTTTCAGCGACTCTATTTGTAGTCTCTTTTTCAATGGCAGCATTGAGGATTTCTGCGATTTCGAGAATCGTTTCGGTTCCTTCGAAGCAAAGCTTAATAGTAGTACCACAGCTGTCTTCATGCAATTCAGGATGTACAACGAAACTCACCCAAATTTTAGGTCTTGCATAGATGTGACCGTTCATGACAAAGCGATTCAATCTTGGCTTGAGTGCCAACATGCGGACTACACCAGCGATTAAAATGTGCATGTAGCTCATTTTAATACCTTCAGCTTCTTTTTCTTTTATATATTCATCCCACACTTCACATGCAAATGTATCTTCATACATATTCATCGCATCATAGCGGTGCTTCATAATGTAAGATGTGATTAGCTGTAAGGGATCAACGTTCTTCACCCTACGTCCATCCGGTCTATTGCGAAACATGAAAATCCTCCTAGACTACAAAAAGTTTATAATTTTTTAATAATTTACTCCATTATACACAATTCAACATTTATTGACAAGTTGAAAAAAACAGGTATTTGTGAAAGAAAAATCTTATGATATAATATGCACATATGGGAAAATTATCACAGAGGTTCAATGTATGAGTTGCGATAGGAGAAAAGAGGAAGAGTTCGAAAAACTATATCAACAATACCGAAATGATGTGTATAAAATCAGTTTGTATTACACGAAAAACGAACAAGAAGCACAGGATATTACACAGAAGGTATTCTTTGCATTGTATCTTCGCATGGATAAAATTCAGACAGAATATGTGAAGGCTTATTTGATAACCGCAGCGAAAAATTTGTCCTATAATTGGTTGCGAGATACGAAGAAAGAACGAGAAGGAGAAAGTGTTGATACGCTAACTGATACGAGTATTTTGGTAGAAAGCGCAGAGGAGTCATATCTGCTTGATGAGAATGAAAGTGAGAAAAAGGCATTTTGGGCAGAATTGATGCAACAATTATATGTCGAAAATGAAATGTGGTATCATATTTTAAAGTCGATTTATTGTTTGGGGATGTCTCATGAAGATACAGCTGAGGTGCTTGGGATATCAAAAGGAGTTCTGTATAGTAAGTTATACAGAGCGAAAAAATGGATTGCCAAACATTATAAAGAAAAGTATAAGGAGCTCTAATTATGAAGAAACTAAGAATAATTACAGTGATAGCAATTGCGATTGTGTTATGCGGATGTGCAGGAAATGTAAAAGAAGGAAAGGCATTTCTTGAAGAAGAAAAATACGAGGAAGCAAGAGCGTGCTTTGAAAAAGATATTGAAAAAGGAAAAAATTTGGATAAAGCCTATTATGGAAAAGGGATTGCATGTTTTGAATTAGAAGAATATGAGACTGCAATGGAATGTTTGAAAGAAGCGGCAAAAGAAGGAACAAAAGAAGATTCCGTGTTTTGTGATTTCTTAGGAGCGTGTTACATAGAGACAGAGCAATATAAAGAAGCAATTGAGGTATACAAGAAGGCCTTAGAGGATGAGAAAATCTCAGAAGAGTTAAAACAAGAAACGAGATACAACTTGATTGTTGCCTATGAAAAATCCGGAGATTGGGATGCTGCAAAAAAAGAAATGAAGAACTATGAGAAAGACTATCCAGAGGATACACGATTAAAACGAGAATCGGATTTTTTGGAAACAAGGTAGGAAGATATATGGCAGAAATGATTGATACAAGAGAGACAAAAGAAAAAGTAATCCTAGTTGGCGTCAGTACAAGTGATCACGATGATACGGAAAAATCATTGGATGAATTAGAAGAGTTAGTGGCAACAGCAGGTGCCGTGACGGTAGGAAGAGTGATTCAAAATTTGGATCAGATTCATCCAGGTACCTATGTAGGAAAAGGGAAATTAGAGGAAATCAAAGATCTTTTATGGGAAACAGAAGCAACGGGTATTATTTGTGATGATGAACTCTCGCCGATTCAATTGGGAAATATGGAAGATGCATTAGATACGAAAGTAATGGATCGTACTTTGATTATTCTAGATATTTTTGCGGGAAGAGCATCTACCAATGAAGGAAAGATTCAAGTAGAGCTTGCTCAACTAAAATACCGACAATCCAGATTGACTGGCTTAGGAAAATCACTTTCGCGACTTGGTGGTGGTATAGGAACAAGAGGTCCAGGTGAAAAGAAATTGGAAATGGACCGAAGATTGATTCGAGACCGAATTGCTCAATTAAATCGCGAATTAAAAGATGTGAAGAGACACAGAGAAGTGACAAGGGAGCAGAGAAGTCGAAATAAGATTCCGGTTGTTGCAATTGTGGGATATACCAATGCAGGAAAATCCACGTTGTTAAACACATTGACAGGAGCGGGCGTTTTAGAGGAGGATAAGTTGTTTGCAACCCTTGATCCGACGACTCGAAATTTGAAACTTCCGAGCAAGCAAGAAGTGTTACTTACTGATACAGTTGGATTTATTCGTAAATTGCCACATCATTTGATTGAGGCATTTCGAAGCACTTTAGAAGAAGCAAAATATGCGGATATGATTTTACATGTGGTGGATGCATCCAATCCACAAGTAGATGAGCAAATGCATATTGTGTATGAGACACTTACAAACTTGGAAGTGAAGAACAAACCGATTATTACGGCTTTTAATAAGCAAGATAAAATAACAGGTGAAATTATTTTGCGTGATTTTCATGCAGACCATATCGTGAGAATTTCAGCGAAACACGGAGATGGTCTTGATGAATTACAAGAAGTGATTGAAGAGGTTCTCCGAGGACAAAAAGTATTGATTGAAAAAGTATATGATTATGCAGAAGCTGGAAAGATACAGATGATTCGTAAGTATGGAGAATTGTTGCAGGAAGAATATCGTGAAGACGGTATTTTTGTACAAGGTTATGTGCCGGCAGAAATTTACGAGAAAGTGAAGTAGAAAGTATGAAGCGTTATCAGATTACAGAGTGGTGTCATCATTTTATCCGTGAACATGTGAAGGAGGGGGACTTGTGTATTGATGCAACAGCAGGAAATGGAAATGATACGTTGTTATTGTGTGAACTCGTAGGTGACACTGGAACGGTCCTTGCTTTTGATATTCAAGAAGAGGCAATTGCACATACAAAAGAGCGGTTGGAAAAAGCAGGTGTTGCAAAACGTGCTCAAGTACATTTGGAAAGTCATGTGAAGATGGGAGCATATGTACAGGAGGCGAGCGTTAGCTGTATTGTCTTTAATTTTGGGTATCTCCCAGGTGGAGACCACAGCTTGGCAACAAAGAAAGAAACTAGTGTGAAGGCGGTACGAGAAGGACTCAAACTTCTCAAAAAAGGTGGAATGATGAGTCTTTGCATTTACAGTGGAGGAGACAGCGGTTTTGAAGAGCGAGATGCTCTTTTAGAAGCAGTGAAAAACCTAGATGGAAAACAGTATTTGGTGATTGCGAGTGCTTATTATAATCGGCCAAACAATCCACCAATACCAGTCATGATTTTCAAATTGTAACTTGGAACAATCAGGAGGAATAAGATGAGTTTACAATTTATCATGGGACCTTCCGGAGCAGGAAAGTCCCATTATTTATATCAGTGGGTAACGAAAGAATCTTTGGAACATCCAAATAAAAAATATATTGTATTGGTGCCGGAGCAGTTTACCATGCAGACACAGAAGGACCTTGTTATGGCAAGTCCTAGAAAGGGGATTTTGAATGTAGAAGTTTTAAGTTTCCATAGACTTGCACAGCGCGTGTTTGACGAGGTTGGTGAGAATCATCGCACAATTCTAGATGATGTTGGAAAGAATTTTGTGATTCGAAGAATTGCAGGAGAACAAGACGAAGAACTGAAGGTAATAGGAAGTAATCTGCGAAAAGTAGGTTATATAAGTGAGGTTAAATCCATCATTTCCGAATTTACTCAATACAATATACAACCAGAGCACTTGGATGAAATGATGGAACATGTGAAAAAGAATCCAAATCTATGTTACAAACTAAGTGATCTTAAGGTTATTTATGAAAGTTTTCGAGAATATTTAAAAGAAAAGTACATTACAGGGGAAGAAGTCCTAGATGTGCTTTCTTCGGTTGCGCATAAATCTATATTGTTGAAGGATAGTGTGATTGTTTTGGATGGATTTACCGGATTTACCCCAGTACAAAACCAACTATTAAACACACTCATGTGTCTTTGTGAAGATGTGTTAGTGACCGTTACCATGGATAAATCAGAAGATCCGTTTGTTTATCAAAATCCGTATCAATTGTTTGCTTTGAGTAAGCAGATGGTTGATACGTTAATGCATATGGCCAAAGAGAGCAAAGTGGACGTAAAAAGACCGGTTTGTCTGTTTGAAGAACCAGTTTATCGTTTTCGAGAAAATAGACCACTGGCTTTTATGGAGTCGTACTTGTTTCGCTATTCAAATAAAAGTTTTGATGATAAACAAGATGCTATTCAGATTTGGTGCGCTAAAAATCCACGTGAAGAGATGGATTTTGTGGCACAAAAAATTCGATATTTGGTACGGACCGGACAATGCAGATATCAGGATATTGCAATCCTTACAAGTGCATTAGATGGATATGCAAATCATATTGAACGAATTTTTGAGAGGTACGAAATTCCTGTTTTCATGGATCACAAGAGAAGCATCTTGCTAAATTCCTGTGTGGAGTACATACGAAGTTTGTTAGCAATGGCGGAACAAAATTTTACTTATGCAAGTGTATTTCGTTATCTTCGCACGGGGCTTGCGGGAATTAGCCGAGATGAAGTGGATGTGTTGGAAAACTATGTTTTGGCACTCGGTATACGCGGGTATAAGAAATGGCAGGAAAAATGGGTTCGTAGAGCGAGAAAAATGTCAGTGGAAGAATTGAATGAAATCAATCTTATTCGAGAGACAATCATGAATCGATTGGAAACGATTATGTCCGTTCTTAAGAGTCGAGATAAGACCGTTCTAGACGTAACACGTGCGCTACATAGTTTCTTTATGGAAAATGAGTTGCAATTGCGTGTGAAAGAATATCAATTAAAATTCGAAGCAGAGGGTGAACTTGCGTTGGCAAAGGAGTATGCACAAGTTTACCGTATAGTTATGGAATTGTTTGATCAGTTCGTGGAGTTGTTAGGAGAAGAAAAAATTTCGCTAAAAGAATACTGCGAACTACTTGATGCAGGACTGGAAGAAGCAAAAGTAGGTGTGATACCACCAAGCCTAGACCAAGTTATGGTAGGGGATGTAGAAAGAAGCCGTATCAAAGATGTGAAAGTGGTGTTTTTAGTAGGTGTGAGTGACAAGAATCTTCCAGGAAACATGTCCGGAGGAGGATTCTTAACAGAGTATGATCGCCAAATGATTACTGCAACGGGAAGAGTACTAGCTCCTGGGATGAAAGAAAAAATATATATCCAAAAATTTTATTTGTACTTAATTCTAACAAAACCAACCGATCAGGTATATTTGACGTATAGTGCGAGTGATTCGGATGGGAATTCATCTAGACCATCTTATTTGGTAACAGAGATTGCAAAATTATTTCCTGAGCTGTGTGTTCAAAATGTATCTTCTGAGATTAAGAAAAAAGAGTTTACGCCACAAAGCGGAGTATCTTCTTTGATTGAGGGATTGCAACAACGAGAGAATGGTTTGAGCATAGAATGGCAAGAACTGTATGCTTGGTACAAGAAGCAAGAAGAGTGGAATGGAACGATTGAACGCATTTTAGAAGCAGCGTTTTATGAGAAACCGGAACACACATTGACGACAGAAACTGCAAAACAGTTGTACGGTGATGTTTTGGATAATAGTGTGAGTCGATTAGAAGCATTTTCGAACTGTGCATATTCTCATTTTCTTGAGTATGGTTTACGTTTGAAAGAACGTGAAGAATATCAATTCAAAGGAGCTGATTTTGGAACACTGTTTCATTCATCAATAGAAAAATTTTCGCGTAAGGTCGAAAAAAGTGAGTGGTCATGGAATGATTTGCCAGAACAATCTCAAGAAGAATTTATACAACAAAGCGTCGATGAAAGTGTTGTAGATTACGGGAATTCTATTTTGTACAGTTCTGCTCGAAATGAGTACATGATTTTGCGATTAAAGAGATTACTCAGACGAACTGTGTGGGCAATGAGACAGCAACTGCAAAAAGGAGATTTTATACCAGATGGTTACGAGGTGATCTTCAATTACTTGAAAGGTCTTCGCATGTCAAATGTAGATTTGGGAGAGCTTGGAAAACTCCGCCTGAACGGAAAAATCGATCGCGTGGATATCTGCGAAGACGAAGAGAATGTATACGTTAAAATTGTCGATTATAAAACGAGTGCCACAGCGTTTGATTGGAGCAAGCTTTGTCATGGTCTTCAAATTCAATTGTTTGTATATATGAAAGCGGCCATGGAGTTACAGGAAATGAAATCCTCTGGAAAGAAGATTGTACCGGCAGGTGCTCTTTACTATGGTGCGGTTGACCCAATTGTCTCAGCTCGGGACGATTTGGAAAAGGTGGAAATAGAGATTTTGAAGAGTCTAAAACCACAGGGGTTGGTACAGAATGACGAAACGATTATTGGTCATTTGGATAGAGATTTTACAAAGGGTTCACAAGTTATACCTGTGACAAGAGATAAAGATGGAATTATAAAAGCTACGGATACGGTTGTAACTGCAGAAGAATTTGAGCTTGTAGAAAATTATATTGAACATCAAGTTCAAAAGATTGGGAAACAGATTCTAGAGGGAGAAGCAGAAATTGCGCCGTATAAACTGGAGGACAACACGGGATGTAAGTATTGTCGGTATCAATCTGTTTGTGGCTTCGAGGAAAAAGTGCCGGGATATCAGTATCGAGAATTAGAAAAGATGGATAAACAGAAAGCGTTAGAGAAAATGCGTGAGGAGGTGGATACATGGGAGATAAATTCACAAAAGAACAACAGCAAGTAATTGAACTTCGTAATTGCAATCTCTTAGTATCCGCAGCAGCGGGTTCTGGAAAAACTACTGTCTTGGTAGGACGTATTATTGAGCGCCTTACAAATGATAAACCACCCATCAATGTAGATGAACTTTTGGTTGTGACATATACAGATGCAGCAGCTGCTGAAATGAAAGAACGTATCCACGCAGCGATAGAAAAAGCATTGCAAGAACAACCAAACAATGAACATCTTCAACGCCAAGCGGCATTGATTCATCAAGCAAATATTTCTACCATGCACACATTCTGCATGTCTGTTATTCGAGAAAATTTCCATCGAATCGGTCTGGATTCGGGTGTCCGGGTAGGAGAAAGCGGAGAGATTGAATTGCTGAAACAGGATGTGTTGAAGCTGGTATTAGAGGAAGCGTATCAAAATGCGACGCCAGAATTTCTCTTCTTTGTAGAATGTTATTCTCCGAAGAAAAGTGACAGTGAGTTGGAAACATTAATTTTAAATTTGCATAAGGCGTCAGAAAGTCATCCGAATCCATCGAGATGGCTGGATGAATGTGTAAAACAGTACGAACTTTTAGACGAAAAAGAATTAAATGAAAAGGAATTTGTGAAAAATCTTGTAGCCGATTTGCAAAAAGAATTTTTGGATTGGAAGAGGCGGATAGAATTTTGCATTGAAATTTGTGAATTTGGCGATGGACCATTGAGTTACAAGGAAAAATTCGAGTCGGATATTTCTCATTTGGAACGATTTGCACAAGCAGATTCCTTTACAAAAATGCAGACAGAATTGCAAGATTATAAGTGGAAAACGTTGACGTTAAACAAAGCGGATGTATTTTCAGAAGAAAAGCAGAAACAAGTACGAGATTTGCGAGATTCTATGAAAGAAAGAGTGAAGGAAATTAAAGAGGAGTACTTCAAAACATCTTTTGAGGAAATTCAAGCAAGCATGAAAGCAGCAGGGCAAAATGTGGAAGTGCTTGTGAGTTTGGTAAAAAGATTCTCTGAGGAGTTTAAAAAGGAAAAGCAAAAGAAAAATATCATTGATTTCAATGATATGGAGCATTTTGCAATCAATATACTAACCAAAGAGGTGGATGGCAAACTTGTACCAAGTGAAGTGGCAGAAGGATATCAAGAAAAATTTGCAGAAATTATGATTGATGAATATCAAGATATCAACTTGTTGCAAGAGGAAATCATGAAAAGCATCTCGGGAATCTCAAAGGGAGATTACAACCTCTTTATGGTGGGGGATGTAAAACAAAGTATTTATCGATTCCGTTTGGCACGACCAGAATTGTTCCTGAAAAAATATCAGGAGTATGATTTTGAGAAGGGAAAAGAACGACGTGTCGATTTAAGCAAGAACTTTCGAAGCAGGAGAGAAGTACTTGATAGCACCAATTTTGTGTTTGAGCAAATTATGACGGCAGGCCTAGGTGGCATAGAATATGATGACAAAGCGGCTCTTTATGTTGGCGCAAATTATGAGGAAAAACCAGATAATGAGACGGAACTTCTTTTGCTTGATTTGCCGGGGTATAAAGCGGATCAAAGAATGGAGTTAGAAGGGAATGTCATTGCAAAAAGAATCAAGGAACTGAAAGGGAAGCATCAAGTTTTAGATAAGAAGACAGGAACCTATAGAGCAGCTCGTTATAGTGATATCGTGATTTTGACCAGAAGTCCAAAACATTGGAATAAACCATTGGCAAAGGCTCTAAATCAAGCAGGCATCCCGACATATATGAATTCGAAAGAAGGGTATTTTCAGACGTATGAAATACAGTTGGTCTTAAACTACTTGAGGATTTTGGACAACCCAAGGCAGGACATTCCGTTGACTGCAGTAATGACTTCTGCATTTGGAAATTTCACAACGGAAGAGTTGGCATTAATCCAAAGTCATACAAACGGAAAAACGATGTATGAAAACGTGCTTGGGTATTTGGAAAGTGGTGAAGATGACAAATTAAAACGACATTTGGAGACATTTGTAGCATTGTTTGAACGATTCCGCGATATGGTTCCTTACACTGCCATTCACGTATTGTTATGGCGACTTATGGAAGAGAGTGGTTACCTGGATTATATGAGTGCGTTTCCGAATGGTGAGCAACGTGTTGCCAATCTAGAAATGTTGATTGAAAAGGCAATTGCATTTGAAGGAACCAGTTACAAAGGTCTGTTCAATTTTGTTCGCTATATGGAACAAATTGAAAAATATGAAATTGATTTCGGAGAGGCAAATCTTATGGATGATCAGATGGATGTTGTAACCCTGATGAGTATGCATAAGAGTAAGGGGTTAGAATTTCCGATTGTGTTCGTTGCAGGGCTAGGAAAACAAATCAGCAGAAGGGACATTTCGAACAATATTTTGTACCATTCTGATTGGGGAATTGGAATGGAAGAAATCAATCCTATAACCAGAACGAAAAGGACGACGTTGTTAAAAGAAGCAATTGCGCAAAAACTTCATTCAGAATTAGATGCCGAAGAAATGCGTGTATTATATGTGGCTATGACTCGTGCCAAGGAAAAAATGATTCTCACAGGTGGAGTTTCGAATTTGGAAAAGCGATTGCAAAATGTTGAAATGTTACAAAACTATTTTGACACAACGCTTCCTTATCGAAACTTGTCGAAAGTGAGCGATGCAATGGATTGGTTGTTGGCATCGTTGTATCGAAATCAATGTTTTGACTCTGTGCGAGAGGATTATGGCATTCCAGCACCATTTCGAAATCCAATGTTTTTCCGCGAAATTCCAATGAGAGTGAAACGAATTTCGATGGAGGATATTGTTGAACAAGAGATGGAAGACACAAATAGAAACAGACTTACCAAAGAAATTCTGAAACGGATGGATACGGAAGAGCTTTATGATGCGGATGTGAAGGCTCAATTAGAAGAGCAATTTTCTTACGTTTACCCATACCAACAAGAAGAAAAAATCAAACAAAAAATTTCTGTATCAGAATTGAAGAAACAGATGTACGAAGAAGATGACGGGGAACATGCATATCGCGAGGAAGAAGTGATACCGTTGTTACCGAAATTTATTCAAGAAGATGAAATGTTAACCGGTGCTTCCCGTGGAACGGCATACCATAAACTGATGGAAATTTTGGATTTTACGAAGGAGTACGATGCGACTCTTTTACAAAAGGAAATGATTGCTATACAGGAAAAAGGAATTATGACTGAGAAGATGATTTCCTGTATTCGGAAGAAAGATATTTTGGCCTTTTTGCAATCAAATATTGGAGTGCGTATGAGACAGGCTAGTCTGAATGGCAATTATTATACAGAACAGCCATTTGTGATGGGAATGCCAGCCAACGTAGTGTATCCGAAGATCGAATCGGACGAGATTGTGTTGGTACAGGGAATTATTGATGCATATTTTGAAGAAGAGGGAGAATTGGTCCTAGTAGATTACAAGACGGATCGTGTCGAATCTGTAAATGAATTGAAGACGAAATATCTTTCTCAATTGGAGTATTATTCCGAAGCCCTTGAACGATTGACTGGAAAACGCGTAAAAGAGAGAAGAATTTATTCGTTTGCACTGCATGCAGAGATTGAATTATAGTAGAGACAAAATCAATGGTGTTGTGTGAGTGAATCGAATAAAATCATGAAAATAGGAAATCCTCTTCCAAAAAGGAAGGGGATTTTTTATGTCTAAGAAAAAGAAGATTTGTTTAGAAGAACTTACGGAAGAAGAAAAAATGAAATATGAAATCGCAAAAGAATTGGGTCTGTTAGACCGAGTAATGGAGGAGGGGTGGCGTTCCTTGTCTTCCAAGGAAACCGGAAAAATCGGAGGTCTTGTTACAAAGAGACGTAGAGAAATGAAAGTGTACAAAGAGACGTAGAGAAATGAAAGTTGCGAAATAAAGAAAAATCTGTTATAATCACGAAGTTGGGGATTATACAGGTGAGATTATGAATGAGAAAATAGAAGTATTAGGATTACAAATGAATAATCTAAATGCCAAAGAGGCATTGAAAACTGTCATGTCTTATATGGAAACAGAACCGGCAAATGTCATTGAGATGGTTACGATGAACACGATTGCAAAGTTTCAAGGAATGGAGAGTTCTGATGAAGTGTTTGGGTCAATCGATTTGGCATTGGCTAGTGACAAGGGAATTTTACAAGCGGCGGGAATTACAGAAGAACGTCAATTAAAAGAAGTGGATGACCTGTTGTTTATTAAGATGGCTTTACGCTATTTTCATAAGAATAGTGTGAGAGTATTTCTTTTAGCGGAAACGGCGGAAGATTTGCAAAAATTAGAAGTATACATGGAAGAAGATTATGCAAATATTCAAGTTGTAGAGAAGGCTACAATGGAAGAACAAGGAACCTCAGATGATATGCTGCTGAATTTGATTAACGGAGCTGAAGCGGTGTGCGTATTGTCGGCCTTGCCGTCTCCGATGGAGGAACAATTTATTTCCCGAAATAAATTATTGGTAAATGCGAGAGTATGGTTGGGTCTTGGAAATTTATTGGATGAAATGAAAAAAGAGAAAACCGCATTTCAAAAAGTAAAGGAATTTGTTCTTAGACAACTCTTAAAGAAAGAAATGGCAAAAAAAGGGGAAAATGCATAAAAAAATGCATTTTTCCCCTTTATTTTTTTGTGATTTTGCATTAATATGTAGGAAGGTTAGTAGTTATGGAGGAATACAAATGATATCAAATCAAATACTTCAAAATACAATTGAGGGATTGCAGGAAATTACAAAATTTGATTTGTGCGTGATGGACGTAGACGGAAAATATTTGGCAGGTACTCGCGGAAAAGTAGACGCGCTAAAAAAATACGCATTTGACTTTATGCAATCGGTAGATGATGAAGATTGCAAAGCTGGATATTGGCTGTTTAAGGTGTATGACGAATATCAACCAGAGTACATATTGGCTGTACTGGGAGAGAGTGAACAAGCAAGAAAAATCGGAGAAGTTACAGTATTTCAAATTCAAAGCTTGTTGACTGCTTATCGCGAACGTTTTGACAATGATAACTTTTTCAAGAGTTTGATTCTTGATAATTTATTGTTGGTAGATATATACAATCGTGCAAAAAAGTTGCATATTGACACAGAGGCGAAACGTGTTATCTTTATTGTGGAAATGCCAGCAGGAAAAGAATCTGTATTGTTAGAAAAAGTAAGGACGATTCTTTCGAATAAGAGCAAAGATTTCATTACTGCGGTGGATGAAAAGAATGTAATTGTGATACGAGAAGTCGGATCACAGGTTGGATATCAAGTGATTGAAGATTATGCAGAAGGAATTTTAAAGACGTTAGAGAAAACGGAAGAACAAGGATTTCATATTGCATATGGAACCATCGCCAGTGATATTAAAGAGGTTTCGAAATCATATAAGGAAGCACGACTGGCTCTTGATGTGGGAAAGATCTTCTTTAATGGAAAGAGTGTAATTGCATATAACACTTTGGGGATTGGACGTTTGATTTATCAATTGCCGATTCCACTTTGTAAAATGTTTATCCGAGAAATTTTTGAGGGGAAATCACCGGATGATTTTGATGAAGAAACATTGCTGACCATTGATAAGTTTTTTGAAAACAGTTTGAATGTATCAGAGACGTCCAGACAGTTGTTTATCCACAGAAATACATTGGTTTATCGATTGGATAAAATCCAGAAGATGACAGGATTGGATTTGCGAGTATTCGAGGATGCCATTACATTTAAAATTGCGTTGATGGTTGTAAAATATATGAATTACATGGAAACATTGGAGTATTAATAATTAAGGAGGAGCGTATGATTGAATTAAAAGAAGTTACAAAAGAATATTCAAAAGGAATTGCGGCACTCAATGGTGTTAGCTTAAAAATTGAGCAAGGCGAATTTGTATTTATAGTAGGAGACAGTGGCTCTGGAAAATCAACCTTGATTCGTTTACTTATGAAAGAATTGGAGCCGACATCAGGTACCATTACGGTAATGAAACATAATTTAGGAAGAATGAAGCACAAAGCCATTCCATATTACCGTAGAAAAATAGGAGTAGTTTTCCAGGATTTCCGTCTGTTAAAAGATAGAAATGTATATGAAAATATTGCATTTACACTCCGTGTTACGGAAACGCCAACCCGTGTGTTAAAAAAGAAAGTACCTGCAGCACTTTCTTTGGTAGGTTTGGCTCAAAAATATAAATCATATCCAAAAGAGTTGTCCGGTGGTGAGCAACAGAGAGTTGCGATTGCGAGAGCAATCATCAATGAACCTTCAATTTTGCTTGCGGATGAACCTACAGGAAACTTGGACCCAGCGAACTCATGGGAAATCATGAAGCTATTGGATGAGGCAAATAAGAGAGGAACAACAGTCATCGTTGTTACGCATAATCTCGAGATTGTCAATGCAATGAAAAAAAGAGTCATCACAATGAAGAAAGGTAGCATTGTGAGCGATACAAAAAGGGTGGGTGTGTAAATGAGAATCAGTACTATAAAATATACAGTTCAGCAAGGACTTAGAAATATTGCAAAAAACAAGATGTTTTCGATTGCATCCGTTGCAACGATGGTAGCATGTATTTTTCTTTTTGGAGTGTTTTATGCATTGATTGCAAACGTGCAGGAAGTAATGCGAAATGTAGAAGAAAGTTTGCCGATTGTTGTGTATTTTGAGAAAGAGGCAACACAAAAAGAGAAAGATAATATCGAGCGAAATCTTTCACAGAGAGACGATGTTTTAGAAGTGAAATACGTTTCTTCTGAAGAAGGATGGGAAGAGTTTAAAAAAGTTTATTTCGGTGAAGATACAGAAGCTTTGACAGGATTTGAAGAAAATCCATTAGCAGATTCTGATAACTTTGAGGTTTATTTGAAATCTGTGGAGAACCAAGAAGATGTAGTGAAATTTGCAGAGGAATTGAAAGGCGTACGCAAAGTGCGTGCATCTGCCAGCGCAGCAGAAACTCTTAAGACAATCAGTGTGTTGTTGGCGACGATTTCTGGTGTAATCGTAGCATTGCTCTTGATTGTTGCAATCTTCTTAATTAGTAACACAGTTTCGATGGGTATCACTATCCGAAGAGAAGAAATCGCAATTATGAAATATATTGGAGCAAAAGATTCTTTCGTAAGAGCACCATTTATTTTAGAGGGTGTTTTAATCGGATTGGTTGGAGCAGCATTGCCATTAACTTTGTTATACTTTGTATACAAAGGTGCAATTGAATATGTTACAACTGAATTTGCTCTGATTGTTGGAACAATTGATTTCCTTTCTGTTGGAAAACTATATTTGACACTTTTGCCTGTTGGATTGGCACTTGGCGTAGGAATTGGTTTCGTAGGAAGTTACTTTACGATCAAACGACATTTGAAGGCATAATAAAAAGGTGAGGTAGCATAAATTATGGGAAACAAAAGAAATTTCATAAAAGGTCTTTTGATAGGTGCCTTGTCTATGTTTGTGATTATGCTATTTATGGGTGGCATTGGAGTAGGCGCACTGTACATTACTGGAAATTTGAAAGGTAATGATAATAGTGAAAGCACAACGAGTAATCAATTGATTACAGAAGAGACTCTAAAGAAGTTGGAAGAAATTCAGGCATTGATTGATGAATACTATTTGTATGCGGATGACATAGACAAAGAGGCGATTCAAGATGCGATTATTCATGGCTATGTAGCTGGCTTGAAAGAACCGTATTCTGTGTACTATAGTAAAAAGGAAGCAAAGGAGCTTTTTGAATCGACAAGTGGAACGTTTGGTGGAATCGGTGTGGGGATTCAGCAGGATCGAACTACAGGATTGATTACATTTACAACGATTTACAAAGGAAATCCTGGAGATGTGGCGGGATTTAAATCAGGAGATATTGTATATAAGATTAATGGTGAAGACGTGAGTAGCCAAGACTTGGATACAGTAGTTTCTAAGATTCGAGGAGAAATCGGAACATCTGTGGAAATCACTGTGTTACGCGGTGATTCCCGAAAAGAATATACAGCGAAGGCAGTGCGTGCCTTGATTGAAAATACGACAGTTAATTACGAAATGAAAGAAAATCAAATCGGTTATCTTCAGATTACGGGATTTGAAGAAGTCACATATAAGCAATTTGAAGAGGCCTTAAATGATTTGAATCAACAAGGAATGAAGGGATTGGTAGTAGACCTTCGAAACAATCCGGGAGGAAACTTGAATACAGTATGTGAGATGCTGGATTTAATTCTTCCAAGTGGAAATGTCGTATCTATTAAAGATCGAAATGGAAATACACAATCTTATACTTCGGATGCCGATACGGTTTTGAATGTTCCAATGGTTGTGTTGATTAATGGATTTAGTGCAAGTGCGTCAGAAATTTTTGCAGGGGCAGTCCAAGATTACGAAATTGGTACTATTGTAGGAACTACCACGTATGGTAAAGGAATTGTTCAAAATGTATTTTCATTAAGTGATGGAACAGCGCTCAAGATTACTAGCTCTGAATATTTTACTGCAAAGGGAAGAAATATTCATGGTAAAGGAATTAAGCCAGATGTGAAGATTGAATATGAATACAATGAAGCAAATCCAAATGCAGATAATCAACTAGAAAAAGCATTAGAAATATTAAAAAAAGGAATGTAATTTTACATTCCTTTTTTTGTTGCATTATGGTAGAATAATCATAGTATGTAGTTTTATGCTTAATTTTAGAAGAAGGGATACAACTTGCATGAAAATTTTAATTCAAAATGGATACGTACTAGACCCGGAAAGTAAACGAGAAGGAACGTACGATGTGTTAATTGAGGGAAATAAGATTGTAAAAGTGGCAGAAAAAATTGACGAAACAGTAGATCGTGTGATTGACGCTACGGACTGTTATGTAATGCCAGGATTTATTGACCTGCACGTACATCTTCGTGACCCGGGACTAGAATATAAAGAGACCCTAGAAACCGGAGGAAAAGCGGGTGCAAGAGGTGGAGTTACAACCCTCTGTGCGATGCCAAATACAAAACCGGTGGTGGATAGTGCAGAAAAAGTGACAGATGTTCATGAAAGAGCGAAAAATGATTCGCCAGTGCACGTGATTCAAATTGGTGCCATTACAGTGGGACAGCAGGGCGAAGAACTTGCAGATATTGAAGGTATGGCAAAAGCGGGGTGCTATGCGATTAGTGAAGATGGAAAATCTGTAATGAACGCGTCTTTGTATCGCAAAGCTATGAAAATCGCAAAAGAAAATGGTCTTTCCATTTTTGCACACTGTGAAGATATCACCATGGTAGAAGGCGGAGTTATGCACGCGGATGAAAAAGCGACAGCCCTCGGACTGAAAGGAATTACGAATGCTGTAGAAGATGTTATCGTAGCGAGAGATATTTTGTTGGCAAAAGAAACAGGAGTTAGACTTCATCTTTGCCACTGTTCAACAGCAGATAGCGTGAAACTAGTAGAAGCAGCTAAAAAAGAAGGTCTTCCAGTAACTGCAGAAGTTTGTCCGCATCATTTTGCAATGTGTACAGATGATATTACTGAAGATGATGGGAACTTTAAAATGAATCCGCCGCTCAGAGGAAAATCAGATGTGGAAGCGTTAAAGGCAGGATTGAAAGCAGATATTATGGATGTGATTGCTACGGATCACGCACCGCATTCCGCAGAAGAGAAAAAATGTTCAATGACAAAAGCAGCCTTTGGAATTGTAGGATTGGAAACAATGGCTTCTTTGACTTATACAGAACTTGTAGAACCTGGAATTTTGACGCCAATGCAAATGGCTGAAAAGACTAGCTATAATCCAGCACAAATTTTAGGGCTTAAAGAAAAGGGTGCAATTGCAGAAGGAAAGATTGCAGATATTGTGGTCTTTGATCCAAATATCGAATATAAAATTGATAAAAACACGTTTTTCTCAAAAGGAAAGAATACTCCATTCCATGGACGAAAAGTCAAAGGGGATGTGAAATATACACTTGTAGACGGAAACGTTGTATACGAAAGAAATTAATTTTGGAGGATAAAAAGATGATTAACAAATTGGTACAGAACATTAAGAAAACAAATGCGCCAATCGTAGTGGGATTAGATCCAATGCTCAACTACATTCCAGAACATGTGCAAAAGAAAGCATTTGCAGAGTATGGAGAAACATTGGAAGGTGCTGCAGAAGCGATTTGGCAGTTTAACAAAGAAATCGTGGACAAGACTTATGATTTGATTCCAGCAGTAAAACCTCAAATTGCAATGTATGAACAATTTGGTATTCCAGGACTTGTAGCATTTAAGAAAACAGTAGACTACTGTAAAGAAAAAGGTTTGGTAGTCATCGGAGATATCAAACGTGGCGATATTGGTTCTACATCTGCAGCATATGCGGTAGGTCACGTAGGTCGCGTGCAAGTGGGAAGCAAAACATACGTACCATTTGATGAAGATTTCGTAACAGTAAATCCATACCTTGGTTCAGATGGAATCGAACCATTTATTAAAGTGTGTAAAGAAGAAAATAAAGGTATGTTCGTATTAGTAAAAACATCAAATCCATCAAGTGGAGAATTCCAAGATCAATTAATTGATGGAAAACCACTTTACGAATTGGTTGGAGAAAAAGTAGCAGCTTGGGGAGAACAACACATGGGCGATGAGTACAGCTATGTAGGAGCAGTTGTTGGTGCAACATATCCAGAAATGGGTAAAGTTCTTCGTAAGGTAATGCCAAAAACATATATCTTAGTGCCAGGTTACGGTGCACAAGGTGGAAAAGGGAAAGACTTAGTACACTTCTTTAATGAAGATGGACTTGGTGCAATCGTAAACTCTTCTCGTGGAATTATTGCAGCATACAAGCAAGAAGCATATGCAAAATTTGGAGCAGAAAACTTTGGAGAAGCTTCTAGAGCAGCTGTGGAAGATATGGTTGCTGACATCGCAGGAGCATTGAACAATCGCTAATTGAAAGGAATTAAGAGAGATGGCAGACAGAAGAAAAGAGTCAGCAGTTGTTGTGTCACAAGAACAAGTTGCAGATCATATTTTCAGTATGTGGATTCAGACAGAAGCGGCTGCATCTGCAAAACCGGGACAATTTATTTCGATGTATACGAATGATGGAACAAAATTACTTCCTAGACCAATCAGTATCTGTGAAATTGATAAGGAACAAGGACGTTTGCGAGTGGTGTACCGTGTGACGAGCGAGAAGGCAGGGACTAAGCAATTCTCAGAAATGAAAGCAGGAGATGTGATTCCTGTAGTAGGTCCACTTGGAAATGGATTCCCATTAGAAAAAGCAGAAGGAAAGAAAGCTTTCTTGATGGGTGGAGGAATCGGTGTTCCGCCAATCTTAGAACTTGCAAAGCAATTGAACTGTGAAAAGCAGATTGTAGTTGGATATCGCGATTCACATACATTTTTGAAAGAACAGTTTGAACAAAATGGTTCTCTTTATATCTCCACAGAAGATGGTAGTGTAGGAACTAAAGGAAATGTTATGAATGCCATTGCAGAAAATGGACTTACTGCAGATATTATTTATGCATGTGGACCAACTCCAATGCTTCGTGCAATTAAAAATTATGCCGAGGAAAATGGTATCGAGTGTTATATTTCTTTAGAAGAAAAGATGGCTTGCGGAATTGGTGCATGTTTGGCATGTACTTGTAAGTCAAAAGAAAAAGATCACCATACAAATGTACACAATAAGCGTATTTGTAAGGATGGCCCAGTATTCTTGTCAACGGAGGTGGAAATCTAATGGATATGCGTGTGAATATAGCAGGAGTGGAATGGAAAAATCCCGTAACAGTAGCTTCTGGAACGTTTGGTTCTGGAGCAGAATTTACAGAGTTTGTGGATTTGAATCGTTTGGGTGCAGTGACAACAAAGGGGGTTGCAAATGTACCTTGGTCAGGGAATCCAACACCACGTGTGGCAGAAACTTATGGCGGAATGATGAACGCAATTGGACTTCAAAATCCTGGAATTGATGTGTTTTGTGAGAGAGATATTCCGTTTTTGAAGCAATTTGATACAAAGGTAATTGTGAATGTGTGTGGGCATGCACCGGAAGAGTATTTTGCAGTAGTGGAAAGACTTGCAGAAGAGCCAATTGATATGATGGAAATCAATATCTCTTGTCCAAACGTAAATGCAGGATTCCTTGCATTTGGACAAGATCCAAAGCAAGTAGAAAAATTAACTGCTGAGATTAAAAAACTTGCAAAACAACCAGTGATTATGAAACTCACACCAAATGTAACGGATATTACAGAGATCGCAAAAGCAGCAGAAGCAGGTGGCGCAGACGCAGTTTCGTTGATTAATACGTTGACAGGTATGAAAATTGATATCAATCGTAAAACATTTGCGATTGCAAATAAAACAGGTGGTGTATCTGGTCCAGCAATTCATCCAATTGCTGTGCGTATGGTATATCAAGTAGCAAATGCCGTAAATATTCCAATTATCGGAATGGGAGGAATTGCAACAGCAGAAGATGCCATTGAAATGATTCTTGCAGGGGCAAGTGCCGTAGCGGTAGGAACTGCAAACTTCCACAATCCAGGAGTAACGATGGAAATTGTGGATGGCATTGAAGCGTATATGAAACAACACGGATTCAATACCGTACAAGAGATGGTTGGATTGGTGAAATAAGGAGGACATAAGATGCAACGTACAGATAAATATTCAAGCCCTTTGTCAGAACGTTATGCAAGTAAAGAAATGCAATATATTTTCTCTCAGGATATGAAATTCCGTACTTGGAGAAAACTTTGGATTGCACTTGCAGAGACAGAAAAGGAATTAGGACTTTGTCAAAATGGTGTTCCGGTAATTACAGATGAACAAATCGAAGAATTGAAAGCACATGCAGAAGATATCAATTATGAAGTAGCAAGAGAACGCGAAAAAGTTGTTCGTCACGATGTAATGAGTCATGTGTATGCTTATGGGCAACAGTGTCCAAAGGCAGCAGGAATTATCCATCTAGGAGCAACATCTTGTTATGTGGGTGATAATACAGATATTATCGTAATGACAGAAGCTCTGAAATTAGTAAAGAAAAAATTGGTAAATGTCATTCAATTGCTTGCGAAATTTGCAGAAGAGTATAAAGCGCTTCCAACACTTGGATTTACGCATTTTCAAGCAGCGCAACCAACTACAGTTGGAAAACGTGCTTGTTTGTGGCTTCAAGAGTTCTTGCTTGACATGGAAGATTTAGAACATGTGATTTCTACAATGAAGTTGCTTGGCTCGAAAGGAACCACAGGAACTCAGGCATCTTTCTTGGAATTGTTCGATGGGGATCATGAGACCATCGATAAAATCGATCCAATGATTGCAGCGAAAATGGGATTTGAAGCATGCTATCCAGTATCGGGTCAAACATATTCAAGAAAGACAGATACAAGAGTTCTCAATGCATTGGCTGGAATTGCAGCAAGTGCACATAAAATGAGTAACGATATTCGTTTGTTACAGCATTTAAAAGAAATTGAAGAACCATTTGGAAAGAATCAAATCGGTTCATCCGCAATGGCTTATAAGAGAAATCCAATGCGCAGTGAACGTATCGCAGCACTTTCTCGTTTTGTAATGGTGGATGCGCTAAATCCAGCAATTACTTCTGCGACACAGTGGTTTGAAAGAACATTGGACGATTCGGCAAACAAGAGATTGTCTGTTCCAGAAGCTTTCTTGGCAGTAGATGGCATCTTGGATCTTTGCATGAATGTGGTAGATGGACTTGTAGTTTATCCAAAGGTTATTGAAAAGCATTTGATGAGCGAACTTCCATTTATGGCGACAGAAAATATTATGATGGATGCTGTGAAGAAGGGCGGAAATCGTCAAGATTTACACGAGCGTATTCGTGAACTTTCTATGGAAGCAGGACGAACTGTGAAGGTGGAAGGTAAGGATAATAACCTACTTGAACTCATTGCGGCTGATCCGGAATTCAATATGACATTGGAAGAACTTCAAGAAACAATGGATCCAAGTAAGTATGTGGGTCGCGCAAAAGAGCAGGTAGATGCATTTATTGCAAACCATGTGAATCCAATTTTGGAAGCAAATGCGAGCTTGCTCGGTGTAAATGTTGAGATTAATGTATAAAAAATAAAAAATAATTGGCCTTATACAAGACTTTGTGATATTATAGGAATGCGGTCTTGAGATGGGACCAACACTAATGAATAAAGAGAGGTAATAGAAATGGTAAAAGCAGTAGTCGGCGCTAACTGGGGTGACGAGGGTAAAGGTAAGATCACGGATATGCTTGCTGAAAAAGCGGATTACGTTGTTCGTTTTCAAGGTGGAGCAAATGCAGGTCATACAATCGTAAATAAATACGGGAAATTCGCACTTCACACATTGCCATCTGGTATCTTTTATGATCATACAACAAGTATTATTGGAAATGGTGTAGCACTTGATATTCCAGTATTTTGCAAGGAAATTCAAACGGTGGTAGACCAAGGTGCTCCAATGCCAAAGATTTTGGTTTCAAATAGAGCACAAATCGTAATGCCATATCACGTATTGTTTGATCAATATGAAGAAGAACGTTTAGGAAAGAAATCTTTCGGTTCAACAAAATCAGGAATTGCACCATTTTACTCAGATAAATATGCAAAAATTGGTTTCCAAGTAAGTGAATTGTTTGATGATGAAAGATTGCTTGAAAAAGTTGAAAGTGTAGTAGAAAAGAAAAACATCTTGCTTGAGCATATGTATCACAAACCACTTTTGAGTGTAGATGAACTTATGACAACACTTCGCGAATACCGCGATATGATTGCACCATATGTAGCAGATACATCGGTTGTGTTACATAACGCAATTAAGGAAGATAAAGTGATTTTATTAGAAGGTCAATTGGGAACATTAAAAGATCCAGACCACGGTATTTATCCAATGGTAACATCTTCTTCGACTTTAGCAGCTTACGGTGCAATCGGAGCAGGTATCCCACCATACGAAATCAAAGAAGTAATCACTGTGTGTAAAGCATACTCATCAGCAGTTGGTGCAGGTGCATTTGTAAGTGAAATCTTTGGTGACGAAGCGGATGAACTTAGAAGACGCGGTGGAGACGGCGGAGAATACGGTGCAACAACAGGACGTCCACGTAGAATGGGATGGTTCGACTGTGTAGCTTCTAAATACGGATGCCGTATGCAAGGAACAACAGGCGTTGCATTCACAGTGTTAGATGTACTTGGATACTTAGATGAACTTCCAGTATGTGTTGGTTATGAAATCGACGGTGAAATCACAACTGACTTCCCTGTAACAGCGTTACTTGAAAAGGCAAAACCAGTATATGAAGTATTGCCAGGATGGAAATGCGAAATCAGAGGAATCAAGAAATACGAAGATCTTCCAGAAAACTGTAGAAATTACATTGAGTTCATTGAAAAACAAATCGGATATCCGATTACAATGGTTTCTAATGGACCAGGAAGAGATGATATTATTTATCGTTAATAAGAAAAATAAAAGTAGAGCGTTAAGGACGAGTGCCTTGACGCTCTTTTTGTTGGGCGTATGGGGGAGTTTGGGGCGCTGTGGCATATAGAATTGCGTTTTTGGCACAATTTATATGCCAAAATCTAGTGGTTTGAGTTGTGTTTTTTGTGATTTGGCATATAGATGAATGAAAAATTGCGAATCTATATGCCAGAAACAAGTGAAATGCTAATGAATTGTTGATTTTGAGGCGTATTTTGGCATATAGAAATATGATTTTGGGGCTATCTATATGCCGGAAGGCATTGTAATAGCTATCGGATGTATATAAATCAGAGATTTTCGGCATATATATGATGGGAATTATGCGTTTCTATATGTTGGAATAATTGTGGATGCAGAATTGTTTCGCGAAATTTACATATGCCCTTATGATTGTGAAGATAAAAATCACAAGAGATTCTTAATTAAAGAAAGGAGAGCAGATTGTATTACGGAAGAGGAATTAGCAGTACTTGCCATAGAACTTACTACATTGGGCGATATGTTGTCTGTGATTGCTACAAAGCAGGCTGTTTGTCAAAAAGAAAAGGAAGTATAAGAATAAGAGCGATTGCACCTTTTGCAAGAAATTGAATATATTACACTGGAGGTGCTTTTTATGTTTTTGATGAATTCATCTATGCCATATGCAAAGGCGGAAATAAAAGGAAGTGACATGTATCCAAAGATTCGAGGAGAAGTTTTGCTTTACGAAGTATATGGTGGCACATTTGTGATGGCTAGTGTGAAAAACTTGCTCGGTTCAGATGGCTTCCATGGCTTTCACATTCATAATGGAGAAAGCTGCATGCCTAAGATGGAAGGTGGACACTATAACCCGACAGGCCAATCGCATCCGAAACATGCAGGAGATTTTCCACCGCTGTTAGCGAATCAAGGAACGGCATTTAGTGCATTTTACACGAGCAGATTTTACCCAGAAGATGTTGTCGGAAAAGTTGTGGTTATTCATGCTATGCCAGATGATTTTAAAAGTCAGCCTTCAGGAAATCCAGGTAGTATCATTGCTTGTGGTGTGATTGAAGAACTTTAAAAGGCCTATTTAATAGAATGTTTTAAGTTAGAGTATTTAGTGAAAGTCTAGTAAATCAATTCTTGTTTATGGTATAATAGGTGCATATTTAGAACTTCAAACATTCTAGAAAGTAGGGATTTAGATGCCATTTAAAATTATAAGAAACGACATTACTCGCATGAAAGTGGATGCGATTGTAAATACAGCAAACGAAGAACCAATGTATTCCACGGGAGTAGATTTTGCAGTATACAAAGCGGCGGGGGAAAAGGAACTTCTTGCTGAGCGAAAGAAAATAGGTTTTATGAATGAGGGTGAAGTGGCGATTACATCGGGATTTAAATTGCCGGCAAAGTATATTATCCACGCCGTAAGCCCTTGTTACATAGATGGAACCTTTGATGAAGAAAAGAAACTTCGTTCCTGCTATAAAAAGAGTTTGCAATTGGCCTATGAGAACCATTGTGAGAGTATTGCGTTTCCGCTGATATCAACGGGGAATTTTGGGTATCCGAAGGAGGAAGCAATGCGTGTGGCAGTGGATGAGATTCATTCCTTTCTCTTAAATCATGATATGTTGATTTATCTAGTAGTGTTTGACACCAAGTCGACCGAGCTTGGATTGAAACTCAGTCCGAAACTAGAAGCATATATTGATCATAACTATGTGTGTGACAAACGACAAGAAGAGTATGGAAATCGGTACTTTGGTTCAGTTCCAAAGGACGCGTTGGAGTATAGCGAATATTTAGGACGTCGAGAAAAGGTAGAAAAACAACTGTTTCCAATGGAAAGCCGTTCTGTTGTAGAAACACCTATACTTGCGGAAAAGAATTGGGATGAGGATGAACTTTATGATTTCCTAGAAGAACACGAGACGGAGTTACATGAGAGAATGAAGCATTTGTCAGATACGTTCCAACAGTATCTCTTTTATCTTATCGCAATAAAAGGACTTGTTCCGACAGAAGTCTATAAGCGAGCAATCATTACCAAGCAACTTTTTTCGAAGATTAAATTAAATCCACAGTATCATCCAGATAAAGGAACGGCCATGCGTTTGTGCGTAGGAGCGAAACTTAGTTTGGATGAAACAAAAGATTTGCTAGCAAGAGCAGGATATGCTTTGTCTCCTTGCGATAAAAGAGATATTATTTTCTCTTTCTTTATCGAGAACGGAATTCACGATATGATAGAAATTGATATTGCATTAGAAGAACATGGTCTTCCGTGTTTTATAGAATAAAAAGCAGGTCGCTTCTACGGCGACCTGATTTTTTTATTCTTGTGATATAGTTGCCTCAGAAACAAGAAAAACAATTTTATGGAGGTAACAATTATGAAAAAAGGATGTACAGAAATCGTATTTATTTTAGACAGAAGCGGGTCAATGCGAGGGCTAGAAAAAGATACTATCGGAGGTTATAATTCTCTTCTTGAGAAACAGCAAAAGGAAGAAGGCGACGTAATCGTCTCAACAGTGTTGTTTGATGATTGGACGGAAGTAATACACGATCGTGCAAAATTAGAAGAAATAAAACCGATGACAGAACGAGAATATTATGTGAGAGGTTGTACTGCACTTTTGGATGCAGTCGGTGGAGCAATTCACCATATTGGAAATGTTCACAAGTACGCGAGAGAAGAAGATGTTCCGGAAAAAACATTGTTTATTATTACAACAGATGGAATGGAAAATTCAAGCAAACGTTATTCTTATGGAAAAGTAAAACAGATGATTGAAAGACAAAAAGAAAAATATGGTTGGGAATTTTTGTTCCTGGGAGCAAATATTGATGCAATAGAAGTGGCAGGGAGATTCGGGATTGCACCAGAACGAGCTGTTAATTATGAGTGTGATAGTAAAGGAACCGAACTCAATTATCAAACACTAAGCCATGTAGTAAGCAAAGTGAGAAAGTGTACAGTTACTGAGATGAATCTGGCATTGAATGAAAATTGGAAAGAAGACATTGAAGCGGATTATAAAAAGAGACATGTAAAACGATAGGAGAAAAAGGAATGAAAAATATTTGGTTAGATGGAATTATGGGTGTTGTTGTGGGAGATGCGTTGGGATTGCCAGTGCAATTTTTGAGCAGAGAAGAAGTTCGCAAAAACCCAATTACGGATATGCGTGGGTATGGGACTTTTAATAAACCTGAAGGGACATGGTCGGATGATGGAAGTTTAACAATTGCTACGATGCAGAGCATTTATGATAAAGGTGGAATCGATTGTGAAGATATCATGGAAAACTTTGCTGATTGGTTGTTGGAGGGTAGATTCACACCGTTTGGGGAATCCTTTGATGAGGGGAATACTTGTGTGAAAGCAATTACACATTATGTGAAAAATCAAAATACGGAGACTTGTGGTGTCACAGGAGAATGGGCGAATGGAAATGGTGCGTTAATGCGAATTCTTCCGGTATGCCTGTATGGGTATGAAAAGGTACAAGAAGCAACTTTGAAAGAGGAAGACGTTTTAGCACTTGTACATCGAGTATCTGCGTTAACACACAATCACTTGCGTTCTCAGATGGCGTGTGGGATTTACTACTTTTTAGTAAAATCTATTTTGATAAGAAAATATGGTGCAAAAGAAGCGGTTCAAGTGGGGCTGAATGAAGCAAAGGCGTATTATCAGAAGGATATTAAGAATTATACAGAATTCTCTTATTACGGAAGGATGCTGGATGTGGAATCCTTTTCAGAATTGGCGGAACAAGAGATTAAAAGCACAGGTTATGTTGTGGATAGTTTAGAAGCTGCAGTATGGAGCTTCTTGAAAGGAACAACTTTTGAAGAAGTAGCACTTGTAGCAGTTAACCTTGGAAAAGACACAGATACAGTCGGTGCTATTGCATGTGGACTCGCTGGGGTGTATTATGGTTATGAAGGAATTCCGAAAAAATGGTTAGAAAAGATTCAGCAGAGAAATAAAATCGAAGAAAAGTGTGAAAGATTCGGAAACTGTCAAAAAGAGAACTAGGAGGCAATTATGAAGGGCGGAATATTTGGAAATATGTTTGATTTGAATCGTGACGGTAAGTTGGATGCGATGGAACAAGCGATGGATTTTATGCTTTTTGATGAACTGACAAGGCAAGAGCAAGAAGACAATGAAGAAGAATCTGACAATGATGAATTTTAGATAAAAGGAGAAACGATTTGGAAATTATTATTGTAAGACATTGTGAACCGAATTATGAAATTGATTCACTTACTCCGAAAGGATGGAGGGAGGCAGAATTATTATCCGATAAACTTTCGAAAATGGAGATAGATGAATGGTATTGTTCGCCACATGGAAGGGCAAAAGACACGGCTTCTCGTACAATGGAAAAAGTGGGGAAGGAAGCAATTATCTATGACTGGCTTCGAGAATTTAAAGGGTTTGTTCAGTATGATTTCTTGGATAGTCCTACTCGCTGTTGGGATATGCTTCCGTCTTGTTGGACAAAGGAAGATGCGTATTATTCGAGAGATGATTGGTACAAGACAGAGTTGATACGAACAGGTAATTCGGAGGCAGAATACAAGTGGGTTACCGAGGAACTAGATGAATTTCTTGCTGCTAGAGGATATGTCCATGAAGGAAGACTGTTCCGCGTAGAGAAAGAGAATCACAAGAGGATTGTATTTTTCTGTCACTTCGGAGTAAGCTGTGTGCTATTGGCTCATTTACTGGGGGTGTCTCCATATATGTTTTTTCAAGGATTTGTTATGCAGCCAAGTTCTGTAACTAGTATTGTGACAGAAGAGAGAGAACAGGGTATCGCTTCGTTCCGCATTCGAAGTTATGGAGATATCAGTCATCTTTATGTGGCGAATGAGGAACCATCCTTTATGGCCCGCTTTTGCGAATGCTTTAGCGATGATACCACGCACGATTTTTAATAGTATGTTCGAACAAAAAATCATGATTGAAATCAAAAAGAGACTCGTTGCTGAGTCTCTTTTTTGGTTATTTTCCTTGTTGCTTGCACCAGATTCCCATAATCCATTTTACCGGTAAGAGTTTCACCATTCTTACTTGCATGCGTACGGGGAAACCGAGTATCGATACCATTTTTTTCTTTTTTAAATCTTTCATTGTTTTGTCTACAACCTGTTTGGCGGTGTAGAAACGATCATAGTATGTGATCGTATCGTCTTTGACAGCATGGTCAAAAAATTCTGTTTTAATCCAGCCTGGAGCAACCGCCATTACATGAATCTTTTTCTGCTTTAATTCTACGTTCAAGGCTCTCGAAAAATTTAGAACATATGCCTTAGTAGAACCATAAACATTGATGTATGGAACTGGTTGCCAAGAGGAGTTGGAAGCGATGTTGATTAAGGAGCTTCCCTCCGGCATGAAAGGAATACTTAAATACGTGATGGCAGTTAACGCTTTTGCATTTAAGTCAATCATGTTCAATTGTTCATCTAGTCCAATGTCTGTAAAAGAACCGAAGACCCCAAAACCGGCACCGTTTACGAGTACTTGGATTTCTGGAGTTTCTGTCTGTAATAATTCTTGAAAAATGTTAAAGTTCTTTTTCTCAGATAAATCCAAGGCTATGGCTCTTATTTTTGTTTCACATTGTTCCTGTAGTTGGACAAGTCGTTCTTCACGTCTTGCAATCACCCAAATTTCATTTAAGTCAAAGTGCTTGTCTAAGGCATAGACAAACTCCCGTCCAATTCCGCTGGAAGCACCAGTGACAATTCCAATCTTCATAGTTGTTCCTCCTGATAAAAAGAGCGCTTGCTAAGCAAACGCTCCGAAGTTTTTATAAAGTTGCACCAAAATCTGATACAATGACTTGACCTGTGATTGCTCTCGACTCATCACTTGCAAGGAAGAGTAAGATGTTTGCGATATCTTCTGGCATAGACACAGGAACAGACAAATTCATATGTTTTCTCATTTGACTAAACATATCTTGATTCAATGTAGCTGGATCTGTTTTAGCCATCGGAGTAGCGATTGTACTTGGGTTTACAGAGTTACAGCGAATACCTGTGCCTGCAAAACGAACTGCGGTATGTTTTGTAAGACCAATGATCGCAGCTTTGCTTGTAACGTAGGAAGCTCCACCAGTGCCAAATTGACCTGCAACAGAATCTAAATTGATGATAGACCCTTTGTTGTTCTTCATCATCTCCTGTAGCACAGCTCGTGTACAGTAAAGAGTTCCTTTTGTGTTAATACTAAGTACTTTTTCTAAATCTTCATCATCGTAACATTCGATTGGCTTTAAACCTGCTTCAAGTACACCGGCATTATTTACTAATACGTCAACAGTCCCAAATGTTTCTACTGTTTTTGCGACAAGATTTTCCACATCTTCAACCTTCGATACATCTGTTTGTACAATTAAAACTTCGCCACCTGCTTCGCGAATCTCAGCGGCCACTTCTTCCAGTTGTGGAATACGACGAGCGCTAATTACTACTTTGGCACCTTCTTTTGCAAACAGTTTTGCAGTAGCAGCTCCAACACCAGAGTTACTTCCTGTAATAATAGCAACTTTTCCATCTAGACGTCCCATAGAAAAGCCCTCCTTTCGGGTTGTTATATATATTTGTATTATAGAGTGAAAAAGGCCTTTGCGTCAACAAAAATGAGTTTCATGTCAACAAAAATGAGTTTCATGTTTCATTTGAAAACAGGTGTTTTTTATGCTACTATAAGAGGAGTGAAAAGCATAAAATTACGGAGGGTATACACATGGAACAATATAAGAGTGAATTTATCCAGTTCATGGTAGATAGTAAAGTATTAAAGTTTGGTGATTTCACATTGAAGAGTGGAAGAAAATCTCCATTTTTCATGAATGCAGGTGGATATGTAACAGGATCACAATTAATGAAATTAGGTGAATACTATGCGAAAGCAATTCACAATACATATGGAGACGATTTCGATGTATTGTTTGGACCTGCTTATAAAGGAATTCCAATTGCAGTTGTAACAGCTATCGCATATAGCAACTTGTACGGAAAAGAAGTACGTTATTGCTCAGATAGAAAAGAGGAGAAAGACCACGGTGCAGACAAAGGAAGTTTTCTTGGTAGCAAGTTGCAGGATGGAGACCGTGTTATCATGATTGAAGATGTTACGACATCTGGAAAATCTATGGAAGAGACTGTTCCAAAAGTAAAAGGTGCAGCAAATGTAGAAATCGTTGGATTGATGGTTTCTTTAAATCGTATGGAAGTCGGAAAAGGTGGAGAAAAATGTGCCTTGGATGAAGTGAAAGATTTGTACGGATTTGATACGGCAGCAATCGTGACAATGGAAGAAGTAGTAGAATGTTTGTACAACAAAGAAGTAAATGGAGAAGTTGTGATTGACGATACATTGAAAGCAGCGATTGACGCATACTATGAGCAGTACGGTGTAAAATAAATTTGAAAGGGAAATGATTTTGAATACAAGAAAAGCAAAACGGATTCGTACATTAGGGAAAATGCTATTTGTAGTGTACATTTTATTCCTGCTTTATTTCTTAATCTTTTCAGATTGGTATGGTAGAAGCGGAGTCATGGAAAATTATCATTATAACCTGACTCCGTTTTGTGAAATAAAACGTTTTTGGAACTATCGGGAAAAACTAGGTATTTGGTCGATTATAAATCTAATTGGAAATATACTTGTGTTTGTCCCAGTTGGTTTTTTTAAGCCGGTGGCGAGCAAAAAGAGAAGCTTTTTCGGAACGGTATTAGATGGTGCGTTTTTGAGTCTGGCTGTTGAAGTTTTCCAACTGCTCTCCAAGGTGGGACGTTTTGATGTAGATGATTTGATTTTGAATACATCCGGGACAATTCTCGGATACTTTATTTTTGTTGTATGTAATGCAATGAGGAGAATGTATGGCACAAAGAGAAAAAGAACGTAAAAGAAGAGGAACACGAAAATACGGGCAAGCAAAATTAAAACATGCGAAGAAAGGAATTATTTCATGCGGTCTTTCCGCAGGAGTTCTTTTGATGCTTGTCGTTTTGATTGCAATCGCATATTTTACAAGAGGAACTGCGGCACCAATCATAGGCGCTTTGGGCCTTATGAGTATGGGCCTTGCGGGCGGTGCAATGTATATGGGGATTAAAGGTTTTCGCGAGAGAGAAAAGGATTATCTGACTTGTAAAATCGGAATTGGATGTAGCGCGACATTTATTCTCAGCTTTATTATTATTTTCTGCAGAGGTTTATTTTAATGAATGAAAGATATGAACTTGCGTTGGAACGCATTCGTTCCATTGTGAAGGAAGAAACGGTGGCACCAGCCTATCGTGAATATTTTCAAAGTGTAGCAAAATTTATTTTGGAAATTGACGCAATTAAGAATCGACTTGAGAAAACACCAAATGAATGCTGTACGTTGGAAGAGTTGAAGAAAGAAAATGAACAAATTTATAGAGATATTGTAGGTGAGGCGTACGAGGTTAGCTATGCAAATCCCACTTATGCAGTAGCAAAAATGGGTGAAAGTGTAGGTCGTATGTTAAGTTTCCTCTATGCGGAAATTCGAAGCGAAATACCGCATGTTTACGAAGGGCGCTTAGACTATATTACCATCTGTAATGAGTTGTTTATAGAGATTTATAATTGTTTTGAAGGGGTAGAAGCTCCAGATGAAAAAGAGATAAAAAGCATTATTTATTGGTATGCAAGTGATTACTGTGATGTGTTCGTAACGGAACGCGTAGCAGAGCAGTTAAATCCAGACTATGCATTTGCGACAAATATTATCATGGAAAGTGATTTAACAGATTTGCGTTACTTGTATTTCTTTGGAGAATATATTTCCGAAAATGAAAGAAAAACGGCGGAGCATTTGAACACTTTGTCACAAGAAGTGATTGATTGTATGGCAGATGTTTATACGGAAGGCTACCGTAAAGGCTTCGAGGTTGCTGGTATTGATTTGTCAAAGAAGGCTGTGGTAAATATTCGATATCAATTGGGATTTGAGCGTGTGATTCGAAAAGCAATTGAGAATTTTTCATGTATGGGTCTTTGCCCAACCATTTATCGAGCTGCGTCTAATGTGGTGACGAAGAAAGGCCAGCATAAGATTGGCTTTACCGGAGGCACACCAAATAAGCAATATGACTATGATCACAGAGCGGATAATGGTTTGTTCTTAGATAAGAAATTTGTGGAACGCAAATTAGATGTCATGAAAAATGCGTATGAAGAATACAAAGACTTGGCAGGAAAATTTGCGGGTCCGGCAGTGATGGAAGTTTTTGGAGAGGAACCATTTGCACCGGAACAAAAAACAGCGGCGATTCGATTGACGGAAAAGCAAGAACAACTGGCTGTTCTTTCGGATAGTAAGGCAGGGCAACTAGTAAATCAATATATCAAAGGCGATGAGCGTAGTTTTACAATTGTTGCGTATCCAATTCCAGAAATCGGAGAGAACTATACGGAGATTTTTAATGAGGTTATTCGCCTGAACACCTTGGATGCAGACCTTTATGAAAGAGTACAGCAGACTTTGATTGATGCATTGGATCAAGGGGAGTATGTGCATGTTCTTGGAAAAGGAGAAAATCAAACGGATTTAAAGATTCAGTTGTACCGCTTGTCAAATCCGGAGAAGGAAACTATTTTTGAAAATTGCGTAGCAGATGTCAATATTCCAGTTGGTGAAGTGTTTACATCTCCGGTGTTAGAGGGGACAGAAGGAATCTTACATGTAAGTAAAGTGTATTTGCATGAATTGCAATACCAAGATTTAAAAGTGATATTTAAAGATGGGATGATTGCAGAGTACAGTTGTGGTAACTTTGATGATGAAGAGGAAGGAAAGAAATTTATTAAGAACAACCTTCTTCATAATCACGACACTCTTCCAATGGGTGAGTTTGCAATTGGAACAAACACAACTGCTTATGTAGTTGGGAAGAAATATCAAATTGAAGATAAGATGCCGATTCTAATCGCAGAAAAGACTGGTCCACATTTTGCGGTGGGTGATACTTGTTATTCATGGAGTGAAGAGAATAAGGTTTATAATCGAAATGGAAAAGAAATTGTTGCGAAAGACAATTCTATTTCCGCGTTGCGAAAAGAGGATCTATCAAAAGCATATTTTAATTGCCATACAGACATCACTCTTCCATATGATGAGTTGCAAGAAATCAGTGTGGTGAAAAAGAATGGAGAGCGACTCTTACTACTACAAAACGGAAGATTTGTTCTGGAAGGGACAGAAGTTTTGAATGAGCCGTTAGATGAGAGATAGTTATAAGTATTTATAAGGATTTATAACTCGGATATCAGTTGACATTCTATAGTGGTGAAAGTAAAATAAAAGGTAGTGACAAACGAAAAAAGGAGAAGAAAAATGCCAAAAGTAGGAATTGTAATGGGGAGCGACTCAGACTTAAAAGTAATGGGGAAAGCAGCAGACATGCTAGAGAAGTTTGGAATTGATTATGAAATGACGATTATTTCAGCACATCGTATGCCAGACATCTTTTTTGACTATGCAAAATCAGCAGAATCAAAAGACTACAAAGTAATAATTGCGGGAGCAGGTATGGCAGCACATCTTCCAGGAATGTGTGCGGCGATATTCCCAATGCCAGTTATCGGTGTACCGATTTCAGGAAAGAATTTAGATGGGATGGATGCAGTGTTCTCAATTATGCAGATGCCACCAGGAATTCCAGTGGCGACCGTGGCAATTGACGGTGGTGCAAATGCAGCGATTTTAGCGGCGAAGATTCTTGCAACATCAAACCCAGAATTGCTTGAAAAATTGAAAGCGTACTCAGTAGAAATGAGAGAGACTGTTCAAGGAAAAGCAAACAAGTTGGATGAAATTGGCTATAAAGAATATATTAAACAATTATAATACAGCGGAGGAAGAGAAAATGGATTATAAGAAAGCAGGCGTAGATATTGAAGCGGGTTACAGATCAGTAGAACTTATGAAAAAACACGTACAGGCAACAATGAGACCAGAAGTACTTACAAATATCGGGGGATTCTCTGGTGCATTTGCAATGGACAAGTTTAAAAATATGGAGAAACCAACATTGGTATCTGGAACAGATGGTGTTGGAACAAAGTTAAAACTGGCATTTATTTTGGATAAGCATGACACAATCGGTATTGACTGCGTGGCAATGTGTGTAAACGATATTGCATGTGCAGGTGGAGAACCATTATTCTTCCTTGACTACATTGCTTGTGGAAAGAATGAACCTGAAAAAATTGCTACAATCGTAAGTGGTGTAGCAGAAGGATGTATTCAATCAGGAGCCGCATTGATTGGTGGAGAAACAGCGGAAATGCCAGGATTCTATCCAATTGATGAGTATGACCTTGCAGGTTTTGCAGTTGGTATCGTAGATGAAAAAGATTTGATTACAGGAAAAGATTTGAAAGCAGGAGATGTGTTAATTGGTATGGCATCTTCTGGTGTACATAGTAACGGATTTTCATTGGTACGTAAGGTATTCTCTATGACAGAAGAGTCTTTGAAAAGAGAGTATGAAGCTTTGGGATGCTCATTAGGAGAAGCGTTACTTGCTCCTACAAAGATTTATGTAAAAGCTCTTCGTACAATCAAAGAAGCAGGTGTTACAATCAAAGCATGTAGCCATATTACTGGTGGTGGGTTCTATGAAAACATCCCACGTATGTTGAAAGAAGATACACATGCTGTTGTGAAGAAAGATAGTTATCCAGTACCACCAATCTTCAAAATGTTGGCAGTAGATGGAGATATTGAAGAACAAATGATGTACAATACATTCAACATGGGTCTTGGTATGGTTCTTGCAGTAGATGAAAAAGATGTAGATGCTACACTTGCTGCAATTAAAGAGGCTGGTGAAGAAGGATATGTTGTAGGTCACATTGAAGCAGGTGACAAAGGAGTTACTTTATGCTAAGAGTTGTTGTATTAGTTTCCGGAGGGGGAACCAATTTACAGGCTATCATAGATGCTGTAGAAGATGGAACAATCACAAATACAGAACTCGTTGGTGTTATTAGCAACAATAAAAATGCATATGCGTTAGAAAGAGCAAAGGCGAAGGGAATCCCTAGCCTTTGTGTTTCTCCAAAAGACTTTGAGACTAGAGCGGAATTCAATGACGCTTTGCTTGCGGCAGTTGATGAAATGAAAGCGGATTTAGTTGTATTAGCTGGATTCTTGGTGGTTATTCCTGAGAAGATGATTGCGCAGTATCGAAACCGTATCATTAATATTCATCCATCCTTGATTCCATCTTTTTGTGGAACAGGGTATTATGGATTGAAAGTGCATGAAGCTGCATTGGAAAAAGGTGTTAAGGTTGTAGGTGCGACGGTTCATTTCGTGGATGAAGGAACTGACACAGGAGCCATTATTATGCAGCAACCAGTTGCGGTAGAAAAAGGTGACACTCCTGAGTTGCTGCAACGTAGAGTTATGGAACAGGCAGAATGGAAGATTATGCCAAAGGCAATTGATTTGATTGCAAATGATAAATTGGAAATCATTAACGGAAATGTGTGGATAAAGACGGAGGATTAAGATGAAAGTATTAATCGTTGGAAGTGGCGGAAGAGAACATGCAATTGCATGGAAAGTTGCTCAAAGCCCAAAAGTAGATAAGATATATTGTGCGCCAGGAAATGCGGGAATTGAAGAGTACGCAGAATGTGTTGCAATTGGAGCAATGGAGTTTGATAAACTTGTTGCATTTGCAAAAGAAAAAGAGATTGACTTGACAGTTATCGGTATGGATGATCCTCTTGTTGGAGGTGTAGTCGACGCATTTGAAGAAGCGGGACTTCGTGTTTTTGGACCACGTAAGAATGCGGCCATCTTAGAGGGATCAAAAGCGTTCTCAAAAGACTTGATGAAAAAGTACAATATACCAACTGCGGCATATGAGAATTTTGATGATGCAGAGGCGGCTCTTGCATATTTGGAAACAGCCAAATTTCCAATCGTATTAAAGGCAGATGGCTTGGCTCTTGGAAAAGGTGTATTGATTTGTAATACCCTAGAAGAAGCAAAAGATGGTGTGCAATCCATCATGTTGGACAAGCAATTTGGAACTGCTGGAAACCGCATGGTAATAGAAGAGTTTATGACAGGACGTGAAGTATCTGTACTTTCTTTTGTGGATGGAAATACGATTAAGACGATGACTTCAGCACAAGACCATAAGCGTGCGAAAGATGGAGATCAGGGATTAAATACTGGCGGAATGGGAACTTTTAGTCCGAGTCCATTTTATACAGAGGAAGTTGATGAATTTTGTAAAAAATATATCTATCAACCGACGGTAGATGCCATGAAATCCGAAGGCAGAGAATTTAAAGGAATTATCTTCTTTGGTTTGATGCTTACTGCAGATGGACCAAGAGTGTTAGAATACAATGCACGTTTCGGAGATCCAGAAACACAGGTTGTTCTTCCACGTATGAAAAGTGATATCGTAGAAGTGTTTGAAGCTTGTATCGATGGTACTTTGGATCAAGTGAATTTGGAATTTGAAGACAATGCAGCTGTATGTGTTGTATTGGCTTCGGATGGATATCCATTGAAATATGAAAAAGGATTCCCAATCGACGGTTTAGATGAGTTTGGTAAGCACGACGGATACTATTGCTTCCATGCAGGAACCAAATTCTCAGATGGTAAAATCGTGACAAATGGTGGCCGTGTACTTGGAGTAACCGCCAAGGGAAGTGATTTGAAAGAGGCAAGAGCAAATGCATATGCAGCAACAGAATGGGTGTCATTCGATAATAAATATAAGAGAAATGATATCGGAAAAGCGATTGATGAAGCATAGAAGAAAAAAGGAACAGGTTTGCCTGTTCCTTTTTTCTTATCGTAGAGTCTATTTTCGTATACGTAATTGAGAAGGCGGAATGCCAAAGTGAGATTTGAAACAACGGGTAAAGTAATTGGAATCAGTATATCCGCACTTCATTGCAATTTCGTTGATGTTGTGTTCGCCCTTTTTGAGAAGCTTATATGCTTCTTCCATGCGTCGGATCTTTAAGTAGGTCATAGGAGTAAGACCGATTTCTTCTTTGAATTTTCGACAGAAATGTGCAGACGTATAACCAAAGTGTGCACAGAGGGAAGCGGTTGTCAATTCTTGTACGAAGTTTTCTTCCATGTACTCTACAATATCTCTCACAATATCACTTTGGTTTGAAGCTGATTGCAAATCAGTTAAGTTATGTTTAAAAAGTAAAAATAGAAAGTAATAAATAAGCGATATGATTTCCAAAGAGTTGTGGTCCGTATTTTGGATAATGCGGTCAAAGCAAGCGATGGTGTCTGGGTTTGTTACAAGCGCATCGAATTTTGCCCGTCCGTTGAAAATGCAAGGAAAGTACTCTTTGCAAATATCACTATCATTGTAAAATGAACGAATGTCGAACATCAGTACATCGTATTCTAAGTGGGAATCTCCTGAAAAGGCATGGTGAGGTTGTTTGGGAGGAAAGAGTATCATTTCTCCTGTAGATACTCTTGTTACATTTGCGCCGTGCGTAACGGTCATCTCTCCTTTGTGCACACGCAAAAACTCCATACGATCATGCCAATGTATACGAAAACATTCTTGGTTTGCAGGAACAGAATAAGGCAGTATCTTAATCGCTGCTGAACTATATGTAATTGGTGTAAGTTCTTGATTGTTTTTACTAAAATCAAACATATTTTGTCCTCTTATATCAAAAAAATGCTATATTACGTCGTATTTTCACTATACTTATCTTACGAATTATGCTAACATAAAGTTGTTGTAAAAGCAATGGAATGAAAAAATAAGTAAATAAAGGAGTAAGGAACATTGAAGTGTGAATTGAAATTACTTAGTAGTTTAGAAAAGATTTTCTTTGACAATTTTTCAGACCGGCCAGAATATACTTCGGGCACGATGTTGAAAAACGAGATTTTTTCTTTCCAATTAGCAACATGGGGAGAAGGAGAAATTGTTACACGACATAAATGTAAAATTCAGATTGAATCAGAGTTATTACCTTATATTCAAATAAAAAAAATAGATTATGTACCGTCGATGCTTCCGTTGGTTGAAGCGAAAGCGGATGATGATTATTTGGTAAAAAGACCTGGTGTGATGTTTCCAGATCCATTACATACAATCAAAAATGGTGAAATTGAGATTTTCCTACATCAAGCAAGGGCACTTTGGATTTCGATTGAGCCAAATGGTGAAAAGGTAGGAACTTATCCGATCACATTTAAAATATTCAATCCGAAAGAAGAATTGATTGGAGAAACTTGCTTTACAATCGAAATTTTGGATGTGGAACTTCCAGAATTGGATATTTATAATACCTGTTGGTTCCATGGAGATTGTTTAGCAGCTCTTCACAATGTAGAAATTTTGAGTGATGAATATTATGAAGTGGTAAAGAAGTATCTTGCAACATTTGTGAAATTTGGTCACAATATGATTTTGACTCCGATTTTCACACCACCACTTGATACTGTGGTAGGTGGAGAAAGACCGACCAATCAATTGATTGATGTTGTCATAACGGGCGGAAAGTATTCGTTTGGATTTGACAAGCTGAAATATTGGATTGATTTGTGTCATGGTTTTGGAATTAAATATTTTGAAATGGCACATTTCTTTACACAGTGGGGTGCATATCATGCACCAAAAGTTATGGCTACTGTGAATGGTGAGTATAAAAAGATTTTTGGATGGGAAACAGACGCCCTATCTGATGAGTATAAAGAGTTTTTAAATGCATTGTTACCAGAATTGATTGCATTTTTGAAAACAGAAGGTATCATGGAAAATTGTTTCTTCCATGTATCGGATGAACCACGTGAAGTTCACGAAACACAATATCGTAATGTAAAAGATATCTTGTTAAAACATCTGGATAGTGCACAATTGATCGATGCATTATCTGATTATAGTTTCTTTGAAAAAGGAATTGTAACAAGACCAGTTGTAAGTACAAAGTACATCCAGGACTTCATTGCACATGACGTGAAGAGAATGTGGGCATATTATTGTACTTCGGAAGGAAAAGATGTGGCAAATCGTTTTATGGCGATGCCATCATATAGAAACAGAATTTTGGGATATCAATTGTACAAGTACCAAATCGAAGGATTCTTGCAATGGGGTTACAATTTCTGGTTCAAAGAATTATCGGTTGGTGTGTTAAATCCGTATGAAGATACCACGGCTGGTGGTGCCTTCCAATCAGGCGATGCGTTTGTCGTTTATCCATTAGACGAAGACGGAGAAGTGGTATGTTCACTTAGATTGTATGTGTTCCATGAAACATTACAGGATTTGCGCGCGTTGAAATTACTAGAATCTTTGACGGACCGAGAGACGGTAGTCAATATGTTGGGTGAGATTGATAAGTTCGCTTCTTATCCAAGAAACAATGAATATATTCTCAATTTAAGAGAAGAGATTAATCGCAAAATTAAATCATTCATATCTTTGAAATAGGAAAGTAGGTAAGCATATGGAAAAACAAAAATTAGCAAAACAAGTATCTATTATGGAAAACTTTGATTTGAAAGGACCAATCGTTAGCATGGGTGAATACGGAAGCGGTCACATCAATGCTACATATTTAGTGGAAGTCAATGAAAATGGAAGTCTTGAGAAATATATCTTCCAACAAGTAAACACAGATATTTTTGTAGACATTGAAAGATTGATGGAAAACATTCAAGGTGTAACTTCCTATTTAACAAAGCAGATTGAAGAAAGAAATGGAGATCCAAAGCGAGAAACATTACAAGTAATCAAGACGAAAAATGGTGAAAATTTTTATCGTGATACAGATGGTCTTTGCTATCGTGTATACCGATTTATTACAGATGCAACAAGCTATGACGTGGTAGAAAGCCCAAAAGATTTCTATGAGAGTGCAGTTTCTTTTGGTAACTTCCAATATTTGTTGGCTGACTATCCAGCAGAAACATTATATGAGACGATTCCTAATTTCCATCACACAGCAAAACGTTTTGAAACATTCTGTCAAGCAGTAAAAGAAGATGTTTGCAAAAGAGCGGCAAGTGTTCAAGCGGAAATTGATTTTGTTATGGCTCGTGCAAAAGAAACCTCTGCATTGACAAGTCTTTTGGAAAGTAAAGAATTGCCACTTCGTGTGACACACAATGACACAAAGTTAAACAATATTATGATTGATAATGAGACAGGAAAAGGAATCTGTGTCATCGATTTGGACACAGTAATGCCTGGTTCTGCATTGTATGATTTTGGTGATTCTATCCGCTTTGGTGCTAATACAGCTGTGGAAGATGAAATTGATTTATCGAAGGTTTCATTAGATTTAGAACTATATGAAATCTATGTAAAAGGATATTTGGAAGGATGTAAAGGAAGTTTAACAGAACTTGAAGTCTCTTTATTGCCAATGGGTGCAAAAATGATGACCTTTGAATGTGGCATGAGATTCTTGACAGATTATCTTCAAGGTGATCATTACTTTAGAATTCATCGTGAGCACCACAATCTTGACCGTTGTAGAACACAGTTTGCATTGGTTGCAGATATGGAAAAGAAATGGGATGAGATGCAAGCGATTGTAAAAAAATACTAGAATAGTTTTAGCGGAAAAAGGAAAGGCTCTTAGGTAAAAAAGGAGCCAAAACGATGAGATTAAAGGACAAGAAAAAATGCTGGGAAACATGGACAATATCATTGTTGATGCTCTCAGCTTTTTTATGCTTGTTGGTGTATTTTTTGCAACATACCTGGGTGCATAAAGAGGGGAATTATGTTTCGGGAGAAGAGAAAGTCATATTGACAAAAGAAACGGATTACGAGACGTTTTTCTTGCAAACAGGCTTAGGAAAAGAAGCGATAGATAAATTGCTGAAGGAAGATAAATGGAAAGAAATTCAATCTGTACAACAAGCCTTTTTGGAGGAGGATCAAGTAGAGTGTATTTCGGTGCTAGGTTGGTTTACAAGAAGTGACCGCGTTGATTATTCTCAAAGTGCTCCGCTTGTAGATTTGCAACCAGGAGATGTATTGGTGAGCTTTTCTACACATAGCATAGGGTGGAGACATGGTCATGCGGGATTAGTGCTTGATGACGAACGGGTATTAGAATGTACCAGTTGGGGAAAAGATTCTCGTATTGTAAAAAGTAAACATTGGCGCAAGT
The DNA here is from genome assembly GCA_045578495.1 of Faecalimonas sp. Classification (GTDB taxonomy): domain Bacteria; phylum Bacillota; class Clostridia; order Lachnospirales; family Lachnospiraceae; genus Faecalimonas. The sequence continues at coordinate 59,605 of JAZNKI010000031.1, forward strand.
ATTCGAACTATGCTGTTTTGCGAGTGAAAAATAGTTCGAAGAAGGAGCGAGAACAAGTGGCTTCCTATGCGGAGAAAACGTTACAAGGGATTCCATATCATCTGTCTTCGGGATTCGTGGGAGACAAAGCACCTAGTCCGGAACAGGTCTATTTTGGTCTGCAATGTGCATATTTGGTATGGTATGCTTGGCAAGAGTATGGGTATGATTTGGATTCGGATGGAGGGCGATTGGTTACAGCAAAAGATCTCTTTTGTTCGGAACTTTTGGAAGTAGTACAGATATATGGTATGAATCCAAAGGAGTTGGAGTGACAATTATATATGGTTTGTTGTAATTTGGATTTCGATTAATCAGGTGTGTCCGTTTTGGACACACCTTTTTCTTTACTTTGAAAGAAGTTGTGTTATAATCTTTGTATAACAAAGACATAAGAAAAGGTGAAGGATATGTTGATTAAAATAGACTTTAACAGTGAAGAAGCGATTTATATGCAGGTGAGGAATCAAATTATTATGGGGATTGCGACATCTCAAATTCACGAAGGGGATTCCCTTCCTTCGGTTCGTCAAATGGCGGATATAATCGGCATTAACATGCATACTGTTAATAAAGCGTATGCAGTGCTCCGTGAGGAAGGAATTATTCAATTAGATAGAAGGCGTGGAGCAATCGTTGCTATTGATATGAATCGATTACAAGCGTTAGAAGATATGAAGCAACAATTGAGAGTAGTTCTTGCAAAAGGAAGATGCAAGAATATCACAAAAAAAGACATCTATGATTTGGTAGATGAGATTATGAATGAATATCGTTAGTTGGGAGGTCGGCAGACATGCAGAAAGAGTTTACAGTACAGGCCGAGAAAGCATTAGTGACAGCGAAAAAATTGGCAAAGAAGTGGAATCATCTATATGTTGGCACAGAGCATCTTTTGTTGGCACTTCGACAAGAATACGTTGGAGTGGCAGGGCAAGTACTTGCAATGAATCATGTAGAAGAAGATGAAATCAAAAGAATTATAGAAGAATTAGTTGCCCCTGCAGAGGGTGTAAAGAAAAATAAAATTGAATTCAGTCCGAGACTAGAGTTTCTTTTGGATAATGCGTTAATGGAAGCGGTTCGTCAGAATTCGGAGCGAATTGGTACGGAGCACATGCTACTTGCAATGATGAAAGATGGAGATAGTGTGGCTACACGTATTTTAGTTACCCTCAATGCGGATTTGGGTAAAATGCAGGAAGATATTTTAGAAGCAGTAGGCATAAACCCAAAGGAATATATGGACGATGTGTTGGAAGGTGGGCGTGTACCAGGTGGTTCGTTAGAGCAATTTGCAACAGATTTGACAGCGAAAGCAGCAGAAGGAAAGCTAGATCCTGTTATTGGACGAAAAGAGGAAATTGAACGTCTTATGCAGGTTCTTACCAGACGTGCCAAGAACAATCCATGTTTGATTGGTGAACCCGGGGTAGGTAAAACGGCTATCATAGAAGGGCTTGCAAGTCGAATTGCAGAAGGGCTTGTTCCAGAAATTATCAAAGAAAAGAGAATTCTTACATTGGATTTGTCTTCTATGGTGGCTGGAACGAAATATAGGGGCGAGTTTGAAGAGCGAATGAAGAAACTCTTGCAAGAAGTGAAGGCAGATAAAAATATCGTTTTGTTTTTGGATGAGATTCATACAATCATTGGCGCAGGTGGTTCGGAAGGCGCATTGGATGCGGCAAACATTTTGAAACCGGCAATGTCACGAGGAGAGATTCAACTAATCGGAGCTACAACGATTACGGAATATCGAAAACATATCGAAAAAGATGCGGCATTGGAACGAAGATTTCAGCCGATTATGATTGAAGAACCAAGTGAAAAACTATGTAAGGATATTTTGCTGGGATTAAAAGAAAAATATGAGACTCATCATAGAGTTCATATTTCAGAAGAAACAATTGTTGCGGCAATCGAGTTAGCGCAACGCTATATTCATGACAGATATTTGCCAGATAAGGCGCTTGACGTACTGGATGAAGCATGTTCAAAAGTGAGCTTGAAGGGATACAAAGTTCCGGAACAATTGGAACAATTAGAGAAGACTTTGAAAGATTTGTCTTCTAACAAAGAAGAAGAAATTAAAAACGGGAATTTTGCAGAAGCCTCACTCATTCATCAAGAACAAGAGCAGATTGTTAAGAAAATAAATAATATCAAGAGAAATTTTCAGAAAGCACAGGAAAAAGGAAAACTATTTGTTTTAGAAGAAGATGTTGCAGCTGTAGTATCTGCATGGACGAAGATACCAGTACAGAAGTTGACAGAGTCAGAAAGTTCTAGACTTAGAAAATTGGAGACAGTCATTCATAAGCGTGTGATAGGGCAGGAAGAAGCTGTGACAGCTGTTACCAAGGCTATCAAACGTGGACGAGTAGGAATCAAGAGTCCGAATAGACCGATTGGGTCCTTTTTGTTCCTTGGTCCTACTGGTGTTGGAAAAACGGAACTTGCCAAAGCACTTGCAGAGGCTCTTTTTGGAAAAGAGGATGCCATGGTTCGCGTTGACATGTCTGAATACATGGAAAAACACAGTGTATCTAAAATGATTGGCTCACCACCGGGGTATGTGGGGCATGATGACGGTGGACAATTGAGCGAAAAAGTAAGAAGGAATCCATATTCAGTGGTATTGTTTGATGAGATAGAAAAAGCTCATCCTGACGTGTTTAATATTTTGCTTCAAGTATTAGATGACGGACATATAACAGATTCGCAAGGAAGAAAAGTGGATTTCAGAAACACAGTCATTATCATGACATCAAATGCAGGAGCAAAAGCGATTGTGGAACCAAAGAAGTTAGGTTTTGGAGCAAAAGAAGATGCAGCAGAGGACTATAAGAAAATGAAATCAAATGTTATGGAAGAAGTGAAGAAGTTATTCCGCCCAGAATTCTTGAATCGTATCGACGAAACCATTGTATTCCATTCATTAAATGAAGAACATATGAAGAAGATCGTAAGTCTTATGTGCAACGAGTTGGCTGAGCGCGTGAAGAATCAATTGGGCATTTATTTGACTATTCGCGATTCAGTAAAGAAATATATCGTAGAAAAAGGTACTGATAAGAAATATGGTGCGAGACCGCTGCGACGCGCATTGCAGACAGAACTAGAAGATCGATTGGCAGAAGCTATTTTGGATGGCGCGGTACAATCGAATAGCAAAGTAACGGTTGGCGTATCAAAAGGTGAAATCAAGTTTATTTGTTAGATAAAAGGAGGCACAAATGGCAAAAGTGAAGAAAAGCATATTTTTTTGTCAGAATTGTGGGCATGAAGAAACAAAGTGGTTGGGTCAATGCCCGATGTGCAAAGAATGGAATACGTTTGTGGAAGAAACGGTTTCTAAAACAACTGCAGGAAATGTGAAGCAGAGCAAAGATGCGGAAATTGTGGCGCTTCGCAGTGTGGAAACAGAAAATGAAGATCGTATTCACACAGGGATTGTTGAGTTGGACCGTGTACTAGGCGGAGGAATCGTGCCTGGATCATTAGTGCTGGTCGGAGGAGATCCTGGAATAGGAAAGTCTACATTACTCTTGCAGGTTTGCCAAAAACTCTGTAAGGAGCAACGAGAAGTGTTATATATTTCGGGAGAGGAATCTTTGAAGCAAATCAAGCTTCGTGCCAATCGCATTGGTGAATTTGAAAATGAATTATATTTGTTGTGTGAGACTAATCTGGATATAATCCGCAGTGTGATTGAAAAAAGAAAACCGTCCTTTGTGGTGATCGATTCTATTCAAACAATGTACAATGAGGAAGTTGCATCTGCGCCTGGAAGTGTTTCTCAAGTAAGAGAGTCTACCCATGTGTTGATGCAATTGGCAAAAGGATTAGGGATACCAATCTTTATAGTAGGACATGTGACAAAAGAGGGCACTGTTGCTGGTCCAAGAGTTTTGGAACATATGGTGGATACGGTATTGTATTTCGAAGGAGATCGACATGCTTCCTATAGAGTTTTAAGAGGTGTGAAGAATCGTTTTGGGTCAACGAATGAAATCGGTGTGTTTGAAATGCGACAAAATGGATTGGAAGAAGTAGAAAATCCTTCGGAATTTATGTTAAATGGTAAGCCGGAACATGCTTCTGGTTCAGTAGTTGCTTGCTCAATGGAAGGAACTCGTCCTATATTAATAGAAATTCAAGCACTTGTATGTGCTAGTAACTTTGGAATGCCACGAAGAACTGCCGCTGGAACGGATTATAATCGAGTGAATCTTTTGATGGCTGTGTTGGAAAAACGGGCAGGGCTACAATTGTCAACTCAAGATGCATATGTGAATATTGCAGGAGGAGTAAAGATGAATGAGCCTGCGATTGATTTGGGAATTGTTATGGCATTGGTATCCAGTTATAAAAACCGACCAATCGATGAAAAAACAATGGTTTTTGGAGAGGTTGGGTTGAGTGGAGAAGTGCGGGCAATTAGCATGCCGGAACAACGCGTGGCAGAAGCGAAAAAGCTGGGATTTGAAACTTGTATTATACCAGAAGTTTGTAAAACAGCTTTAAATTCCATAGAAGGAATGAAGATTATTGGAGTGCGAAATATTAATGAGGCAATTCAATTGTTGTAATGTTGTTATAATTGCACAAATATGAAGAGAAAAGGACAAAATTTTTGTCCTTTCTTTTTTGCGAAAAAAATAGAAAAAGTGGTTGACAATAGAAAAACGTTGTGATATTCTAATTTAGCTGTCGCAAGAGAGCCGTAAGGAAGTTCGAGAACAAAGTTCTCTCACTTACGTTTGATTTGCAAATGCACTACGTGCATTACAGAAAAATAAAATC
>JAZNKI010000032.1:0-2700 GCA_045578495.1 Faecalimonas sp.
ATGAAAAAATTGACGCAGCTGCTAAGCAAGTGGCCTTGTTTGAGGAGTTGGATCCAGATAGAATGCCATTTACAGTAGCTATTCCTAGCTACAATGATAAATGGACGTGGGAAAATGGATTATTCGAAGAGTATTTATATAAATACACAGAAAGAATCAAACCGATAGTACTTACTTTAGATTATTATCCATTTGGTTATCGCAAACCAGAGCGCCCAAAACAGTTGGATGATAGTAATCTGTTTTTGGATCTTGCTTTAATGCGAAAAATATGTTTGGAAAAGAAAATCCCAATGTGGTTCTATTTCCAAACACAGGATGATGTTATGACATTTGATTATGAAAAATTCCCGCCAGAGAAAGTAAGAGTGCAAATATATTTGGCGCTTCTGTACGGTACAGTAGGATTGCAGAACTATAATGTTTATAATGGAGCGATTACTGAGGAAGGCGAAAGAGGTCCACTTTTCTTCTTTACAAAAGATATTAACCAGCGTTGTCATCAGCTCGGAAAAACGTTAATGGCACTTACGAGTGTAGGTGTGTTTCATTCACCAGAAGTATTAGAGGGAAAAGCTGAGTTTGAGCAGTTCAGACAACCTATTTCTGAAAGTGAAGTATTGGCAGACGAAAAATTGCCGAAACGTTGCTCAGTTGGAGAGTTTGTTGATGCGGAAGGTAATCGTTACATCATGGTGCAAAACCGTGATTATAATGAAATACAAATTTTTGCATTGAAATTTAAAAAGAAATTTAGAATATATGAAGTGAGTCAAGAAAATGGAAAACAGTTTGTGAAGAATGATGGAACAGAAACCTTGAATGTGAAGTTGCAACCAGGTGATGCAGTTTTACTTCGTTGTCAGGATGCAAACGAAGAAAAATTCTTGATTGAATATGTTCTGAAAAAATAGGTATAGAAATATGACACAACATGATTTGGAATTACTCAATAAAATTTATGATGGTCGCACTTTGTATCAAGGTGAGTTACATGACCATGCGAAGACGGGTGGCACTAGCGATGGGGCCAGATCTCTTGAGCACTGGAAAGGTGCGATGGAAGCACTAGAAATGGATTTTGCAGCCATACTAGATCACAAACAAGTCCGCCATATGTATTTACCTGAGTGGGAAAATAGTACCTTTATTGGCGGTACGGAACCTGGCGCAGTTGTTTATACGGATGATGGAGAGAAGATAGGAACAATGCATTATAATATGGTTTTCTCTGATCCGAAACAACTAGAAGGTCTATTAGAGGAGTTTCCAGAATTTGAATTTACTGGTGGACCAGAAGGACATTTCGGTTATCCAAGTTTTACAAAGTCTCGCCTAGGGGAAGTCATAGATGCCGTAAAACGTAGAGGTGGTTTCTTTGTATTTCCGCATCCAAGACAAGTATCTTATGGTAAGAATGCTGCAGATTGGTGGATTCGGGATGAGGTTGGAATTGAAGTAACCTATATTTCCTTAGTTTTTGAAGGTACACATGAAAACTATGAAGTGTGGCGAGAACTTTTGCGAATGGGCAAACGTATGTGGGTATGCGCAGGTGGTGATTTGCACGAATGTGCGCACTTCTGGGCATTGACAAGTATCTACGCTGAAGAAAAGGACAGTGCTTGTTATATAAAGCATCTGCGAAATGGTGATTTCACAGCGGGACCAATAGGCATTAAAATGTGTGTTGGAGAAACTCAAATGGGTGGAAAATGCAATTTCGACGGAAAACGATTGGTAATTGAAGTTGGTAAATTCCACAAATATGTGTTCAATCCGGAACACAAGTTCCGATTAGATGTGTGGGCAGATGAAGAAATCGTGCACAGCCAAGAGATTTCATGTGAAGAACCTACATATTTTGCAATGGATGCACAGGATTGCAAGTTCTATAGAACAGAGATTTATGATGTAACGAGAAATTTGCGACTTGCACTTGGCAATCCGATTTGGAATGAAAAATATACTGAAGGAGAATTCTAATGAAAACTAGTAAATATCAAGCAAAATTGGGTAGATTCAAAAAAGATTTCAAAAGAGACTGGCAGTTGCACATTTTCATGATGCTTCCGTTAATCTATCTTGTAATCTTTGACTTTATACCGATGTACGGTATTCAAATTTCATTTCGTGACTACAGACCACTTCATGGAATTTCAGGAAGTGAATGGGTAGGACTTAAGTGGTTTGCACAGTTTTTGTCTCACCATGACTTTAAAGAAATTTTTTCAAACACAGTGATTTTGTCACTTTATAGTTTGGCAACATTTCCACTTGCAATTATCTTTGCGTTGGTTTTGCACGCAATGAAAAGTGAGAAATATACAAAAGTCGTACAGACAGTTTCTTATATTCCTCATTTTATCTCAATCAGTGTTATGGTCGGAATTATTAACATTATTTTGAGTCCGGTAAGTGGTATTTACGGAAACGTCTTCCGTTTATTGGGAGGAAGCGGTTATCCGATAGACTTTCGAGCAACAGCAGTGGCTTTCCGACATTTGTACGTATGGTCAGGTGTATGGCAGAACCTTGGATGGAGTTCTATCATTTACATAGCAGCGCTTTCGTCTGTATCTTCAGAACTTCATGAAGCAGCACAGATTGACGGTGCATCGAGACTCAAACGTATGTGGTACATCGATATTCCGGCGATTATGCCAACCATTGCAATTCAGTTTATCTTGAGATGTACAA
>JAZNKI010000033.1:0-6612 GCA_045578495.1 Faecalimonas sp.
AAACTATGGTAACCAAAAACATATGACATTTTGTGCTATCAGACATAGAGACCTTTGGTGGCACGATGCATATTTCTTATTTGATATTTGCGAGAGATTGGGAATGCGTCCATGGGTATGGGCAGATTTCTGTTGGCATGAGCCAGAGGCATATTTCTCAAAAATGCCAAAATCAGTGCTTCAGTCAAACTGGTACTAGGGTCCGATAAAGAAAAATCCAGACGGAACATATGCAGAAAAATACTATGACGCATATTTGAAGTTAGAGGAGCATGGATTTGATCAAGTTCCTACATCTTCTACGTGGGAAGTGAAATACAACAGCCATGAAACAATGGAATTAGGAAAAGAACATATTTCCCCAGAACGTTTAAAGGGATATATGACAGCGGCTTGGGACTTTACAGTGCCAGAAGCAAAATATACGCTTCTCAACGATGCGTTAAGATTTGGATATGCGAAAAAAGCTATCTACCCAGAAATGGACTAATCATACTCAGATAATGCTGGCGAAGACAAGGTTTTTACTTTGCTTCGCCAAGCAGAGTTGGAAAATTTTAGAGGAATTATCCTCACGTTTTGTGTAAATAACCTCAAGTTCTGTTTATTGTTGTTTGAGGAATTGGGGAGTAAAATAATAGTATTGATTACTAGGAGGAGAAGACACATGTTGCAAATTCCAGTTCGGACAGATGAATATGGCATGAATTTTTACGTCGAAGATAACGAAAAATTCACACTTATTCCATATCGAGTTGGAGAGTATGTTGAACAGGGCATTTTATTTCAAGTGTCAGAATTGGTCGAGCACCAAGTGAAACAGATTTGCATTCAGGTTCAGTCTGATACAAAACGTCCATTAAAAAGGATGGGCATTCGTCTTGGGATTGATACATACATGGATACTTACCCAGAATGGGATGATAAATATTTCCCAACAGCACTTCGGTGCGAGAAACAAGGATTTTGGTCGTGTTTTATGTCTCCGTTGGGGAAAATTATTTCGGTGTGCTCGCCATCGAAGATTGTTTCGTGGAAGAACGAATATGCGAGAGCGGGAATCGATGTGGGACATAGAATTTATACGAGCTCACTTGATTTTATTAATACATACAAGAATCCGGAAAGACATCCGGAGTCGCCAGATGTGTTGGATGGAATTCCAATAAAAATTGAACTATACATCGCTTGTCCAAAGACAGAACAAGAGATGTACAAATTTATAGAAAAATATGCTCATATTCACGTTCCGCAGGTATCAAAATATACCTTGGAATTAGGAGAAGAGTTGTATATAGATGGTAGCGAGTGGAAAGAGACACTCCAAGAAGGTATAAATTTTATCAGAGAAGAACATGCAGCAGAGGTATCTGTATATGTTCGGAAAAATTGGTTTCATTATCTGGATGCCGCAAGACAAAGCGCAGAGCGATGTCAGCAAAAGCCAGGGACTCATTGTGAGAGCTGGTATGGTTATTTTTCAAGAGTGCTTTATGCAACTGTGATAAAAGACGAAACCTACACAAAAAGATTATGTGAGGAATTTGATTGTTTTTACAATGTCTTGACAGAACGAGTGGAGGGTGTACGCAGAATGAAAAAGGATGCTATGCCGCAGCGATTGCAGAATATTTCCACAATGATTTCTCTTCTCACAGATTTTTATGAACTTACTAAGAATAAGTGTTATTTGGAAGATGCAAATGATTTTGCGGATTATCTCTTAAGCCTTCAAGCAGGAGATGGAAGTTATCGCAATCAAAACGTGCATTACACCTGCGTGATTTATCCTGCTAAATCTATGTTAGAGTTGGCAATTGTTGAAAAAGAAGCAGGGTTTGATATTCGATATCAGAAGCATTTTGAGAGTGCATATCGTGCCATTAAGAATCTGGAAATGCTTTTAGATAATATAGAAACGGAAGGCCAGATGACTTTTGAAGATGGAATGATTTCTTGTGAAAGCCTTCAACTGGCCTATCTAGCGATGTTACTGCCAGAAGGAAAAGAAAAAACAAATCTTATCATGGCAGCAGAAGTTGTGCTAAAAAAACATCGATGTTTGCAACAGCAATTTATACCGGATTGTCGCATGAGAGGATGTACAGCGCGCTTTTGGGAAGCGAGATATGACATCAACTTCTTTGCAAATATGATGAATACACCACACGGTTGGACCAGTTGGAAGACATACGCAACTTATTATTTGTATATGCTTACTGGTAAATTCGATTATCTCAAAGATACGATGGATACGATTGGGGCATGTATGCAATGTGTGGACGAGAACGGTGTGTTGAATTGGGGATTTGTAGTTGATCCGTGCATTATAGGAGAGCGACTTTTGCCGACTTCAAAAGCAGGGGAAATCCATATGGGGACATCAGTGGTCGGAGAATGCTATCTCCCATTGATTTCAGATTGGTGGAGACAAGGAGAACACGAGCTGAAAAAGCAATATTTATCACCAATTAACGACCCAAATCGATGGCATGCTGTATATGGTGGAAGTTGTGATAATGATGTGCACGAACATTTCAAATGTCTAATGGAAACTGTATTTGGAAAGGCATTTATCCATAAGACAGAAGAAGGATATCATACATATAACTGTAAGTATTACAAGGGAAAGTTTATTTGTGATGATCCTTATTTACAGGAATGGGTTATTTATTCCGACAAGCAGACGCAACTCATGCTAAACGAAAAAAATATCATCGTCCAAAAAGGGATGAATGTGATAAAGGATGTAATGATTGGATCTATAAAAGGTTAATTATTAGGAGATTTAATACATGAGGGACTACGAAAACCTACAAAAGACCAGTGAGAACAGAAACAAACTGAGAAACTATTACATACCAGCAGGAAGATCCGAGTATCAGTTGTTAAATGGTGAATGGAAATTTGCATATTTCCAGAGAGACATTGATGTTCCAGAGAAAATTGAAAAGTGGGATATCATACCAGTACCATCTTGTTGGCAACTTTATGGATATGAGAACCCAAACTATACAAATCTGAACTACCCGTATCCCTGTGACCCACCGTATGTGCCAGATGACAATCCGTGTGGTATCTACGAACGAGAGTTTGAAGTAACAAATATATGGGGAAAGCTATACTTCGTGTTCGAAGGAGTTTCTTCTTGCGCATATTTATCCATTAATGGTCAATATGTTGGATTTACGCAGGGAAGCCATCTTCAATCGGAGTTTGACATAACAGAATATGTAAAAGAAGGCACTAACACAGTAACAGTAAAAGTATTGAAATGGTGCTGCGGAAGTTATCTAGAGGATCAGGATTTCTTCCGATTTAATGGAATTTTCCGTGATTGCTACATTTTACAAAGACCAGAAAATCACATTGAAGATATTGAAATTATACCGAATGATAAAGCAATTAACATAAAAATTGAAGGAACTGCCGATGTCTCTATCTATGAAGGTGAGAAACTTTTAGTTCGTGACAAGATGACAGACCGTTACTCTTACAAACCGAAACATCCGATTCTTTGGAATGCAGAAAAACCTTTTCTATATAAAGTGGTTTTGGAAAGAGCAGGAGAAATCATCACTTTAAAGGCAGGGCTTCGTATTATTGAAATTTCAGACAAATACGAACTCTTGGTGAATGGAGTTTCTGTAAAACTACATGGCGTAAATCATCACGATACTAGTAAGTATGGGGGATGGTATCAAACAGACGAAGAACTCCGAAAAGACCTGGAATTGATGAAGGACCTAAATATCAATTGTGTGAGAACTTCTCACTACCCACCAACGCCGAAGTTTATGGATATGATGGAAGAGATGGGATTTTATGTTATTTGTGAAACGGACATAGAGACTCATGGATTCTATAATCGTATTCCTGGAACTTTCAAGTATGATATGAACTCTAATGATTGGCCGGGTAATCAGCCAGAATGGAGAAAAGAGCATATCGAACGTATGCAGAGAATGGTGGAATATTATAAGAACTATGCGTGTGTCGTTATGTGGTCAACGGGAAATGAAAGCGGACATGGTCCAAATCATGTTGACATGATTAAGTGGACAAGAAAAAGAGATTCTTCACGCTTGATTCATTGTGAGAATGCATCTAGAAAGCAGCAGATACATAATGCCGATGTGTATTCCAGAATGTACCTGGAATTGCATGATGTAGAGCGAGCTGCACAGATAAATGATTATAATATGCCAGTATTTCTATGTGAATATGCCCATGCAATGGGAAATGGTCCGGGAGATATCTATGATTATAACGAGCTCTTTGACAAATATCCAAAGCTCATTGGTGGATGTATCTGGGAATGGGCAGACCACGTGGTTACAGAGAATGGTGTGGAAAAATATGGCGGAGACTTTGAGGGTGAACTGACCCATGATTATAATTTCTGTTGCGACGGAATTGTATTTGCGGATCGTTCGTTCAAAGCCGGAACATTAGAAGTAAAGGCGGCTTACCAACCGATTCGAACACGTTATGAGAATGGGAAACTCACCATATACAACCGTCTCGATTTTACAAATTTAAATGAATATGAATTCGTATATAGAATTGAAAAGGACGGACAAACGATTGTGGAAGAAAATGTGGCGCTATCTGTTGAGCCACATGAAGAAATTGTGATTGATATTCCGTACACAGAAATGGAATGTAAATACGGGGTATATCTAAGCACCTCTCTTTCAAGAAATGGTAAGACCTACGCAATCACACAACATGAACTACCTTGTGTTGTAAAAGAAGAAGAGTTAGAAGAAAAAGCAGTTCTTACAGAAGACAAGCTTCATATTTATGCAAATGGAGAAAAATTTTCTTATATATTTTCAAAGCATTATGGTGTGTTTAAAAGCATCCTTGTCGATGGGGAAGAACAATTAGATGGCAAAATCAAGTTGTCTGCACTTCGTGCGCCGACTGACAATGACGGGAAACTGGCATATCAATGGCTAGGAGATAAAAAGAATAGTGAGAACTTAGATTGTACATTTAACAAGGTGTACGATTGTCACATTGAGGATGGCAGTATCTTGTTGCAGTGTGCGTTCTCGGGAGTGGCGCGAAAGCCGATTTTTAAATATAACCTTCGCATAGACATATCAAAAACAGGGAAAATTTCGTTCCATCTAAGTGGTGATGTTCGTGAAAAAGCTATTTGGCTTCCAAGACTTGGATATGAGTTTGAACTTCCAAAAGAATCAGATTCATTTACTTATTATGGAAGAGGACCAATCGAAAATTATTGTGATATGCATCACTGGGCACCAGTTGGAATGTATGACAGCATAGCTGAGAAAGAATATGTAAATTATCCATTTCCGCAGGAACATGGAAATCATATGGGCGTGAAGATGCTTCGCATTGGAAAAATGGAATTTTCATCACGGACAGGATTTGAGTGTAATGTTTCGAAGTACACCATAGACAGTCTGTGTAAGGCAAATCATACAGATGAACTTATAGAGGATGGCAAGACCCATTTGCGTATCGACTATAAAGTATCTGGAATTGGATCGTATTCCTGCGGACCAAAACTGCAAGAAAAGTATCAATTAAACGAAAAGAGAATAGAGTTTAATTTTGCGATCAGGCCTTGTTGCTAATTACGGATAAAGGAGAGATGTCGAGATGACTAGTAAATGTTTATATCGTGTTCATGAAGGGCAAGGGGTTTATGCAGAATATTATCAAGAGATTTCTAGGGAGCAATGCGCGGATTATCGTAACCAATTAGAAGAAGACGGATTCGCACTACAAGAGGAGCATTGCCTGGGAATTAATGTGTTTTATACATACATGAAAAATCAGGATATTTACTTTGTAAGTTATTATCCGAATGTGCAGGAGATGCACGTTGTGTCAGAGCCAAACAGTAATTGGTTGGAGTATTCTGACAATCAAGGGGAAGATAGAGTATCCTCGTTACTTCGGCAAATTGATTTGGAAGACTTCGGAGAATCCTATGTCATTCGACTTCGTGATGGAAGAATGATTGTATTTGATGGAGGATTTGAATACGAGGAAGATGCCGATAAATTGATGAAAACACTCAAGGAATTTTCGCCAGATGCGAAACCCCATATTGCGGCGTGGATTATGACACACCCTCACTTAGACCATTATCGTTGTTTTTTGATTTTTCAAAAGAAATATGAAGAGCAAGTAGAAATTGAAAAATTTATATACAATTTCCCTGATACAGGGGATGAGGAATGTGAAGCTATTCCTGCTCTTAGAAAATTTGAGGAGCAAAAGTACCTTCAGAAAATGTATGCGGAAGTGGTCAAGACAGGGGCAAAAGTCTATCGTGCGCATACGGGGCAAGTGTATCAGATAGGAAATGCAATGTTAAAGATATTATCGTCTCCAGACAATACAATGGAACCACCAGTAAAAGATTTTAATCAAGTATCTTTGGTGATCCAGATGGAGATTGAGGGACAAACCATTCTTTGGAGTGGAGATGCTTACTTTGAGAAAACGCAATTAGCAGAGCGTTATGGAATCCATCTAAAATCGGATATTTTCCAAATACCGCACCATGGTTTTCAGGGTGGAGACGAAGGAGTATACGATTTGATTAGTCCAAGTGTTTGTCTT
>JAZNKI010000034.1:0-45678 GCA_045578495.1 Faecalimonas sp.
TCATCAATAGAAACTTCCAATTTCGTTTTATTATTTCTTCTTAAATACATTAAAATTTCATTTTCAATGCAGCGCGATGCATATGTTGCAAGTTTAATATTTTTGTCCGGATTAAACGTGTGAATAGCCTTAATCAACCCAATTGTTCCTATGGAAATTAAGTCTTCCACACCAACTCCCGTATTATCGAATTTCTTGGCAATATACACAACCAAACGCAGATTGTGTTCTATCAGCAATTTTTTTGCTTCTTCATCTCGCTCCGTCCCCAAATTGTAAATTGCTTCATTTTCCTCTTCCAACCCCAATGGAGCCGGCAAAATTTCTGCCCCTCCTATGTAATGTACTTCATTGTCCTCCGGAAACAAAAAATTCCGAATAAATCGTTGCGGCACGACCAACTTCATAATCATCTTAATTCCTCCTAAAATAAATTCGGATTTAAAATCATTTCATACTCTCCTCTTATTGAAACTCGTTCCTCACTAATTCCCAGTAAGGGCTGCTTGATATCACAGGATTCTTCTCCACAGATTCGCATTCTGTCTACACGAATAATAGGTAGCACACCTTCTGCATTTCCTATGGTTCGGTAAGGAATATATCGAACGTTCTTCATATTTTCTTTCTCTAAGAGTTTCTTTGCCGTACTTTTGTCAATAATACTAACCGGTTCCCCGCTAATCGGATCACAAAGTCCATTTCCCGTATCAACCAAACCCTTAATTCGACAAACGGATTCTCCGTAAAAAAGTTCCACTTCGCAGTGGTATCGATTCCATTTCTGCACACAAGAAATAAACTTCCAGATTCCTAAAGCTAGGTAATAGCCCATGACTGCAAGGAAGAAAAACAAACTTCCTATCTTCACATATTGACGAAGCATTTCTAAAATGCCTCCCAATAAAACACTTCCTATGTACAGCATAATCATTGCTTTGACAAATGCTCGTATGGTTTTGATTTTTAGTCCTACTCGAATCATGCATGTGTTTATAACCGTGTGAAATAGAACCGTTTTGATGATTGCATATGGAATTGGGATTATCACAACTGCACAAGTCAGTCCTGCTCCTATCAAAGCTCCAAAAAAAATGTTTCCATGTGTGGCAGAACATTTCAACATCTTCTTCACCAGAAGCAATAATAGATAATCCATCATAAAGTTCACCAAGAATAGTACATCCACATATAATTCGTAATACACACTCTCCCCACTTTCTCTTTCACAAAATGGTTTTGTATTCAAGCAAACTTTATTATAGGATTTTGGTCATAAAAAAAATGTCGAAGCGTCTGCGGTTTCCCGCAAACTCTTCGACATATTTCGTCTTAATTATTTCTTTAAGAATGATGGAATCTTAATTGATTGTTCTTTCACTTGGCTTGTTGGTGTTCTTGGTGTTTCCAATGTTGGAACTGTTCCTGCTGTTTTTGGTTGTGCAGGATTTGCCAATCCCAAATCCAACTCTGGCATAGCTGGTGTCGGAACAACTGGAGCTTCATATTTTTCTACTTTACCTTCTAATCTTGATTTCAATTTAGACGCTGCTCCTCCAACGTTGTGCAATCCAGTAGCGATTACTGTGATTGTAGCTTCGTCTGGTGTAGAGTCATCATATTTTGCACCAAAGATGATATTTGCATCTTCACCTGCAAGTTCACGAACATATTCAGCTGCATCGTTTGCATCAAACAAACTAACATCACCAGAGATGTTAACGATAACATGAGATGCGCCTGCGATTGTCGTTTCAAGAAGTGGACTTGAAACGGCTTCTTTTGCTGCTTCAAGCGCTTTGTCATCACCCTTACCAGTACCAATACCGATGTGTGCGATTCCTTTATCAATCATAACTGTTTGAACATCTGCGAAGTCAAGGTTAATCAATGCTGGTACATTAATCAAATCTGTGATTCCTTGAATACCTTGTTGTAATACTTCATCTGCTTTTTTAAGAGCTTCTGGCATAGTTGTTCTTCTGTCAACTACTTCCAACAATTTATAATTTGGAATTACGATTAATGTATCTACATTTTCTTTTAATCTTTCAATACCTGCTAACGCATTATTCATACGTGTTTTTGATTCAAAACGGAAAGGTTTTGTAACAACACCTACTGTAAGTGCGCCTTGTTCTTTTGCGATACGAGCTACAACTGGTGTTGCACCTGTACCAGTTCCGCCACCCATTCCACAAGTAACGAATACCATGTCTGCACCTTTGATTGCTGCTGCAATTTCTTCAGCACTTTCTTCTGCAGCTTTTTCACCGATTTCTGGTCTTGCTCCAGCTCCAAGTCCTTTTGTAATTTTGTCACCAATTTGCATCAATGTTGGTGCTTTTGATAATTGTAATGCTTGTTTATCTGTATTAATAGCAATAAATTCTACACCTGCGATTTGTTCTTCAATCATACGGTTTACAGCGTTATTTCCGCCTCCACCTACACCAATAACGATAATTTTTGCTGCTGCTTCTGATTCATTTGTTCTAATTTCTAACAAGAGATTCTCCTCCTTCGTTCCCCTTTTATTACATACGTTCTTAGACGTACCCCATTTTTTCATACATATATATAATAATTACTTTTTGGCAAATAATCAATAGTTTTTTTACGATTCGTTGGTATTTTCTTCAAAACTAATCGTACTTCCCTTTGTGTAATGCTCCAAATGCAAAATTCCTTGTTTTCCCTCTAATTTTTTTAGAATTGGTGGGATTTCTGCAAGCTTTTCCTCGTAATTTGTTTTCCCTAATTTCACACAGACTTCATCAAAATACAAATCCATACTATCCTCTGACCAAACAATTCGATCTGGTTTCAGTTTGTTTTTTTCAATTTCTTCTGTGACATCTACAATATAAGAAAAAAGTTCTTTGTCTTTTACCTTTAAATACTGAAATCGTTCTGCGTGCTCCACTTCAATTCCATCAATGATTGGCACATCACTAATTACATCTTCCGTAATCTTTAGAACCAATCCTTCCGAATCAAAACATAAGAACTCATTGCCCACCAGCACGCATCCGACCATTTCCTTTTCCTGCACCTTCAATTGCACACTCCAAGGCGCCTTTAAGCTGACATCTACATCTTCCAAATATACTGGCATCTTATAAGAACCTGTTTTTATTTTCCACAATGTATAAAGAGAATTGATCGTCATTGGATCACTGTTGTTCCATGCTATAATCTCGCTCTCTCTGCTATTTACAGTTCCTTTCACACGAACCGTTTTTACATATGTTAACAGCCACGTGGCCATACCTATATTCGCAATCGTGAGAAGTAAAGTAGTAACGACGTATAGATATTTCAAGGCTTTACTTTTCTTTTTTCGTCGTCTCCTTCTTCGCTCTCTTGTATCCCCTTCCATTTTATTTCCTCCTAAATAAAACGTTTCTTTTATTCTACCAAATGTGATACGTTCAGTACAAGTCCTATTTCGGTTAATAAAAATAAAACTGAAGTTCCTCCATAACTGACAAATGGCAATGTAATCCCTGTGTTGGGTATCGTATTCGTCACAACTGCTACATTCAAGATGACTTGTATCATAATATGAGCCATCGCTCCTGTTGCGATCAAAGTTCCAAACAAATCTTTTGCCCGCGTAGCAATCAAAAAAAATCGCCAAATCAAAAAGAGAAAAAGAAGGACTAAGAACGTAGCCCCAACAAGCCCCCACTCTTCACAGACGATTGCAAAGATCATATCATTTTGCGCTTCTGGAACAAACCCTAACTTTTGAATACTCTCTCCGCTCCCTCTCCCAAACAGTCCTCCGGAACCAATTGCATAAAGACCTTGCATGGTTTGATAACCTTTCTCATACAATTCTGGATTTCGCCAAATCGCAAGTCGTTCCAAGCGATAGCTTTCCAATGCCAAAAAAATAGTCAGAAAGCCAATCCCACTGACGCCAAGCCACAAGAATTGTGTGTACAGTGGGCTGGAAACGAATACTAGCACCACCCCAATTCCCAAAATGATAATCGCAGTACTTAAGTTACTGGCTCCTACCAATCCCACAATTGGAAGAATCAAAACCATAACAAACAGCAACATCCTCATTTTCTTCATATGCTGGTTTAACCGTACAATCATACTAGCTAGAAATAAAATGACTGCCAACTTCGCAAATTCAGATGGCTGAAAAGACAAAGGTCCAAAAGACAACCATCTTTTGGACCCATTATATTCATCTCCAACAAGCAGAACTGCCAATGAAAGTATCAGCGATATCACGTATGCCAGCACTGCATATTTTTGCCACACATGATAGTCTATCTTCGCCGCTATATACATACACAACAGTCCTAACGTCGTTGCAAAAACCTGTTTTTTTAAATAATAAAACTCATCTTGAAATTTAATTCGTCCGTTATACGCGCTCGTACTATATAGCACAAATAGCCCTACTACAATCAGAATCATTACCACACTCAAAAGACCATAATCAAATGTCTTTTTCGCCTTGGGTTTTACCAATACTCTTCACCTCTTATAAAGCGTTTACAAATTCCTTGAACTTATCTCCACGTTCTTCGTAATTTTTAAACATTCCCCAACTTGCACAGGCTGGTGATAAAAGTACTGCTTCTCCTTCTTTCGCTAGGTTTGCGCAGGTTTGCACCGCTTCTTCCAGTGTTTCAACCATTATAATTTGGTCAAATCCTACTCGTCTCGCTGCTTGCGCAATCTTTTCCTTCGTTTGTCCTAACAGTACAAGATATCGAACTTTTCCTTCAAAAGCCTCAATCCATTCCTCGTACTCCGAATCTTTATCGTAACCGCCGCCAATCAACAACGTCGTTCTGTTCATCGCTTGAATTCCTTTGATTGCCGCATCTGGATTGGTGCCTTTTGAATCATTGTAATATGCCACACCATTTTTTTCACAAACGAACTCAATGCGATGAGCCACTCCGGAAAATTCGCAAATCGTTTTTCGAATAATTTCTATCGGAACTCCATAAGCCATCGCCATTGCCGATGCCGCCATAATATTTTCATAATTATGGATTCCTAACAGTTGTAAGTCGTCAATGGCACAAAGACGGATTTCTTCCCCATCTTTGTAGATGATATCTCTACCTTCCAAAAAGATACCTTTCTCTAATTTACGCT
Source organism: Faecalimonas sp. (assembly GCA_045578495.1). Classification (GTDB taxonomy): domain Bacteria; phylum Bacillota; class Clostridia; order Lachnospirales; family Lachnospiraceae; genus Faecalimonas. Next base: position 5,137 of record JAZNKI010000034.1, read on the forward strand.
GACTGCTAAAATATAGAACCTTACAAGTCAATGTTTCGCCGAATTTTCTTGTAACTTCATCTTCATAATTCAAAACACAAGTATCTGTCTCCGTTTGGTTCTTTGCGATATCTTCTTTCGCCGCAATATATGCCTCCATTGTATGATGACGATTTAAATGATCTGGTGTGATATTTAAAATCGCACTCACACATGGGCGAAACTCGTGTACAGTCTCCAATTGAAAGCTACTTACTTCTGCAACCGCCACACTCTCGTCGCTCATCTCCATAGCTGCTGTTGTATATGGATTTCCAATATTTCCTACTACAAAGACCTGTTCTTTGTAATTTTTCATAATTTCGCCTAGTAATGCTGTCGTGGTTGTCTTCCCATTGGTTCCTGTTATCGCAAGCACATCGCCTTTTCCATATGTATATGCCAGCTCGATTTCTCCCCAAATCGGAATTCCCTTGTCACGCATCTTATTAACAATCGGTAAATCCGTTGGCACACCCGGACTCATAACTACAAGTTCCAGCTGTTCCATAACACATTCATTTAATTCACCTAACAAGATTTCCACCTTTGTCGGCGCATCCAATTGCTCTCTTAATTTATCGCAATCTAATGACGCATTTCCATCATATAAGATTGTCTCTTTTCCGACTTTAGACAGCAAGTTTGCTGCCCCAATCCCACTTATGCCCGAACCAAACACAAGTATTTTTCTGTGGTCCATTTCGTTCCCCCCTGTTTTACATTGCCATCAAAGCAACCAGACATAATATCGCTGTTACAATTGAAAATACAGCTACAACTTTTGTCTCTGACCAACCACATAACTCAAAGTGATGATGAATTGGTGCCATTTTGAAAATACGTTTTCCGCCTGTCATCTTGAAATAAGACACTTGAATGATAACAGACAACACTTCGATCAAATAAATTGCTCCCACAATTGCAATAAACAAAGGCATCTGAAGCATATATGCTGTTGCTGCCACAAATCCACCGAGTGCAAGCGACCCCGTATCTCCCATAAATACGCTAGCAGGATAAACATTAAACAATAAAAATCCCAATAATGCTCCCACAACCGCACAGGTAACTGGCTCAATTCCGCTCTTCGTACCAATCGCAACTACTGTAAAAAAGGTTGCAACCAAAACCGTCACACTTGATGCAAGACCATCTAATCCGTCCGTAAAATTCACTCCGTTTACAGTTCCTATTACAACAAAGAACATGAGCGGAATTGTCAGGATTCCCAAATCAATTGGGTCTCCTTCCCAAAACGGAATCTTTATAGCTAAATCAATTTCTGTAAACTTCATAACATAAAATGCAAATACACCTGTAACCAAAATTTGTAATGCCATTTTTTGCCATGCCAAAAGTCCGTCTGAACGTTTTAATACCACTTTTAAATAATCATCTAAAAATCCAATTAATCCAAATCCAAGTGTCACAAACACAATTGGTATAATGTTTGGATAGTCTTTAATAAAAAACAATGACGTCAGAACAACACTCGCCAAAATGATAACTCCACCCATAGTTGGAGTTCCTGCCTTTTTCAAATGTGATTGCACACCTTCTGCACGTTCTGTCTGTCCCATTTTCAATTTTCTAAGAATTGGTATGATAACCGGACCTAAAATTACACTCAACGCAAATGAAATGAATACCGGCACAATAAACTTATATTCCATAGCACACCTCTTTATCTCTTTTGTTGTTTTTGACTAATTCAGTATACAACTATTCCCCTACTTTTTCAATCCCTAGATACGGTAGGATATTCTCAAAAATGGTTCGAATGACTGGTGCTGCAACCGTTCCTCCGTAATAAACTCCTTGAGGATTATAGATTGCAACCAATGCTAACACTTGTGGATTTTCAGCCGGTGCAAATCCAACAAATGAAGAGATATATTTCTTAGCGCTGCGAGGCAACGTCTGTGATGTTGCAGTCTTTCCACCAATCTCATACCCTTCAATATATGCATTTTTGCCCGTCCCTTGTGACACAACACTCTCTAGCAATGCTCTCATTTCTTTCGATGTCTCTTCAGAAAGAACCTGTTCTTCATTATAGGAAAATGTCTGAACCGCATTTCCATCCTCATCGAGAATGCGAACACCAAAATGCGGCGTTACGCGTACTCCACCATTAATGACCGCACTTACCGTTGTGGCCAATTGCATTGGTGTGATTTGAAAAGACTGTCCAAACGACATTGTCGCCAGCTCTACCTGGCCTACATTTCCTTGCTTGTGAATAATAGTTCCTGCTTCACCTGGCAAATCAACGCCCGTTTTTCCATTCAATCCAAACTTTTCAAAGTAGCTATAAAATTTTTCAGTTCCAAGTCTTGCACCGATATCCATAAACACTGGATTACAGATGTTTATAGAACGAAATATCCAGGTTTCCATCTTCCAAGACCACAATTTTTTCAATTTGATGAATCAACACTTTCGTAACTGCACGTTCATAAATTTCGTTCCTTATCTTTTTCTTAATTTCTTCTATTCGTTCATTAAGATTAATATATTCTTTCTTACATCTTTTCATACGGTCAATCTCGGTGTGCAATTTTTCTATTTCCTCCTCCATTTTCTTATTCCACCAACCAAAATCCGTTTCAGAAATCACTCCATTCATTAATTTTTCGAATAATTGCTCTTTCTTTTTTTTCGCCTTTGACAATTCTTTTTCACAATTTTTCAAAACATTCTGATTGTAAGATTTCTCCAATGTTTTTTCAAAAACAGCTTGCAATTCACCTAAGATTTTTTCTTCCCGCATCCAACAATTTTCATAGTCACTTTCACAAAATGCTTTGATTACTCTTTGAATCTCTTCTTCGCTCGTATTCCTGCAATTGCATTTACTTTTCCCCTCCTTTAATGCAGTCGAACAAATCCATACTTTTTTGCTTTTATTCTTCGAATTCACCGTTCTCCGATAATACACTTTTCCACATTGAGAACAAAAGACCTTCCCTGACAATTCATATTTTTTTCGATTATTTTTTACAAGGCTGTGACTGGACGTTCCTCTCACTCTTTCCTGCAACCTTTGTAACACTTGTTCTTGATATTCCTTTTCTACAATCGCAGGCAACGCATGCTCAATGATAATCCAATCCGTTTCCGGAATCGCTTTCTTTGTTTTCAATTCAAAATCATATTCCTGTGTGTGCAAAAGAATGGTTCCATGGGCTCTCGGAGAATATAGCATTTTCCTCCATTGCACTTCTGAGATCCTCGCACCTCTTTTGCTCCGTATTCCTTTTTCATACATTTGATTTGCAATTGTATGAAATCCGTATCCTTCCTCTGCCATAACAAACGCACAGCGATATGCTTCTGCCTCCCGCTCATTTAACACATACTTATCTTTCCCTACCTTGTCCCATCCAAACATGGGAACCGTGATATTGAAACCCGTTCGTTTTTCCTGCCTCCTATGATGTGCATTTTTGATTTTTTTCGAAAGTTCACGGCTAAAATCTTCCGCCAAAATCGCCTTGATTCCAGCCAACAAATTGTCCTCCGCCGTGTAAAATTTATGGTCTATGTACAAATACAATTTCTTTTGGCATCTTGTAAGCTTATCTAAAAACAAGTACCAGTCCTTTGCAGAACGAGTCAAACGGTCTATGGATTTAATCATAATAATATCAAAAACATCCTCTTCCATATCTGCTAACAGCCTTTTGTATTCGTTGCGCTTATATGCAGTAGTCCCTGACTGAGATTCTACATAGTGTCTTACAACATGCCATCCTTTCGATTTTGCAATTTCTAAGCTTTCTAACGCCTGTATTTCCAAGGCATTTACTTGCGCTTCCTCTTCCGTAGAGCAGCGATTATAAATTCCTACCCTAGTCATAATCATGCTCCTCTTGAAGTAGCATTTTCAATCGAATGTATTCTTCCTCATTCACCAATTTTTCTTCATATAGTAGTTCTACAATCGACAGTTTCAGCTGTTTTTTGCAATGCATTTTCCGCTTCCTTTTACATCCATTCTCACATTAATGTATGTCCTATATTAAGCGAATATGCCGAGACGAATGAGCTTTTCTAGCATATAAAAAGCGCTACTTTCTTTTTTAGAAAGTAACGCTTTCTGAAATATTAGCCTTTTATAGAATCGAAATCTTCTTGAATTTCTTTTGATGGTGGTGCAGTTAAAAGTGATACTACCACAATAAATATTGAAGAAATAATAAATGCTGGCAACAATTCATAAATATCTAGAATTCCGCCTAATGGTCGAACTGCCAATTTCCAAACAAATACCATCACAGCTCCACTCACCATACCTGCAATTGCTCCTGCGCGATTTGTACGTTTCCAGAACAACGAAAACAACATAATTGGACCAAATGTGGCACCAAAACCTGCCCATGCAAACGATACGATTGTAAAGATTACGCTGTCCTTATCCCATGCGATTATCATTGCAATCAATGCAATTGCCAACAGCGTAATTCTAGTCATTCTCATAACTTGCCTATCTGTTGCATTCTTCTTGAAAATTCCTTGATATATATTCTTTGCCATTGCAGATGCCGCAATCAGCAAATATGAATCTGAAGAACTAATTGTCGCAGCCAAAATACCTGCCATAACAAATCCTGCGATGATTGGTGGCAATGAACTTGTAGCCAAAGTAATAAAGATATTTTCAGCAGATGCACTTGTCAAATGCTCTACTGGGAATAATTGTCTTCCTACAATACCAATGAACACTGCTACTGCCAACGAAATCACAACCCATACCATAGCAATTCTTCTAGAACTCTTTAATTCTTCTTCTTTTCGAATCGCCATGAAGCGAAGCAATACTTGTGGCATACCAAAATAACCTAATCCCCAAGCAAGTGTAGAACAGATTGTCAACAATCCATATTTCGTTGCTTGTCCAAACTCTGGATTTCCTGCCGAATTTACAACTTGAACACCGTCTGCTGTTGTTGGGCTTGCCATACCAAAGAAATCCAAAAATCCAGGAATTTCTTTCGCATTTGCCAATACGTCACCGAATCCGCCTGCCTTTACAACGCTAATAACAACAATCACACTCAGAGCAATGATCATAACAAGACCTTGCATAAAGTCAGATGCACTTTCTGCCAAGAATCCACCCAAGATTGTGTATACTAATACAAACACTGCTCCGATAATCATCATTGTTTCGTATTTCATTCCAAACAATGTTGAAAACAACTTTCCACAAGTCACAAAACAGCTTGCCGCATATACAGTAAAGAATACAAGAATAAATACTGACGACAATGTCAAAATCACCTTCTTGTTCTCGCGGAATCTATTTGAGAAAAACTCTGGTAATGTAATTGAATTATTTGCGCGAATGCTATAACGACGAAGTCTCTTTGACACAATCAACCAGTTGAGATATGTACCGATAGCTAATCCAATTGCAGTCCACGCAGCGTCTGCAAGACCACACCAATAAGCCACTCCTGGAAGTCCCATAAGAAGCCATCCACTCATATCTGATGCCTCTGCACTCAATGCGGTCACCCATGGACCTAATGATCTTCCACCTAAAAAATAATTTTCTGAACTTTGATTTGCTTTTTTTGCATAAACCAGTCCAATTCCTATTACAATCGCCATATAGATAACCATTGCAATTAAAATCTGCACTGTATTTCCATCCATCTTTCGTTCCCCCCTACAAAATTTTGCGTATTATCTTTTGATTATATCATAAACATTCACGAGTTTCCACATAATTCTCTCTTTTTTCATAAATACCTGCTTACAGGAGTTTTGGATTCCCTCCACAAACGTTTCCGAACCATGCCCTCCCACTTTGTGGCAACGTATTTTTCGATCCTCAACCACACGATATCCCGGGCAATAAAAAGTATCACTTGTTTTTAACACATTGGCCTCCAAACAAGCTGCCGCTGTAAATATCTTAAAGGTCGACCCTGGTTCATAAGTATCATTAATACAGGTGTTTCTCCACATTTGATTTAACAATTTTTGCTGTTCTTCCGCATTCGTCGGCTCCTCTTCTAATTGCAACGTTTCCAAAGAAAACGGCTCATTCAGATTAAACTCTGGCACATTCACCATGGCCATAATTTCTCCATTTTGCGGATTCATGATTAGCACAGCCACTTGATCCGCATTCTTTTCTTCCCTTACTTTTAGTGCTGCCTGTTGTGCGTAAGACTGTATATTGTAATCCATACTGATTTGAAGTGTGTTCCCTGGTATGGCCTCTATTCGTTCCTCCGCAACTCCCTCCAACTCAATTCCTCTCGCATCTGTTGTTGTTAAAATCGTCCCGTTTTTCCCTTTTAAATACTCCTCATATTTCACTTCCAAACCGATAATTCCCTGATTATCACTTCCTGTAAAGCCTAACACTTTGGATGCCAACTCGTTGTGTGGGTAGTATCTTTTATAGTCTTCATCTACTTTTACGCCTTCCAATTCATACTCGCGTATGCGGTCTCCGATTTTCTTCTCCACATTAGACTTTATTACCTCTCTTGAAGAAACCTTCTCGACCTTCTTACGAATTGTCATCTCATCAAGATTTAATTCACTTGCCAACAACTTTATGACGTTCTCAGAATCTTTGATTTGACTATGAATAACAGAAATGGTACACACCGTCTGATTGGTAGCAAGAACCACTCCATTTGTATCTACAATTTCACCTCTTGCCGCCTTAACAGACCGTTCTCTTTCATGAAGTTCTTCTGCTTTTTTCTGATAATAGTCCGCTTCAAAAATCATCAAATACGTTAATCGCCCAATTAAGATCAACAACATTGTAGTCGCAAAAAGAAATACAATCATTACTTTTCTGCGATTGTATGTCTTATTTTTCATAAAAAAACCTCGCAAATGTGTTGTTAATTTTTATGTACACATTTACGAGGTTATGATTATTCTGATTTTGTAATATTCAAATATGGCAATGCTTCTTTCATAATGTCTCTTGCCAATCCTGTTACAAACGTACCGTTTGCTTGAATTTCTGCATTCGGTTCATCAATCACTACATAGATTAAAAATTCAGGATTCTCTGCTGGCACAAACCCGATATAAGACAACAAGTAGTTTCCATTTCCACGTGGTAGCTTTTCTGCAGTACCAGTTTTTCCACCCATGCTGTACCCTTCTACTTGCGCATTTCTTCCTGTTCCGGATGTCATGGTCTGCTTCATGTAGGTACGCAATTGTCTGCTAGTTTCTTCTGAAACAGTCTTCTTCAAAAGCACAGGGCTTTTATTTTCAATGACATTTCCGTTTTCATCCTGGATTTGTTTCACAACATGTGGTTGATAATAATTCCCGCCATTAATCAGGGAAGAAAACCCTGCTGCCATTTGTGTCATCGTTACATTGAAACCTTGCCCAAAAGAATTGGTTGCAAGTTCTACTGGCCCCATATTTTCAGCCTTATATAGAAGCCCTGCCGTCTCCGCTTCACCTGGCAAATCGATACCTGTCTTTTGGCCGAAGCAAAAGATACTTTGGTATTTTGTAAACGCCTCTGCACCCAAGGAAGCACCAATATCCATCATTACAACGTTACAAGAGTTTGCAATACCATCGCCCAACGTTTGAATTCCATGTCCATTTCTATTGTTACAATGAATTTTCTGATTGGACACAACCTTATGTCCTGTACAATTATAGGTTTCTCCACCTGAGAGAGTCCCATCTTCCAATGCTGCTGCCATTGTAAATGGCTTCATGGTTGATCCTGGTTCAAACGTATCACTTACGCAGAAATTCTTCCACAATTTATTTAACAATTCTAACTTTTCCTTTTCTTCCATTTTTTCAATGGTTTCCTTAGAATAGAATTTTGTTAAATCTCTCGGATTATTTAAATCATAATTTGGATAAGATGCTTCTGCCAAGATTTCTCCGGTATTCGGATTCATAATGATAACTGCAGTATTAGTACTGCCATCTCCACTTCTCGCTTCATTTTGATGCGCTTCATTAAAAGCCAAGATGTTCTTTTCCACAATACTCTGCAAAGTAATATCAATCGTAGACACGACATTCTGTCCATTGACTGCATTTTTCACTGTGCGTTCCAGCGAAGAATCTGTGTCTAAATATCCGTATTCTCTTCCATTTGTTCCATTTAAAATACTGTTGTAAGACGCCTCAATTCCTGCATTTCCTACATTCCCCGACACGGTAAATCCGATAACATCAGATGCCAAAGTATTATATGGATACATACGTATATAGTCTTCTTCCAACCAAACACAAGAAAGATATGGATAATTCTCTTGATCATCCAAAAACTCTTGAAATTTTTGCGCTTGTGTATAGCTTACTTTTTTCTTCAAAATATTATAGCGACTTGAAGCTTTCTTCTCTACAACCTCATCAATCGTTTTCTCATCAATCTCAAAGCACTCTTCCAAAACGCTTTTGACTTGTGCAACGGCTTCCTTATCCACCTTATCCTCTTTTGCCAGCATTACATAAGCATCTAAAATCACGTTATAAACACGTTTGCTTGTACCAATTACCGTTCCGTTTCTGTCCAAAATATCTCCGCGCTTAAATGGAATCGTTCTACTATTATACTGTTGTTGATCCAATACAATTTTTGTGTATTTCTCGCCATTTTTAGCATTGATATAGGTAATTCTTCCCACTAAGAAAACAAAAGCTAGTACAATTGCTCCAAACAACAATACTAGCTTTGTCCGCATTAAATGTGTACTTTTTAGACGAATCGGCGATTTTTTTCTACGTTTCTTTTTAGCCATTCACTCTACCTCTTATTTTACAACATCTGAACTTGCTATCACTCCACTATCAGGAATCCCAGCATATTGTTTCACTGAATTTCCTTCTGGACTACTATATTCAATCACTTGTTCTGGTTTTGCATAAGTCATTCCGAACTCATTCATTGCCACATCACGAACTTCCTCTAAATTCATAGAGTTCATGATTTCATTATCTTTTGTTGTATTCGCTTCTTTTGCCGCCGCTATTTCTCTCTGCAAAGAAGTAATGTATTGTGAACGTTTTGTAATATCTGATTGTAACTGTAAATATTGCACACATACAAAGAGTGCAACCATAGCTGCAACTGCAAGAAACACAACGTATCCCCTGTTCATGTGCAAAACTTTGCTTCGTTCTGCACGTCTTCGCTGTGGCGAACGTGTCTGTGTTCTTGTCTCTTTTGGCATTTGTCTCGGTTCTTGTCGAACTACATTTCCGTGTACATATGTTGCCATCGAATCACTCCCCAACATGAATCTATGTTTCTGTAACTTCTACTTTCGTTCAAAAACACGAAGCTTTGCGCTTTTTGAACGACTGTTATTTTCCAACTCTTCGTCGCTTGGAAGAATTGGTTTTCTTGTTACCACTTTCCCTTTTGATACATTTCCACACACACATACCGGAAAATGACTTGGGCATGTACATGGATCTTCGTTTCTTTTAAATATGCTTTTTACGATTCGATCCTCTAGTGAATGGAATGTAATAATACAAATTCTTCCATCTTCATTTAGTATTTCAATCATGTCATCCAAACTTTCTCTAAGAACTTCCAATTCACGATTCAATTCAATTCGAATCGCTTGAAATGTTCTTTTTGCAGGATGTCCTGCTGTCTTTTGAAATTTCATTGGAATGGCACGTTTAATAATTTCAATTAATTGTCCAGTAGTTTCGATTGGACCTTTTTCGCGTTCCATTACAATGTGCTTTGCAATGTTTTTCGCGAATTTATCTTCCCCATAATCACGAATGATACGAAAAAGATCCATCTCACTATAGTCATTGACGATGTCTTTGGCTGTCATTTTCTGACGTCTATCCATCCGCATGTCCAAAGGTGCATCTATCCGATAGGAGAATCCTCGCTCTGCCGTATCTAACTGATAAGACGATACGCCCAGATCCAGCACGATCCCATCTACTTTGTCAATTCCCATTTCTTGAAGCCGCAACTTCATATCACAATAGTTGCTTCGGACTATTGTAACTCTCTCCCCGAAGTCGCGTAATCGGATGCCTGCAGCCTCAATCGCCGCTTCATCCTGGTCTATGCCTATAAATCTCCCCTTGTTGCTAAGTCGTGCACACACTTCGTAAGCATGTCCACCTCCACCAAGCGTTCCATCTACGTAGATGCCGTCCGGCTTGATGTTCAGACCATCTACGGTTTCTTCTAACAATACCGATGTGTGTTTAAATTCCATAAAGCCTCCAATCATCTCGAAAGAATTAAATGCCAAGTCCTAACTCTTCCATCTGACTAGCGATTTCATCCATGTTGCCTTCTACTACAGCATTGTTTTCATCCCATTTTGCTTTATCCCAAATTTCTACGCGATCTAGCACCCCTACTAGAACGACATCTTTTTCGAGACCAGCAAAAACTCTCAGGGCTGAAGAAATCAAAACTCTACCTTGCTTATCAAGGCCGCCATCCACTGCACTTCCTAAAAAGAAACGTGTAAATGTTCTGGCGTTTTTATTTGTGAGTGGTAAGGTTCTTAGTTTTTCTTCAAAGACTTTCCATTCATTGTGAGGATACAAAAACAAGCATCCATCCATCCCCTTCGTAATAACAAAATCCTCCCCTAGGATTTCACGAAACTTAGAAGGGATGATCAATCTCCCTTTTGTATCGATGCTATGATTAAATTCTCCTGTCAACAATGAACTCACCTTCTTTCAAATGGGCCTGCCACTTACGCCCCATTTTTTACCACTATTCACCACTTTCCACCACTTAGAAACATTGTAAACCACTTTTTTCAGTATTTCAATACTTTTTTTAATATATTTCAAAATTTTTTTTCAAACAAAAAAAGAATGTGTAAAAACACATTCTTTTCGTAACATTTCAATTATTTTTTGTACTATTGCATCATTGAATCATCAAATTCACTGAGTACTTGATAGTTCACATCAACAGATGGTCTCGGACGAGAATCTAAATATGTAGCTACAATTCCCAAAGCAATCACTCCAACAATCATTACTGGAATAAGCAATGTCGCTCCATCTACCATCAGTTTATTTCTTTTTTCTTTTTTCATAACTTCTTTACGTTTTGCTTTTTCTTCTTTATATCTTGTAACTTTTTCTTGACTCATTTTCAATCAGTCCTCCACTACTATATTAGGTGCATTATATCACGATTCTTTTGGTTCGTCAAACTCTATTCGATTCGAAACACTAAGTGCAATTCCCATCTCAACCATAAGGAATACCGTTGACGTTCCACCGTAACTTACAAACGGAAGTGTAATACCTGTTGTCGGAATTACATTTAGTACAACCGCAACGTTCAATGTTACTTGTAAGGCGATATGTGCAAAAATTCCCACTACCACCAAAAATCCATATCGATCCGGTGCACGTTTCGCAATATATATCAAACGATGAAGCAAGATTGCAAACATGGTTAATAGAACAATTGCTCCAAATACACCCAGTTCTTCACATATAACAGCTAAGATCATATCGTTTTGTGCTTCTGGAATCATAATTTTCTGCGCACTGTTTCCCAGCCCTTTTCCAAAGAAACCTCCAGAACCAATTGCATAAAGACCTTGCATAACTTGGTATCCGCCATCCTGAATGTATTCTTCCGGGTGTAGCCACACCAAAATTCTTCGCAAACGAAAACTTGTACTGGTATCCATCGCCATATCCAATAATTTGACACCTATACTTGCAACAGCTAGTCCTCCTCCTGCCAGAGCGAGAAACACTGCTGTTTTTCGATGTGCCATAAAAATCATCACACACACGATACCCAACACAATCACTGCCGTACTCAAGTTATCTGTCAACAAATAAACTCCTAGGAAAGCCAGTATCCCAACTCCAAAGATTTTCCAATATACCCACTTATCGTGCATCTGTTTCGCAGCGTAACACAGCAATACCGGAATAAATATGATAACTGCAATTTTGGTAAACTCTGACGGTTGGATGGTCTGGCCAAGTGGAAGACGAATCCATCTTCTCGCATGATTCACTTCTTTCCCCAACGGCGTCAACACCAATGCCATCCCTACAAACGACGCGATATAAGCTATTTTCCCTAATTTTGCAAACACTCTATAATCAATTTTTGAAATCAACAGCATTGCCACAAACCCAATCACACAAAAGAAACTCTGACGAATAAAATAGTGCATACTATTTCCATTTTCCACTTGTGCGCTATATGAGCTTGCACTATACAACATGACCAGTCCAAAGCACATCAAAAAAATAACGATTGCTAATAAACTATAGTCAAAATAATGAACTTTTTTCCGCTCTTCTTTTTTCGCTTTCACATTTATACTCCCTAGTTAATTGAATACTTTACATCCCACATTGTTTATTATAGCGACAATCATTTGCAAAAACAACCAGTTAGGAACAGTTTTATCGAAAATTCATACATTAACAATAGGAAAATATAAGAAAGGAAAATCGCTATGCAGAATTATAGAAACAATGCAAGACCTTGTCCAAACCACAGACATATGCTTTCTCCTGATTTCCCTCCTAGACAAGATTTCTGGGATGACAAACCACTCGCAATGGCTTATGTTCCGTGGCAAATTTGGCGTGACCTATACGAAGCAGAAAAAGGATTTCAATGTGGCACTATTTTCAAAGAACTCAACTTACCTTTTTTAGGAAAAGGAGGATCAAAACGATGACAAATCAACCTTGCCGTAAAGAATTACTCCATTGGATTCATGTTGTTAGTTTTGCGCTTGATGACGTAAAGCTTTTTCTTGACACACATCCAACTGATTCCAAAGCTTTGGAATATTTCCACGAATACAACAAACTTCGCAATCAGGCACTGCATGAATATGCGAAATATTATGGTCCTTTGACCATCGATTCTACTGTCGAATCTTGTACAGACAGATGGAACTGGATTAACGAGCCATGGCCATGGCAGGAAGGAGGATGTTAATATATGTGGATTTATGAAAAACGTTTACAATATCCTGTAAAAATCACACAAACAAATGCAAAATTAGCACAAATAATCATTAGCCAATTCGGAGGTCCTGACGGAGAATTAGCAGCATCTATGCGATATTTGTCACAACGATACACGATGCCTTACAAGGAAGTTACTGGAATTCTAACTGATATCGGAACAGAAGAACTTGCTCATATGGAAATGATCTGTTCCATCATCTATCAATTAACCAAAGACTTGCCTATAGAAGAGATTCAAAAATCTGGTTTTGATAAATATTATGTAGACCACACATTAGGCCTTTGGCCTCAAGCTGCTGGCGGAACACCTTTCACTGCTACGTATTTCCAATCCAAAGGCGATCCAATCACAGACCTCCACGAAGACATGGCCGCCGAGCAAAAAGCGCGCACAACATACGACAATATTTTGCGTTTGATTCATGACCCTGAAATCTGTGACCCAATTCGTTTTCTTCGCGAACGCGAAATCGTGCACTATCAACGTTTTGGAGAAAGTTTGCGCATCGTGCAAGATAATTTGGACAGCAAGAACTTCTATGCAATCAACCCTGCGTTTGACATGACTCCAAAATGTGATTGTAATTAAGAAGCTACAATGCAAAAGGACGACCAAACGGTCGTCCTTTTATGCTTGAAATAACGCATCAATAAGTTGATATCCATCTTCTCTATAAATGCCACTTTTTCCAGCCTCACATTCATCATATCCATTTGATGTTCCAGCTGACTTTCTACTATCGTAAAGCACATAAGGAATTGGTCCTGCACTGTGTGTACGAATCGCAATCGGTGTCGGATGATCCGGAAGTACTAAGATGCGGTAATCTTCACCCGATGCATTCATCTTTTCCACCAAAGGCCCCACAATATAGCGGTCTATCTTTTCAATTGCTTCTATTTTTTCCTTCACAAGACCTTGGTGCCCCATTTCATCTGGTGCCTCCACATGAATATAGACGAAATCATACCCTTTATGTAATAACGCATCCACTGCTGCTTCCATCTTTCCACTATAGTTTGTATGCAATCCTCCATTTGCTCCTTCTACGTGCAAATTGTCCATTCCGCTTCCAACTGCAATTCCCTTCAAGAGGTCAACTGCGGAAATCATAGCCCCTCTTTTCCCAGTCTTTTCATAAAATGACTGGAGAGCCGGTTTTGTGCCCGCGCCCCAGAACCATGCCGAGTTCGCTGGATTAAGGCCCATTTCTTTTCGTCGGATATTGATTGGATGGTTGACCAAAATATCATAACTCTTCTTCATCATCTCACGAAGCACATCATCTTTCGGAAGATAGTCTCCGATTCTGCGCGTCAAGATGTCATGCGGAGGAGTAAGTTCCACAACTTTTCCATCCTTCCACACAAGAAGATGTCGGTAGCTTGTCCCCACATAAAACTCATAACCTTCTTGCCTCAAACCTTCTTTTAAAGCCTCTATCAGTACAGCGGCATCTTCCGTCGAAATCTCTCCCGAGCTATGGTCAACGATTGTGCGATCCTCGTAATTTTCCTCCTCTTCAGATAATGTAACAACATTACAGCGAAGGGAAACATCTGTCGCACTCATATCCACCCCAATGCTCAAAGCTTCCAATGGTGAGCGTCCAGTATAATAAATCTTTGGATTGTATCCCATTACCGATAGATTCGCAGTGTCACTCCCTGGTGACATTCCTTTCGGAACCATACAAGTCAGACCAACTTCTCCGTTTTTTGCCAACGCATCCATTCCTGGTTTGTCAGCAACCGCCAAAGGTGTTTTTCCTTGCAACACCTCTAACGGCTCATCTGCCATTCCATCTCCTAATACAATAATATATTTCATACGATTACACCTTTAATCAATTATTTTACACGAATCATTTGACAAATTTGAGGGAATTTTTTCGCAATCTCCTCATATTGTCCTTCGCTCATAACTTCTGTAACAAACGCAAACTCTGAATCTATCAATGTCCATGTTTCAATGGTTCCGAATGCCTCTTGAAGTTCTTCTTTCCATTCCGCCTCAACACCTTTGAATCTTACAAAAAATCTCTTTGTTGTATCCGCTTTTTCTACCAATTCTAAGTTTTTTGCATCCCAAGTTGCCATCATACTTCTTGCTGGATTTTTTGCCGCCTCTACAATATCACCTACCACCGCACTTGCAGTTGGAAGTTTTCCAGCTCCACTACCATAGAACATAGAATCACCTAACATATTTCCCTTTACGAATACTGCGTTAAATACATCTTCAATATTGTAAAGAGGATGTTCTTTCGATACCATGTGTGGTGCAACAATCGCACAAAGTTTTTCTCCTTCGCGTTTGCATGAAGCCAACAACTTAATCTTCATTCCCATTGCTTTTGCATATTGAATATCTTCCAAAGTAATCTTTGTGATACCTTCTGTGTAGATATCTTCAAAATTTACTGTTTTTCCTGAAATAATTGAGGAAAGGATTGCAATTTTTCTACATGCATCATGTCCTTCCACATCCGCACTTGGATCTCTTTCTGCAAATCCTAAATCTTGTGCTTCTTTCAAAACTGCATCGTAATCAGCATTGGCATTGAACATTTTACTCATCATATAGTTTGTCGTACCATTCAAAATACCTGTGATTTCTTCAACTACATCTCCTGTAAGAGAAGTTGCAAGTGGACGAATAATCGGAATACCGCCTCCAACACTTGCTTCATATAAGAAGTTTAAATTATTTTCTTTTGCAATAGAAAGAAGTTCCGCACCATGTTTTGCAACCAATGCTTTATTTGATGTAACTGCACTCTTACCTGCAAGTAAACTTTTCTTTACAAATGTGTAAGCTGGTTCAATGCCTCCCATTACTTCTACTACGATTTTCACTTCTTCATCATTCAAAATCTGTTCAAAATCGTGTACAATCAAATGTTCCACTGGTGAACCTGGGAATTCTCTTAAGTCAAGAATGTATTTAATCTCTAATTCTTCCCCGATACGCTTATTAATCACTTCTTGATTTGTAGTGATTACTTCTACCACTCCTGAACCTACTGTACCGTACCCCAAAACTGCTATTTTTATCATTTTGTTTCCTCCTTATTTAACTTCCTTTAAATATGCATTAATGAATAAATCAATATTTCCATCCAACACACTTGCTACATTTCCTATTTCTGCATTTGTACGATGATCTTTTACCAATGTGTATGGCTGCATTACATAAGATCGAATCTGATTTCCCCATCCAATCTCTTTTATTTCACCACGAATGTCCGACACCTTATCTGCTTGCTCCTGTTCTTTCAGCAAATACAATTTTGCTTTTAACATTTGCATCGCTTTGTCTTTGTTACTGTGTTGTGAACGTTCGTTTTGACACTGCACGACTATGCCAGTCGGCAAATGTGTGATTCGAACTGCCGAAGATGTCTTGTTGATATGCTGTCCACCGGCGCCACTTGCACGGTAAGTATCAATTCTCAAATCATCTTCACTAATTTCAATATCTATATCATCTTCAATATCTGGAACCACATCACAAGAGGCGAACGATGTCTGTCTCTTACCAGCCGCATTAAAAGGCGATATACGCACCAAACGATGTACTCCTTTTTCTGCTTTTAAATATCCGTAAGCATTTTCTCCATTCACCTGGAACGTAACTGCTTTAATTCCCGCCACATCTCCATCCAGAAAATCTAGTACTTCTACAGAAAAACCTTTTCGTTCTGCCCAACGGTTATACATCCGATAAAGCATACTTGCCCAATCGCAAGACTCCGTTCCTCCGGCTCCTGCATGTAGCGTAACAATCGCATTATCTTTATCATATTCACCAGATAACAACGTTTGAATCCTCATCTCTTCAAACACTGTCTCGAATGATTGTAATTCCGCTTCTACTTCCGGAATCAATTCCTCGTCACTTTCCTCATATGCCATTTCAATCAAAAGGCCGATATCCTCAAACTGCGTCGCCAGATGATTCGTTTTTTCAAGTAAATCCTTTAACCCTTTCAACTCTTTCATGACATATTGAGATTCTTCTGCACGATCCCAAAATCCCGGTTCTTCAATCTTTCGTTCCAATTCTTCAACCCTTTTTTCTTTTCCAGACAGGTCAAAGTGAATCCCTCAATTCTTTCAATGGTTCTTCATAAGAATTCAAAACACTTTTGAATTGATCTAATTCAACCACATTCTCACCTCTTTATATTATTTTCTACCACAACATTGTTTATATTTTTTTCCACTTCCACATGGGCATGGATCATTCGGATACACTTTTTTATCTTCGCGCTTTTTCGGTGTCTTTGTAAGGCTCTCGTCCTTGTTAGTTCCAGTTACTTTCGCAACCTCTTCTCTCTCCACCTTCTTTTCAACGCTGACATGGAACAAAGTACGCACCGTATCCTCTGTGATACCCTCTGTCATTTCACCGAACATTTCATACCCCAACATTTTGTATTCTACCAATGGATCTTTTTGCGCATAGGCCTTCAAGCCAATTCCTTGACGCAATTGTTCCATATCATCAATATGATCCATCCATTTACGGTCAATGACTTTCAATAAAACTACACGTTCTACTTCACGAATTTGTTCTTCTTCAAATTCGAGTTCTTTTTCTTCGTACGCTTTTTGCGCACGTTCTTGAATCATTTCTTCTAATTGTTTTGGTGATGCCCCTTCGAACTCTTCACTTGTCAATCCCTCCATACCGAATGACATCAACAATTCATTATTGAAGCTTTCCAAATCCCAAGCATCTGCATCTGTCTCTGTCGAAGCATGACGATTTACAATCGCAGATGCTAAGTCTGAAATCATTGTACAGATTACATCTCTCATGCTTTCACCATCAAGGACGCGACGTCTTTCCTCGTAAATAATTTCTCTTTGTTCATTCATAACTTGGTCATATTCTAACAAGTTCTTACGAATTCCAAAGTTATTTCCTTCAATCTTTTGCTGTGCTTTCTCAATTGCATTCGATAACATCTTGTGTTCAATCTGCTCGCCGTCCGCAACACCCAATGCATTGAAAACACTCATCAATCGTTCTGAACCAAACAAGCGCATCAAGTCGTCTTCCAATGAAATATAGAATCTTGACTCACCTGGATCCCCTTGACGTCCGGAACGTCCACGCAACTGGTTATCGATACGTCTTGATTCATGACGCTCTGTACCGATAATCTTAAGTCCGCCTGCAGCTTTTGCCTCATCGTCCAATTTAATATCCGTACCACGACCAGCCATGTTGGTTGCAATTGTGACTGCTCCATGCACACCTGCTTGTGCTACAATCTCTGCTTCCATCGCATGATATTTTGCATTCAATACATTATGAGGAATGCCTCTCTTTTTCAACAGCTTGCTCAAAAGTTCTGAAGTTTCAATCGTAATCGTACCAACCAATACTGGTTGTCCCTTTGCATGTGCGTTTGCAACTTCATCTACAACTGCCAAAAATTTCTCGCCCTGTGTTTTGTATACCGCATCATCTAAATCGATTCTTTGCACTGGAACATTGGTTGGAATTTCCACAACGTCCATGCCATAAATATCACGAAATTCTCTTTCTTCTGTAAGGGCAGTACCTGTCATACCACATTTCTTTTGGAACTTATTAAACAAGTTTTGGAACGTAATCGTTGCAAGAGTCTTGCTTTCACGTCTTACTTTTACATGTTCTTTCGCTTCAATTGCTTGGTGAAGACCATCTGAATAACGACGCCCTGGCATAATACGACCAGTAAATTCGTCGACAATCATAACCTCTCCACCCTCTGTCACAACATAGTTTTGATCCTTAAACATCAAACTATGTGCACGCAATGCCAATATAATATGGTGTTGTATTTCCAAATGTTCTGCATCTGCCAAGTTGTCAATATGGAAAAATTGTTCAACTTTTGCCACACCATCTTCAGTCAAGGTTACTTGCTTATCTTTTTCATTTACAATATAATCACCAGTTTCTGTGATATCTTCTCCCATAATCGCATTGATCTTGGAGAACTCTCCGCTCGCTTCACCGCGAATCAACTGTCTTGCAAGCACATCACATGCTTCATACAACTTTGTAGATTTTCCACTTTGTCCTGAAATGATAAGTGGTGTTCTAGCCTCATCAATCAATACAGAGTCAACTTCATCGATAATGGCATATTTCAAACCACGTTGTACGAGTTGCTCTTTATAAATCACCATGTTGTCTCTCAAATAATCAAACCCAAGTTCATTATTTGTCACATAAGTAATGTCACAATTATATGCTTCGCGGCGTTCATCGTTTTGCATATCATTTAAAACAACACCAACAGTCAAACCTAAGAAACGATGTACTTCTCCCATCCAATCCGCATCACGTTTTGCCAAGTAATCATTAACCGTAACAACATGAACACCTTCTCCTGACAATGCATTCAAATATGCTGGAAGCGTAGATACCAATGTTTTTCCTTCTCCAGTTTTCATTTCCGCAATACGTCCTTGGTGCAAAATAATACCACCAATCAACTGCACACGGTAATGTTTCATTTTTAAAGTTCTCCATGCCGCTTCTCTTACGACAGCATATGCTTCTGGCAAAAGGTCATCCAAAGTTTCCCCTTCTGCAAGACGACTTTTGAACTCTTCTGTTTTATGTTTTAACGCTTCATCCGAGAGTGCTTGCATTTCTGGCTCTAAAGCCTCAATGCGGTCTGCAATCGGATAAATTCGTTTTAATTCATTTTCACTATGTGTACCAAATATTTTTTCAAATAAATTCATTATTTACTCCTTATTGATCCATTTTTAATCCAAACTTCATTGTAACACTGAATGCGTTTTTCTTCAACAAACTTTACATTTTCTTTACGATTTCATACGGAATTTTTCCCCCAAATAAATCAAGTGCACTTCCGATTGTAAAATCTAGTTTCTCTCCACTGATTTCTGCAAATTTTTGCAAGTCTTCCATACTACCAATTCCACCTGCATAGGTAATCGGAATTTTATTCCAATCTGCAAGAATTTTCACCAAATCTTCTTCTACTCCAGAAGATTTTCCTTCCACATCCACTCCATGTACCAAAAACTCATCACAATACATTGCCATATCATCTAGTAATGTTTTTGTAATCTCCACATTTGTGAAGGTTTGCCAACGATTTGTCACCACATAATACACATTCTCTTTCTTACGGCAACTTAAATCTAGAACAATGCGTTCTTTTCCCACAGTTTCCACTAACTTCCTCAAATTTTCCCATTGTATTTCTCCATCTCGGAATACATATGATGTCACAATCACATGACTTGCCCCTGCATTTATGTATTCTTTTGCATTCTCTGCAGTAATTCCTCCACCAATCTGCATTCCACCTGGATATGTACGCAAAGCAAGCATTGCTTCTTCCTTCGTCGCTTCGTAATATTCCGATGTCTGTGTATTCAACAAAATAATATGCCCACCTACAAGGTTATCCTTTTTATAGCAGGTAGCATAATAATCCGCACGACAATCTGATGTGAAATTCGTCACAGCTTGGTTTCCATCATCCTTTAACGAACCACCGACAATCTGTTTTACTTTTCCATTGTGAATATCAATACAAGGTCTAAATTTCATTCTTCTCTCCAACTCATAAATTTGTATTAGTATAACACTTTTTATCCTATAATGCAAAAAGGAACGTTTACCGTTCCTTTCTTTTTATCAGTTATTTTTTGTGGCGTCATCTGTCATATCTCTCACGCCATCTCCTACATCTTCTATGCCGTCTCCTACAGCATCTCCCATATCTTCCACAATGTTATCGTCTCGGTCCGCATCGTCTTTCGCAGTATCATCTCGATCCGTATCGTCTCTCTCTGTATCGTCTCGGTCTGTACCTTCCGTTACACCATTGTTTTGATCGTTTGTTGCATTGTCGTTAGTGCCACCCATATTACCACATGCAACGGTGCATAAAATAACACCTAAACACAACATTGTTAAAATCAATTTTTTAAACTTTTTCATGTTTATCTCCCTTTCATGATTGTATTATTTGTAAGAATGACTTCTTGACAATAATATTTGCATTTCTCTCAAATATATACTCTTCAATGAATTGGGATTTTTTTACAATTTAAAATTGAATAACCTCTTTCATGTCGTACAATCCAGGTGTTTTCCCTTGCAAGAACTTCGCAGCTTCAACCGCCCCGGTCGCAAACACTGCTTTTGAATACGCTGTATGTTTGAATTCGATCACTTCATCTTCTCCAGCAAAGAACACTTCGTGTTCTCCTACAATTGTTCCGCCACGAACTGCAGAAATTCCGATTTCTTTCTTTTCTCTTTTACAACGTTCTTGGCTTCTGTCGTAGGTATATGTATATTCTTGGTTTAAAACTCCATTGATAGAATCTGCCAATGCTAGAGCTGTTCCACTTGGTGCATCTACCTTTTGATTATGATGTTTCTCTACAATTTCAATGTCAAATCCTGCCGGAGCCAATACTTTCGTTGCCTCTTGCAGTAATTTTAACAACAGATTCACTCCAAGTGACATATTTGCAGATTTCAACACAGCAACACTTTCACTTGCCTTTTTCACATGCTCAAGTTGTGCTTCAGACAATCCTGTCGTACATAAAACAACCGGAAGATTCTTTTTCACACAATACTCCAATAATTCATCGGTAGAAGAAGCATTCGAAAAATCAATCAATACATCCGCTTCCACATCACATGCATCCAAGTTTTCAAAAACTGGGTACTCATTTGCGATCCCCATATATTTATCAATTCCTGCAACAATCTCAGCTTGGGCGTCTTCCTTTACAATTTTTGTAACAACTTGTCCCATTTTCCCATTGCATCCATGCATAATTAACTTTACCATTGTTCTTTTCTCCTTCTTTCACTCTTCCACAAGTATAATGTAAAAAGAAATCCGTGTAAACCACGGATTCCCTTACATATTTTATAAAATGCCAAAATCGCGCATTGCTTTTGCAAGTTTTTCTGTATTTCCCGGAGTTAATTCCGTAAGTGGCATTCTCAAACCACCAACATCATATCCCATAAGGTTCATTGCCTTTTTCACCGGAATTGGATTCACCTCACTAAATAATGCATCAATTAATGGAAGGGCTCTCAATTGCAACTCCAAACTTCCCTTATGATCTCCTGCAAAAAATTTTGCACAGATATCATGTGTTTCCTGCGGTGCCACATTCGACAATACAGAAATAACACCAATACCACCAAGTGATAATAGCGGAACAATTTGATCATCATTTCCAGAATACAAATCAATCTTTCCGTCTGTAAGATTCATAATCTTTGCAACCTGAGAAATATTTCCTGACGCCTCTTTAATTCCCACAATATTGTCCACATTATGGAACAACTTAGCTGCTGTCTCTGGTGCTACATTGCATCCCGTTCTACTCGCAACACTATATAAAATAATTGGAAGTTTCACTTCGTTTGCAACCGCTGTGTAGTGTTGCACCAACCCTTCTTGAGTCGCTTTGTTATAATATGGAGTAACCATCAAAAGGCCATCTGCTCCAGCTTCTTCAGCTGCTTTCGACAATTCAATTGCAGTCATCGTACTGTTAGAACCGGTTCCTGCAATTACTGGCAATCTACCTTTTGTAAACTCAACAGCCATCTTTACACATTCCATATGCTCTTGTTCAGACAATGTCGGAGATTCACCTGTTGTTCCACATATAACAATACTGTCCGTACCGTGATTACACTGATAATCAATCAATTCCTCTAATTTGTCATAATTTATACTTCCATCTACATGAAATGGTGTAACAATCGCCACTCCTGCACCTGTAAAAATAGCCATACTGCTCCTCCTTTATTACCCCTCGCTATCGTTCTTTACAGGATTTTAGCACCATTCTCATGTTCTGTCAATCTAGAACGCACTCTAATTTACTGACTGACACTTCATATGCTGTTCGCTTTTCCGTCTCCGTTTCTGTAATTTTCTTCACATATTCACGACTTTGAATTCTTCCCAAAATCTGCACGTGTTCCCCAACTTCAAAACCAGAAGCAAAGCGCGCATTACGTCCCCAACAAATACATGGTATGTAATCGGATTTTCCATACGGACGATTTACCGCCAACAATAAATCTGCAATTTCTCTTCCCAATGGCGTTTTTCGATAAATTGGTCGTTTGCATATGTATCCATCCAATAAAATCGTATTGGTCTTTGCACCATCCATCTCTTCTTCCACAAACGATACTTCTCTCACAAAAACGGATAGCACCAATCGGTTTTTGTTCTCATCGTGCTGGTTGTAAGAACGAAATTGTCCCGTCACCATAATATACTCCCCGGTATAATCCTGCTGCACGTCAATCAAACGCTCCGAAATCATTAGAGGGATGCGATCATCGGAATTGCTAAGTCTTTTAACTAGCACTTCTACCATATAGAATCCCTCACCAAACACTTCGTGGCTAAACACAAACTCTGAAGCCACCTCTCCAATAATAGTTACTTGATTGTTTTCAATAATCTTATCTGACATGAATTTAAAATCTCCCTTCCTCTGTCTTGTACTTTTCGTTCACTAAACAGTTTATGAAGGGAGATTCTGTAATATGTCTCTTTTATAAAATTTTTAATTAAAATTCTGGTTCAATCAAACCATATGTGTGATCTTTTCTTTTATATACAACATTTACTTCTCCTGTTTCAGCATTGCTAAATACAAAGAAGCTGTGTCCCAAAAGTTCCATCTGTACACAGGCATCTTCCGGGAACATAGGTTTCATTCCAAAACGCTTTGTGCGTATAATTTTGATTTCATTCTCGTCTGTGTCGTAATCATCTTCGGCAAACTCTTGTTTGAGAAATCCGCCTTCTTGATGTTTATCAATTAATTTCTTTTTGTATTTCAGAAGTTGTCTCTCAATTACTTCTTCTACTAAATCAATTGAAACATACATATCGTCACTCACTTGTTCCGAACGAATGATGGTTCCTTTCATAGGAATGGTAACCTCAATCTTTTGACGTTCTTTTTCTACGCTTAATGTGACAATAATTTCTGTCTCAGGAGTGAAATATCGCTCTAACTTTCCTAATTTTTGTTCAATGTTTAACCTTAAACTAGGTGTAACCTCGATATTTTTTCCGCTAATAATAAATCTCATGCAATTCAACTCCTTTTATTAAATTTTATAACATTATTATACATTTAATTTCTAGAGTTATCAACAAGATTTTAGATAATTCATTTGCTTTCCTCAAAAAGACTGACAATTATTGGTTTTTCTCGCGTTTCCGCATTTTGGCGTCAAGCGTTTTCTTACGTATACGCAATGATTTTGGCGTAATTTCCAACAACTCATCTGTATCAATAAAATCCAACGCTTCTTCCAAACTTAGTGTCCGAGGAGTCGTCAGGCGAAGTGCTTCATCCGATCCTGATGCACGCGTATTGGTTAAATGCTTTGTCTTACATACATTTAACTCAATATCGTCGGTTTTTCCATTTTGTCCAATCACCATACCTGCATATACTTTTTCTCCTGCTCCAATGAAAAGCGTTCCTCTTTCTTGTGCACTGTAGAGACCATAAGTCACAGACTCCCCTGTCTCAAATGCAATCAAAGAACCTTGTTTTCGATATTGAATATCTCCTTTGTATGGCGCATATCCGTCAAAAGAGGTGTTGAGAATTCCGTTTCCTTTTGTATCCGTCAAGAACTCTCCTCGGTATCCTATCAAACCTCTCGCCGGGATCGAAAATTCCAATCGTGTACTGCTGCCGTTCGAAGCACTCATATTTTTTAGTTCTCCTTTTCGTTGGCTCAACTTGTCAATAACGGTTCCTGTAAATTCGTCTGGCACATCCACGTATGCAATTTCCATCGGCTCTAACAATTTTCCATTTTCATCGTTTTTGTACAACACTTCTGCCTTGCTTACCGCAAATTCGTATCCTTCACGACGCATGTTTTCAATCAAAACAGACAGATGCAATTCCCCTCGTCCCGAAACTTTAAAACTATCCGTATTCTCCGTTTCCTCTACACGCAAGCTGACATCGGTATTCAATTCTCGCAGCAGGCGCTCCCTTAAATGACGTGAGGTGACAAATTTTCCCTCCTGCCCTGCAAACGGGCTGTCATTCACAAGAAATTGCATTGCGATGGTTGGTTCCGAAATTTTTTGAAATGGAATCGCAATCGGATGTTCTTGTGAACAAAGTGTATCACCAATTGCAATATCTGCAATTCCTGAAATCGCTACAATCGCACCGATTGTCGCCTCTTTTACTTCTACTTTATTCAAACCGTCAAACTCATACAACTTACTGATTTTAACTTTCTTTTGCTTTTCCGGGTCATGGGCATTTACCACTACCATATCCTGATTGACAGCAATCTTTCCGTTGTCAACCTTTCCGATTCCGATTCGACCTACATATTCATTATAATCAATCGTACTAATGAGCACTTGTGTGTCCGCTTCTGGATCCCCCTCTGGTGCTGGAATATAATTCAAAATCGTTTCAAACAGAGGCACCATATTTTCCGGTTCGTCCGTTAAATCCAAAATCGCATGTCCTGCTTTTGCGGATGCGTAGACAAATGGGCAATCCAATTGTTCATCTGAAGCATCCAAATCCATAAATAGTTCCAGTACCTCGTCGATAACTTCATCCGGTCTCGCTTCTGGTCTGTCCATTTTATTAATACATACAATAACAGGAAGGTCTAATTCCATTGCTTTTTTCAGAACAAATTTTGTCTGTGGCATTGCACCCTCAAAGGCGTCCACTACTAAAATAACTCCATTTACCATTTTCAACACACGCTCTACCTCTCCACCGAAGTCTGCATGTCCTGGAGTATCGATAATATTTATTTTTGTATTTTTATAATAAACAGCTGTATTTTTCGCCAAGATGGTGATTCCACGTTCTCTTTCTATATCATTTGAGTCCATCACGCGTTCTGCCACCTCTTGATTTTCACGGAAAACACCACTTTGTTTTAAAAGTTCATCCACTAATGTTGTCTTGCCATGATCAACATGGGCAATAATTGCAATATTTCGTATATCTTCACGTTTCATCTTCATGTCATTTTCCCCTTACCATTAATTTTCAAAAATATGCATTTCTCCATCGATTACTGCAAAATAACATTCCTTTTGCAGTTCCAAACCTGCCTGTCCATTTGTTCCTTCTCGGATTTCTGCAAGCAATGCATTCACCTCATCTGCAGGAACCAATACCTCCAACTCCACTTTATCTGTGTAAGTGGAATTCAAAATAGTCAATCCCCTTTGCCCCAAAATGTACTGTATCTTTCCCAACCCGGTGTAATCCGTCTGTATATCTAATTTTCTGCCGTAGGTTTTTGTGATAACATTGCTTGCGAGGAGCCCTTCTTTCGTCGCACCAGAATATGCGCGTACAAGACCTCCTGTTCCCAGCAAAGTCCCTCCGAAATATCGAGTAACAACCACTACCACATCATGAATTTCTTCTCCCAACAACACATCCAACATCGGTTTTCCTGCAGTGCCACTTGGTTCGCCATCATCGCTACAACGTTGCACTTGAAAATGTTCGCCAATCACGTAGGCGAAACAATTATGCGTCGCATTCCAATATTTCTTTCGCATCGTCTCAATAAATTCAAGCGCTTCCTCTTCACTTTTTACCGGCTGTACCGTTGCGATAAACCTAGACTTCTTTTCTATTATCTCGGCTACACCACCAGAATATACCGTTTTATATCTATCTAACATCATTCTCACCTTTTTTCTTTTCTATATACTATAACAGTGTTTCTTAAGTTTTCCTAACATTTTCTTAAATTTTTCCTATTTTTCTTTATTTCACATAATTAATTTGTTATAATGTACTTTGTAATAAAAGGAGGCTTTACTCATGAATTATGGAAGAAATAATACTTCTCAGAGACGCTTGTCGCTCCAATCAAGAGCTCCCAAGAAGAAAAGAAGAAAAATTGGACTCCGCGTATTCAAGGTGTCACTTCTCGTGTTCCTTGGAATTTCAATCATTGGATTAGTTACTGGCGGCGTCATATTCAAGAAAATAATTGATGATACACCGGAAATTACAGCAGATACACTTAAGCCGTCCGCTTATACTACGACAGCATATGCGAACGATGAACAAACGGTAATCGGTACTCTAGTTAATGCCGGTTCAAACCGTGTTTTCAAATCGCTTGAAGATATCCCTGTTGATATGCAAAACGCTTTTATTGCAGTAGAAGATGCCCGTTTTTACCAACACAACGGTGTGGATTGGAAGGGTGTAACAAGAGCAGCATATACCGGTATTACTTCTGGTAATTTCTCTCAAGGTGGAAGTTCCATTACACAGCAGTTGATAAAAAACAGCGTATTTCCAAACTTTAGTAAAGAAACACGTTTACAAAGTGTCGAACGTAAAATACAAGAATTGTACTTGGCACTACAAGTTGAAAAGACAATTGACAAAAGCGAAATTTTAGAAAACTATTTGAATACCATTAACTTAGGACAAAATACACTAGGTGTTCAAGCTGCATCACAACGTTATTTCGGGAAAGATGTCGAAGACTTGACTTTATCTGAATGTGCAACTATTGCTGCCATCACAAAGAGTCCTACTGGATACAATCCAATTACGAATCCGGAAGCAAACGCAAAGCGTCGTGAAAAAGTTTTGAATGACATGGTTCGCGAAGGATTCATCACACAAGACCAATGTGATGTCGCCCTTGCAGATGATGTTTATACTAGAATTCAAGCTGCAAACGAAGTCTACAAAGCAAACCTTACTGTAAATTCATACTTTTTGGATGAAGTTATAAAAGTCGTAACACGAGATTTATGCAAAGATCTTGGTTACACAGAAGAACAAGCTCGCCAAGCAGTCTATAGTGGCGGATTAAAGATTATCACTACTCAAGATTTACTTATGCAACAAATCTGTGACGAGGAGTTAAATAATCCAGCGAATTATCCTTCTAAAACAGAATGGTCTGTCTCAGGTGCCATTACAATTATCCATGAAGATAATACGCAAAAGCATTATGACCACAATTCACTAGCTGCCTATGTTAAGAAAAAACATGGTTCCGAATATGGTTCTACGTTTTCTTCGCAAGCCGCAGCAAATGCGATGTTGGAAGAATATATAAACACTTTAAAAAGAAGCGATAAAGATCAAGTATTAACAAATATTACTATCGCTCCTCAACCACAAGCAACCATCGTCGTGATGGATCAATACACTGGACATGTAAAAGCAATGGTCGGTGGCCGTGGCGAGAAAACGACTGACATGAGTTTGAACCGTGCAACACAATCAGCAAGGCAACCTGGTTCAACTTTCAAAGTTTTATCCACATTTGTTCCTGCACTTGATGCAAAGAACAATACACTAGCCACTATTATCGAAGATGCTCCATATAAGTATAAAGATGGCAGATACGTCAAAAATCATTGGAGTGGCTACCGCGGTGCAATGACCATCCGCGCTTGTATTCAAACATCAGCGAATGTTTGTACTGTAAAAAAATACACAGAAATTACCCCTGAATTGGGAATGAAATATTTAACAGAAAATTTTGCATTCACTACTTTAGATCCTGTAAACGATTCAGGACAAGCCACTTCCTTGGGTGGACTTACAACTGGTGTTTACAACATTGAGTTGACTGCTGCTTATGCATCCATTGCAAATGGCGGTGTTTATACAGAGCCAATTCTTTACACAAAGATTTATGACCATGATGGCAATGTATTATTGGACAACACTCCAAAGACACACACAGCGATGAAACCTACAACAGCAGCTCTCATGACAAGTGCAATGGAAGATGTTGTAAAATCCGGAACCGGAACTGCCGCAAGACTTTCAGGCGTTGCCAGTGCTGGAAAAACAGGAACTACAACAAGCAATCGTGATTTTTGGTTTTCTGGATACTCTCCTTACCTCACAGCTTCTGTGTGGGCAGGATATGATGACAACAAGCCGATGTCAAGTTCAAGTAGTTTCCACAAAACGATTTGGAAGAAAGTAATGCAACGCATTCACAATTCTTATGGATACACTGGAAAGAACTTTACAATGCCACAAGGCATCACTAGAAGAACTGTATGTAAAACAACAGGAAAATTAGCCGGTCCAAACTGTGAGAAATATACGGAATATTTCGCAACAGGAACAGGTCCAAAGGCAACTTGTAATACCTGTCTCCAAACTCCAACACCAGCACCTGGTACTCCAACTACACCTACCACTCCTGGTACTGGCGGAAATACTGGTGGTACAGGAAACGGTAATACTAGCGGAAATACAAATGGAACAAGAATTTTACAAGTTCCAAATTAGCAAGAAAAAGGCACTGATTATTTTCAATCAGTGCCTTATTTTTATATATCTAATACTAATTTTGCAGCTCCACAAATTCCTGCATCATTTCCCAACGTTGCCAATGAGAATTTCACATCCTTCGTTGCCCACAACGCTTTTTCACGATACGGTTTTTCAATATATGGAATCAACACGTCTCCAGCCTTTGAAACACCACCGCCAATTACAAAAACATCTGGATCCACCATTATTGCTATGGTATTCATTGCTTTTGCCAAATAACATCCAAATTCCTTCGCTATTTCATCTGCAACCGCATCTCCTGCTTTCACTGCATCGAATACATCTTTTGCCGTCACAGTTTCTGCATTGAGAACCGTAGGTTCTTCACAATGCTCAAGGCGTTTTTTTGCAAGACGTACGATCCCAGTCGCTGAAGCATATTGTTCTAAGCAACCTTTTCGCTCACATCCACACACTTGTGTTTCCTCCTCATTTACAGTCAAGTGACCAATTTCTCCTGCAATTCCATTTACGCCTACCAAAATGCGCCCATCAAGAATGATACCTCCTCCAACGCCGGTTCCCAGAGTCACCATAACCATATTTTTGTAGCCATGGCCACCACCTTTCCACATTTCTCCCAGCGCTGCCACATTCGCATCGTTCCCAATTTTTACGCTCAATCCAGTAAAGGACTCCAACTCATATTTTACATCTTTGTAGCCCCATCCGAGATTCGCCGTACTCTTTACAACACTCTCGTTTTGAACTGCTGCAGGTACACCTACACCAATGCCTGCAACCTGCTCTTTTTCCAACTTATGCAGTTCTATTTTCTCTTGAATTGATTTCGCCACATCTGGAAGAATGAATTCTCCACCTTGTTCAGTCCTTGTTACAATCTCCCATTTATCAATCAAAGTCCCTTCGCAATCAAACAGACCCATTTTTACAGTGGTTCCTCCAATATCTACACCAAAACAATATTTCATACTAATCATCCTCTCTTTCTTGTGCCAAGCTTTGTTGTAAACGCCTATATAATTCTTGTGCTGCATTGTATCCCATTTGAGTCTGTCTATGATTAATAGATGTCGATTCTACGATAACAGCCAAATTTCGTCCTGGACGAATCGGAATGGTATGACACTTCACTTTATTTCCAAGGAATTCTGTGTACTCTTCTTCTAGACCCAATCGGTCATATTCTTTTCCTTTCACCCATTCCTCTAAAGTGATGACCAAATCGATATTTTGTGTTTCCTTTACACTCTGAACTCCGTACAACGATTTGATATCAATGATACCGATACCGCGAAGCTCAATCAAATGTTTTGTAATACTTGGGGCACTTCCCACAAGTGTATCATCGCTTACCTTTCGAATTTCTACTGCATCATCTGTCACCAAGCGATGTCCACGCTTGATTAATTCC
The DNA here is from genome assembly GCA_045578495.1 of Faecalimonas sp. GTDB lineage: Bacteria > Bacillota > Clostridia > Lachnospirales > Lachnospiraceae > Faecalimonas. Next base: position 35,933 of record JAZNKI010000034.1, read on the forward strand.
AGTGCCAACTCACTCTTTCCAATTCCGCTCTCTCCTCGAATTAACACACCCACACCATAAACATCCACAAGCACGCCATGAATGGAAATGCATGGTGCAAGTTGTACATTCAACCAACGGATGACCTCTGCTTGGAACGGAGACGTTTTCTTTTCCGTTGTCAATATAGGCGTTCCCGTTTTCTTGGCCTGAATCAGGAGTTCCTCATCCGGCTGAATTTGGGATGTGAATATCAAGCATGGGATACCGTGAGACAACAACTCTTTATAAATTTCTTTCTTGCGTTCTAATGATAGCGTTTCCAAATATGTGTATTCCACAATTCCAATGATTTGAACTCGAACAGAATCAAAATGATCATAGTATCCTGTAAGTTGTAACGCTGGTCTATTGATATCTGGTACGGTAATATATTTTCCCTTCAAATCAATCTCTGGCGTACAATTTCTTAAATTCATTTTTTCAATTAAATTTATAAGTTTTACACCTGGCATCTTGTTACCTCTCTTTTCTCATATCGTTATAATCATACCATTAATGGAAAAATTTGTACACTTCTATCGCTGATTTTTCATTCATTGACGGAACCTCTTTAAGTTCCTCTACACTCGCATTCTTTAGCTCATCTAAGCTACTAAAATGTCTCATCAATGCCTTTCGTCTTGATGGCCCTATCTGCGGAATATCATCAAGTACAGAGTGCACCTGATTTTTCCCACGCAGTTTGCGATGAAATTCAATTGCAAATCGATGTGCTTCATCTTGTATTCTCGTTATGAGCTTGAACCCTTCTGAATTGGGATCCATTGGAATCTCTTGATTGTTAAAGTACAAGCCTCTCGTTCGGTGATTATCATCCTTTACCATTCCGCACACTGGAATCTTCAAATTCAATGTTTCTAATACAGAAAGTGCAATATTTACTTGCCCTTTCCCTCCGTCCATTAAAATCAAATCCGGGAAGGTGGCAAACGAAGTAGTTTCTTTTGTTTCATATTGCTCGCTCTTTCCGTGAGTAAATCGTCTGGTCAAAACTTCTTCCATACTTGCGTAATCATCTGGGCCTTGTACACTTTGAATTTTAAATTTTCGATAATCGGTTCGTTTTGGTTTTCCTTTTTCATATACAACCATAGAACCCACAGACGCAAATCCGCTTGTGTTCGAAATATCAAACGCTTCCATTCGAGTAAGGTTTTCTAATCCTAAAAGCGATTCCAATTCCTTAACAGCGCCAATCGTACGTCCTTCTTCTCTTTTCAAACGTTCTTTGTCAGACTCCAAAATCAACGTTGCATTTTTCTTTGCTAGCTCCACCAACTTTTCCTTCTCACCTTTTTTAGGAACAATGATTTTTGCACGATGCTCTCTCTTCTTCGAAAGCCACTGTTCTAACAATTCCTGTTCATTCAATTCTTCCTGAATCAAAACTTCTGCAGGAACAAACGGAGTTCCAGCATAAAATTGCTTAATAAAAGTTTCTAACAGCTCGCTTTTAGTGGACTCATATGCATTACGAAGGAAAAAGTGATCCCTTCCAATCAAGCGACCTCCTCGAATAAAAAAGATTTGCACCACGGCATCTTCATTGTCCACAGCCACTGCCAAAACATCGCGATCTTCGCCCCTACTATCTGTAATCTTTTGCTTTTGAGCAATCTGTTTCACACTTTGAAGAAGTTCTCGATATTCGATGGCCTTTTCAAACTCTAATGATTCGGAAGCATTTTTCATCTTTGCATCAAGTTCTCGCAGCACATCTTCATAATGCCCATTCAAAAACCGAATTACATTTTCAATCGTTTCTCGATATACCTCTTGAGAAACATACCCCTGACAAGGTGCATCACATTGTTTGATGTGATAGTTTAAGCAAGGTCTTTCTTTCCCAATATCCTTTGGCAAGTTACGATTACAATTGCGCACATGATACAATTTACGCATCAACTCAATAGTATCTTTCACAGCAGCTACACTGGTATAAGGGCCAAAATATTTTGCCTTATCCTTTTCCATCGTACGAGCCAGCATCACCCTTGGATATGCTTCATTTACAGTGACTTTGATAAACGGATAGCCTTTGTCATCCATCAACATAGTGTTATATTTCGGGCGATGTTCTTTAATCAAATTGCACTCCAAGACCAATGCTTCCAGCTCAGAGTCTGTGACAATATACTCAAAACTGCGAATTCGACTAACCATCTGGTCAATTTTTGCTCCTTTTTTCCTGCTGGACTGAAAATACTGACGAACTCGATTTTTTAAGCTAATCGCTTTCCCTACATATATGATATTTTCTTTTTCATCACGCATCAGATAAACCCCAGGCTTTGCTGGAAGTTTTTTTAATTCTTCTTCAATATGAAACATTCTTTTCACCACACACTAAAGATATTCTTATTATACCACGTTAAAAAAGGAATCTGCAATCCCATGCAGATTCCTTTCCAATCTTTCTTTATTCGTCAAACATTCTCTCTGGAAGAGCACCATCCGTTGGTTCTTCCTCTTCATCTTGTACTTCATGCAAAATTTCCATAAATTCTTTTCCCGTAATCGTTTCTTTTTCAATAAGGTAATTTGCAATCTTATCCAAAGCTTCTCTGTTTTCCGACAATATTTTTTTTGCTTCCGCATACGCATCCTTAAGCATACGCATCACTTCTTGGTCTATTTCTCCAGCAGTTGTTTCTCCACAAGTCATTACTGCTCGACCATCTAAATATCTGTTTTGGATGGATTCCAATCCCATTAACCCAAAACGTTCTGACATTCCATACTGTGTAACCATAGCTCTCGCCAATTTGGTCGCACGCTCAATATCATTGGATGCACCCGTTGTCACAGTTTCAAAAACAAGTTCTTCCGCTGCACGCCCTGCCAAAAGTCCTGTCAACATCGCTTCTAACTCCGCCTTTGTATTGAGATACTTTTCTTCTTCCGGTGTATGCATAACATATCCAAGCGCTCCCATTGTTCTTGGAACAATTGTGATTTTCTGCACTGGCTCCGCATCCTTTTGTAATGCACTTACCAAAGCATGTCCCACCTCATGATAAGAAACAATGCGTCGTTCTTCTGCATTCATAATGCGGTCTTTCTTTTCTTTTCCTACCAAGACCACTTCAACTGCTTCAAACAAGTCTTCCTGTGACACGACTTTTCTTCCATGCTTAACCGCATTAATCGCAGCCTCATTAATCATATTTGCCAAATCAGAACCAACTGCCCCAGACGTTGCCAATGCAATCGCTTCCAAATCTACCGTCTCGTCCATCTTTACATCTTTTGAATGTACTTTCAATGTATCGATACGTCCTTTTAAATCTGGTTTATCTACAATAATACGTCTATCAAATCTTCCTGGGCGAAGCAATGCTGGATCCAAAACTTCCGGACGATTCGTTGCAGCCAACAATAGCAATCCTTTTTCCGTGTCAAATCCATCCATCTCAGCCAAAATTTGATTCAATGTCTGTTCTCTCTCATCGTTGCCTCCCAGAGTATTATCACGGCTTTTTCCAATCGCATCGATTTCATCAATGAAAACAATACATGGTGCCATGGATTGTGCTTGTTTAAACAAATCACGCACTCTGGATGCACCAACACCTACATACATCTCTACGAATTCCGAACCAGATACAGAAAAGAATGGTACTTTTGCTTCTCCCGCAACAGCTTTTGCAAGCAAGGTTTTTCCAGTCCCAGGAGGTCCTACTAACAATGCCCCTTTCGGCAATTTTGCTCCGACTTCCGTATACTTTTTCGGATTGTGCAAAAAGTCCACCACTTCTTGCAAAGATTCCTTCGCCTCATCTTGTCCTGCTACATCCTTAAATGTAACTCCAGTTTCCTTTTCAACATACATTTTGGCGTTGCTCTTTCCAATTCCCATTAAGCCACTGCCCTTGGATATCTTTCTTGTCATAAATACCATTAATAAGAAAATTGCTCCAAATGGCAATACAATAGTTAATATAAAATTCCAAAACAGCGCTGAAGCTGTATCTGGTATCTCTGAATAATATCGAACTCCTGCCTGATATAATCTTCCATTAAGAGTTTGATCTTCCACAAGCCCCGTATAGTATGTCATTGTAATATCTTCTGTGAAGCTCGGAAACATCAAACCATCAAATATACTTTCTTTTTTCTCTTCTTTTTTCGGTGTGATAATCAATTTGTCGCTTCCTATAACAACTTCTTTGACTTTGCCTTCATCAACCATCTTAAGAAATTCATCATAGCTAATTTCCTTTGTGGTTACTTCTTTTGCTAGATCAAACACCGTAAGCATTGCAAATCCAACAAGCATCGTAACCAATAGTACCAAGAGCCATCCACGCCGATTTGGTTTTGTATTTTTATTATGATTCTGGTTGTTCTCCATCTTTATCCTCCTAATTTATGTCCTTTTCATTATAAAGACTGCCTCTTTATAAATCAACTAAAACATTGTGAAACTTTTCTAAAATTTCCTTGTATTAGGACTAGATAAAGCCACCTATTTTGTAGTATACTAGTTAGGTAGTTTATTATTCGATTGAAACAAGTGAAATAGTGGATAAGGAAGTATATTACATGAAAATTGGATTTGACAACGAAAAATATTTACAAATGCAATCGGAGCACATTCGTGAACGAATTAGCCAATTTGACAACAAACTCTATTTGGAATTCGGCGGTAAACTTTTTGACGACTACCACGCTTCCAGAGTACTGCCTGGCTTTGCTCCAGACAGCAAACTGAGATTGTTAATGCAACTTTCCGATCAAGCTGAAATTGTCATTGTCATCAGTGCCGGCGACTTAGAAAAGAACAAAGTTCGTGGAGACCTTGGAATCACTTATGACACAGACGTATTACGCTTAATGGAAGCTTTTAAAGAAAAAGGCTTATATGTTGGCAGCGTAGTTATCACACAATACTCCGGACAAGTAAGTGCGAACCTCTTTAAGGCTCGCCTTGAAAAATTGCAAATCAAAGTATATACACACTATAATATAGAAGGTTATCCATCAAACATTCCTCTAATCGTGAGCGACGATGGATATGGAAAAAATGATTACATCGAAACTTCAAGACCTTTGGTAATCATCACTGCTCCTGGACCAGGAAGTGGAAAAATGGCAACCTGTCTATCTCAATTGTATCACGAGCACAAACGTGGAATCCGTGCAGGATATGCAAAATTTGAAACATTCCCAATCTGGAATATTCCATTAAAGCATCCTGTAAACCTTGCATACGAATCCGCAACTGCAGATTTGAACGATGTCAATATGATTGACCCGTTCCACTTAGATGCTTATGGAATTACAACCGTCAACTACAATCGAGACGTTGAAATTTTCCCAGTTCTTGATGCTATTTTTGAAAGAATTTTTGGAGAAAACCCATATAAATCACCAACTGACATGGGTGTAAATATGGCAGGAAATTGTATTTGCGATGATGAAGTTTGTCGCGAAGCTTCAAACCAAGAAATTATTCGCCGTTACTACGCAGCACTTAAAAATCTCGCTGATGGAAAAACGGATGAATCTGAAGTGTTTAAAATCAAACTTCTTATGAATCAAGCTCACATTACAATTGACGAACGTAAAGTTGTAAAAGCAGCTTTAAAACGTGCGAAGGAAACCAAATCACCTGCCACAGCATTACAATTAGAAGATGGAACCATTATTACAGGACGAACGACCCCACTTTTAGGTGCCTCCTCTGCCTGTTTGCTAAACGCACTGAAAACACTTGCAGGATTAGGAGATGAATTGCATCTCATCTCTCCTTCTGTAATTGAACCAATTCAAAAGCTTAAAACTGAATATCTTGGAAGCAAGAATCCAAGACTTCACACTGACGAAGTCCTGATTGCGCTTTCTATGTGTGCAGCAACAGATAAAGATGCACAACTTGCCTTAGAGCAAATTCCAAAGCTTAAAGGCTGCCAGGCACACTCTTCTGTTATGCTCTCTTCGGTGGACATTAAACAATTTAAACGTTTAGGCATTCAATTAACTTCCGAAGCGAAATACGAAAACAACAAAATTTATAACTAAATAAAACCCATGCAACGAATTGTTGTATGGGTTTTATATTTTCTACTATTTAATTTTTGGAAGACTTGCTGCTGCAACTGATTGTCCAACACGTCTACTCTTTTCATCTGGTATATGTAAAGAAATTTTCTTTGCAAGTTCTGGATATTCTTTTTCCAATACTTCATTTGCGCGAGATAAAATAATCGCACCGCCTTCACCACTTGTTACACGTCCCATAATAATGACATGTTTGATATCATAGAACATTGCATAGTAAGCGATTGAGTTTCCAAAATATACACCGATTGTATCGTAAATTTTTGCCGCTCTTTCATCTCCCTCAATCATTAATTTTTGAACAACTTTTAATTTTTCTGCTGGAGATAAACTTTCATCTAACTCAATACCTGCTGCAGGAGCCAATTTGATTACACTGTCTTGAGAGAAATATTTTACACCACAACCGTAGTCACCACTCCATTCATCCACCATTGCCTCTTTGCAATAATCCACTGGAACGAATGCAAGTTCATTTAACCATCCTGTGATATTTCCATCAGAATCAACATATCCTACTGCTTCACTTGTTCCCATTGCTACACCAAGAACATTGTTATCCCCAAGATCCATTGCACCAGCTAAAGCTGTAACATCTCCGTCATTCGCAACTTCCACCGGAACATCACCAATTTCTTTTGCAACATCTAAATACATTGTTTTTACTTTCTTTTCAAAATCTTCATCCGAAACTTTCAAGAACAAGGATGCTACCATAATTTTATTGTCAATGTATACACCTGCAGAAGAAATACCGATTGCATCTACTCTTGGCATGTGAGACGCTGCAGTTTTCATCGCTTCTAAAATTCCTTGATAATGATAGTCTGGATTAGATTCTAATTTAGGGAACCAAACAACTTCTTCTGAATATACAGATTCACCATTGATTACCGCGCTTACTTTTCTATCACTTCCACCCGCATCAAATCCGATACGACATCCGTCTAAATGGCGTCCAATAGAATCTGCTGCTTGATATTCTTCTGGAGCATCTTCTGCTTTTTCAACATACAATACTTCAAATGGTTTTTCATAAACACGTGCCATAAAGTTTGCATCAAACTCTCTCGCACCGCCTTGTTTATATGCTTCTGCAAGTCCTTCGTAAATTTTCTTAGAACCTGCAACTGTAACTTTATATCCTCCGTAAAGCCACAAAAGTGTTTTTACAATACGTTCTACTACACCATAGTTCTCTTCATCATGGCCTGTGCCATCTGAATAAACATCCATCTTATATGTAGCGATATAACCTTTATTTCTTTCTACAGCGATTACCAATGGTGTACCGCCAACTTTTTTTACATTTTTTTGAAACTCTGTTACTACTTTTGCCATTGGTTGAAATTGTGGATCAAGAATTGCTTTTATCATTATTTTATCTCCTTTTTATTTATAAATTTCACCATCGATAATGGTCATTTCGACATTGATCTCCTCATCACAGATAATGATATCTGCGCATTTCCCTACTTCTAAGGAACCAATATTTTCATCTTCTTTAATTGCTTTTGCTGGATTTAAACTTGCACAAGCAAATACTTCCGGAAGCGAAAGTTCTGTGTGTTGATGTAGATTGTGAACTGCTTCATTTAACTTCAATACACTTCCTGCAATTGTTCCATCTTCAAGCAAACATTGGATTCCTGTCTTAATAACGCGTTGTCCACCCAACGTATATTCTCCGTCTTCCATACCACCTGCACGCATACAGTCTGTAATCAAGCAAAATTTTTCACCTTTTGCTTTTGCAATTAATTTGTAAAGTCCTGCGCTAACATGGAATGTATCTGCAATCAGTTCACAGCTTACTTTTTCATCTGAAAGAGCTGCTCCTACCACACCAGGATTTCTATGTTGAAGTGGTGTCATAGCATTAAACAAATGGGTTGCATGACGCGCACCTGCTTTAATCCCTGCGTTTGCTTCATCAAAGCTTGCACCTGTGTGTCCCATAGATACTAGCACTCTTCCATCTTCATATATTTCTTGAATGCAAGAAAGCGCACCATCCATTTCTGGAGCCATTGTAACTAATTTTAGAATATCTGCATTGTCTAAAATAAACTTACTATCTGGTGGCAAAATATGTTCTTCTGGCTGAGCACCTTTCTTACTAGGGTTGATAAATGGGCCTTCGCTATGAATACCTAAAATCTTTGCTCCGTAACAAGTAGTCTCTGATTTTACTTTTCTTGCCACATCAAACGCCTTATTAAGATCTTCTTTCGCGATGGTCATTGTCGTTGGGCACCATGATGTTACTCCATTTTGAGCAATACCTGCTGACATCTTTTTAAGACCCTCTTCTGACCCATCAGATGCGTCTTCACCAAGATAACCATGAATATGGATGTCCACAAGCCCTGGCGCCACTAATTTGCCATTTACATCAATTATTTCATACTGACTTTGTTCCACTTCACCTAACGGAATAATTGCCTTTATTTTTTCATCAAAAATAATCGCACTGTCAGTTAACACTTTATCGCTTAAAATAATCTTACCATTGATGATACACTTCATTTATATTCCTCCGTTTCAATATTCTTCTTGTTATTATTTTAGCATTTGAATAAAACTCATAAATAGCACGATGAGATTGTAAGCTAGCACAATTTTGACTTTTCCATTCTTTTTCAACACTTTTTTTCTGTTTTTTAGCATTTTTATTTCTTTAATAAAAAATCAGAAGGACGTGTTCATCCTTCTGATTTCATTTCGCTATTCATTTACTTTATATAAATAATATTGATATTCTAAATGACTTTCCGTCGATTCTAAAATTACATATTCCTTTCCGTCTTCTGTTGTTCCAAACGTATAACGATGATTAAATTGAAGCATTCCTGGCTCTCCCATGTTGTAATCCATCACCTTCAGAACGTTATCATCTACCTCATAATCATACTTATAATCTTCACCCATGCTCTCCTTCGTGCATGTTCCATCTTTGTAAAATGTTAAAGTGTCACCATAACTTTCTATCTCCCATGTTCCTAACAGTCTACGGTCTATCTTCGAATTTCCTAACAAACAAAAAACCACAACTCCTACAACAATGACGATAGCCAAAGCACCAACTATAAGCGCTATCTTTTTTGTATCTCTTCGTTTTTTCTGCAATGTTTCTTTACTCTCAGAATGATTTTCACATTTACATTTTTTGCTCCATACCATAATCTAACACTCTCCCTTTGTAACTCTATAGTATTTTATATTTCCGTTGTTATCTTTTATCCTTAATGTTGTAACCATCTTACCACTTGAAGTTTCCGCTTGCAATCAAAAAAATAGCCGAAAGCCTTGACTCTTCAAGGTTTTCGACTACAAGTGAAACAGGGGATGAGGGAATCGAACCCCCACCAAAAGTTTTGGAGACTCCTATCATACCATTTGACCAATCCCCTATACAAAAAAAGGCACAAAGCCTTTTGGCAGTACCTTCAAAACTACACACAAATACTCTCTATCATTTCATCTTTCCTATTCCTATCACCTTTATGGTTATGCCCTCGACCGATTAGTAACAGTCAGCTACATGTATTACTACACTTCCACCTCTGTCCTATCTACCTCGTCGTCTTCAAGGGGTCTTACAACTTTCGTTGGGATATCTCATCTTGAGGGGGGCTTCA
>JAZNKI010000035.1:0-114336 GCA_045578495.1 Faecalimonas sp.
CTTTACAACTCTACCAATCGCTGAACCTACGTTCCAAGATTTATTTGATGAATCCTTGATTTTACCTACGTTCAAGCAATCTGTTAATGTCAATTTTGCATCTTGAAGTTCCACAATACCCACAAGGCCACCAATGTTACCGCTTGCCTTGATTGTACTAATGCTACCAGTATTCAAACAGTGTTCCACTGTGGCCGGACTTGCATAGACATCTCCAAGGATTCCACCTGTCGAACCATTCGCAGTGATTTGTCCGTCGTACCAACAGTTACGAATCATACATTCGCCACCATTTTTTCCAGTGATACGCATCATACCTACGATACCACCTGTAACAGTTCCACTATTTACTAAGATTGCATTGCTGTATACTGTGTCAATGGTTCCCCAGCTTTTCGCAGCAACGCTACCAACCATACCCCAAGAACTTGAACTCTTAATTTCTGCTTCAAAATAACTATTCGTAATCTTTAGATTTTTAACAACACTTCCTTGTCCTGTTTCACCAAAGAAACCTACCATTGATTTTGTTGATTTTGCATAGAGACCGCTAATTGTGTGTCCCTGTCCATCAAAGGTTCCAAGGAATGTCTTACCACCAAATTCTCCATTGTATCCAATTGGTTTCCAAAGATTAATTGGTTCATTTTTTGCCCAATCGCTTGCTTTTCCTTCATTACAAACGATGTCAGCGCCAAGTTTAATTGTGACATCTTTAAAATCAATTGTACGAGAAAGTTCAGCAAATCCAAAAAGTTGTGCAGCTGTCGTCAATGTGAATTCTTTCACACCTTCCACATACCATGTCTTATCAATCTTCTTTGCAATACCATCTAAATCTACGATAGTATCAGTAAAGCTTTGAAGAACTGGTGTACTTTCTAAATCAACTGCCCAGTATCTTTCAAAATCTAATTCTGTCCACTGATATCCTTCATATCCGATTAGATTGACGTTACGAAGTCTAACATTCGTACCTGAAACTTTTCCTTCACTTCCACCTAAAGCTGTATAATAACTTTCAGACGATGCGTAGTTGTTTTCAAATGCGATCTGTGAATTACTTCCTTGGCTACGTCCGATAATGGAACCAATTCCGTAGATACCTCTCTTTGTTGTAATCATACCTACATTGAGGTTATCCACAAGTTGAATCGCACCATTATTCATAACTGCACCACAGATACCACCAATAATTGGGTTACTCGTTGCTGCAGTAGAAACTTCACCTGTATTCAAACAATGCTCAATACGATTCATCGCACCAAGCGCATTGGCTGTCCCCAAGATTCCACCTGCATAACGTCCATATTCCATTTCCATCGTAAGGGTTCCATCAAACCAGCAGTTCGTAATTTTATTGGTACCAGAAGCGGTAAATGTTCCTACTAATCCACCTGAGTGCCAGCCATTACTAACTACAATTGCATCACTATATACAGTGTCAATGGTTCCGCCCCCTTTGGCGAGAATACTTCCCGTACCCTTATCACCATTGTTCTTAAAATAACTGTTTACTAATTTAAAGTTTTTAATGACAGCTCCACGTTGTGAGTCACCAAACATACCCATGCTTTCCATGTAACCAACACCGTACATTCCACTGATGGTATGCCCCTGTCCATCGAAGGTTCCAGCAAAATTCAGAATTGGATTCCACTTACGAGCAGGTGCTTCTTCTGCCCATTTTTTTGCATTTCCTTCATTAATTACAATATCCGCGTCCAATTTAACGGTTTGGCCTTTGAAGTCGTAGTATTCCGACAACTTTGCCAACTCAAATAGTTCATCTGCTGTAGATATCGTGAATTCTGCTTCGTCTTCACTGTACCATTTGACACCAGCTAGATTACTTGTCGCCAAATTGTTATATAGCAAGTAGCCTCCTGCACCTGCTAATCCTAGAACCAATACGCTGAATAATGTAACAAGTAAAATTTTTCTTGTTTTTTTCATAGCGTTTCCTCCCTACTATTTCACGCCTTCACTCGGTTTTCTATCCGGGTGATGTGACCACGTTTGTAGTGGCTCTGTTTCAACTGAACCAATCTCATATGGGAACGTTAATACTTTTGTTCCTTCTGCATGAGAAAAATATTCCGTTGCTGCTTCTTGCACTAATTGGTTACCTTCTTTGATTTCTGATCTCCATCTTTCATTTTCTGTAGCGAAAAATGGATAAATCACTGTTTTGAAACTGAAATGATCAGAAACCGCATCATATACGTTATATCCATGGTGGAACGCTTGAAGGATGTCCACCGTTAAATATTCCTTACTGTACATATCCACAACAACAGATTGTGTCAATGCATCTGCATCTCCTGGCATTAATACTTTTTGCCCTTCGATGTTAAGCATCATCCATGTGGATGTGTCGTTAAATACCTTTGCGTAACTATTCTCTACTTCAAAAATTTCCTGTCCGAATACAATCTCAATATTGATATCATTAAAGTAATATCTCTGACCTGTATGTGTGCGGTACATTGGAGTTGTTTTTCCCTCCGTATTCTTAAAGATCTTGCTTGCCAACAAGAAACTACTTACATTGGATGCATCTCCATTTAATCTACATACCGTATCATTTGGTTGGCTAAAATAAAATCCTTCCACTGAAAGTCTCTTCACATACTCCAAGTGTTTTGCAACTTCAATGAAACAACCAATGTGATCCAAATGCGCATGAGAGATAAACCATGCTTCTACAACTGGCTTTTGTCCCTCTGGAGTCAATTTTTCCAGATATTCCATAAGATAAATCATATCTTCCTGTACTCCACCGTCGCACACGATGAAATGACCGTTCTTTAACTGGATCACAAAACTGTTTCCAAAATCGTACATTTCCAACATGCTAAGTGTTGTTTTTCTTCCTTTCACGTTACCGGAAACATATTCTTCTTTATATAATAAGTGTTCAGAAAGTTCTTGGCTCTCGCTGGCAGATACATACACCTTGTGAATGTTTTCTATGTAGTTCACAGTCAACACCAAATCTTTCTTGGTGTAGTTTGCTGTAAATACCTTCCCATCGATTCCTTTCTCTCCGTTATCCACATATTTTTCGAATCCTTTTTTCGTAAGCAATTCCAAATAATCGTCGTAGTCCTTTTTTTCTACGTTGCTTACTTCGATAATATAATTTTCGCCACCGGCGTCATGCGCCTCACTAATTCTTGTATTGTCTGTGATTAATGCCGGTACATCTGCAAACACCTCATACTCGGACCATTCTGCAAATGTTTTTGCCTCTTTTCCCTGACCTGAACAGCCAACAAAAAGAACTGCTAAAATCAACGTCAAAATCACGTATTGTAATTTTTTCATACTCTTCATCTCTCCTTTCATGCCCCTAAAACTTCAGTTGTGCTACCAAAGGAAAATGGTCGGAAAACCGATTGTCCGGCATCCATACATTTTCTGTTTCAAATCCTTCACTCGTGAATATATAGTCAATCTGCCAACGTGGATTCTTTGTATCGAATGTAAAATACTCTCCTTCTGTAGAAGTTGGTTTTAACATTTTTCCTATTCGAACCACTTCTTCTTGAACATATCCAGCATTCAAATCTCCCATAAAAATAATTGGCGTATTGACCTCCTTTAGTTCCTTCTCTAACATTTCCACCGCAAGCATTCGTTCTTCCTTTGTCGTTCCAAAATGCGTGCAAATCACAGTGACGATTGTCTCATCAACCTTCACTTCTGCAATCAGGAACACACGATGCTCATATCCTCCGGCTGCCACCGGTTGTTCTTTCACTGCCACTTTCACTGTGCGGAAATTTAAAATCGGATACTTACTTACAATTGCATTTCCATATAATGCTTTTCCCTGAGTTGGCGCATAATCTGTGTCAAACGGAGGATGATACCCGTCCAAACCGGCCGCAAAACAATAGTAATATGTTTCACCGGTCAGCTCTTCCAGTTTGTTTTTCACGTACTCCGGTTGATTGTATCCCAGTGATCTCTCACTGTTGATATCAACCTCGTTTAATCCACAAATCTCAATTTTCTCATTCTTAATAAAATCAGCAACAGCATGGGGAGTTTTATCTCCCCATGCGTCTATATAATCCCTACAACAATTTATGTTATATGTAGCTACTCGCAATAATTTCATAACGCGCACTACTCCTTTTTGATTAGCCTTTCAATGATCCCATCATAACGCCCTTGTCAAAGAATTTTTGTACAATCGGATAGATGATAATCATTGGTACCGCCGAAACTACAATGATTGCATATTTCATAACTTCTAGATTCGATGCTTGCTGTGTTGCATTGGTACCGATTGTTGCTGCCGCGTTCAAACTATTGTTCTCCATAATTCGATTAACAACCAATGGCAATGGATGCAAACTTACATCTCTCAAATAAATCAAAGGTGTCATATAAGAATTCCAATGGGCAACTAACGCGTACAATGCAATAACTGATAAATTTGCTTTTGATAATGGCAACAATATTTTGAATAAATAATGGAAATCATCACATCCATCCATTTTCGCCGCTTCAAACATTTCTTTTGGGATGGTATTCTGGAAAAAGGTACGGGTAAGTACCATGTTATACAAACTGGCACCTCCGGTCATAATCAAGAAACCAATTCGATTATTTACAACTCCCAATTTATCCATCAACACATAAGTTGGTATAAGTCCACCACCAAAAAACATAAGGATCAAGAAATAAATATCGAAGAATTTTTTACCTTGAAATTCTTTTCTTGAAAGTGGATATGCGATCATAACAGTCATCGCAACACCTGTAAATGTAGAAACCACAGCATAAAGAATACTATTTCCATAACCCGTCCACACACTCTTGTCACTGAAAATAAGTTTATATCCTTCCAGCGACAACTCTACTGGCCAAAGGAAGACTCTTCCCGAAGATACCGCCTCATTCGATGAGAACGATGATGATACTACGTAAATCATCGGATAGAGAACGATTACCATCACAAGGCCTACTAGTATTGTTAATACGATGTTAAAGGTACGATCGGAGCCACGAAGTTTTCTTGTTCCTGTTCTTCTTAACTTGTTATCTTTTTGATTCTTCATGTCACCGCCTCCTTAGAATAACGATACTTCGTCTTCTGATATCTTCTTCGATATCTTGTTGACGATAAACATTAGTGTTAAATTAATTGCCGTATTAAATAAAGATACCGCTGTACCATAAGCAAACTTGGTGTAACCACCGCCACCGAATGCTTGCTTATACACAAAAGTAGAAATCACTTCTGATACTTCATAGTTTAATGGTGATTGTAACAATAATGTTTTCTCTGCTCCTACACCGATCAAACTACCAAATCTCAAAATCAATAACGTACAGATTGTCGGTGTAATTGCCGGCAAATCAACGTACCAAATTCGTTTCAGACGAGAGGCACCATCAATCATAGCTGCCTCATGATGCTCCTGTGACACTGCACTCAAGGCAGAGGTGAAAATAATGGTATCCCATCCTAACCCTTGCCATACACCCGACCAGACATATAAGTGACGAAACGTGGATGCAAGACCACGAATATCTGACGGATAAGCATCTTCAACAAATAGTCTGTATACACTTCCATAAAGACCACTTGTCGGACTGAGAATCATTTTTAAAATAGAAATCATAATAACCATTGAAATAAAGTGTGGCAAATAAGTTGCTGTCTGCACAAATGACTTATATTTCTTGTTATTTAACGCATTGAGCATCAATGCAAAAATAATTGGAAGTGGGAATGAAACCACCATCGCATACAGTGACAAAATTATGGTATTACTGAAAATCTCGCCAAATTTAACACTAGTTATAAATTTGACGAACCATTCCAGTCCGACCCATTCACTGCCCGTAATACCGGCACGCGGCCGGTAATCACGGAATGCGATTTGAATACCATACATCGGTCCATAATTAAATATGGCGTAATATATTACAGGGATTATGATAATTGCCCACAATTGCCAATCCCTTTTAAAATGTTTCCAACATAATTCTAATCTTTTACGCATTTTATTAGTCCTTTCGCTACCACGTCAGGTTTTTATTTTCTGTCATAAGCAGACTGTGCAGCTTTCATTAATTCTGACTGTCCGTATTTTTTCAATCCATCTGTATATTCTTTCCATACAGCATCATTTGTAACATCTTTTGTTCCTTTTGCTGCTGCTGCGACAAATTGTCTTACATGACTTTGATATGATGAGAAATATTCTGAACGTACTTCTCTTTCATCTGCATTGTAAACAACATCTCTTACAGATTGCTTTGTTACATTTCCTGCTTTTTCAGCTGCTACTTTTACTTCATATGATTCTTTATACAAACGGTTTGTTTCTTTTGCAATATCAGTCATTGATGAATCGTCAATGATAACTGTACAGTATTTATTTTCTGCATAAATACCGCCCATTCTACACCATGTGCTGTTGCCTTTGAAGTAAGCATTTGGGTTGAGTACTTTGATTACACAGTCTGTTCCAAGGTAGTTCTTTCCTTCTGCTCTTTCCCAGTCAACACCTTCTTCACCATTACGCATTACTGCTGCTGTTTCTTCTAAATACATTGTGTCAAGGAATTTCATTGCAAGTTCTTGATCTTGGCAATCTTCTGTAATGTAACAACTAAATGAAATTGCTGGTTCTTTTATCATAGTCAATCCACCCTTGCCAGAACCTGTTGCATCCTTAAGTGCTGGAAGCGCTGTGTATTCTGATAGTACAGATGTTCCTGAAGCTGTAAAAGCCGCTGGGTGAGCAACAAAGATACCAACTCTTGGTACGTCGTTATTTCCGATAACAGTTGATACATATTCTCCGTGAGAATCGATTGTGAATGAAAGGTCACTCATAAGACCTTCTGACACAAGTTTGTTCATATATGTAAGCGCTTGACGGAATTCATCTGTATCTACTGATGACCATACTTTTCCTTTTTTCACATTGAACATAGACTCTCTGTTATATTCAACAAATGCATTGATAATATATTCTGTAGCTGTTCCGACAGAAGCAACACCACTTTGTGTTCCTACGATTGGCAACTCATCTGCTTGACCATTACCATTTGGATCTTGCGTCTTAAATGCTTTTAAAACGTTATACAATTCATCTGTTGTTGTTGGAGCTTTAAGTCCAAGCTTATCCAACCACTTTTGATTGATGTATGACATTACTTGAAGGTCATCCATAGAATAATCACTAATCATTGGCATTCCATAGATTGCACCATCATTTTGATTTACGATCATTCTGTCTAATCTTTCACGAGTTTCTTTTGGAAGTTTTTCAAGCATCGCTTTATAATTTTTTCCATATTTGTCAATCAAGTCTGTTAAATCAATAAGATATTCATCTTCACCATAAACATTCATTGTATCTCTATCAACATCTTGGAATCCCCACAATACGTCTGGCAGTGCTTCTGTACTAGCACACATCAATGAGAAAAGTTGTTGCATAGATGCTGCATTATCTGTAAAGAATACAAACTCAATTTCTGCACCAATTTTTTCTTCAAAATATTTTGTCAATGCATTTTCATCATAATCTGACACGTTCATATTTTGTGGAATTCCCACAGTTAAAACGCCACTCTTTTTGCCACCTTTGTCTTTTCCACCACACCCTGCGAAAAGACCGCACAATAAAACAACACATAGTACAAGTGAAATCACTCTCTTTTTCATTATTCTTTCTCCTTTTTCTCTTCTTTTTTGTTACTATTTAGATTTGTAAACACTTTTTTTCGCTTGGCCAAAAATATGCGAGTCACCCAAAAGCCCATTGAAAAATTCTTTTCTTGTGGTAAGCCAAGGTGCTGTCATATATCCCAGAACCAACTCATCTTTCAAATACTGTTTACAATACTTCATAGTCTGTCTTGGATTGTGAAAATTCGTCCATGTAGAACAAGTTGGTACTTGCTCATATCCCCACTCATCTATCTCTCGATAAAGTTTTGTGCTGGAACGTTCCTCATCTCCTGCGTAGAAAATATCTTCATACCACCAGTTAGAAAGTAATACATCTTTTCCAACATTCTCACGGAATCTTTGTACTCCGCCAAATCCCTGTATGGACTGTGGATCCACCCATATCCATGGACGAACACCTTTCTTTCGGCAGACATCAAACAGCATATTCGCATCATCCGTCTTCTGTCTCCAAGAACGCTCAATCTTCACTGGGTAATACTTTTGATACTCTACATTTTCTTCTTCAAATCCCAAATGGAAAAACTCGGGTTTGTCGAAGATGTCTATCATCTCATCCACAATTTCTGCACATACCTTGCGGTATTCCTCAGTTCCAATCATTCGATTGTATTTCCCGAGCCAACCGTTGTGTGTACATGAAAAATTAAACTTTGGTAATGGTGTGAGTCCAAGACGACGCATTCGCTCAAGTTCTTGCTTCATCTCCTCTTTTGTAAGAGCTCCGTTAGCTGCCAGTTCTGGATGCGAATCCAATCTCACTGCTTCTCCTACATCAACCAATACTGTATTAATTCCACATTGTGGTAAGAATTCGATAGTTTTATGCCAGATGTCCATATCACAATACATGTCTTCATGATAAATAATGCTTTGTTCCTGTACGTAATGATGGCACTCTCCTGGCTTGCCCCACATATTGGAGCCCAAATGAAGTAAGGTTGCCCACATTTTTTGGGTTGTCTTATTCGTTTCCATCGTGTGCACCTTCTTTCTTCTCATGTCCTTCGGAATATAGATTCCGATTTGCACGACCAAGTAAGTCTGCATTGAAACACAATTCATAGGAGTAATCTGGCATAGTCGGTACTTGTGGATTGATGATGTAACCACAAATGCTATCCTCAGATACATATTCCTTACAATACCTTACGGTCTGCATAATATTTGGTAGCCAATTTAACCGATTGCAAAACGGAACTTGTTGGTATCCCCATTGTCCCAATTTCCCAAAGAGCGCAGTATTTGGAGATTCTTTTTCTCCAACATCTGCTGGATGAACTGACATATAGCATCCATTCGATATCAGAACTTCTTTCGGTATGTTTGCGCAAAATCTTTCTTCTCCTCCATACTCTTCTACATTGTTAGCATTCAACCAAATCCATGGTCTCACGCCCTGCTCCAAACATGTGTTAAATAACACTTTTGCATCTTCAGTCTTTTGTTTCCATGAACGTGTAATCTTCACTGGACTGTACTTCTGATATCTGATATCTTCATTGTCCATTCCCAGATGAAAAAACTCTGGCTTATCGAAAAGTTCTATGGTTTCTTTTATAATATCTACACACACTTTTTGATATGCTTCTGTTCCTATTTGATAGCTGTATTCTTGTAGCCATGCATTATGAGCACAAGAAAAATTAAATTTGGGTATCGGTGTTAAACCGAGTTCTCGAAGTCGTTTCAACTCTTCCTTTAATTCTTCCTTTTCCCAACTTCCTTCAATAGCGAGTTCTGGATGGGAGTCGAGTCGAACCCCTTCGTTTATATCAATGATGACTGTATTAATCCCTTGTGTTGGAAGATATTCCGTAACTTCTCTCCAAGTCTTTTTATCACAAAACAACGTTTCATGATATCGGAACTCATCTTCCATCTCATATGGGCGACAATCACCTGGCTTTGCATTGGTGTTCACACCAAGCTTTAACAATATTGCCCATATCATTTCCTCTTCACCTCCTATTTCAATCCCGACCTAGAAGTCACTCCTATATTCTTGAGTGAATAGGTGGCGGTTCCTGTTTCAATAGAAAGTTGTACGTCTGATATGTTAGACATTAACTTTCGATTTAACACGCTCTCCGGCATCGGATAATCAATCTGTATGGTTTCTCCTGGCTGTATGTATCCTTTTTGTGCCTCTACAACGTATGCTTTTTTTCTGTAAGTAAATTCTAAAGAAGGTAACGGTAATACCTCTTCCGTTTTGTTTTCCAACGTCACATGCAAGACTTTGATGGATTTCAATTCTTTTGCACCTTCCGCCAATTCTTTCATCGGAAGTTCATATGCCTTCTTGTCTTTCAAAGTAATTTCAACTTCTTTTTTATTTTCTAATAAAACTGTCGTTTCGCTCTTCTCGCCAAACTCTTCTTCTCCCAAAAGTGATGCTACAAAAATACCTATGTCTGTATTTTCATGCGTTCCTTTTAATTCTTCTGTGCGATAACCTGCTGCAAGCACTGGCACTGACTTATATGTATGTAACTCTGTACCATATACAGTCTCTTTTAAGACATCTTCTGATTTCATTTCTTGTGGATAATCCACATCTCCCGTCTCATGGTCCGCGGTAACAATCAACACGGTATCCGGATGAAGTGCCACATAGCGCATCGCCACTGCAACAGCACAGTCGAAATCATAGATTTCTTTTAATTCCATTTCCAAATTATTGTATTCAGCGAAATCATCAATCTGAGCTCCCTCTACCATAAGGAAGAAACCATCTTCATCTTCGGAAAGCTGTGTCAATGCATAATCTGTCATTTCTGCAATACTTGGCATTGCCTCGTCTGTTGTATCGATTTCTTCATCTGCATACAATCCAACCACTGGAAGTTTTGCTTTCTTGGTATCTTTCCATTCATTTGTATATGCCACTCCAGATTTCTTTGCTTTTTCTAACTTGGATTGATTCGTTTCTCCTTCGTAATAAGCACGTCCTCCACCAAGCACCAAATCCAAAGTTCCATCGGTAAGCTTTTCTAATTGTTGTGCTGCAATCTCATCATAAGATTCACGAAGATTAACATGTGCTGTAAAATCAGCTGGTGTTGCATCCACAACGGGCGTTGTCACGACAATTCCTGTACTCTTTCCTTTTTCTGCTGCAAGTTCCAGAGTTGTTTTATATTCTTTCGTCTTATCTGCAGATTTTGCTACAATCTTATTCCCAGTCTTGAATCCTGTTGATAAAGCCGTTCCACCAGCCGCTGAATCCGTCACCTGGTTTGTCACCGAATATGTCATGCTGGTTCCTTGCACCGGCAAGTGATACATTGCCAACGTATCCTTATATAAATTTTCTTGGTAATAAGTTTCCGCTGCTTCAGTGGCGTTATATCCCATACCGTCGCCAATCATAAATATGATATTCTTTGGTTCCTTATAGTCTGCAGTCTTCAAGGCTATTACCAATTCTTCAGAGACTTCATTAGAACCATCCAACTGAAGTTCCTGCTTTTTTAACACTTCAATGGCTGCATTGTATTCCTTACTATCTTTGTCACAAGCAGTCGTTGTGAAAAGCAATGTAACTACTAACAACCCGATTCCAATTCTCTTTTTCATATATCAGTCTCCTTTTTTGAATAATCTTTACACTCTCAAATATACATCCTGTAGAGCCTTTACGGGCTTGGTAATTTGTGCCACAAAAACCCACTCTCACTACTACTGTTATTATATTTTTTTGAGTTTTTGTTCTCAATAGCCTCTGCACCGAAACAGTTCCGAAATTCGTTTGATTGCCGAAATCTATTGCATTTTCTTGAACTTTCTATGTACAATATGAACAAATAGTATGGAAAGGAATGTGTTTTGAAATGACTTTAAGAGAATTAGCAATTCTTGCACATGTTTCGAAGGCAACTGCTTCTAGAGCTTTTTCAAATTCGAAAGAAATTAGTGAAGAAACTCGCCAGCATGTTTTTAACGTGGCAAAACAATATAACTGCTATGACAAATTCCAAAAAGGACTCTATTTCAAAAAAGTAATTGCCGTCATATCACCTGATATCCGAAGCGATTATTATAACAATATCGTAGACCATTTAGATACATTGATTGCTAGTTCCGGCGGTAACATGGTGTTGTCTTTGAGTTATTTTGACCCCATGAAAGAAGAGGCAATTTATGCTTATCATGCCCACTACCAAAAAGTGGATGGAATTATCATTATCTCTAGTTGTTCTCCACATAAGCACGACAGTTCCATTCCTACCGTATATATTGATTCCACAAACAAAAATCAAGATACAATCAATACGACCTGGCAAACAGGCATTGATGCCGCCATCGAACTTTTTATGAAAAACGGACATCGCAAAATTGCATATATCGGTGATAATCTCGCCTCTGCAAAGCAACGTTGTTTCACGAATGCAATGAAAAAATTCGCATTGCCTGTTTCAGAAGAACATATTGTTATCGAACAGCAACGTTATGAGTTCGGTGGATATCGAGCTATGGAGAAAATTCTTGCTCTCGAAAACAGACCTACCGCTCTCTTTGTGGCGTACGATTATATGGCAATTGGCGTATACAAATGTATCCAAGAACATAATTTGTCCGTTCCTGATGATTTTTCAATTATCGGAATGGAAAATATTAATACGAAAGACTTTTTAGACACCCCGCTCTCTTCCATTTATGGACGCAGCAGAGAAAAATGTGAGGCAGCTGTAGAATTGTTACTAAAGAAAATAGAAAACAAGCGTTATAGTCAAACAAAGAAAGTTTTAAAAAGTACATTGATTAAGCGAAATTCAGTAAAAGATCTCAAGAAAGAGGATTAATATGCAAACGAACACGAATTACTTGATGCCATTCATGTGGATACGTGATGGCGAACACAATCAACTCGTATCTCACATTGATGCTATTCAATCCATGGGGCAAAATGCTCTTTGCGTGGAATCTAGACCTCATGCAAATTTTTGCAAGGATGAATGGTGGGATGATATGACACTTATCCTGTCAGAATGCGAAAAACGTAACATGGATGTTTGGCTTTTGGACGACAAATATTTCCCAACTGGTTACGTCAATGGTGCAATCCGTGAAAAGTATCCAGAACTTCATGGACGAACAATGATTGAACGTTGTATCGATGTTGTGGGACCACTGAAAGATACTTATTTTCAGATTATGTATCAGCATCCTTCTGACCAATTGATTGGTGTGTATGCATATCCTCGCAGTGAAAAGGGAAATCGCGTCGTCGGGAAACCGATTTCTCTCAATAATTGTATCCACGGAAACCGAGTGTATGCAGATATTCCAGAAGGCATCTGGCGTATCTGCTATTTTATACATACGGAACAATTTATCGATGAAGATTATATCAACGTAGTCGATGAAAAAGCCTGCGAATTATTAATCAAAGAGGTCTACGAGCCTCATTTCGAACGCTACAAAGATTATTTCGGCAACACGTTTAAAGGATTCTTTTCTGACGAACCTTCTTTTCACAACAATTATTACGAAAAGAAGCTTTCAAAAGGAAACGTATACGACAGACGTATTGGAGACCTCGGTCTGGCTCTCCTCTATTCTGAAGAATTGCTCCAGGTAATGGAAGAAGATTTGGGTGAAGACCCGGTTCCGTATTTTTACGGTTTATGGTATGACTTAGACGGGGAAAGCGAAAGAATCCGTCATTGCTACATGAATGCAGCGACAAAACTTTATCGAAAAAACTTCAGCCAAAAGCTCGGCAACTGGTGTCGTGCTCATGGTGTTGATTATATTGGACATGTCATTGAAGACAACGGCTGCCACGCGAGAATGACTTACGGTGCAGGACATTATTTTCGTGCCATTAGTGGTCAAAGCATGGGCGGTATTGACATTGTGCTTCACCAAGTAGAACCTGGTTTTTCGGATCATACACAAATTATTTCTTGCGGGAAATTAGGAAACACCGAATTCTTCCACTATGGACTTGGAAAATTGGCATCTTCCATTTCTCACATTTATCCACATATGGAAAATCGCGCAATGTGCGAAGTCTTCGGGGCTTACGGATGGGCTGAAAACACACCACTTATGAAATGGCTGTGTGACTTCCTATTTGTAAGAGGTATCAATCATTTTGTACCTCACGCATTTTCATTGCGCTCCTACGATCTAGATAGTCCTCCGCATTTCAATGCAAAAGGATATCCGCAGAAAGATGGCTACCGAATGCTTGCAGATTATATGCATCGCATGTCGAACATGTTAAAGGGTGGAACTCATATCTGTGACGCCGCCATTTTATACCACGCAGAACTCGAATGGTGGAATTATGACTGTATGGCATGTGAAACACCTGGAAAGCAATTGTATGACAATCTTATGGATTATGACTTTGTAGATTTGGATACTTTGCAAACTGCAAAAGTAACAGACGGAAAACTCATATTAAACAAAGAGACTTATCCTTGTCTCATTGTTCCAGAAGCAAAAGCTTATCCACCTGAAGTGAGAAACATATTGAACCGCTTATCAGACGATGGACTTGACATCATTGCAATCAACAGTTGCCCTGACGATGTCCATGCAAGAGTTCTTGCACTTGAGGCTCTCGCAGATGATATGTTGTCACACGACTACAAACACATCCCAGCAACCTACAACGGTGGTCTAACTCGTTTTTATCATTTGGAACAACCGCAAGGACAACTTTATATGTTCTTTAACGAATCGGTAACTGAGACAAGCGAATTGGTGATGAACACTTTTGGAAAGGTAATCAGCGCGTACGATTTATTAAACCAAGAATATTATACACTTCCAGAGGTGGATGGAAAAATCGCACTAAAATTAGAGCCATATCAATCCATTGTTCTCTTCGCAGGTGAATCTCAAGGATTCCCTCTTTTTGAACAAATGGAGTTAAAAAAAGAATGTACTAACTTTGTTTGGGATATTTCACTGTATGACACAGTGGAAGAATCAGTAATTCAAGAATATAAAAATGTAACAGAATTGTTCAATTTGAATCGCTACGATAAATGTCCTAACTTCACAGGAAAAGCAACGTATTCTACAAAATTAACGTTGAACAAATTAGGCAAAAAGACCTTGCTTCGCGTACATGCAGAAGGTCAAACCGTGGAGGTTTCTGTGAATGGAGAATCGACACAATTGCAGATTTGTAACCCTTTCATCTTTGATATTAGCGACAACGTTCATATCGGAGAAAATGTTTTGGAAATCTCACTCTGCAACACCTTAGCAAATAGAATTGAAGAAAAATACACTGCGTATTTACCTGTCTATGCAGGTGGTATGATTGTCGATCCCGAGATTTATTCCGACATAAACTAATCAAACATAAAAGCGCATCACATTTCAAAAGTGATGCGCTTCTTGTTATTCTACTTCTTCTAAATCCAAATATGAATCCATTAATTCCCAAATTTCTTCTCTTCCCTGCTTCGTCTCTGCTGAAAAAGGTATCACTACGGTTCCCGGAATTAGACTCAATCCTTCCTTGATCATTTTGACATGCTTTTGCACTTGGCTACGTTTCAACTTATCAAGTTTTGTTGCTACGATAATCGGATGATATCCTTGATTTACAATCCAATCATACATCATCTTATCATTTGCTGATGGATCATGACGAATATCAATGAGCAAAAATACTGCTTTTAATTGTTTTGATGTATTGAGGTAACGTTCAATCAGTTTTCCCCATTGAATCTTCTCTTTTTCTGACACTTTGGCGTATCCATAGCCCGGTAAATCCACCAAATACATCAAGTTATTCACATTATAAAAATTGATGGTTTGCGTCTTTCCTGGAGTTGCTGAAGTTCTTGCCAATGATTTTCGATTCATCAACGCGTTAATCAACGAGGATTTTCCCACATTAGACTTTCCCGCAAAAGCAATTTCAACTTTATCTGTCTCCGGTAATTTACTCGTAATTCCACAAACAATCTGTAATTCAACATTTTTAATCTTCATTCTTTTTCCCCTCATGCACGAATGCTCGTTCTAAAACTTCATCCATATGACTTACTGGGATAATTTCCAATCCTCTTGTAATCTCATGGTCAATATCCAAAACATCACGCATATTTTTTTGTGGTACAAATACCGTTTTTACGCCTGCACTTTTTGCTGCCAACAGTTTTTCTTTCAAACCACCAATTGGAAGTACGCGACCGCGAAGTGTAATTTCTCCCGTCATTGCCACGTCCGCTCTTACCTTTTCTCCCGTAATGGCTGAAATCATGGCTGTTGCCATCGTTATACCTGCAGAAGGACCATCCTTTGGAGTTGCCCCTTCTGGAATATGAATGTGAATATCATGCTTTTCGAAAAAGTCTTCCGAAATCTCATATTTCTTTCCAACGGAACGTATGTAACTAATTCCTGCTCTCGCAGATTCTTTCATCACATCTCCTAATTGTCCAGTCAATAAAATATCTCCTTTTCCAGGCATAATATTTACTTCTATTTCTAAGGTGTCTCCTCCGACACTTGTCCACGCCAGCCCGCGCACAACACCTACTTCATCTTCCTTGTTAATCATTTGATATTGGAACTTTTCTTTTCCTAGATATTTTTCCAAGTTTGACTCTGTGATGCGGATGTGTGTCTTTTCTTTTTCCAAAATCTCTCTGGCAGCTTTTCTGCAAATTTCACCGATCGTTCTCTCTAATTGTCTCACGCCCGCTTCCTTGGTGTAATTGCGAGCCATCTTCCAGATTGCGCCATTGGAAATGCGTAGCTGTTCTACCGTCAACCCATGCTTTTCCAATTGCTTTGGAACCAAATGCTTTGTCGCAATGTGTAACTTTTCATTCTCCGTATAACTGCTAACCTCAATCACTTCCATACGATCCAAAAGTGGTTTTGGTATGGTTTGCAATGTGTTTGCGGTTGTCACAAAGAATACCCGAGACAAGTCTAGCGGTACTTCTAGATAATGATCACGGAATTTCACATTCTGTTCTCCGTCTAAAACTTCAAGCAATGCAGAGAATGTATCTCCCTTGTAGTCATTACTTACTTTATCAATCTCGTCTAATAGAATCAACGGATTTTTCACACCTGTTGTTTTTAATGCATTTGCAATACGCCCTGGCATTGCCCCTACATAGGTTTTTCTATGGCCACGAATTTCCGCCTCATCTCTTACTCCACCGAGCGAAATTCGAGTATATGGCTTGTCCAAAGCCTTTGCCAAAGATCTTGCAATGGATGTTTTACCAGTTCCCGGTGGTCCCACCAAACATAGAATTGGACTTTCTCCCTTTTCTGTCAACGTGCGAACTGCCAGAAATTCTAAAATTCGTTCTTTCACTTTTTCCAAACCGTAATGTTCTGCTTCTAGGATTTCTTTTGCAGCCTTCAATTCCATTCTATCTTCCACTACTTTATCCCATGGCATTTCTAACATCGTTTCGATATAGGTTCGAATCACGCCAGTTTCTGCTGTATTCTGCGTCGCATTTTTAAAACGCTGAATTTCTTTCAAAAGTTTTTCCTTCACTTCATCGGATGCAGTTAATTTTTCTGTTTCCTCTGTGAATTCTTCCGCCTCTGAAACCAGGTTTTCTTCTCCTAATTCCTCACGAATCACTTTCATCTGTTCGCGCAAAATAAATTCCTTTTGGTGCTTGTCCATGCGTTCTTTTACTTTGGATTGAATGTGCTCTTTGATACCTGCAACTGCAATCTCATTTGTCAATTTATATGACAACAACGCACATCTCTTATATAAATCATTTTCTTCCAACAAATCTTGCAGATTTTTATAATCAAACGGTACACTTGTAGTAATTCGATTCACAAGAGCTTTTAATTCTTTTACATCTGCAATCTCCGCGATGACATCTTTTGGTATCTTTCCGCTTTTCACTGTATATTCAAGGAAAATTTCTTGCAACGCCTTCGCTTCCGGACATTCTGCTAAAGATTCTGGTTCATAGTCGTTGTAATCTTCCATCACTTGAACCTCTGAAAGCAAATATCCTTCTTTCTCTTCCATGTGTACCAACTTCGCACGTTGTTCTCCCACAATCACAACACGAAGCATGTTCTTTGTCATTTTTGCAATCTGCTTTATAGTTGCAATCGTTCCTACTTCATACACCTCTTCTTGAGTTGGAGATTCTATATTTAATTCTCGTTGTGCAACAAGGAAGATTTTTTGTTCGCTTCCTTGCATTGCTCTTTGAACCGATTCGATAGAACGGTTACGACTCACATCAAAATGCACTACCATTTCTGGATGCACCGCCATTCCTCTCAAAGCGACCATCGGCATACTAATCGTTTGTTTCTCCATATATATTCTCCTCTAGGAAAGGAAATGTTTCCTTTCTCTTTACAAACAAAACGGGCACCTTCGTACCCGTTCCTTCTTCTACGCACTCTGTGTTTTCACTCGTTCCGAATTATAAATCGGCTCTTCCTTTCCCAACACAGTATCTTTTGTAATCAAACATGATTTGATTGTTTCATCGGACGGTACATGATACATGGTATCCATCATTACATTTTCCATAATTGCTCTCAAACCTCTGGCTCCTGTCTTACGCGCCAAAGTGATGTCAGCAATCTCTTCCAATGCCTCTGGCTCAAATTCAAGTTGCACTCCATCAAGTTCTAACAATTTTTTATATTGTTTTACAATTGCACTCTTTGGTTCTGTCAAAATACGAATCAATGCATCTCGATCTAGCATTTCTAATGTAACATTAATTGGAACACGTCCAACCAACTCTGGAATAATACCAAATTTAATCAAATCCTGTGGTAAAACTTCTTTCAATAATTGGTCTACATTTCTTTCATTTTTCCCTTTTACTTCTGAATTAAAGCCCATAGACTTGCGATCAAGTCGAGTCTCAATCAGCTTGTCTATACCTTCAAAGGCTCCACCACAAATAAATAAAATATTCGTTGTATCAATTTGTATCAACTCTTGATGCGGATGTTTCCTTCCACCTTGTGGTGGCACCGATGCAACCGTACCTTCGATGATTTTTAGGAGTGCCTGCTGTACACCCTCTCCTGATACATCTCGCGTAATAGACGGATTTTCTGATTTTCTCGTTATCTTATCAATCTCATCAATGTAAATAATACCATGCTCCGCACGCGCTACGTCTCCATCTGCTGCTTGAATAACCTTCAGCAAAATGTTTTCAACGTCTTCTCCTACATATCCTGCTTCTGTGAGAGCAGTCGCATCTGCTATCGCAAATGGTACATTTAAGATTTTTGCTAATGTTTGGGCAAGTAATGTTTTTCCACAACCTGTTGGACCTAACATTAAGATATTACTTTTTTGTAATTCTACCCCTAAATCTTTTCCTGCAAGAATTCTTTTGTAATGATTGTAAACTGCTACTGAAAGAACTTTTTTCGCTTCATCTTGTCCAATCACGTAATCATCCAAAAACGCTTTGATTTCTTCTGGTTTTAAAAGGTTAATTTCTTCTGTGACGGACTCGCATTCTTCGTATTCTAATTCTTCCTCTACAATTTCTGAGCAAACTTCAATACACTCATCGCAAATGTACGCTCCATTTGGTCCTGCAATCAATTTTCGGACCTGCGCTTGTGTTTTACCACAAAACGAACATCTTACGATTTCTTCACCTTTTTTTCCTGCCATATTCTCTCCTCATTTTACGTGTAAAAGGGGTGCTCTAAATATCAGAACATCCCCTCAATTTTACGAATGACTTGTAATTACTTCATCTACTAAGCCGTATTCTTTTGCTTCTTCTGCTGACATGAAATTATCTCTTTCCGTGTCAATCTCGATTTTTTCTAAACTTTGGCCTGTATTTGCTGCCAAAATCTGATTTAACTTTTGTCTTGTTTTCAAAATATGTTCTGCAACAATTTTGATTTCTGTTGCCTGTCCGCGAGCTCCGCCGGAAGGTTGATGAATCATAATCTCTGAGTTTGGAAGTGCAAAACGTTTTCCTTTCGCACCACCTGCCAACAAGAACGATCCCATACTTGCAGCCATACCGATACAAATGGTAGATACATCACATTTAATATATTGCATTGTATCGTAAATTGCCATACCTGCCGTAACAGAACCACCTGGGCTGTTAATATACAGATGAATATCTTTTTCTGGGTCTTCCCCTTCTAAGAACAGTAACTGTGCAATAATCACACTTGCTGATGCATCGGTTACCTCTTCTCCTAGAAAGATAATTCTCTCTTTCAACAATCTTGAATAAATGTCGTAAGAACGTTCTCCACGACTTGTTTGTTCAATGACATAAGGTATTACGCTCATGAACATGCCTCCTTAAGTTCTATGCTTCTACAGCGTTATCCACTAAGAATGAAACTGCTTCTTGAACAGCCATATCTGCTTTCATTTGTTTTGCTTCGTATTCGCCCATGTATTCTTTCAATTTTTCTACTTCCATTTGATACATTTCAGCCATTTTTGCGATTTCTTCTTCGAATTTTTCATCTGTGATTTCGATGTTTTCTGCTTTAACAATCGCTTCAAGAACTAATCTTGTTTCAATACGTTTCACTGCTTGTGGTTTCATTTCTTCCAACATTTTTTCTGGTGTTAATCCAGTGAATTGGAAGTATTGTTCTACGCTCAAACCTTGTGATTGCAATCTTTGTGCAAACTCTTGAGCCATTTGTTGTGTTTGTGTTTCAATCATTGCTTCTGGAATGTCCATAGTAGCATTTGCAACTGCTTGCTCTACTGCTTGGTCTTCTTTCTTTCTCTTTCCTTCTGCAAGTTTTTCTTCTTTGATTTTTGCTTTGATATCTGCTTTGTAAGCATCTAATGTATCAAATTCAGAAACTTCTGCTGCGAATTCATCATCTAATTCTGGAAGTTCTTTTACTTTGATTTCGTGAACAGTACATTTGAACACTGCTTCTTTACCAGCTAAATCTGCTGCATGATATTCTTCTGGGAATGTCACATTTACTTCTACTTCTTTTTCTGTTTCAACACCGATTAATTGATCTTCGAAACCTGGAATGAAAGAACCTGAACCGATTGTCAATGAATAGTTCTCTCCTTTTCCGCCTTCAAATGCAACACCGTTAACAAAACCTTCGAAGTCTAAGATTACTTCATCACCATCTTGAACTGCGCGGTCTTCTACTGTTACTGTTCTTGCATTTTTCTTTTGTTCTTCTTCTAATCTAGCATCTACTTCTTTTGCAGTTACTCTTGAAGAAACCTTGTCTACTTTTAATCCTTTGTATTCACCAAGTGTTACTTCTGGTTTTACTGCTACTTCTGCTGTGAAGATAAATGTTTTTCCTTTTTCTAATTGAACGACATCAATCTTTGGTTGAGAAACGATTTCTAATCCGCTCTCTTCGTATGCTTTGCTGTATGCATCTGGAATCAATGCGTTTGCTGCATCTTCATAAAATATCTCTGCACCATACATTTTTTCAATCATTTGGCGTGGTACTTTTCCTTTACGGAATCCTGGCACACTGATTTTTCCTCTTTGTTTTAAATATGCACCTTCAATTGCCTTTTCCAATTCTTCTGCGGAAACTTCAATTGTAAGTTTTGCCATGTTTTTTTCCATTTTTTCTACTTGTAAACTCATTCTCTTTCCTCCTTGTATATACGAAAAGTCAAACGACTCATCTTTCATAACGTTCACTGATGAATTATAACACAACTCAATCCAAATATCTAGTCTTCTTTTGTAGACAAATTCATGATTTTTTCAATAAATTGGCCCACATCTACGGTATATAGACCATTTTCACTTTTCTTCACAACAAGCACCATAGTTTCTGTCTTGCCAAACTTCATTGTCTTATACGCCTCTTCCAACATATCCGGCAATTTTTTCGTAAATTCTTCTTGTAATTGTGCCTTAATTTCTTCTGCGGTTCCTCGGTATTCTCCCTTGCTTACCTTTTTGTTTGCACGTTCACTTTCTTCTTTTGCTAACTTTTGTAGTTTTTCAATCACATCTGTCTTTTGATATTCAATCGTAACGTGATATTCGTCATCACTGATTTTTTTTGATTTTTTTACATCGTATTTCATTTCAGAAAATATTTTTTTCGAAATTTCTACGCATTCTTCCTTTTGCTTTTCGTCCAACGTCAACCCACTAGCAATCACATTATCTACAAAATTACTTACCATAACTTCATGCTGTTCTTTTGCCGCTTCTTCCGTAAGACCTCTTGTCACTTGCACCGCATCTTCCACATCACCCATGATCACTTGTGCACAAACTGCATTCACATATTTACTTGCATTAAATCCGCTAAACAAGCGAATGCACACAATTACTGTGAACACAACAAGCACTACAACACAACTGATTGCGATGATAATATTCCGTTTCTTTTCTTTTAACATTTTCATCATTTTCATCGTTCTTCCCTCATTCTGAATTAATAATAATATATAATGGCTGTTCCGATTTCTTCAGCCTTTTCTTTTCCTTCTAATTGTTCAATCAATGCAAGCGAAAATGCAATTGCCGTTCCCATACCCCTGCTCGTAATCACTCGATTTGAGATTACAACTGGTTCTGTAACATAGTCCGCTCCAACTAATTCTTCTTCAAAGCCTGGATAAGACGTCGCCTTTTCACCCTTCAAAAGTCCATATTTCCCAAATACAATTGGCGCGGCGCAGATTGCTGCAATCCATTTCTTTTGTTCATAGAATTCTTTTAACAGGCCACCCAATTCCTCATGTTCTCGCAAATGTAATGTTCCTGGCATTCCGCCTGGCAACACCAACATATCATATTGCGCATAGTCTTTGATGTCTTCAAACCGTTTATCTGCTTGTACAAGAATCTTATGTGCTCCATGAATCATTAATTCCTTTGTAATGGACACCGTCGCCACATTGATGTTTGCTCGACGCAACAAATCCACAACGGTCAATCCTTCTATTTCCTCAAATCCATCCGCAAGAAAAACACAAACGTTTTTTGCCATGATACGCCATCTCCTTCCTTGAATTCCTTAGCATTGTAGCAAAATTATCCAGAAAATGCAAATTCGTTTACATTTTTTTAAATTTATATTACTATTAAGTCGTATGGAGGATATAAACATGGAAATCGAACGCAAATTTTTAATCAAACAACTCCCAGAACATTTGGACTCTTATCCTTGCCGACATCTAGAGCAAGGATACTTATCTACAAATCCAGTGGTTCGCATTCGAAAAGACAATCAAAAATACGAGCTTACCTACAAAGGAAAAGGTGCTATGGTTCGCGAAGAATATAATCTTCCCCTTACCCAAGAATCCTATGAGCATTTAAAAGGAAAAATCGACGGGCGTTTGATTGTAAAAAAACGTTATGAGATTCCATTCGAGCAATATACCATTGAGTTAGACGTATTTGAAAACGACTTGGCACCACTCGTTCTCTGCGAAGTGGAATTTAAATCAGAAGCTGATGCAAATCAGTTCACTCCACCCGATTGGTTTGCTGAAGATGTGACATTTTCCAAACTGTATCACAATAGTTTTTTAAGTCAACTCTAAAAGAGGTGCAACTTTTTTGTTGCACCCCTTACTTTATTGTTCTTTCTTCCTTTGTTTTTCTAATCTCTTTTCTTCTTTTATCCTTTGTTTTTCTAATCTTTCTTCTTCTTTTAGGCGTTGCTTTTCTTCTTTTGCTTTCTGTTTTTCGAGTTTGCGCTGCATCTTTTTCTTTCGTGCTTCGTGTCTATGTTTTCTGCTTGCGATAAAATAGACGATACAGACAAACAGGATGAAACACAATCCGCCTAATCCTGCAATTCCATATAAATAATATTTGTTTGGAAACAGTAATTTTTCCGGTTCTGCAGCTGGTTCCAAATCTAATTCCATATCCGTATATCTTTGGAACACTTCTTCCACACTGTCATATCGATACAACAGTTCATCACCAGTTTGATTCATGGCATATACGAGGCTAAATTCCTCATCTAACTTCCACGCTTCAAATTCTTGCTCTTGTAATTGAACGGTGATAACCTCTGCATTTTTGTATTTATCTACTCGATTTTGTAGCGACAATGGAATCACATATTTTCCTTCCCCACGTTCAATCAAAACGAACTTTGAGAACTCTTGCAATTCTTGATTGTAGATATAGAATTTACGATCTGTCGCATTTTTCAAGCAAACCAACTTGAGAGTATCCTTTGCACTTGTCAATGCTTCATATTCTCTCTCGCTGTACTGAATCTTTGTACGAGTAAATCCCTCTGGGATCATGTCATCCGTAAAATGTTCATCGATTGTGTAATCAACACCTTCCAGCGAAATCTTCGCATCCTCGCCTCGCATGATTGTGATAACATATGCGGTAGACGCTCCATTTTCAGCGACAACAACAACTTTCGCTGTATTCAATCCATATTGAAGATTGTTTCCTCCGGAAACTGTCACTTTCGCTTTGTTGCTTTGCGCGGTTGCAGAAATCGTCACTTTTGTAGTCTCTTTCGGAACAGTGACATGATAGGATTTCACACTTGCTTTGAAGGACGGTGATAAACTTCCCGGATAAACTTTCAAAGAACTAAGCTTGTTGTTAGAATCTTTCCCTGGTTGTGTCGTTCCACCTTGGCTTCCTCCTCCAACACCACCGCCTGGATTTGGAGTCACAGGTACCGTTCCCGTGATGGTTCCACCGCTTTTACTAATTGACATCATCTGCATATCCGCATCCGAAATCACTTCTACTTCTCCAAATTTTATTGAAAAAGTTCCTTCTTTTAAAATTTTAAATGTCACAGAAAAGGATACGTTTCTTACTGGATTTTCAACAGTATCTGAAAAGAATCTCACATTGCCAGATCCTCCACTTACTCCAGAACTTCCACTTACAAAAGACAACTCCGTTTGATTATAAGACAATACCACACGAGTGGCTGATATATAATCATTACTTGTTGTAACAGTTCCTGATATCGTAACATTACTTCCTACAGTTCCCGTTTTATTGGAAAGTTTCAAACTACCGCTACCTGCGGCTTTTGCATCGAAACGATACCCAGACGCCAATAGACAGACACTAAGTATAATCCCCAAAAATGTATATAACTTTTTCATTTATTTCTCCCCTATTGCTGAATTGTATATTCCCCAAGAATTTGCTTTCGAATTTGCACATAATCAGCTGTATCTATTCTTCCATTTCGATTTGTATCTGCTGCCAAGGTATAACATCCATTCATGGAATATGTCCCTAATAAATATTTCCGAACTTGAACATAATCCACCGTTGCAATTTTGCCATCCCCATCTGTATCACCATAGATGATAACTGTATAGGTTAATCGTTCTGCTCCTGATTTATCATAGATCACAACCAAATCTCCGGTTCCAAGATTGCTGCTATCGGACTTCTCCATTTTACTTGCATTGAACACTTTTGCTGTACCGTTGTTTACTTTCAATTTTGTTTTAAATTCATTGATCTTAATCCCAGATTCCGAAGCTGTAATTCCAGTTATCGTGTGATCACTATTTACGTTATAATTTGGCGCACTCACCGTTGGCGTCGTCACGCCTTCACTCGGCGGAATCGGATCTTCTCCCTCTTCTCTTACAACCGTGAGTTCATACACTCTCTTAGTACCATTTTCCGCAGTCGACGTCACTTTGATGACATTGCTTCCGACTGCCAATGATTTTGTTCCTGCGCCTGTAATCTTCGTTACACTTACCACAGCGGTTGCATTGATTTTAATGCTTTCCACTTCATATGGAACAATGAGAGAATACTCTGTTTCATGCATGTTGAATGTCGGAGTCAATGTATGATTCTCAACACTCAATGCCTTTAACATATAGTTTGGATTCTGATTATTCGTTGGTTTCACGCAAGGTGTTGCCGGCATATTCTTGTAAACCGGAATCTTAAATACCAAGCCACCTTGTCTCGCATTGTCATCATAAGCCTTTGCCATGTGCTTTCCTTCACTTGCAGCACCCTGGACATTGGTCATATACTGATGTCCATATAAATTCGAACCTTGTACGTTAAATTTCTTTAAGTACATGGTATCTTGTCCTTTTTTCACATAACCTTCTGCATAGTATTCTGCGCCACCGGCAATGGCCTTATATCTTGTATTCCATGGTCTTCCGTAGCTACCAGAACCTTTCGCATAGCTCAATCCCTTTTGAATAGCAGTTAAGTTCTCTGTCGCATACGCTGCCACATTAAAATAATTGTAATAACCTTCATACCCTGGAAGTGTTCCAGACATACTGTTACTTTTTCCTTCGATTCCCATTTCCTGAATCATCATAGAAGCCAGCACATAAGGACTAACTCCCTTTTCTGCTGCCACTTTCATAATAACATCCACATATGGTTGATCATCACAGTTCCCTGCCAAAAATGTATTCGCCACCATTTTCGTAAGTCCTGCTTTTATCTCAACCAGCTCTGCTTCTGTATATTCATTCACATTATAACTTTGTCTCAAAAATTGGAAAATATTTGTCTCATCTAAGAAGTTTCTCGGATCCATAAAATGTTGTATTACTTCTGTAGACGCCGCAACCCATCCGCCTGAGTCAAATGAAATCCATGTACCATTTTCCCAGTTATATGCACCATTTTGCATCGATTTCCATGAAGTTGCCGCACCTGCATGTACTAAGTTTCTCGCCAAAGTACTCTCTCCAGCAATCACTTCACTCCAGGTCAAATTGGTGTGTTGTGCTTGAAATACCCAATTCGGATATTTTGCATGTAGCACCTGTAACTGTGCATGATAAGATGCCGGAAATCCTTGTGCATTCAAATATGCTGTGAACTCTTTATCTTCTTCGATTAACGTTTCTGTTACTCTTATGTAGTCTGACGATGCCCAACCCGTTTTTCCATTGATCGTCATCTGATACCAGATTTTCCCGTTAGAAGCAGCTGCTTGGTCAAGAATAACGCCCGAGTCACCGTTAGACAAATATCCGATAACACCGTTATTTGTTCCCGGTCCACTGCGGAAGTTTAAAGAGCTACTTACTTCAACCGTTCCAATTCGTATAATATTATCTGCTTTTGCATTTATATTAAAAAAAAGTAAACTTGTCGTAAGGCATACTACGGCTAGTAATATACTTAGACAAGTTTTTCCTGTTTTTCTCCATTTTAATACCATTTATATCTCCCCTTACGTAAATGCCGACCCCCATCGACATTATTACAAGTATTATAACAAATATGTAACATTTTTGTCAATTCTATTATCTTTCCAAATTCTACATAATATTTGACAGACTCTTTCCTTCTTTTTATAATATGAATTACTGAAGGAGAATTTGTATGAAAATTGTATTTTTAGATATTAAAAGTGTAGGCGAAGACATTGACTTTTCAGACTTTCAAAATTTGGGGGATTTTGTCACATACGATTACACTGCTCACGATGAAATTGCAGAGCGTGTTTCAGATGCGGATGTCATTATCACAAACAAATGTCTTATGAACGAAGAGACTCTCAAACATGCACAAAACGTAAAATTAATCTGTGTAACTGCAACAGGAACCAATAACTTGGACAAAGATTACCTAGACAAGCATGGAATTGCTTGGAGAAATGTTGCCGGATACTCCACGGAATCCGTGGCACAACACACATTTGCGATGTTGTTCTATCTACTGGAAAAATTGAATTATTATGACAACTATGTAAAAGATGGCCGCTATGCGAATGATACTTCCTTCACCCATTTTGCAGAACATTTCCGTGAAATTCGAGGAATGACTTGGGGGATTATCGGACTTGGTAACATTGGAAAACGCGTTGCCGATATTGCAAAATGTTTCGGTGCCCATGTGATTTACTACTCTACTTCTGGGAAAAACATTCAGCCAGAATATTCACCAGTTGATTTTGAAACTTTGCTTAAAACATCTGATATCATTTCCGTTCACGCTCCGCTTACAAGCGAAACGCAGCAACTTATGAATCTAGAAGCTTTTAAACAAATGAAAAATACTGCAATTTTCTTAAATCTTGGACGCGGTGCAATTGTCGTGGAGGAAGATCTTGCTCAAGCTTTAGAAAATCATTGGATTGCTGCCGCTGGACTAGATGTGTTATGCGAGGAACCAATGAATCCGAATTGTCCTCTGCTTCCAATCAAGGACAGCAAGCGACTTCTTATCACGCCACATGTCGCATGGGCCAGTGTAGAAGCTCGTACTGCACTAATGAAACTTGTATTTCAAAACATTACTGACTTTTATGGGATTTCATAAAAAAAGAACATCATAATGATGTTCTTTTTTTACCAATATCTTCGATACCATGGACTTCCATATACATTGACAACACATACACTCTTACCTGGCCTTGGTGCATGAATCATCTTTCCATTTCCCACATAAATTCCAACATGACCAGAATAACATACTACATCTCCTGGCAACTGTTGCCCTACAGGTACTTTCTTTCCACCGCTACCTTGCGAACCAGAATAATGACTCAAATTTACACCAATTGCTCGATGCGCCATCATTACAAGTCCGGAACAATCGATTCCACTCATACTTGAACCACCCCATTTGTACGGAACGCCCAAGTATTTGTATGCTGCACTTACAATTGCAGAACCACCACCTGTATTTGCCGGAGGAACATAATTGCTTGAAGAATTGTTGGAACCTGTACCACCACTTGCTTGGCTCATTGCTGCCTGAATGCGTTCTGACAGATTGTCAACTCTTCTTTCTACACTTGCAATTGTACTATCTAATTGTTTCTTGTCTTTATCATACTGGGCTTGTTGCTTCTCTAGCGATGCCATATCTTTTTCAAGAGATGCTTTCAATGTTTCGATTTTCTTTCGATTTGCAACAAACTCATCTAACTGCTTTCTATCATAATCGTGAACGGTCTGAACACTTTCTGCTTGCTTAATAATCTCTGCCAAACTTCCTGCTTGAAGGACCTGTGAAAGCATAGACGCATTTCCGTTCTCATACATAAGAACAATACGAAGTTTCATTGATTCATATTGTGTCTTTTCTTTCTTTTCTGCCGAATTCAACTCTTCTTCCGCCTCAATGATAGCTTGTCCAGTCTTTACCAACTTCTTCTCAGCTTCATTGATTTTTCTCATCAGAGTTGTCATCTGACTTTCCAAATCTCTCAATTCTTTTTCTGCATTTTTCTTATCTTCTTTTAACTGGTTTAACGTCGGCGCTGCTGATACGCTCGATGCAACAAACGTACTAAGCAGAATCGACACCATAAAAATTGTCAATATTTTTTTCATAACTCACCTATTATTTTTCTACTATACTCACAAAAAAATTATATAACAGGACCCTATTCTTTGCAATATTTTTTTAACATTTTTGTAATATCCACTTTTTGGATTTTCACAAACAGAATAAAAAAAACAAGCACGCATATTGCTGTAATTAAAACGATTCGCGTGGTGCGTTCGAACACCCACGAGAAGAGTTGATACTCCGTCATAATGCAAGACGTAAGGTTCATGATCACATGCGCTACAATGGGTGCAAAAATAGATTGAAACTTTTCGCATAGATATGCTAAAAACAATCCGCAAAGACTTGCATATACAAACTGTACCAAATTCCCATGATATATTCCAAATGCCAACGATGAAACAATGGCAACTACGACAAACGGAAACCACTTTCGTAAAATTCGAAAAATAACCCCTCGAAAGATGATTTCTTCTATTATAGGAATCAAAATACCTGTATATAAAATCTGCTCCCAAAAACGCAGCGAATAAATCGTGTCCGCTGCCTCTTGGTATGCTTTGCTATACTTCGCAATGTTTGAACATAGTAAAATATTATTCAATCCTATGGCCAGCACAATTCCCATGAGAGCAATGCAGCCATAATATTTTAACAACACTCTTTTCTGCAAAGTTCCATAGCCTCCTTAATCTTACTTTCATTTCCTGTAAGAGACCCTTGAACCATTTCTGGTTTTCCGCCACCTCTTCCTTGGAATTGCTCATTCAAACGCTTGGCAATTGGTCTTACATCCACACTTCTACTTCCAATTACATAGCGATATTGTTCCTCTTCTCCCGCAAAAACTGCACAGACGCACACCTTTCTATCCAAAAGAAAATTCACCAATTCCCTCGGAGCTGTTCCCTCTAACTCGGATTCAAAAAGAACAACCAAATCTTGACCTTCCTCCACTTGCTCCGCTTTACATCTCAACAACTTTTCCTGCAACTTTACAAGTTCAATCTCTTGCTCAGAAAGTAGTGCTTTCAATCGCACCACTTCTTCCACAACATCCTGTTCTGGAGTTGAGAGAAGCACTGAAAGCTCTTTCACCGCTTGCGCTTTCTCTTCATAATCCGAAATCGCTCTAGTGCCACACAACATAGATACACGAACGCCACCTTTGTAGTTCTGCATACCAATCAATTTAATCAAACCGATTTCGCCGGTCTTCTTCACATGAGGCGCACAACATGCACAAGCGTCATGTCCTGGAACAGTCACAAGACGCACTTGACCTTCAATTTCAATTTTGCTTCGATACTTAAGATGCACCAGTTCCTCTCTTGTTGGATATGTCACCTGTACATCTAAATTTTGAACAACTGCTTCGTTTGCTTTCTTCTCGATTTCTTTTAACTCTTCCCTCGTGATTGGCCCATTAAAATCAATGGTAATCGCATCGGTTCCCATATGAAATCCCACATTGTCATACCCATATTTTGCATGCACAATCCCAGATACGATGTGCTCTCCCGAATGCTGTTGCATTTTTGAAAAACGTTCTTCCCAATCAATGCTGCCTTCCACCGTTTTCCCAACCTCTAATGGTTGTTCC
This sequence comes from Faecalimonas sp., assembly GCA_045578495.1. Classification (GTDB taxonomy): domain Bacteria; phylum Bacillota; class Clostridia; order Lachnospirales; family Lachnospiraceae; genus Faecalimonas. The sequence continues at coordinate 30,548 of JAZNKI010000035.1, forward strand.
ATTTTATGATAAATAATCTCATTTTTTTCTTGAACATCTACGACTTGAATGCCATCAATCACTCCTGTATCTGCGTATTGTCCGCCTCCTTCAGGGAAAAAGGCAGTTCTATCAAGAACTGCCTCATAATAGTCTTCCACTTTTTCACAAGCTGTCACAACTGCAGAGAAGGTTATCATATGGCTATCTTCATAAAATAACTTTTCTGTCACTTTTACATCCTTTCTGGTGCTTCAAATCCAAGCACATCAATACAAGCTTCTAATACACGTTTTGTAAGTGCAAGCAATGCGATATATCCTGCTTTCTTCACTTCATCCTCTTCTGCAAGAATCTTTGTCTCATGGTAGAAACGGTTAAACGCATTTGATAAATCATAAATGTACGCACAAACCTTATGTGGTGCCAATTCTTCATACGCACTTTCCATCACTGCATTAAACTTTGCAAGTTCTAACATCAATGCTTTTGCACTTGCAGATTCTGCTTTGGCAATTTCACAATCACAAACGGCTTTTTCACTTTCTTCATACTTGTTCAAAATCGATTTTATACGAACCATTGTATATAAGATATATGGCCCTGTATTTCCTTCAAATGAAATGAAACGCTCTACATCAAACACGTAATCTTTTGCTGCTTGATTTGATAAGTCTCCATATTTCAAAGCTGCAAGTCCAACTTTTTTTGCTGTTTCTTTTGCTTCCGCTTCTTCGATTGCATGGTTTTCTACAATCTTTTCATACATCTTATTGTTGATATCTCCTACCAACTCTTCCAAGCGCATAACTCCACCATCTCTTGTCTTAAATGGCTTACCGTCTTTTCCATTCATTGTACCAAAACCAATATGCTTTAATTCGGTCTCTTGGCGTACAATGCCTGTTTTCTTTGCACAACGGAACACTTGCTCGAAGTGCATTTCTTGACGCTTGTCCGTCACATAGATTACTTGATCTGGTTTATACAATTTCTCACGTTCTACCAATGTAGCTAAATCGGTTGTCGCATAAAGTGCCGCTCCATCTGATTTCAAAATCATGCAAGGCGGAACTTCTTTTGTATCAGTCTCTTCTTTTACATCTACAACCAAAGCACCTTGATCTTCGTGTGCAAATCCTTCTTTTTTCAAATATTCCACCATATCTGCAATGTATGGTTTTGCATCCGCTTCCCCTTTCCAAAGGTCAAACTCTACATTCAGTGCACCATAGTTTTTCTTCAAATCTGGCAAAGAAACATTCATAATATGTTTCCAAAGCGCAGTATAACCTCTGTGACCATTTTGCAACAAATATGTGGCTTGAAGCGCTTCTTCTTTGAATGCTTCATTTTCTTTTGCATACGCACTTGCCGTTGGATAAATTTCACCCAACTCTTCGATTGTAAATGGAGACTCAGTTGGATACTCTCCCTCAAAGCTTTCATCAAAATATGGGAGTTCTGGTTGTCTTCTTTTTAATTCCATCATAACAAGTCCCATTTGAGAACCCCAGTCACCCAAATGCACATCGCCGATTACCTCATGTCCTACATATCTACCAATACGTTTTACACTTTCCCCGATAATCGCCGGACGTAAATGTCCTACGTGTAATGCTTTTGCAACGTTTGCTCCGCCGTAATCCACAACGATTGTCTTTTTACGTTCTGGTTCATCTACACCTAATTTTTCCTCTTGATTCATCGCCTTCAAATAGTCTGCAACGAATGCCGCGTCTAGGATAATATTAATAAACCCTGGATTTACTGCTTCTACTTTTTCCATACACTTGCAGTCTTCCAATGCAGCCACAACATCATTTGCAATCATAATCGGAGCTTTGCGATATACTTTTACCGCAGCCATCGCTCCGTTACATTGGAACTCGCACAAGTCTGGTCTATTCGAAAGGGTTACTCTCGCATATTGCTTGTCATAACCCGCTTTTTCAAATGCAATTTCTAATTCAGTTGTTAATAAGTCGATTAATTTCTTCATATTGCCTCCTAAATCATTTATCCTTTTTATTCTAACACAAGGACTGGTTTGTAACAACTATCTTGTCAAAAAACACATTGGATGAATACCATATATAATACAGTCCCAACTCCAATACTTAATAAATTATTTCGTTTCCATATATGTAATACTGCTACAATCAGCACACAAATCAACTCCGGAATTCCATACGGCTTTGCAAGGATAGTGGTACTTTTCAAACAATACACCACCAACATACCTATGACTGCCGGTGTCAACACCTTTCCTAAGTATTGTACTGGTTTCGGAATCTCTTTTCCTTTTGGGAAAAACAAGAACGGAATCACTCGTGTTGAAAACGTGGTAATGGAAACCACTGCAATGATAAGTAATGATTGTTCTACACTTATTGGCATGTCACATCCTCCTTATCGATTTTCTTTTTCCCTATAAAAAGGAGTGCCATAATGGCCAACATTGCAGGCAACACAAAACCGTCTGCACCAAAAATCAGCAAACTGATAAGCGCAATAATCAATCCAATACATGCTGGAATTCGATTTTTCTTTTCCATCCATTGCTCAATGAAAATCACCACAAAAAGTGCTGTCATGGCAAAATCAATTCCTTCTGAGCTAATTGGCAAAAGAGTTCCTGCAACTGCACCTATCACCGATCCCAATACCCAATAAAAATGGTCCAACACGGAAATTGCAAATAAAAACTTCGATTCATCTACACCTTCTGGAACCTTTGTTGTACAAAGCAAGGAATACGTCTCATCTGTCAATGCAAAAACCATATACCATCTGCTTTTTCCAATTTTATTAAACCTCTCTACCAACGAAAGTCCGTAAAAAACATGTCGAACATTCACCATAAATGTCAAAAAGATGATTTTCAAAAACGACATCTCCGGCACAAAAAAATTAACAGCCAAATACTGTCCTGCTCCAGCATATACAACTACACTCATTAAAAGCGCCCACAGAAAGTTATAGCCTTTTTCTGCGAACATCACACCAAAGGCAATCCCGATAAAGAGATAGCCGGTAAGCACTGGAATCGTATATGGAAATGCTTTTTTGAATGCTTGTTTATATTGCGACATCTTTCTTCCTCTGTTCTATCATAAGTGTTCTAAACAACTTGTACATTGTAGCATGGATGGAGGGTAAATTCTAGTCATTTTCTTCATATAAAAAGCGAATGTAATCATAAATTTCCGAAAAATCCACTTCACACTCATCATTCCAAATGCCAACTGGGACTTTGTCTTCAAATGTATACACCGATTGAAAATCCTCATCTTCATATTTGTAGACAGTCACCATTTTCTTTATCGGTTCAACCAACCAATATTCTCTCACTCCTGCGTTCCAATACTTATTTCCTTTGATAAATATGTCTTTTTTCTTTGTAGAATTAGACAGTACTTCTACAACCAAATCTGGCGCCCCAAATATCCTTCCATTTTTGAACTTAGTACGATCACAAACAATAACCACATCTGGTTGAACCATCGTTCTATTGTCACAGTCTAATTGGACATCTATCGGAGATGTTATGGTAATGCATTTCCCTTTTTTCTTACGGATATAATCCCGAAATCTTGATTGAATCTCATCACCAATAATTTGATGCTTATCTGTCGGTGCGCCCAGGTCATAAATAACACCATCAATCAACTCCATTCGCTCTTCCTCTGGAAGTTCTAAGTAATCCTCCACTGTAAACTCGTCTTGTGGAATAGAAACTTGATATGCAGATGTCTCCTTTACCATAGAATCATACATCGGCTGAAACACCTCTTCCAATGCACAAATTGTTTCGTAACGTGGGCATTTTGTAACGCCAAGTAACACCTTCTGTACCGTACCCAAAGGAAGCCCTGAAAGTTTTGCTACCATCTCATAAGAATATCCCTTTTGTTTTCTCAATTCCTGTATTTCGTCAATCGTCATAATCCTCTCCCCTTTCTTTAGTCGTATTAAGACTACCATTTTTCTTCCAGTTCGTCAATTTATACTTAAAAATTCAAAATTAAAATATTTAATAACTTCTTGGAACTTTTCTCGGATATCGAGAAGATAAGTGAAATAGAATTACTTGATTGTTTCCACGTATAAGATTGCTTCTTTTTGGAATTTCATTGTAGTACACTCACTATCTTAAAGCAAGGTCAAATACACAATTTATATTTTCTTTACATTTGACACTCAACAACAAAAACCAGACGGCAAACTGGCCGTCTGGTTCCTATTTCACTCTTTTTATGTAACGAATCATATCATCAACTGTACTATCGGTATGTCTATTTTTTGATTATGGTTTTATTGGTATAAACAGCATCCTATGGGGATATCAAGTGTTAGAATGGAATGACGAGGAAGCTAGAATTTACCACGTAAAAACACCTCGTACATATACTGGTTCTAATGGAACATTTACTTTCCCTGGTGGAATTGAAGTCGATTTGATTATCAAATTTAAAGATGAATAATATAAACAAAAGCCACGCACTTCTTAAAAGTGTGTGGCTTTTTTACGTCTCTGACAGGAGTCGAACCTGCGCACCCGCCTCCGGAGGGCGGCGCTCTATCCACTGAGCTACAGAGACAAGAACTTTGTACATCGTACCATACTTGCATTTAAAAGTAAAGGAGTTGCTTTTTCTGTTTACGTGCGTTATAATCAAGAAACCATAATATTTATCATATCATTTTTTCAAGACAGTTTCTGTCATTTTTTCACAGTATGCAATAAAATACGTACCTACTATTCAGAAAGGAGCATTTATGGATTATCAACAATTCGTTGTTGTTATAAAAGAAAAAATTGCACAATCATTAGGTCCTGGTATGGACCTACAAATACATACCACTTTAAAAAATAATGGAAAAGAACGAACAGGAATCTCGATTATAGACAAAAATATAAATATTTCACCAACGATTTATTTAGAAGAATACTATCATCATTTTCAGAAAGGACTTTCCCTTGAAACTATTGTAGCGAATATCATTGACGTCTACCAAGAAGTAAGGTTCGAACGTTCATGGCAAGTCGAACAACTCAAAACATTTTCTGAGGTCCAGTCAAAAATTTCATACAAATTAATTCACGCAGAAAAAAATGAAACCTTGCTACAGACACTTCCTCACATTCCTTATCTAGATCTCGCTATTGTTTTCTACATACTTTTTGAAGTAGAAGAAACTGGCACTGCCACAATTCCGATTACCCACGATTTTTTGAAATTATGGGATATAAATCTTACTGACCTCCATAACATAGCTTTAAAGAACGCGCCTATATTACTTCCCGCACTTTTTAAACCGATGCGTGTTGTAATTAACGAACTTTTGGGTTCTACATGCGACGACTCCATTCAAGATAGTGATATCATGTTTGTTCTCACAAATCCTCTCCGCAGTTTCGGTGCTGCCTGCATGCTATACCCAGGAATCTTAGAACAAATCGCATGCCAATTAGGCGAGAACTTTTATATCCTCCCTAGTAGCATCCATGAAGTCATTATTATTGCAGAAAGCCAGAGCCCAAGCAAAGATGATTTGCAAGATATGGTTCGTGATATTAACGAAACACAGGTCGATGTAGAAGAACTATTGTCGGATACAATTTACTACTATAACTTTAAAGAAAAGGCATTATTTCCATAAAAAAGAGGAGTATGATTCTTTATAATCATACTCCTTTAAACATACTCTCTAATTAAACTCTAGATAAATATTCTCCTGTACGTGTGTCGATTTTAAGCACATCGCCCATTTCAACAAACAATGGTACATATACAAGTGCTCCTGTTTCTACAGTTGCTGGTTTTGTAGCACCTTGTGCTGTATCTCCCTTGAATCCAGGTTCTGTATCGATAATTGCAAGTTCTACGAACAATGGTGGCTCTACTGCAAACACGTTTCCTTTGTGTGAACAGATTTTAACCATTTCGTTTTCTTTTACGAATTTCAATGAATCACCAATTGCATCTTCATTCAATGCGATTTGGTCATAAGTTTCAACATCCATGAAGTGGAATAATTCACCATCTGAATATAAGTATTGCATATCTTTTCTTTCAATATGAGCTTTTGGGAATTTTTCAGTTGGTCTGAAAGTTCTTTCAATTGCACCACCATTGATGATGTTTTTTAATTTTGTTCTAACGAACGCAGCACCCTTTCCTGGTTTTACGTGTTGGAATTCTAAAATTTGATAAATGTTTCCTTCAATTTCAAGAGTAACTCCGTTTTTAAAATCACCTGCTGAAATCATTTGTTATCCTCCTTATTATTCCTGCATATTCATCCTCTTCTGCAGGACATGCTTCATCGCATAATATTCTTTCACTTCTTCTAATTCTATCTTAAATTCTTTGGTTTTTCAACCCTTTTTTACGCTTTCTACGAACGATGTAACATTTCCATCCGCCTTTTTAATTCTCCTGCTGGAATTTGACCTGGTGCCGATGCTTTTCCGATTGTTCCAAACGTAATGGAAGATCCAAACAACTCTCCCTCTACTCTGCTTACCACACCAATTTCGGACATTGCCATTGTGACAATTGGTCGCTGCGTATGTTTTGACACCATTTCTTTGCTGGCATCCATAAGCACTTTTACATCCTCCTCATTATGTGGCATCACTGCAAGTTTCAATATATCTGCTCCCAACTCTTGCATATGACATAGCTTATGAATCATTTCCGCTTTATCTGGAGTCTTTTGAAAATCATGATTGGAACCGATTACTTTCACTCCTTGTATTTGAATTTCTCGAATCAAATCAGCAACTCGACAATCTTTAAATACTTCCACATCGATGATGTCTGCCATTTTTGTAGCCGCCACTTTCGTGAGCAGATTTCGGTAAATCTCAAAATCTACCTCTTTTTCTCCACCTTCCGTTTTGGTTCGAAATGTAACAATCATTGGGATTTCACACAATACCTCTCGCAATTTTGCTAACACTTCCGCCACACACACGGTGTCTGTGCCTTTCTCGTACCAGTCCACTCTCCATTCCACCAAGTCTGCAGGCACTTGATGAACCTCTCGTGCTATGTCTATGATTTCTTCTTTTGTGCAGCCTACAACTGGCACACAGATTTTTGGCATTCCTTCTCCGATTTTTAAACCTCTGATTTCTATAGACTTCATATACTGTCCTCCCAATAATCATTGACACTATCATAAAATAATTTTCTACTCATTTCAACCTCTCTCTTGACATTTCTACTTTTTCGCTTTAATGTAAAGAAGTAGTCTGTGTAAAAGGAGAAAAGCGATGAAACAAATCACTGGACACACTATGCTTACTGGACTCCTCGGAAGTCCGGTTTCTCATAGTATCTCACCTGCCATGCATAATGAAGCATTTAAACAATTGAATTTGGATTACGTTTATCTTGCCTTTGATGTGAAAGCAGAACAAATGGCTGATGCCGTACATGGTTTCCGCACATTAAATGTACGCGGTTTTAATGTTACTATGCCTGGAAAAAATATTATGGCATCTTTGTGCGACCAGCTTTCACCTGCTGCCAGATTCACCAATTCTGTGAACACAGTCGTAAATAAAAATGGCGTGCTCACTGGATACAACACCGACGGAATCGGATACATGCGTTCTGTAAAAGAAGCTGGATACAATATTTTAGGAAAGAAAATGACACTATTAGGCGCTGGTGCCACTGCATCTTCCATCATGGCCCAAGCTGCATTAGATGGCGTCTCTGAAATTTCTGTCTTTAGCCGTCGCAGTGCATCTTTTGATTCAGCTAAACGATTGATTGAAACTTTGAACCAAGATACTTCTTGTAAAATTTGTCTTTACGATATCGAAAATCAATCTCTTTTAAAATCAGAACTTTCAGAAAGTGCCATTTTAGTCAATGCTACAGCAGTAGGCATGGCTCCAAACGTGGAACAATCTTTAATTACGGACCGAAGCTTTTTCCACAAAGATTTGATTGTGTCTGATGTGATTTATAACCCTAGAGAAACAAAATTGTTGGCACAAGCAAAAGAATGCGGATGCCATACTTTTAACGGACTTTATATGCTTCTCCATCAAGGTGCAGAAGCTTTCAAATTATGGACAGGACAAGAAATGCCGATTCATCTAATAAAAGAAAAATTTTTTACAGAATAGAAAAAATCCTGCGAGCACTCATCTCGCAGGATTTCTTATTTCTTGTTCTTTTTATAAAAATAAAGTACAACCTTTTCTAATGTTCTTTTTATAACAATTTGAATTTCTTCTCTTCTGTTAATTGGTTTTACTAAAATGTTTCGAATTTTTGTTCTTTTTGCTCCCCACACGTCTGTAAATAATTGATCACCGATAAAAATAGTATTTGTGGTATCTGTGCCCATCAATTTCATTGCTTTTTTATAGTTCTTTCTTGATGGTTTATTCGCACTTGAAATTGCATGTACTTGAATGTCTTTATTGAACATAGCCACTCGCGATTCAAAATTATTTGATAATAAACAACACTCAAATCCAATACCCTTTAATCTGGCAAATAATTTCTTTGCTCGCTCATCTGCTGGTGCTCCATGCATGACAAGGGTATTGTCAATATCAAAAATAAGACCTCTGTAACCTTCTTCATAAAGTTCTTCAAACGGTATGACGTACGTAGATAACACATATTCATCTGGGAAAAAAACTTTAAACATAATCTAATCTCCTAATCATTCGTCTTTCTCAAAATCTCTTTGCATATATCCTCTATGGATTTGTCATCAGTTTCAATTATAACATCTGCCGCCGCTTCGTAGTTAGCATACCTTTTTTCTAACATATTTGCGATGGCCGAAACATTTTTGTTTCCTTCTAAAAGTGGTCGGTTTTCGTCGTTTTTCACTCGACTTAGAATTGTCTCTGGCTCAGCGGTCAACCAAACAATTTTTCCACTCCGCTTCATGATTTCAACATTTTCTTTTCGAAGTACTACTCCGCCACCACAAGAAACCACTTTATCCGTTTGATTTTCACATTCCGTCAACAATTTTGTTTCTTCATCTCTAAAATAGGTTTCCCCATATTTTTCAAACATTTCCGATATAGACATTCCCATACGTTCTACCAGCACTTGGTCCATCTCAACAATCTGCAAACCATATTTTTCAAACAGATGTGCAGCTACCGTGCTCTTGCCACAACCCATAAAACCGATTAAAAAGATATTTTTCACGATTACCTTGCCTCCAGCATCTTTCTCACATCTTCTTTGAAGCGCAACCATGCTTCCTCTTCTTCTACAAAATATTTTGGACAATTCTTTCCCGTAATATCGTAATGCCTAATAATGTCTTTTTCAGTCAATCCAAATTTTTCACAAAGCCACGCGGTTAAATGTACCATGGAATCATAGGTTTCTTTTGTATAGGCTCCATCCGATTTCAAATGACAGGTTTCAATCGAAACCGTGTTGATATTTCTCTCGTTTGACGCATATGCAATCTCCCATGTTGGAACGCATTGCACAATTTCGCCCTGAATTCCCACGATAAAATGGCTACTCGCTTTGGTCTTGTGTGAATCCTTTAGCCCTTCGAAATAGTTTCGATTTTGAACCGCACTCGTCCCTGGATTTGCCGTATAATGAATGACAATATTTTCAATTCTTTCACTTCTGGATCCCGGTCTTGAATACGGATTAATCGTCAATAACTGAACACTCATTTCAGGCTGTTCTATCTTCATCTCGTTGCCTTCCCGTTCTACATATCGGTCACTAAAAGGTCCGATTTCAAAAATTTTCACAGCCACAAAAGCTCCTGTAACAAATAGAAGCAACAGAAAAGCTCCCAAGATATATTTTGTTGTCTTTTTGGATTTTCTTTTTGATTTATACTGTTTTCTCATAATACCCCTTCTTTGCAATTACTTGATACAATAAGCTTTTCAGGGTTTTTCCAAAAACAAATGGGGCATATCAAATGCCCCATTTGATTAATTATACTTGATCTACACTATAGTTTGGTGCTTCTTTTGTAATATGAATGTCATGTGGATGACTTTCTTTCAAAGAAGCTGCAGAAATTTTTACAAATTTTCCTCTTTCCTTCAATTCTTCAATTGTAGGAGTTCCACAATATCCCATACCTGCGCGAAGTCCACCAAGTAATTGGAAAATTGTATCTTCTAACATACCCTTGTATGCAACACGTCCTTCAACGCCTTCTGGTACTAATTTCTTCGCATTTGTTTGGAAATAACGGTCCTTGCTTCCATTTTCCATGGCTGCAATAGAACCCATTCCACGGTATACTTTATACTTTCTTCCTTGGTATAATTCAAATGTTCCAGGACTTTCATCGCATCCTGCGAGGATACTTCCCATCATACAAACGTTTGCACCTGCTGCAATTGCTTTTGTAACATCACCTGAATATTTAATACCACCATCAGCGATAATCGGAACACCATACTCTTTTGCTACCGCATAAGCGTCCATAATTGCAGAAATCTGTGGAACACCAATACCTGCAACTACACGTGTGGTACAAATAGAACCTGGTCCAATACCGATTTTAACAGCATCTGCTCCCGCTTCAATCAATGCACGAGTTGCCTCACCTGTTGCAACATTACCTGCAATTACTTGCAAATCAGGATATTTTTCTTTCACCATCTTCACACAGTTAATAACATTTGCTGAATGTCCATGTGCAGAATCGAGAACGATAACGTCTACTTTAGCCTTTACCAATGCATCTACTCTCTTCAATGCATCTGCGGTAATCCCTACACCTGCTCCACAAAGAAGTCTTCCTTGTGAATCTTTTGCAGACATTGGATACTTGATTTGCTTTTCAATATCTTTAATTGTAATTAATCCTTTTAAATTGAAATCTTTATCTACAATTGGCAACTTTTCTTTTCTTGCCTTTGCAAGAATTTTCTTCGCTTCTTCTAAAGTTGTTCCTTCTAATGCTGTAATAAGACCTTCAGAAGTCATAGATTCTTTGATTTTCTTTGTGAAATCTTCTTCAAATTTCAAATCACGATTTGTGATAATACCTACCAATTTTTTTCCTTCAGTAACTGGCACACCTGAAATACGGAATTTCGCCATCAAATCATCTGCATCTTGCAATGTATGTTCTGGAGATAAAGAAAATGGGTCTGTAATTACTCCATTCTCAGAACGTTTTACCTTGTCAACTTCTTCTGCTTGTGCTTCAATTGACATATTCTTGTGGATAATTCCGATTCCACCCTGACGAGCCATCGCAATTGCCATACGGTGTTCTGTTACAGTATCCATACTTGCACTCATCATTGGAATGTTCAATCGAATTGATTTTGTTAAATTTGTAGATAAATCTACCTGGTTTGGAATTACCTCTGAATATGAAGGTACTAACAATACGTCATCAAATGTAATGCCTTCTCCAATAATTGTTCCCATCTTCTCATATCCTCTCTTTCTCTCGTGTTTATAGTGTCTTATCTTACTAAAAAGATGTCTTTCTGTCAAGATTATAAAATCACTTTTCTTGGTGCCATATCTCTCATTGCTCGTAACAATTCTTCGCTTGGCTCAAAAATAACTCGAATTTTTCCACTTCCCTTTGGAGCTGGAGCCACCATCTCATAAGTTTTATTTTCTGGTGTCCAACTACTATAGTTTACTGCTTTCAAATGTTGATATCCCATTAATTCAGGTGAACCGGTTGGTGCGACAACATCTACATCTTTCACATCAACAGAAAAAAATCTTCTTCTCGTAGACTTTCCTGCAATGCGATCTATATGTAAATCTCCACTGATAAATACATATTCATATTCAACATCTAAGCGTTTGAACAAAAACATATCTAGTATGGCAAAAACGATTGTTAAGAAAAATCCTACAGGCGGATAAATCAATATCGACCCTACAGAAATCGCTGTAAGTGCTATCAAACTTGCTTTTTTTATCTTCGTTCCCAAAGTTACACTTCTTTTTATTAATTGTTCAATATATTGTTCTGTCATGACATACCTCCATGTCCTATATATTCTGTTATTATAACACAAAAAAAGGGACTTGTTAAGTCCCTTTTCGTAGATTGATTTACATCATTCCCATACCTGCTCCTGGATTTGCCATTGGTGGCATTTCTACCTTTTTGTTTGCCACAACAGACTCTGTTGTCAACAATGTAGAAGCAACACTTGTTGCGTTTTGAAGCGCACTTCTTGTTACCTTTGCTGGGTCCAAGATTCCGGCTTTTACCATATCTACATATTCTTCTTTATATGCATCAAATCCAATTCCTGGTTCTGATTCTCTTACTTTATTAATGATAACTGCTCCTTCCAAACCAGCATTTGCTGTAATGTGGAACAATGGTGCTTCCAAAGCTTTTAATACAATCTTTACACCTGTCTTTTCGTCGCCTTCTAATGAATCTGCTAATTTTGCCACTGCCTTTGAAGCATGAATATAAGCAGAACCACCACCTGCAACAATACCTTCTTCTACTGCTGCTTTTGCTGCTGAAAGAGCATCTTCCATACGAAGTTTTGCTTCTCTCATTTCTGTTTCTGTTGCTGCACCCACACGGATTACTGCAACACCGCCAGCCATCTTCGCAAGTCTTTCTTGTAATTTTTCTCTATCAAACTCTGAAGTTGTCTCTTCAATTTGAGATTTGATTTGAGCAATACGTGCTTCGATTTGGTCTTTATTTCCCATTCCGTCAACGATTACTGTTGTTTCTTTTTGAACCTTGATTGATTTTGCACGACCCAATTGATCCAATGTCACTTCTTTGAGATCCAATCCTAATTCTTCAGAAATCACTTGACCACCAGTTAAGATTGCAATATCTTCTAACATTGCTTTTCTTCTATCTCCGTATCCTGGCGCTTTTACTGCTGCCACATTAAATGTTCCACGCAATTTGTTTACAATCAATGTTGTAAGCGCTTCCCCTTCAATATCTTCTGCAATAATCAATAATCTTGAACCAGATTGCACGATTTGTTCCAATACAGGAAGTAATTCTTGGATATTTGAGATTTTCTTGTCTGTAATCAAAACAAATGGATCATCCAATACTGCTTCCATTTTTTCCATATCAGTAGCCATGTATGCAGAAATGTATCCGCGATCAAATTGCATACCTTCTACTAAATCTAATTCTGTCTTCATAGTCTTAGATTCTTCGATTGTGATTACACCATCATTGGATACTTTTTCCATTGCATCTGCAACCATTGCTCCAACTTCCATGTCTCCAGCAGAAATTGCTGCTACATTTGCAATTCTCTCTTTGCTTTCTACTTTGCTGCTCATAGCCGCAATTGCTTCTACTGCAACTTCTGTTGCCTTTTTCATACCTTTACGCAACACGATTGGATTTGCTCCTGCTGCAAGGTTTTTCATACCTTCTTGAACCATTGCTTGTGCAAGAACAGTTGCTGTTGTTGTTCCATCACCTGCAACATCATTTGTCTTTGCTGCAACTTCACGAATCAACTGCGCTCCCATATTTTCAAAAGCATCTTCTAATTCAATCTCTTTCGCAATCGTAACTCCATCGTTGGTAATAAGTGGTGCACCAAATTGTTTATCTAACACCACATTTCTTCCCTTTGGTCCAATCGTTACTCTTACTGTATTTGCCAATTTATTAACGCCAGCTTCTAACGCTTCTCTAGCCTCTGCTCCATATTTAATCTCTTTTGCCATGACTATCTGCCTCCTTATTTAATAACAGCCAAGATATCATTTTGTTTTACAACAAGATATTCTTCACCGTCAAGTTCTACTTCTGTTCCTGCATATTTTGAGTAAATAACTTTATCTCCTACAGAAACCATCATTGTCACTTCTTTTCCATCCACAACTCCACCTGGTCCTACCGCTACAACCTCTGCCTGTTGTGGTTTTTCTTTTGATTGTCCTGTCAATACAATTCCTGACTTTGTTGTCTCTTCTGCAACTTCTTGTTTCAACACAACTCTGTCTCCCAATGGTACTAATTTCATAACAACTGCCTCCTTGTTTTATATCTTATTAGCACTCTTCTTGTTTGAGTGCTAAATGTAATCTAGTAATAAAATATCACTATGTCGTACATTTTGTCAACCTACTTTGTATTTATTTTGTAAAATCCATTTTCAACTTGTAGCTTCAATATTTTCCCTTCTCGATCACAATAACGTTCGCGGATTCTTCCGGTACATACAAGAATTCCATCTACTGTTTGAATATTGCATTCATAGATAGCCTCTAATGACAATTCCGTCAATTGCCCATTCTTCAAAACTAAAAGAAGTTCAGCCCGTTGTATATCATATGACAAAAGTTCACAGACATATACCTTTTCGCTAACCAACTGTCCTATGCGAAGTATCTTCTTTATTTTTAATTCTGCAATATCCCCTTGCCTCATACTTCCTCCATTAAACATTTCAAAAGGGAATCAGTTTACTGACTCCCTTGACGTTTATCCTTTTTTACGCTTTTTGATTCGTGCCAACTCATCAAAAATCACATCATTCACAACTTTGATATAAGTGCCTTTCATTCCCGAAGAACGAGACTCGATAACTCCTGCACTCTCAAACTTGCGAAGTGCATTTACGATTACGGAACGTGTAATTCCAACTCGATCTGCAATTTTACTTGCCACTAAGATTCCTTCAGTTCCTTCCATCTCATCAAAAATATGAACGATTGCTTCCAACTCTGAATAAGACAATGTGCTGATTGCAGATTGCACAATCTGCTCTTTTCGAATTTCTTCTGCACTTTCTTCATTCACAGAGCGAAGCATTTCCAATCCCACAACCGTAGTTCCATATTCACTCAAAATGATGTCGTCTATTTCATAACCTTCTTCTTGTTTATACATAAACAATGTGCCAAGTCTTTCACCTGCAATCGAAATCGGTGTTACAATTGCTTGATATCCTTTTACAGACTCTGGAGAAAATCCAAGTGTCTGCAAATTAACATTTTCCTTTGTGGACAACACACTAAGCATTCTTTCATTCAACATCTCGTCGACGTAACTGCCCACTTCGTTTCCAATTAATCCTTGAAGCAATTCTACTCCTTCGCATTGCCCCACGCCTAACACTTTTCCTTTTTTACTCACCACCAGTACATTTGACCCCATAATCTCCGTCAACACATCGCAAATGTCATTAAAAACTACTTTGCTCGAATTGTTGTTATGCAATAATCGGTTGATTTTCCTGGTTTTATCTAACAATTGTACACTCATCATATTTCCTCCATCGTATGATTCAATATGTTATCACACAATTTCGACTAATTCAAGGTTTTGTCGGAATTTTCTGTCGGTTTCTTCCATGACATATATTCGCAATTCGGGTTATCTTCACACCCATAATACTTTCTACCTTTTTTCGTTTTGCGGATAACAACATCCTTTCCGCAAATCGGACATGGTACCCCAATTTTTTCTAAATAAGGTTTTGTATTTCTACATTCCGGAAAACCTGGGCAAGCCAAAAATCGCCCATGTGGACCATACTTGATAACCATGTTGCGTCCACACTCTTCGCAAACGATATCTGTTTCTTCGTCTGCAATTTTAATTTTCTCTAATTCTTTTTCTGCAATTTGAACAGCCTCTTCTAAGTCTGGATAAAAATTGCTGATAACAGATTTCCATTCTACTTTTCCTTCTGCAATCATATCCAGTAACCCTTCCATGTTCGCAGTAAAATTCACATTCACAATACTTGGGAAAGATTGTAGCATAATGCGATTAACCACTTCACCGATTTCTGTCATGTAAAGGTTTTTCTTTTCTTTTGCAACATAACGTCTTGCAATGATTGTTGAAATTGTTGGTGCATACGTACTTGGTCTTCCGATTCCCAACTCTTCCAAAGTCTTAACAAGAGCTGCTTCCGTATAATGTACCGGTGGTTGTGTGAAATGTTGTTTTGGTTCTAAGGAATCAACGGTTAACTTTGATTCCTCTGTAATACGTTTCACCAACACATTGCTTTCTTCTTTTTCTTCATCAGACTCGATATACACTGCACGGAATCCATCAAATCGAATACTAGAAGTCGTAACACCAAATTTAAATTCTCCAGCACCAATTTTCACAGTAATCGTTTCTGACTTCGCCGCTTTCATCCTGCTTGCCACAAAACGTTTCCAAATCAACTGATACAATCTTAACTGATCTCTAGAAAGAGAATCTTTCACCATTGCTGGAGTTCTTCTAACATCCGTTGGTCGAATCGCTTCGTGAGCATCTTGAATTTTCTTTTCATTTCCTACTTTTTTATCGCTTTTCGATACGTATTTATCTCCGTATACCTCAGCAATATATTCTTTGGTATTTGCATCCGCTTCTTCTGAAACTCGAGTAGAATCCGTACGAAGGTATGTGATAAGACCAATCGTTCCACTGCCCTTAATCTCGATTCCTTCATAAAGTTGCTGCGCAATACGCATCGTTTTTTGTGTTGCAAAGTTTAGTGTTTTCGATGCCTCCTGTTGCAACGTACTAGTTGTGAACGGAAGTGGTGCTTTCTTACTTCTTTCGCCTTTACGGACATCTTCCACTTCATAAGATGCATCTTTCAACGCATCTAAGATATGATTCACTTCTTCTTTCGTGTGAATATCTCCTTGATATTTTGCAATCAAAGGCTTCTCTTCTCCATCTACAGAAAATGCAGCCTCTAATGTCCAATATTCTTCAGGAACAAATGCTTCGATTTCTTCTTCGCGGTCAGCGATAATTCGAAGTGCAACCGACTGCACACGACCTGCACTTAATCCACGTTTTACTTTCGCCCAAAGAACAGGACTGATTCTATATCCTACAATTCGATCCAACGCACGTCTTGCTTGCTGTGCATCCACCAAATCCATATTGATTTCGCGAGCTTCTTTGATTGATTCTTTTACAGCGTTTTTTGTAATCTCATTAAAGCTGATACGATACACCTTCTTGTTTTCCAATTTCAGTGCAACGTATAAATGCCACGCAATCGCCTCTCCCTCACGGTCAGGGTCAGTCGCAAGATATATTTTATCTGCTTTCTTAACTTCTTTTCGTAAGCTTGCTAAAACATCGCCTTTTCCTCTTATGGTAATGTACTTCGGTTCAAAATCATGTTCTACATCAATTCCCAAAGCACTTTTTGGCAAATCGCGCACATGGCCATTGGATGCCAACACTTCATAGCTACTTCCCAAAAACTTTTTGATCGTTTTTACTTTAGCTGGCGATTCCACAATCACAAGATATCGTGCCATTCTTACTTCCTCCACACTCGATTTATCTATCTTATTTTCACATAGTTGTTTTTTGAAATTTCCTTAATTAGCCCCTTCAACTCAAGTGCGACTAGCACATCCATCAGCTCCCCCACTGAAATTTTCGTCGCATTTAAAATCGTTTCAATATTTTGGGGTTGGAAACAAAGGCAACTATACACTAAATTTTCTGATGTTTCAAGTAGTATTTTTTTATTCCAATTAATTTTCTGATATTTTTCTTTTAAAATTCCCAATTCATCTAACAGTTCTTCCGGTGACATTAGCACGCTTGCGCCTTGCTTTATCAAGGCATTACAGCCTCTACTCAAGCAGCTGTTTATCGGTCCTGGCAATGCATAAACATCCTTTCCCTGCTCCAATGCCATATCGGCTGTAATCAAGGAACCGCTCTTTTCTTTTGCCTCCATAACCAGCACCACATCTGAAAGTCCGCTAATGATTCGATTCCGTGCAGGAAAATGCTGTGGCAAAGGCTTTGTCCCAATTGGAAATTCTGAAAGAATCCCTCCTTGTTCCTGTAATTTCATATAAAGCGTAATCTGCTCTCTCGGATAACAAATATCCACACCGCAACCTAAAATTCCAAAACTGCTACCATTTCGCTCTAATGCCCCTTTTTGACTTGCACTATCCACTCCGTTTGCCATTCCGCTCACGATTTGAACATCTGCCAAAGACAATACTTCCCCAAACTCTCTGGCCATACATTCACCATACGCACTACAATCTCTCGCACCCACAATAGCTACCGTCATTTTTTCTTCTTTCGGAAGTTGTCCCTTCCAATAAATCGCGTATGGTGCAGCGCCAATATTTCGCAGACGTCGCGGGTAGCAAGAATCCGACATCGTAACACACTGAACACCTTTTTCCAACATTTTTTGATATTCATCTTCTAGGTTCCAGGTTCGAATGCTGTCTATGATTGTCTCATACTCTTTCTCTTGTATCCCATATACTTTTCGCGCTGTTTCTTCTATATAATATAGTTCTTCTGCCGATTTCATTCCTTGTCTTATTTTCCATTTTTTTCTTCCGCTTACCCCTTGAAGATTCGCAAACCAATATTCGTATTTATCCACGCATTTACCTCCCCTCTCTAAATTCCATTGTTCGATACCCTAAAGCTTCTCGCAAATGTTTTTCTTTAATCGACGCACTTCCTTCTAAGTCCGCAATCGTCCTGGCAACGAGTAATACTTTATGATAAGTCCTTGCACTCAACCCTAATCGGTTATATGCATGTTTCATCAAATCCCTTTCTTTCTGATTAAGCGCACAAAAAGTTTCAATCTGCTTGATATCCAAACCTGCATTGATTTGATTTTCCAAATTTTGATAGCGTTCTTTTTGAATCTCTCTGGCACGAACGATTCTCTCACGAATCACGTTGGAAGACTCTTCCTTTCTTTCCATTGCCAACTCATCATACTGTACCTTTGGTACCTCCACACAGATGTCTATTCGTTCCAGAAACGGTTGACTTAACTTTCCTAAATAAGCTTGTCTTTGTGTCGGAGTACAGGTACATTTATTCAAATCCGGAAAATTCCCACAAGGACATGGATTCATCGCTGCCACCAGCAAACTTTCTGCTGGGAAACAAAACTCCCCTTTTTCCCGAATAATTTTCACTTCCCTATCCTCCAATGGCTTTCTCAGGCTTTCCATTGTACTTCTTGGAAATTCTGCAATCTCATCCAAAAACATAACACCCTTATGAGCCAGACTGATTTCACCGGGTTTTGGATAAATTCCGCCTCCCAACAATCCCATCTTTGTAATCGTCGAGTGGACCTCTCGAAATGGGCGCGCAGTTTTCAGCGGATATTCTTCATCCACTTCTCCTACAATACTGTATATCATGGTAACTTCCATACTCTCTTCTAAGGTCAATGGAGGTAAAATACTTGGTATACGCTTCGCAATGGCCGTTTTTCCAGAGCCAGGCGGACCCACCATAAGAATGTTATGCCCTCCTGCCACTGCAATTTCCACTGCTCGTTTTGCCAATGCCTGCCCTCTGATTTCTGCAAAATCCGCTTCGCAGAATTCCTTTTGAAAGGATGGTGTGACACATGTTTTCTTTCGATAACTTCGTTTTCCCGTGATATACTCATATGCTTCTCGCAAATTAGACACACCAATCACTTGGATGCCATTCACCAATGCCCCTTCTTTTTCATTCTCCTTTGAAACAATACAACTTTTAAATCCCTCTTTTTGTGCCGCGTGAACAATCGGCAAGATGCCCTTTACCCCTTTCACACTCCCATCTAAACTGAGTTCTCCCGCAAACAAAACATTTCTCGCGTCATCCTCCGAGCGTTCTTCCAATGCACCTAGAATTGCAACTGCAATTCCCAAATCAAAAACAGTTCCTCTCTTTCGTATATTTGCAGGTGACAAATTGACTATAATCTTTTTTGCAGGCAATAAAAATCCCGAATTCCGAATTGCCGTTCTGACTCGTTCTCCTGCCTCCTTCACTTCCGAGGATAAATATCCTACCATTTGAAACATAGGAAGTCCCTGATTGATATCCACCTCGATTTGCACAAACTCCACGCGCAATCCTTGCAAAATTGCAGACGTTGTCTTCTTAAACACGAATTACTTTCGCTCCTTTCTTCATATAAATTTAAACTTTTTTTGAAACAGATGGCTGATTTGCCAGATTTGATAATTTGAATGTTAAAATTGGTAACCATATATTATCATAGTCTCGCTACGACTTCAAGCGAAACTTTTTGTGGAAAAGCACAATCATTCTTGTCCTTACATAGACTATAATAAATACGCTCAGAGGTGCTACCTTGAAGTCTTTTCCCCCACCTCTTTCTGCAGACGAAGAAAAATATTACCTGCAAAAATACATCGAAGGTGACCTTGAAGCAAAACATATTTTAATTGAACGAAATCTTCGATTGGTCGCTCATGTCATAAAAAAATATCAACATTTGGAAGAAGACCCAGAAGACCTGATTTCCATTGGAACCATTGGCCTCATTAAAGCAATCATCACATTTAATCCAGACAAAAACAACCGACTAGGCACCTATGCTGCCCGTTGTATTGAAAATGAAATTTTGATGATGCTGCGGTCCAAAAAAAAGTGTTCAAAAGAATTTTCTCTCTACGAACCAATAGGTACCGACCGAGACGGAAACGAAATTCAATTGTATGATATTATTGAATCCGATGAAGCGGATGCCCAGACTAAAATTTTATTAAAAGATCACATTGCTGTTCTATACGAAAAACTAGAGTCCGTTCTCTCCCCACGCGAACGTCTTGTATTAAAAATGCGATATGGCCTCTACAATCAAGAAGAATACACGCAGCGAGAAATCGCAAAGCAATTAGGAATCTCTCGCTCTTACGTCTCACGAATCGAAAAAAGTGCAATAGAAAAACTGCGTGACTTTTTCTAGGTCACGCAGTTTTTTATTCTTGTCGTCTTAAAATATCATGCAAATCAACTTTGATTCCCAAATCCACATAAAGAACTTGTTTTGGATGTGGTGCACTTTCTTGTTCCACTCCATCTTCTGTCAAAATTCGTTTTACAACAACCTCAACATTCTCGCCATTTGGTTTCATAACTTCAATGGTCTCACCTACAGAAAATTTATTTCTCTGCTCAATTCGGTAAGTTCCATCTCTCTCCTCACCGACAATACCAAGATATGTGTATTCTTTCACATAAGTGTTGTTATCATAAATTTGACTCTCTTCGTTTGGTTTCCCAAAGAAGAATCCTGTCGTAAATTGTCGATATGTGCAATTCGAAATCTGATCCAAGTACCATGGCATATTTTTCTGATAGAGTTCTGGAGACGTTTTGTAATCGTCAATGGCTTTTCGATAGGTTCTCGCCACTGTCGCCACATAAAGTGCCGTCTTCATACGTCCCTCAATCTTTAAACTATCGACACCTGATTCTATCAACTCAGGTATGTGCTCTATCATACACAAATCTTTTGAGTTGAAAATATAAGTTCCTCGCTCATTTTCAAATACCGGCATCACTTCACCCGGTCTGGTTTCTTCCACAATCGAATACTTCCATCTGCATGGGTGCGTACATGCACCTTGGTTTGCATCTCTTCCCACCATGTAATTACTAAGGAGACAACGCCCCGAATAAGAAATACACATTGCACCATGCACAAAAGTCTCAATTTCCATATCCTCTGGAATATTTGCACGAATTTCTTTGATCTCTTCCAATGACAATTCACGGGCTGTTACTACACGTGTAGCTCCTTGTTTATACCAGAAATTAAAGGTTCCATAATTTGTATTATTCGCCTGCGTACTAATATGACGCTCTATCTCCGGACAAATTTCACCCGCAATCTCAAAAATCGCAGGATCTGCAATAATAAGTCCGTCTGGTTTGATTTCTTTTAATTCTTTGAAATATTCTCGCACGCCTTCTAAATCATAGTTGTGTGCCAAAATATTCGCTGTCACATACACTTTGACGTCATGCGCATGTGCAAACTCAATTCCTTCTCTCATTTCATCCAAGGTAAAGTTTTTTGCTTTCGCACGAAGTCCAAATGCCTCACCACCAATATATACTGCATCTGCACCAAATATAACTGCTGTCTTTAGCACTTCCAAGCTACTGGCAGGAATTAATAGTTCCGGATGTCTAGCCATGTTTATTCCTCTCTTACTTTTGTACTCAATGCCACACCATCGCCTAATGGGATAATGGACGTCTCTAATAATGGATGATGTTTCAACTCATAAAGATATTCTCTCATTCGACTGTGAATAGTACGATTTCTTCGCTCCACTGCAAATCTCGATTCAATAATATCTCCATCTTGCAACACATTGTCCGAAACAAGGACTCCGTCTTTTGCAAGCAAGCGAACAACTTCCGGCATGTAATAAATATACTGCCCTTTTGCCGCATCCATAAAAATAAAATCATAGCTTTCATCGAGGCTTTTTAATATTTCAAGCGCATCGCCTTCCAGTAACGTAATCTGCTTATCTTTTCCTGCACGGCAAAAATTCTCACGTGCAATTGGAATTCGCTTCTCATATTTCTCGATGGTCGTAATTTTACAATTTTCCGGAGCATATTCGCTCATTAAAATCGCCGAAAATCCAATCGCCGTTCCAACTTCCAAAATGCGCATTGGTTTTTTGATGGAAAGTAACACCTTTAAAAAACTTTGCATTTCTTTTCTGATAATCGGAACATAGGTATCCAATGCTTCTTTTTCAATTCTCTCTAGTATCTCACTGTTTTCCGTTTCCAAAGAATGGATAAACGTTACCATTCGCTCGTCTACAATCATTTTTACACATCCATAATAATCGGAAGAATCATCGGTTTTCTCTTTGTCTTCTTCCAAATAAAATCATTCATCGTATCACGAATCAACAATTTGATTCGATTCCAATCAGCATGTCGCTGATTCATCAAGTAATTTTCTAATGCTTCGTAAATTACCTGTCTTGCTTCTTCCATTAAATCTTCCGACTCTCTCACATACACAAAACCTCTAGACACAATATCCGGTCCTGCAAGCAATTGATTCGTACCTTTTTCTAATGTCAGAACAACAATCATAATGCCATCTTCCGCCAAATGCTGTCTGTCACGTAGCACGATGTTTCCTACATCTCCTACACCGAGTCCATCTACCAAAATAGCTCCTGTCTGTACCTTATCTACTACTTTTGCACTTTCCGCATTCAGTTCTAAGACGTCACCAGATTGCATAATGAAAATGTTTTCTTTTTTCACACCCAACGCTTCTGCAATCGCCGCATTTGCTTTCAAATGACGGTATTCCCCATGCACCGGTATTGCATACTTCGGTTTTAATAATGAATAAATCAACTTCAATTCTTCTTGGCATGCATGTCCTGATACGTGCGCATCACGAACAATTACATTTGCACCTTTTTGAGAAAGCTCATTTACAACTCGTGAAACCGCTTTTTCATTTCCAGGAATTGGAGAAGAACTAAAAATCACGGTGTCGCCTGGCTTGATCGTAACCTTCTTGTGTATATCTGCTGCCATTCTGGACAACGCTGCCATCGACTCTCCTTGACTTCCAGTCGTAATAATCACAGTTTTCTCATCTGGATAGTTTCTCAGTTCATCAATATCAATCAAAGTATTTTTTGGAATATCCAAATATCCCAACTCAATTGCTGTGGTGATGATATTTACCATACTTCTACCTTCTACCACAACTTTCTTTCCATATTTACATGCAGAACGAATAATCTGTTGCACACGATCCACATTGGACGCAAATGTCGCAATAATGATTCGATGATTGCTGTGTTCTGCGAATAAATGATCAAAGGTAACCCCTACGGTTCTCTCTGACATGGTGAATCCTTGTTTTTCCGCATTGGTACTGTCTGACATCAATGCCAAAACACCTTTTTTACCAATCTCTGCAAAACGTTGCAAATCGATGGCATCTCCAAAAACAGGTGTGTAATCCACCTTAAAGTCACCTGTATGAACAACGATTCCTACAGGTGAATAAATTGCTAATGCTGCTGCATCTTGAATACTATGATTCGTCTTAATAAATTCAATTCGGAGCTGTCCCAAATTAATCGACTGTCCGTAATTAATCACTTTTCTTCTTGTACTGCGAAGCATGTTATGCTCTTTTAATTTATTTTCAATGATACCGATGGTCAATTTTGTCGCATAAATCGGCACATTGATGTCCTTTAAAATATAAGGCAAAGCGCCAATATGATCCTCATGTCCATGAGTAATCACAAATCCCTTTACCTTATCTATATTATCTTTTAAATAAGTGACATCCGGAATAACTAAGTCTATGCCAAGCATATCATCTTCCGGGAATGCCAACCCACAATCCACAATCACAATACTGTCTTCATATTCAAAGGCAGTAATATTCATTCCAATTTGCTCCAAACCGCCAATCGGAATAATTCTTAATTTCGAATTACGCGTTTTGTTCACATCTTACCTCCTTGCTCAATATTCTGTCTTTGGTAATTCTTACACTTCAATATCAATGTCTTCTAATAATTCTTCAAACACTTTTAAGACACCCAAAAGTTCTGCTTCTTCCTCTACGATTTCATACAAACTTTCTGTGTCTTCATCCGCACTCATGTCTTTTAAAATGAGACATTCCGCCTCATCTTCCTCTGAATCCGTTACTAAAATATAATTTTTCCCACTTACTCTTGTCTGTTCTAAAACAAAAAATTCTACTTCTTCATTTGTTTCTTCAAATACAAATTTAATTTTTTCCATACTACTCCTTCATGCCAATCGAATCTAAATATCCTTGCAAAATAAACACGGCAGCAATCTTGTCCACGTACTTTTTACGATCTTCTCTTCGAACCTTACTTTCAATCAATGTTCGCTCTGCTTCTACTGTGGTCAACCTTTCATCCCACATCACCACAGGAAGGCCGATTCGTCTCTCTAACATTGCTTTTAGTTCCAGTGACTTTTCTGCTCGTTCACCAATCGTATTGTTCATATTTTTTGGAAAACCTAATACAATCGTCTCTACCTCATAGGCTTTCGCCAACTCTTCAATACGCGCAAGTGTTTTTCGCAACTTGTTTTCTTCTTTACGCTCAATCGTCTCAACACCTTGTGCGGTAATACCCAATGGATCACTGACAGCCACACCGACTGTCTTTGAACCATAATCTAATCCCATTACTCTCATACTATCTTATTCCCATGAATGATGTTCAATATACGTTTTGAGCATTTCTTCTACCAATTCATCACGTTCCATTTTCATAATCAAGCTTCTCGCACCATTGTGGCTTGTAATATACGTAGGATCTCCACACATAATATACCCTACCATCTGATTTACAGGGTTGTATCCTTTTTCTTTTAATGCTTGATATACAATCTCAAGAATGTCCTTTGCTTGAATTTGTGGTCCATTTTCTACTTGGAAAAATTGGGTGTTACTTAATTTACTCATCTGATCACGTCCTTTGTTTTACTATGTTTCCATTCTAATATAAAAAACTATGAAATTCAACGTATAATTTGCCCTAAACCGCCAATTTGCACAATAATAAACTGGTTCTGCAAATCCTCTTCTGATGCTACGGCAATCTTCATATATTCCTTCGTATGTCCGACTTGAACGACGTTTCCATCTAACGTCATGCTCTCCTCTATGAGCACCTCTACGTCTTTCCCTTGCCATTGCATCTCATATGCTTCTCGTTTCTTTTGGTCCAGTTGCAACAACGCATTACTACGAACAGTTTTCACCTGTTCTGGAACCTGATTTTCCATTCCGGCAGCCTTTGTTCCCTTTCGCTTTGAATATTTGAAAATATGCGTTTCATAAAAATCTACCTTGTCTACAAATGCCATAGACTCTGCGAATTCCTCTTCCGTTTCACCTGGAAATCCTACAATCACATCCGTGGTAAGCGCTGGATTTTTAAAATATTTTCGCAGCAACTGGCACTTTTCAAAATATTCTTCTGCCGTATATCTTCGATTCATCCTGCGCAGCGTCTCGTTGCATCCGCTTTGAAGGGAAAGATGGAAATGCGGACAAATCTTTGGAAGTTTCGAAATGCTTTTTGCGAACTCTTCTGTTATAATCCGTGGTTCTAACGAACCTAAACGAATTCTTTGAATCCCTTCCACTTCATGGACAGCCAAAATCAAAGATAACAAGTTCTCATTTTCAAAATCCAAACCATAAGAACTCAAATGAATGCCAGTCAGCACGACTTCCTTGTATCCATTTTGAGCCAACCCGGTCACTTCTCGAATCACATCTTCCTTTTCTCTACTTCTGACACGTCCTCTCGCATACGGAATGATGCAGTACGTACAAAATTGATTGCATCCGTCTTGTACTTTGATATAAGCTCTTGTGTGCTCTCCTGTTTTGCTGATATGCATATA
The DNA here is from genome assembly GCA_045578495.1 of Faecalimonas sp. Lineage (GTDB taxonomy): Bacteria > Bacillota > Clostridia > Lachnospirales > Lachnospiraceae > Faecalimonas. The sequence continues at coordinate 56,762 of JAZNKI010000035.1, forward strand.
CTCATACTCTTTTGTATGATTAATGTCGATTACCGATTTTCTCGTATGCTCCTGTAAAATCTGTATCAGATCTTTCTTTTGGTTATTTCCAATTATGATATCAATACATGGATCTACAGTTCCCTCTTGTTCCTGCGCTTGAACATAACATCCTGCTGCAACCACAAGTGCATCCGGGTTCATCTTTTTTGCGCGATGAATCATTTGACGCGATTTGCGGTCCGCCATATTCGTTACAGTGCAAGTATTGATAATATAAATATCTGCACCTTCTGAAAACGGAACAATCTCATATCCATTTTTTTCTAACATTTCCTGCATGGCATCCATTTCATATGCATTGACCTTGCATCCTAAATTGTGTAATGCAACTTTTTTCATCATGATAATCCTTTCATTTTGTTCCTTGACTTTTTATCCCAACAAGCATAAGATATGGATAGAACGTAACAAGGAGGCTATTTATGAAAACAGTAGATATTTCTTTAAATTCTATCGAAAAGGTGAAAACCTTCGTTAACTTAATCAATCGATTCGACTATGATTTTGATTTGGTATCTGGAAGATATATCATCGATGCAAAATCCATCATGGGAATCTTTAGTTTAGACTTATCAAAACCTATTTCGCTTAACATCCATGCGGACGAAAACGAAGCTGATGAGATTATTAAAGAACTGAATCCTTATTTAGTATAGTATAAAACCCCACTTGCAACAAGTGGGGTTTTTTATATCCTTATTTTACAACAATGGTCTCTACTGAGCGAATTGCTTCTTCCATCAATGCATCAATTTGTTCTGAAAGATTTTCTTCTGAACGTCTGATAATATTAATGTTCGGCTTCGTTACTGGATGTTTTGCAACAAAAATGGTGCAGCAATCTTCAAATGGTAAAATAGAAGTCTCAAACGTATTGATTTTTTCTGCAATCTCTACAATCTCTTGCTTATCAAATCCAATCAACGGACGATATACTGGAATCGTACATACATCGTTTGTCGCCGCCAAGCTTTGCATTGTTTGGCTTGCCACTTGTCCAATACTTTCTCCTGTAATCAAGCCTAAGCATCCGCTTTCTTTTGCGAAATGCTCCGCGATTTTCATCATGTAACGTCTCATGATAATCGTTAACTCTTCATGTGGACATTTTTCATAAATATATAATTGAATATCTGTGAAATTCACCACATTCAACTTGATTGGTCCTGAATACTTCGATACCAATTGTGCCAAATCCACTACCTTTTGTTTTGCACGTTCGCTGGTATATGGTGGTGCATGGAAATAAGTTGCTTCTAATTGTACCCCACGTTTTGAAATCATATATCCTGCTACTGGACTATCAATTCCTCCCGACAATAATAGCATTGCTTTTCCATTTGTTCCAACTGGCATTCCACCTGGTCCTGGAATAATCTCAGAGTAAATATAAATCAAATCTCTGACTTCGATATTGAGCATAATTTCTGGTTTATGCACATCTACACGGATTTCTGGAAATGCATCCAAAATCGCTTCTCCCAAATCGCAATTGATTTCCATAGATGTTTTTGGATAACTTTTCTTTCCTCTTCGTGCTTCTACCTTAAATGTGGTGTTTTTATCTGGATACATCTGGTCCATATAATTGACAACCACTTCTTTTAATTTATCAAAGCCCTCGTCTTCCACATATACTACTGGACAAATTCCTACGATACCAAACACTCTTTTCAATGCTTCTACCGTTTCATCATAGTCATAGTATCCTTCACATTCTACGTAAATTCTTGCCTGCGATTTATGAACGCGAAAGGTTCCTTCCACATCTTTCAACGCGAAACGAATCTGATTCATAAGGGCATCCTCAAACATGTAACGATTCTTCCCTTTCAATCCAATTTCACCGTATTTTATCAAAAAAGCTTGAAACTTCATTGGTATTTTATCCTCCTAATGTCTCGTGTATTTTCTTAGCATCGGTACACAATTATATAATGTTTCCATGGTATAGTCAATTTCTTCCTTTGTGGTAAACTCTGAGAAACTAAACCGCAATGTGGAATCCAAATATTCTGGTCGAGTTCCGATTCCTTTTAACACTCCACTAATTGCCGGGTGATTTGACGCACAAGCCGAACCTGCTGAAACATAGATACCTTTGCTTTCTAACGTATGAAGCAACACCTCACTTCTGATACCAGCAAATCCAACACTCACAATGTGTGGCGCACTTGACTCATCAAAGCATCCATGAATGACGGTCTTTTCGATTTTTCGAATGCCTTCAACAAAATACTCTTTGAGTGTTCGCATGTGTGCGATCTTTTCATCCAAATTCTCATAAATGTTCTTTGCAGCAACCCCAATCCCTGCGATTCCCGGAACATTTTCTGTCCCTGAACGAACATTTTTTTGCTGTTCTCCACCAAAAACAATCGGTTTAATCTTTACTTTTTCATGCACGTAAAGCACACCGATTCCTTTCGGTCCGTGAATTTTGTGCCCGCTAATTGACAGAAGGTCAATTCCCATACGCTTTGGATAAATGCGATATTTTCCAAAACCCTGCACCGCATCTACATGAAACAGAATGTTTCGATTATATTTTTTCACAATCTGCACTGCTTGTTCAATTGGTTGCACAGAGCCCACTTCATTATTTACATACATAATTGAAACAAGAATGGTGTCTTTGCAGAGCGCCCGTTCTAATTCCTCTAAGCGTACGCGACCAAATCGGTCTACCGGAAGATAGGTCACTCGAAATCCTTCTTCTCTCTCCAAATATTGCATCGTATTTAATATTGCCGGATGTTCAATCGTTGTTGTAATGAGATGATTCCCTGCACGTCTGTTTGCCTTCGCACATCCAATCAATGCCAGATTATCGCTTTCCGTACCCCCGGAAGTAAAAAAAATCTCTTTTTCCTGTACTTTCAACAGCTTCGCAAATGTTTCTTTTGATTCTTTTACATATTTTTCAGCATCTACGCCTTTTTTGTGCATAGACGAAGGGTTTCCATAATCTTCACACATCACTTTTCCAACTACTTCACGAACATCATCATAGCACTTGGTCGTGGCAGAATTGTCCAAATATACTTCCATATCATTCTCCTATTTTTTCTCTTTCTATAAGTTATGTGATTCGCTTTCTAAATGATACATCAAAATCGACAACGTTGTAAGTCCTGCCGTCTCTGTACGCAAAATCCGCTTTCCCAATGTAACTGCCTTGGCTCCAATCTCCAACGCTCGTTCCACTTCTTCTGTTTCAAATCCACCTTCTGGCCCAATAAACACACCAATGGACTCTCCTGGGCGAATTGCTCCGATGATGTTTCTCGTTTCTTCCATTCCTTCTGCAAGTTCATATGGAATCAACACTACATCCAAATCTTTCGCATAGCAAAGCGCTTGTTTGTAAGACATCACTTCTGTAACTTTTGGCACCACATTTCGTCCAGACTGCTTTGCACCCCCTTCAGAAATACTATTCCATCGTTCCACTTTTTTGGTTGCCTTCTTGTCATCTAATTTGACAACCGCACGCTTTGTGGCAACCGGAATAATCTCGTACACGCCAAGTTCAACTGCCTTTTGAACAATGAGCTCCATTTTGTCGCTTTTTGGCAATCCCTGGAACAGATAAATTTTTGAAGGAAGCTCTGTATTACACGGCAATTTTTCCTTAACAGACACACAGACTTCATCTGATGACATAGATTCAACTTCGCACAGATATTTGCGATTATTTCCATCACTAACGTGCAATTCTTCCCCTATTTTCATACGAAGTACATTCTTGATATGGTTCACATCTGAACCTTCAATCCATATTTTTCCTTCCTTCACCTGCTCCGGCGTTACAAAAAAATGATGCATAGTTCTCTCCTAATTCTTCTTCGCAGTTACAGACACCCATTCCCCTTGGTAAGTAACTTCCAATACTTCTAAGCCTGCTTCTTTCACACAATTTACAACGGTTTCTTCTTTGTCATCAATAATACCGCTTGTAATATAAATTCCACCTGGTTTCAATTGATTTACAATGACTGGTGTCAGTGGAACCAACACATCTGCTAAAATGTTTGCCACTACAATGTCATACTTCTCATATCCAACTTTATCTTGTACCTCAGAATCATCAATAATATTTCCAATCATAACTTCATATTGGTCTCTTGTGATTCCGTTCACTTCCATATTCTCATAAGTTGCATCGATAGCACATGGATCTAAGTCAGTTCCCACGGAATATTTTGCACCAAATTTCAATGCCAGCATTCCCAAAATACCGCTTCCGCAACCCACATCTAAAATCATGGTATCTTCCTTTACATACTTACGAATTTGGCGAATGCAAAGTTGTGTCGTCTCATGCATTCCTGTTCCAAATGCAGTTCCCGGATCAATATGGATAATCATCTTGTCTTCGTCTTCTGGTTTCACTTCTTCCCATGAAGGAATAATCAAAATATCATCCACATAAAACTGATGGAAATATTGTTTCCAATTATTTACCCAGTCCACATCTTCTGTTTGAGACTCTTCAATAGAGCACTCTCCCACATCTATGTACGATCTCATATCTTCCAATTCGTTCTTCACATTTGCAAGAATCGTATCCTTATCATCCTCTTCTTCCAAATAAAAACTAATATATGCGACACCGTCATCTGCTGCGATTTCCGGAAGAATATCCACAAACATCTGCTCTTTATCTGACTGTGTCAACGGAATCTTATCTTCAATCTCAATCCCTTGTATTCCCAGATCCATCAGCATGCTGCTAACCAAATCTTCACTTTCTGTCGTTGTTTTTAATCTGAACTTATTCCACTTCATAATATACTTACCTCGTATTTTCTGGTATTCTCACTTTCAACTCTGGCATCATAGCACTTACCTTCGCATCTGCCGGAATGGATTCTGTTACAAATGTATTACCTGCCACAGTTGCATTTCTTCCAACCACAGTATCTCCACCCAAAATAGTTGCATTTGCGTAAATAATTACATTGTCTTCAATGGTTGGATGTCTCTTAATTCCCGAAAGTGCCTGTCCCTTTCTTGTAGAAAGCGCACCGATGGTAACACCTTGATAAATTCTCACACCATTTCCTATAATCGCTGTTTCTCCAATAACAATACCTGTACCATGGTCAATAAAAAAGTATTCCCCGATGGTTGCTCCTGGGTTAATATCAATTCCTGTCTGACCATGTGCATATTCACTCATAATTCTTGGCAATACAGGAACCTTTAGTTCGTATAAAATATGAGCATATCGATATACAAAAATTGCATACAGACCTGGATATGCCAATATCACTTCTGTCTTGTTGTTTGCAGCAGGGTCTCCTGCCATTGTCGCATCTACGTCCTTCATCAAAAGCTCTTGGACAGTTGGAATTCGGTCCATAAAAGCAGCTGTCAATTCCTCAGCCTGTTCCGCAACCTCGGTCTCCGCACCAGTCCCCAACAACACTTTTTTGATTTGCTTTGTCATTCTATCATGCAAAGAAACCAAAACGCCTTCTGCAAAAGACTCCCACGACAAGAACTTCTCTGTCCCAAAATATCCTGGAAACGTAATTTTATGTAAATCCTCCAAGATACGATAGATTTCATCTCTATCTGGAAGATTTGTTTTCAATGATGTGCCCACAACGTCCTGCACTTCATAATTTCTTGTCAACTTTTTTGTAATATCTAAAATTCTATCTTTTGTTGTACCTTTCATCTCATTTACCTCCTGATAAATCAATTTGAAAACAGTGGTGTTGAGAGATATCGGTCTCCCGAATCTGGAAGAATCACTACGATTCGTTTCCCTCTATTTTCTGGTCTTTGCGCCAACTGGCTCGCTGCCTTTAATGCCGCTCCTGAAGAAATTCCCACTAAAATTCCTTCACTTCTTGCAAACAGTCTAGCTTCTTCATAAGCCTCTTCATCCTCAACTGTCAAAATTTCATCATAAATCTCCGTATTAAGTGTATTTGGGATAAATCCGCCTCCAATACCTTGAATATTATGCTTTCCAGGCTCTCCTCCCGACAATACCGGGCTCTTTGCAGGTTCTACTGCAATCACCTGAACCTCTGGTCTTTTTTGTTTTAAATATTCGCCGCTTCCAGAAAGTGTTCCTCCGGTTCCAACTGCCGATACAAAAATGTCCACTTGGCCTTCTGTCTGTTCCCAGATTTCCGGACCTGTCGTTTCAAAATGCGCTTTTGGGTTGGACGGATTATCAAATTGTCCTAGAATAACTGCATTTGAAATCTCTTTTGCAAGTTCTTCTGCTTTTTCGATGGCACCCTTCATTCCTTTGGCACCTTCGGTAAGCACTAATTCTGCTCCATATCCTTTTAATAGATTTCGGCGTTCCACACTCATGGTCTCAGGCAATGTCAAGATAACGCGATATCCTCGAATTGCAGCAACTGCTGCCAAGCCAATTCCTGTATTTCCACTTGTTGGCTCAATAATCGTCGCACCCGGTTCTAAAATTCCATTTTCTTCAGCATCCAAAATCATTCGCAATGCAGCTCGATCTTTTGCCGAACCCGTCGGATTCAGATATTCCAACTTTGCTAAGATTTCCGCCTGGCAACCGTCTACATGTTCCATATAACGGCTTGCTTTTAAAAGCGGTGTGTTTCCAATTAATTCCAACGAATTTTCAATTATCTTTCTCATATTTTTTCTATCTCCTACCTCTAATACAATACCACACGCAACAACTCTTTGGTATCGAAAATCGACATTTTCTCACAAATTTTCTCTAATCGTATAATATTTAAATTCGAGTGTTCCAATTCTCGAGACACTCGATGGGCTATGTCCACAAATTGTTCGAATGTCATCTTTTTATCTGATTCTATCCATTTTGCCAGTGCCAATTCTAAAATCAAGATTGTAGACACAACTGCTATTTGCATTTTACCCAATATCTGGTCATCATAAACGGCTCCACAAAAATAAGTGAATACAAAATAAACCATCAATTGTTCAATCCAAAGTGCCATCTCTTTGTCCCGATTTTTTTGAAACCCTCTCACCTGTTCCTCATAAACAACTTGGCCCTCTCCATAAAGAATTCGTTCTGCTTTTTTTACAGTTTCTGGCCAATCGGATTTTAGCACTTCTAATTTTCCAAATACGCGGAACATTTTTCGCATGGTCGCACAATAATCAATCGCTCCCATAGGCTCCTGTTTCATAAGTTTAAACGACTCAAAAAAGTCTGCACTTCCAAACGTTTCTAATAGCTCGTCCACTTGAAACAGTTCATCCTTCTCTAACGCTTCTTGCATTTGTTCTGCCAATTGCAAGACTGCTCCCACGCGAACCATGATATGTTCATTTCGATTTTGAAGCACACGAATCATCTGTTCTCTTGCATCCATCAATTTTGTAAACAGCAAGTAATCAAACTCTTCATACTCTTCATCTTCTACATCATCTTCAAACTTCAAAAACTGCACCGGTTCTTTACAACCCAAGATTATTTTAGCTGCTTCTATACACGACAATGAAAGAGAGCCTTCTCGCAATCCCTCAAATTCTTCCATGTGTCGTGGATAATCCCTACAAGTATTGCAGAGCATCTTTTCTCCCGCTTCAATGTGTAAATCACAGAGATTATCATCATTTAAAAATGCACAGCGTTTCTCATGTTGACAGAAACAACCATTCTCCCAATCTACCGAATTGCGAACGCGATTTCCAATTGGTCCTTCCATTTGTCTATATTTTTCTAATGTCTCTTCATCTATCATAATCTGCCAGCCCGCACAGCATGTATCCTCACACTCTGCTGCCACACAACGAAATTGCTCAAAATAGTGCGGTATCGTATACTCCATACAAATTCTCCTTCATCATTTGAATTTCTTCTTTATGTCCTTCTCCTCGCAAACAATACTACGTACATTGTACTATATTTTTTCACAAGAAAAAAGAAGGAAATCTAAGGTAGACTCCTTCTTTTCTGTTTATGCTTTCATCGCATTTCCTGTATATAATTGATAGTACTTTCCTTGCTCCTCAATCAATTGGTCATGTGTTCCACGCTCGATGATACATCCTTGCTCTAATACCATGATACAATCTGAATTTCGAACAGTAGACAAACGATGTGCGATGACAAATGTGGTTCTTCCCTTCATTAATTTGTCCATTCCATCTTGTACAATACGTTCTGTTCTTGTATCGATAGAGCTAGTCGCTTCATCCAAAATTAGGACTGGTGGGTCGGCGATTGCTGCGCGTGCGATTGCAAGCAACTGTCTCTGTCCCTGACTCAGGTTCGCACCATCTCCCACTAACGTGGTATCATATCCTTTTGGTAAACGTCGGATAAATCCATCTGCATTGGCAAGTTTTGCTGCTGCAATAATTTCTTCATCTGTTGCATCCAGTTTTCCATAACGAATATTGTCTTTCACGGTTCCTGTAAACAAGTGGGTATCTTGTAAAACAATGCCCAATGATTTTCGAAGATCTGGTTTCTTAATCTTATTAATATTGATTCCATCATATCGAATCTTTCCATCCTGGATATCATAAAAACGGTTAATCAAGTTCGTAATCGTCGTTTTTCCTGCCCCAGTCGATCCTACGAATGCAATCTTTTGTCCTGGAGTCGCATAGAGATGAATGTCATGGAGCACCATTTTTTCATCGGTATATCCAAAGTCCACACCATCAAAGACGATATCGCCCTTCAATTCTACGTAATCTACGCTTCCGTCTGCTTGATGCGTATGTTTCCATGCCCAACGTCCCGTTCTCTCTTCACACTCTACCAATGTACCATCTACATCTTTTACATTCACCAGGTTCACGTAACCTTCATCCGTTTCAACCATTTCGTCTAACAGGTTGAACACTCTCTCCGCTCCTGCCAGTGCCATTACAACTGAGTTGAATTGCATACTAATCTGATTGATTGGCATATTAAAGCTTTTATTAAAGGTGAGGAAACTCGCTAATTTTCCGATGGAAAATCCCCAAAATCCGTTCAAAGCAAGAAGTCCTCCTACCATTGCGCAAAGAACATAACTCACATTTCCTAACTGAGCATTGATTGGTCCCAAAATATTGGTAAATGTATGTGCCTTATAGGCACTTTCAAACAATTCATCATTTAATTTTTTGAATTCTTGTTTGTTAGCTTCTTCTCGGCAGAACACCTGAACTACTTTCTGCCCATTCATCATTTCTTCAATAAACCCATTTACTCTTCCCAGGTTTTTCTGTTGTTTCACAAAATATTTTCCACTGTTTCCAGCCGCATACTTTGTGGCAAATAGCATGACTCCAATCATCAACAGTGTCACTCCCGTAAGAGGGATACTTAGCATCAACATACTGACAAACACACTGACAATCGTAACTGCACTATTCACTAGTTGCGGAATACTTTGACTCACCATCTGTCTCAGAGTATCAATATCATTCGTATAAATCGACATGATATCTCCATGTACATGGGTATCAAAATATTTAATCGGTAATTTCTGCATATGTTCAAACAATTCATTTCGCAAATTGCGCAAACATCCCTGCGTCACATAAACCATAATTAAATTTTGCAAGTAAGTTGCACCGATACCAATTAAATAAAATCCTGCTACACGCAAAATAGCCATTCCCAACGGTCCGAAATTCGGCTTATCCATAAGGAGCAAATCTTTGATATACACATCAATCAAATCTTTTGTGAACATGGTTCCCTGCACATTTGCCAAAACACTGACAAAAATGAGCAGAATAACAGAGAGATAATGCCACTTATACGTTTTAAAAACATAACGCATCAATCTCATAAATAATTTTCCTGGATTTTTCACTTGCGGTTTCATCCCACGCGGTGGTCTATGCATTGGTCCTGCCATATCTATTCACCCACCCTTTCATCGAAATCTCCGCCGCCTTTTGTCTGTGTCTCATACACTTCGCGATAGATTTCGTTGTTTTCAAGTAATTCCTCATGGGTACCAAATCCATTGATTTGGCCCTCTTCCATTACTATAATGCGATCTGCATTCTGTATACTCGATACACGTTGTGCTATAATAAACTTGGTCGTATTTGGAATTTCTTCTGTAAATGCTTTTCGAATTCGCGCGTCGGTTGCCGTATCTACTGCACTTGTGCTGTCATCCAAAATTAAGATTTTTGGTTTCTTTAACAATGCTCTTGCAATACAAAGTCTTTGTTTTTGTCCTCCAGATACATTGGTTCCACCCTGTTCAATATGAGTTTGGTAACCTTCTGGGAATTTCTGAATAAAATCATCCGCGCAAGCTAACTTACATGCTTGAATGCATTCTTCCTCTGTCGCATTCTCATTTCCCCATCTCAAATTATCTAAAATAGTACCTGAGAATAATACATTATTTTGCAATACGACTGATACTTGATTTCGAAGTGTTTTCAAATCATAATCCTTGACGTTATTTCCGCCTACAAGCACTTCGCCTTGAGACACATCGTAAAGACGACTAATCAAGTTGACAAGACTCGTCTTGGCACTTCCAGTCGCTCCCATAACACCTATGGTTTCCCCTGAATGTATCTGCAAATTAATATTCTTAAGTACAGATTCCTCGGAGTCTTGCTTATATGAGAAATACACATTCTTAAACTCTACATCTCCGCTTGGAACTTGATAAATCGGTTGTTCCGGGTTGGTAATATCGCTGGTCTCCCTCAATACTTCTGCAACACGCTTCACACCAGCGGCACTCATCGTAATCATAATGAAAACCATCGAAAGCATCATAAGGCTCGACAAAATATTCATACAGTAAGCCAACAAGCTCATCAACTCACCTGTTGTCAACGTACCAGTCTCCGGAGTTCCTGTTACAATCATTTTTGCTCCAATCCAACTAATCAACAAAATACAACTGTAAATTGTCAACTGCATAGCCGGTGCATTGTAAATAACATTCTTTTCTGCTTTTACAAAAATCTTATAAATATTTTCACTGGTTTTCTTGAATTTACTGGTTTCTTCCTTTTCACGAACATACGCTTTCACGACGCGAATTGCAGATACATTTTCCTGTACTGCTGCATTCATCTCGTCATATTTTGGAAATGCTTGTTGAAAATACTTCGTTGCACGTCTCATAATAAACATCAAGACAATCGCCAACAAAATGACTGCGAGTAAATAGATACTTGCAATCTTCTTATTAATGTAAAATGCCATCGCCATCGCACAAATCAATGTGGCAGGTGCACGTGTGAACATACGAAGAGACATCTGATATGCCATTTGGATATGCGTAATGTCCGTTGTCAATCTTGTCACCAATCCTGCTGTACTAAATCTATCAATGTTTGAGAACGAAAATGTTTGGATATGGTTAAACATCTTTTCACGAAGATTTTTTGCAAAACCGGTAGATGCTTTCGCGCCAAACACTCCTCCTGCAAGACCAGCCAACAGACCAATCACTGCAACTGCAAACATAATACCTCCCATTGTATATATGTGAGCCATATCCCCTTTATCGACACCCTTGTCTATAATCGAGGCCATCAAAAACGGAACACACATCTCCATTGCTACTTCCAGAATCATAAACATCGGAGTCGCAATAGACGGTGCCTTATACTGTTTTACTTCTTTCAACAATAAACGAAGCATAGTCTCCCTCTTTTCTGTCTTTTACTTATTTTTATATACTAACATATTTTGTGACTTGTAATTATGAAATTTTTATGAATATCACATGTGCACATAGCAAGATTGCCAAAAAGATCAGATTTGCAATTGTGAAATACCAAAAATACTTCCCTCTCAAAGATTTATACTCTTTTCCTATATATTTAAAAGAAATCAAACTCGCCATTGATGCAATCAGGGTTCCAAGCCCTCCCAGGTTGGTACCCACAATAAGAAGTTGATATTTTTCTGTAAATCCTGACAACAATAAAGCTGCCGGCACATTGCTCATAAATTGACTAGACAAAACAGCCGTCAACACTTCATTTCCTTCTATTACCTGCTTTAGCATTTGATTGAATGCTGGAATGCGACCCATATTACCCACAAAAACAAAAAATCCTACAAAAGTAAAAAGCAATGAATAATCTACTTTTCCAAAAACCGTCTTATCAAGAAGAAACACAACCAATATCACGATCAAACATGTCACACTGCATGGAACAATATCCGCAACACTCAACACACACAGTAGAAATAACACCGCATAGCCTACGATTTCTTTTCCATACCCCTTCATGGAAGCAGGCTGCTCCAAGGAAATAGTAAATCGTTTTTCCCCTTTATAAGAAAAACACACACTCCATATCGCAAGTATGCAAAATGCTACCACCGTATATGGAAGCATAAAGAATAAAAAGCCTCCAAATCCCATATCTGTTTTTCCGTACAAGTACAAGTTCTGCGGATTCCCAATCGGCGTCAGCATGCTGCCCAAATTTGCAGCAATGGTCTGCATAACTACCACAGGTACAACCATTTTCTTTGCATCTTCTTTCAATATGATACGCAATACCGAAAATGCAAATGGAACAAATGTAATAAGGGCTACATCATTCGTAATAAACATACTCGAAAAAAAGCATAGCGAAATCAAAATAAAAACAATGCCTCTAATATGATGAACCTTTCCCAACATTTTTTCTGCCACGTATTGAAACAAGCCAATCTTTTGCAATCCTGCCATGACTGCCATTAAGGAAAATAGAATTGCCAACGTTTTTAAATCAATGTATTCCAAATACGCTTTATCCGGTCTCACAAAAAAGCTAGAAATAACTGCCAGAAGCATGGCAATACATAGAACAATTTCCGTCTTACACCAATTCCATATTCTTTTCATCTTGTTCTCCTTACCACGTCTAAAATCTTCTTATTTACTGTATCAGTTTCGCGGAAAGATTACAATATTTTACACTTTTTTTATTTGTATTTATCTCCACTTTATGGTATACCTATTTTATGTGACAAGGAGGATTTACGCATGAACGGAGACGGAAAAGTTATAAATTTTATAAAACAAAATAAAGTCCACGTAATTATATGGATTATTGGCCTTTTATTCTTTGGTTTTTATCTCTATGAACAATTATCTTCGCCGGCTATGCTATTGCACGGATATTTATTAAATACAGAAACAAAAGCGGATGATACACTAGCAGAAGAACTTTCTGCAGATTTTGTAAAAGCATATAATGTAGAGATTGAAAAAGGTGCTGTAACATTTGACGACCATTTTATATGCGAACCTGGAAATTCAAAAAAGGCAGAGGAAACTTCTGAGACTGTACATGAAATATTGCTTTCTCAAGCGGAACAGTCTTTAGATTTTACAATTGCTCCTACTTCTGTTATGACAAAATTAATCTATGATACATCGGTTGACGGAACCTATGTTTTCTCTGATTTACGTACTGTTTTGACAGACGAACAGTTAAAACTTTACGAATCACATTTTCTTTATGTTGATCAAGCAGTTGTAGCAAAAATTGAAAAGGCAGCTGATGAAAAGAAAGATACTTCTTCCATCAAACTTCCAGATCCTACAAAGCCTGACAAGATGAAGAATCCAGTACCAGTGTTAATCAATGTTAGCAATTCACCAAAACTTGCTGATATTTATGGTGAGAAATCTTCTTCTCTTGCCTTTGGTGTTATAGAAGGAACTCCAAGCCATTTGTTGGCTCTAAATTTCCTTGAATATATTATGTTTGATGAGGAATAAGATATGAAACTTTACGAATCTATTAACAAAAACCGACGCGAGTACTTTGCCACTGCAACCACGGCAGAAAAATTCAAGTACTTGGTTGATTATTATGGCTTTCGCACCATTGTTGCACTGGTTATTCTTACTATAAGCACGATTCTTATCGTACAGGCTTGTACCGCACCAGAAAGCGTTCTATCTGGCACCTTCATTAACATTTCTCTCTATGCTAGAGAAAATGCCGTTGCCGAATTAGAAAACGAGTTTATGAAAGAGCAGAAAATTGACTCGTCAAAATTCACAGCAGACTTTGGAAGTAATCTTACAATTTCAGAAAGTGATCCAGAGATGACATCTGCAAGTTACCAAGTTTTAGCCGCACAGGCTTCTGGTAAAACATTAGACTTTATTGTTTCTTCTCCTGATTTTGTTATAACGTATGCATACGAAAAATTATTTGTAGACTTAACCGACGTCTTAACGCCTGAGCAAATAGAAATGTATAAACCGTATTTCTTATATGTAGACGGTGAAGTTATAAAAGCAAACGAACGGATAGAACAATCCTCAGATGAAATGTTTGACAGAACTTATCCAGATTGTCGAAAGCCAGAAGAGATGAAAGATCCAATCCCGGTACTAATCGATCTATCTAGTTGTAAAAAAATCAAAACTCTTTATAACGCAAAAAAAATCGACTTGTGTTTTGGAATTGTAGAGACTGGACCAAACTTAGAAAATTCATTAAAATTCTTAGATTTCATTATGAAAGAAAAATAAAGAACAAGGAGGAATGCTCAGCATTCTTCCTTGTTCTTTTTATTTAACTGCTACTTTTTTTCCTTTTATTACAAATTGGAATAATACAACAACGCCTACTAACACGATACCTATAATGTCTGTAGCCACTCCTGTTCCTTCCAAACTAGCCACAATCGGATTGAGTGTTGCTACATAAGGAATGTTATCAATCATTCTTTTATTTTTAGAAAAATTCTTTTATTTTTAGTTTTTTTTGATAGAATATATGTAACAAACGAAGGGAGTTACTTTATGAAAACAAAACCGATTGAATATTTAACAAGTACGAACGATACCTCAGACCGCACCCAAGACATTTTGTCTCTACTCACTTCAGATGGTATCTGTCGCCTGGGTGCTGGAGATTATTATGTAAACAATCTGATTATGCCAACAAACTCCACTTTGATAGGATGCGGCGCCTCGACAAGACTGATTCTTGCTGAAGACATAGAGGATGGATTTGTTGTAGAAATTAAAACACGCTGTACAATAAAAGACCTTGCCTTAAAAGGTTCAATTGATCCGATTGAACTATTCGAAACAGTTGGAACAAGACATGGTATCGTATTTCAAAGCACAGACCCAAAAGATGACAATGTTGTCCCACAACACGGCACCATCGACAATTGTCACATCGCAGGTTTTCAAGGTGGCGGAATCACATGTGTGAACACTGGATATTCCTTTGCTGCTGCCTTAAATGTTTCCAATTGCTGGATTGAAAATTGTAATGTTGGAATTAACATTCCTTATTGGAGCGAATATCACCGCTTCACCAACATATCTGTCATGTTCTGTTGGTATGGATGTATAAATAACGGTGGCAATAACATGTTTGCCAATTGCGGATTTAATGGAAATAACGTGGGATTTTTAATTGACAATTCTACTGGAAAGTCAAAGAACAATTCTCACGGTGCTGTTTCATGCTGTACGTTTAATCATTCTGGAAACAACAACGGTATTGGTATTATGGTACTCAATGCTTCCCATGGATACGTATTTAGCAATTGCCAAGTATTTTATTCGAAGATTATTATCGAAAACACAGATGGTATTCTATTCGACAGTTTTAACTTTGGTAATCTAGAAAAAATCAATATTACTGGCGGAAAAGCGGTAAAATTTACCAACTGTATGTTTACCACCCCACCTGTCACTACTATCGAAAACAATACAGACACCCAATTTATTAATTGCTTTGCACGAAAAACAGGTGAACCTATAACGATTTAATCAACAAAACTAGAATCAGTAGGAAAACTGATTCTAGTTTTTTAAGGAGTACAACAATGATAAAAGTAATTGCAAGTGACATTGATGGTACATTACTACCAGAGGGACAAAAAGAGCTGAATCCTAAGCTTTTTGATCTTATATTACAGTTGAAGGAGCTCGGCATCCACTTCATTGCTGCAAGCGGACGTCAACTCTATAGTCAGCAACTTCTCTTTGCGCCAATAAAAGATGAAATCTCCTATATTAGTGAAAATGGAGCCATCTGTATGCATCAAGGAGTTTGTGAAACCATTTCCGAATTTGAGCCAGACCTCACCAAGCGGATTATTGAAGAATTAGAAAAACATCCATACTGTAAAGTATCCATTTCCACTCCATACACACAATACATTAAAAGTGGCGATGACGACTTCTATCATTACATGACCACCAAACTGAATTATCAAACAACCCCAATCGACTCGTTTTGGGATATAAAAGATACCATTATAAAGATTGCGTTTTTAGACACAGAAACACATGAACAATCTTTTTCCCACTTTAAATCCATGTTCCAATCCGAAATCGGCGTTGTAACAGCTGGGAATTTTTGGGTAGATTTTGTTCCTTTTTATTCAAACAAAGGAGTTGCTTTAAAATTTCTTTTAGATAAATTAGGGGTCGCTCCTTCTGAAGCAATTTCTTTTGGAGACCAACTAAATGACTTGGAAATATTAGATTTGACAGAAATAAGTTATGCAATGAAGCAAGCTCAAAAAGTGGTACAAGAGCATGCAACTCACACAACAGACTCGGTAGAATCCGTGCTACAAGATATCATTCATTCTTATACATAATTTTCCTAAAAACTCGAATACTTTATTATAGTAACGTATTGACTTTTAGGTAAAATGTAGTTATACTATCTTTAAAAATAAATTGGAGGTATTTGTTATGAATCTTACAAAACGTGAACTCGTAATGCCTATCGTACTTTCATTTGTTACATGCGGACTTTATACAATGTATTGGGCTTTCTGCATGGGACGTGAAATCGCTCAAGCTAACGGAGATGGTGACGGATTAGTTGATGGTCTTTTATGTGCACTTCTTCCTTTCCTCGGTTTCTATTTGATCGAGAAAAAATTTGCAGCTGTTTGTACTACAAACGGAATCGCTCACGAAGATCGTTCTATCATCTATCTTATCCTTGGATTGCTCCTTGCAATTGGATGTCCTATCATGATGCAATTAGATATTAACAATCTTGCATAATTACATATGAGCGCAAAACCCTGTGGTTCTACCATAGGGTTTTTTATTTTTTCTACAAATACTTTCATAAAACGTGTATAATAAAATGTGTGCAATTTTTTATCATAAAACAAACATATGGAGTAGAAATATGAAATTATCGTCATTTTTACACTTTGCCACCTTCGGCATAAAAACGATACTCTTTAGAAAGAAGGATCCTATTTTAGGCACGATCATCGTTACAGATAAATGTAACTTGCACTGCAAGCATTGTTCTGTCAACAATGTTACCGCCATCGTCCATCCATATACGCAAATCCGCCAGGAAATGCAACAACTCTATGATATGGGAATTCGAATCTTATTTTTCTGTGGAGGCGAAACATTTCTTTGGAAAGACGGTACTCGTACTCTGAGAGATTTGGTTATTGAAGCAAAATCAATGGGGTTCCTAATCGTAAACGTCGTTACAAACGGAACGTTCCCTATTGATCTTCCAGAAGCGGACTTGATTCTCCTAAGCCTAGACGGGGACAAGCAACGTCACAATGACATTCGCGGTGAAACTTACGACACCATTATGAAGAATATCAGCAATGCTACTGCAGATAATATCTGCTTTTATATGGCAATTAATCAAATTAACAAGGACTACATAGAAGACGTTTGCTTAACTGCACGAGACACCAAACATGTGCGAGCTGTATCCTTCAATTTTCACACGCCATATCCTGACACTAAGGAACTGTCTCTAAGTAAAGAAGAGAAAGAGAAATGCTGCAATACCATCCTCCGAATGATGAAGGAAGGCGCTCCCGTTTTCAACCTCAAAAGTGCGTTTCCTTATCTTATTGAAAATCGGTTTCCTACACCTTGTCACCAATGTGTCGTAATGGAAAACGGGAAGTTGTCCACCTGTGGACGTTGTATTGATGTGCCAGGCCTTTGTGAACAATGTGGATACTTCTTTGTTGCCGAATACACCCTCTTATTTAGAGGAAATCCAAAAATAATTTTTGAAATGCTTCTTACATATTTGAAGTATATTTAGGAGTAATATGAGCTTTATTACAAGTTTAACAAGAATGTGGCTGACTCGAACGATACGCCCTTTTACATTTAAAAACGAATACGACCAGATGTTACCTTTTGCGGAATGCGAGAACCTGGGATTATATATTCATATCCCATTTTGCAAAAGCATCTGTAACTTTTGTCCTTATTGCAAAGTCCCATATTCCAAGGAACTATGCGACAAATATATTGATTCTTTAATCCAAGAAATTCATCTTGTGGGGCGCCAATACGGAAAACGAAAAGAAGTAACCAGTCTCTATTTTGGAGGTGGCACTCCAGCTCTTGCAGCAGATCGTATCAAAGAAATCATAGATGCGGTAAAAGAACACTTTAAGATTACTGAAGGAATCGGATTAGAACTTCATCCTGAAAATGTAACTATAGAAAGATTACAAATTTTGAAAGACGCAGGTGTTACCAAAATTAGCATCGGCATTCAATCGTTCTGTAATAAATATCAAAAGATCCTTGGCCGGAAGAATATCGACACTTCTACAATGATGTCGGCTTTGGCGACCGTTCCTTTTGAAACGGTGTCTATGGACTTTATTTTTGCATTACCGGGGCAAACCTATAATGATTTAAAATCGGATATCGATACCGCTTTTTCATTCGGCGCAAACCATGTGGCTATCTATCCATTTATTGATTTTACTTTTACAGAAAGCTCTGTTACGACAATGCCGAAAACAGAGAAACGAAAACTATTGGATGACATCACTCAATACTGCTTGAGCAAGGGATATTCTCGAAGTTCCATCTGGACATTTTCAAGTGAACCGAATGCCAATTATTCTTCCATGACTCGAGATAACTTCCTCGGATTCGGTTGTTCTGCAACCAGTTTATTCAAAAAACAATTTAAAATTAATACTTTTGATGTGGACTCTTACTGTGAACGAATTGCTTCCGGTAAGCTTGCCACCTCTTTGACAATCCGATTTACAAAACGTCAACGAATGATTTACTGGTTATTCTGGACCGCATACAGCACGAAGGTGAACGCAAATGATTTTGAAATGTTCTTTGGCGTATCTCTAAAAAAAATGTATGGATTTGAGCTTTGGATTGCAAAGCGATTGGGATTTATCAAAGAACAGAATGGCATTTATGAAATGACATTAAAAGGGGCTTTCTATTATCATTATTATGAAAACTTTTACACCCTATCTTATATCGACAAAATGTGGGGAATCATGCGAAAGGAAGCATTTCCTGGGCAGATTGAACTTTAAAAACAGGAACACGTCCGACACCTACCGTTTCCTGTTTTGATTCAATCGTTTCATAACATCATTCGCACCCTTTCCAAAGTACTCTGATAAAATGAGATAATCCTCATAAAGTTTATTGTACGCTTCCACATTATTCTGATTTGGGCAATACACCTTTACACTTTTTTCACCTAGGTTTTGCACAATTTCTGACAAGCCATGATATCCTGTTATTTCTGGAGACGCTGCCGCGATACCGAGCATTGCAGCTCCCATAGCTCCCTTCTGCGACGTCTCGCATACACGAATCTCTCGGTTTAAGATATCCGCATAAACTTGTACCAACATTGGATTTTTAAGTGGAATGCCTCCACACATCTCGATTGTGTGAATCTCGATTCCTGCTTTTTCAAACTCGTCGACAATTGCTCTCGTTCCAAACCCTGTAGCCTCAATGAGTGCCATATAGATATCTTCTGCTTTCGTCTGCAAATTCATTCCCAAAATAAGACCATTCAAACTAAAATCCATAAGTGGTGAACGAACACCATTAAACCAATCGAGTGCAATCAATCCACTTTGTCCCACTTGATAGTCTTCCAATTTTTTGCAAAGAAGGCTATGAATACTCACTCCCTCTTTTCTTGCTTCTATCTCATATTTCTCTGGAATCAAATGCTTGGCAAACCATGCATAGATATCTCCACCACCACTTTGCCCTGCTTCATAAGCAAAATACCCCGGCAAAATCCCATCCTTTGCCTTTCCACAAACGCCATAGACATTTCGATCCTTTTCTGACATAATCAAATGACAAAAAGAGGTTCCTACAATCATCATCATTTCACCTGGCTTGGTGATTCCGCTACCAAGCACACCGCTGTGAGAGTCAATCACAGGAACACCAACTGGAATTCCTTGATTCAAACCAAGTCTTTCTGCCATTTCTCCAGTCAAATATCCCGCTGTTTCTCCCAGTTTTTTTATCGGTGCTCCCAACTTACTTTCCACATAATTTTTCATACGCTCATCCAACGCACTGAAAAATTCCTTTGACGGATAACTGTCCTTTTGATTGTAAAACGCTTTGTATTCAGCCGCATTAATTGAACGCACCTCTTCGCCTGTCAGTTGCCAGGTAATCCAATCCATTGCCTCTATGTAGCGTTCTGCCTCCTCATACACTTTCGGTGCAGCATTCAAGGTTTCAAGAACTTTTGGAAGCATCCACTCACTGGATACCTTACCCCCATAGTTAGAAATCCATGTTTCTTCTCGTTCATTAATGATTTTGTCTATATACAGGGCCTCCTCTTCAGCGCCGTGATGTTTCCATAATTTCACGTAAGCATGTGGGTTCCTTGCAAATTTCTCTAGCATACAGAGGGGCGTTCCGTCTAATTTCACTGGCATGATTGTCGATGCAGTGAAATCAATCCCAATTCCGATGATATCATCTGGACTGATCCCGCTCTTCTTCACAACGTTTCTTACAACAACCTCTACTCCTTCAATATAATCTTGTGGGTGTTGAAGTGCAAAGCCTGCCGGTAATTTTTCTCCTGTTGGAAGTGCAGTCTCCATGACACCATGTGAATATTCATGCACACTAACTGCAACCTCTTCTCCATTTTCTATATTCACAAGTAGTGCTCGAACAGATAATGTGCCATAATCTAAACCAATTGCGTATTTTGTCATTATTTTTCTTCCTTTAGTTCATAATAAATTACTGAAATTTCTTTCGAAACTCTCGTGGGGTCATCTCCATATGCCTTTTAAACACTTCATTAAAAAATTTAATATTGCTATATCCTACTTTCGTCGCGATATCTGCAACTTTTTGTTCCGTATTAATCAGTAATCTGCAACTTTCTTTGATACGCACGGACTGAATATACTCTTGAAAGTTAACTCCCACTTCTTTTTTAAATAGTGCGCTGACATGCTGCAATGTATAATTATATTTCTGCGAAATGACATTTAATGATAGTTTCTCTGTATAATTTTTCTCTACATAATCAATAATGTATCTAATCATTTCATTGCTAGAACCATAGACATTAGGCATCTCGATTTGCCTCATAATATGAATTAAAATCATAACCAGACAACTGCGAATCGTTTCAAAAAAACCAATGTTTTTTTCTTGATACTCTTTATAAATTTGCTGAAAAAGTGTACCAATCCATCCATTACCATCGTGATATATAAAATTGGTTGGATGGTCTTTGACCTGATAAAAATCCAACTTGATTAAATAATTTTTTACAACCTCTGATAATGCTTCACAACCACTCAAAGTTTCATCGATCAATGACGGCAAAAATAAACAATTCATGATAACAAATGGTTTATCTCCAATTTGTTGGTATTCATGAAATCTATTATAATCAATAATAAAATAATCACCTTTAGAAAGTACAGTGGTAATCCCTTCTGTTGTATGTGTTGCTCTTCCATCCAGAACATAGGACAATTCTAAAAATTGATGACTATGTTTTCTCACTGACTTGCCGTTAAAAATATCAACTACAATTTTCTGTTCATTTACTAAATCAATATATTCTTTTGTTCTCATAAATTCACCCCTAAAACAAACGAAATATAATGGTTGTTTTCAATATAGCACCGATTTTATAATGATGTCAATAAAGTTATTGGAGGGTATGCTATGAAGATTATAAAGTGTAGAACGAATCATATGATAAATCCCCTTGGATTTGCAATGGAAAAAGCAATTGTATCTTGGGTTGCTGATAGTGATGTGTCTAAAAAACAAGCGCGGGCACAGGTAAAAGTGGCAAAAGATCAGGAAATGAAGGAGCCACTTTTTACAAGTGATGCATCTAAAAATCCTACTAGCACTGCTTTTGAACTTCCTATCGAGTTAGAACCACGTACTGCCTACTATTGGACTGTCGAGGTCTGGGGTGATGCTGGTGACAGTGCAATCTCTGAGGTAAACTATTTTGAGACAGGAAAAAGAGAGGAAAAACTATTAGGAAATTGGATTACAACTCCGTGGAAGGATCAGAGTTTCAGTCCTTATATTAGAAAAAGTCTCTATTTTTCAAAGAATGTAAGCAAAGCGAGACTCTACATGACTGGATTAGGTCTCTATTGGTTGGAGGTAAATGGTCATAAAGTAGGAAACGATTACTTTGCACCAGGGTGTACAGGAATCGACCGACTGATACAAATATATACATACGATTTAACAGATGTGTTAAAACAAGGAGACAATGTTCTCGGTGTTATGATGGGCAACGGATGGACAAAAGGATTGTTCGGAACTTCTTCTAAATTCCATCTAGAACCATACCTTGATGACTATCTCTTAAGGGCAGAGCTCCGAGTAGAATTCGCAGACGGCAGCGAACAAGTAATCGTGACAGATGATTCGTGGAAATGCATTCCATCTCCGATACTTGCTGACAGCATCTACGACGGAGAAGTATTTAACGAAAAAAATGCTATCAAAAATTGGTCGGATATCTCTTGTTGCGATTGCAATTGGGAAAATATGAAGATTGCAGAAAACATTAAGGTCAACGTACCTGAACATCCAGTATTAGGGAAACTGTATGACCGCTTGTCTCTTCCAATCGTGATAAAAGAAACTGTGAAACCGATTGGATTCATCCATACACCTGCAGGCGAAACAGTTCTTGACTTGGGACAAAATATTGCCGGCTGGGTTCAAATGAAAGTGCACGAACCAGCAGGTACTGTGATTAAATTAAGCCATGGCGAAATCCTTCAGAACGATTGCTTTTACAACGAAAATCTGCGAAAAGCAAAAGCCGAATATACATATATCTCAGATGGAACAGAACAGATTGTGTCTCCACACTTCACCTTCTATGGCTTCCGTTATGTGAAGATTGAAGGAAATACGACAGAATTATCTCTAGATGATTTTGAAGGGTGTGTTGTTTACTCAGATTTAGAAGAAAGTGGCTTTATCACTACTTCAGATGCACGTATCAATCGATTAATTGAAAATGCAAAATGGAGCCAAAAGGACAACTTCCTGGATGTGCCGACAGACTGTCCACAGCGAAACGAACGTATGGGATGGACCGGCGATGCGCAGATGTTCTGTAAGACAGCCAGCTACAACATGGAAACATACGCATTTTACACGAAATACCTTCGTGACCTTTGGGTGGAACAAAAGGATCGTGGCGGAATGGTTGGTCATCTTGTTCCATCCTTTATCAAGAAGGAACCAACAGAAACCTCGTTTTATTGGGGCTCTTGTGCGTGGGGCGATGCTGCTGTTATCATTCCTTGGACATTATATACACACTACGGAGATGCCTATATTTTAAAACAACAATATCCTAGCATGAAGGCTTGGATTGATTGGATTGTAAGAAATAGTCTGGGAGAAACAGGTCTTTGGGAAAAAGGCTTTAATTTCGGTGACTGGCTTGCGCTCGATGGCAATGAAAATCAAGAAGATGACAGATACGGTGGAACAGACGTAACTCTTGTAGCT
This sequence comes from Faecalimonas sp., assembly GCA_045578495.1. GTDB lineage: Bacteria > Bacillota > Clostridia > Lachnospirales > Lachnospiraceae > Faecalimonas. The sequence goes on from JAZNKI010000035.1 coordinate 80,563, forward strand.
TCTGCATACCTAAAATATTCTTCGGAATTAGTTGCAAAAGCTGCCACAGTACTTGGAGAAACAAGTGATGCTGACTATTATCGGTCAATCAGTAACCGCACCCGCAAGGCAATTCAAGAAAGATATTATACTCCAGAAGGTACTAGCCTTGTACAAACACAGACTGCACACATTCTTGCACTTGCGATGAATTTAGTAAAAGATGAACACCGTAAAACAATTGCGGATGGTCTACTCGCATTGCTCCAAAAAAGCAACATGCATTTGACTACAGGCTTTGTTGGAACTCCGTTCCTTTGCAAAGTTCTTTCTGAGGAAGGCTATAGTGAAGCAGCCTATGAACTACTGTTCCAGAAAGATTTTCCAAGCTGGTTATATGAAGTAGACATGGGCGCAACTACTATCTGGGAACGTTGGAATTCTGTACTACCTGACGGTTCCATCTCAGGAACAGGCATGAATTCTCTCAACCACTACACCTACGGAAGTATTGTGCAGTGGATGTATGAAAACATGTGTGGTCTTACCTTGCGTGAAAATGGTTTTAAAACCTTTTATGTGAAACCAGAAGTGTCTGACCGTTTTGATTATGTAAATATGCAATACGATTCACCAAAAGGAACCATTTGTGTGAAATGGAAAAAAACAGATAATGGATATTCACTATACGTCAAAGTTCCATTTGATTGCGAAGCAATTGTAAAAGTTCCTTGGAAAGAGGAAGAACTAACACTTTCTGCCGGGGAATACGAGATATAGTTAGTAGACTGGACACTGTGACCAGTACCACTGGACACCTCGAGGGCAGACTTCCCCCTTGGCGTTCAGTGGTTTTATTTTTTAATTCAGTTTGAATAACGTCTCCTTTCAAACGCAAAAATGCGCTACTTATTTTTCACTTAAATAAGTAACGCATTTCTTCTTTTCACTATAATTTTTTCATTTTAAACCCCGTTTTTTTCTCCAAAACCACAATATCTTATGGTTGAACCCTCTATTTTTTGTCTTTTTCCACAAGTTGCATCAGAATTATTGTCTCGACATGCACCGTATGCACAAACTGATCCACTGCAACCGCTTTCACTACACGGTACCCCTTTTCTTGTATCATTGCCAAATCCCGTGCAAGACTCGTTACCTTACATGAAATATATACAATGGTATCTACTCCATACTCTAAAATCTTTGGCAATGTCTTCGGATGAATTCCATCACGCGGAGGATCCAATACAATCACATCCGGTTTTTCTTCAATCTCATCCAAAACCTTAAACACATCCCCAGCTAAAAATGTACAATTGTCAATCTGATTATGTGCCGCATTCTCATTTGCCGCCTTGACAGCTTCTTCCACAATTTCAATTCCAATCACCTTTTCTGCGACTGGAGATAAAATCTGTCCGATTGTACCTGTTCCACTAAACAAATCATAGAGAACTTTTCCCTTCATATCTCCCAGATAGTCTCTCACCGTGCTATAAAGAACTTCTGCTGCACGCGAGTTTGGCTGAAAGAATGAAAATGGCGTGATTTTAAATTCCATATCAAGCAATTTTTCATAAAAATAATCTTTCCCATATAATACACGTGTCTCATCGCTTTGGACCACATCTGACAACGAATCATTGAGGATGTGCAAAATCCCCACAATTTTCCCTTGCAACGGAAGGTCTAGCAATGCATGAACCAACGGTTGCAAATCATGGTTTTCTTGTGTGGTCGTTACAAGATGAATCAAAATTTCACCCGTATGTTCTCCACGGCGCAATAGCAAATGTCGAAGATATCCAACGTGTTGCATCTTTTTATAATAACTTACATTGCGTTCTTGGAAATATTGAAGCACACACGAAAGAATCTGATTCATGTCTGCATGAACAAGTTTACAATCCGCAGCCGTCAAAACGTCATACGTACTTCCTTTTTTATGTAACCCTAACGAAAGCGGACCATCTTTATATTCATCTCCAAAAGAAAATTCCATCTTGTTGCGATAGGCAAATTCCTTCGGACTCTCTTTGACGCCTTCAAATATATAATCGCCAACAATCGCCGCATCTAAAATTTCTTTGACCTGCATTTCCTTCATTTTCACTTGTTCCGCATAAGACATCGTCTGATACATACACCCACCGCAAGCTGGGAAAATACTGCACACTGGTTCGCGCGTTTCCAAAGGAGATGCTTCGAGCACTTCTAACAATCTTCCTTCCGCTTTTCCTTTGCGCAACTTATTGACGCAAAACTTTATTTTTTGTCCTGGAATTCCATTCTTTACAATAACATTCTTTTCTTCGCCTTCTACCAAAACAAGACCTTTATTCGGAAACTCTACCTTTTCAATTGTCCCCTCATATACTTGTCCTTTTTTCATATGAGCCTCCTCATTTCTTATCATAGAAAAAACTGTCGTAGTTTTCCCACGACAGCTTTTTTAATTAATCTTCAACGTCTTCCACTTCAAGATAATCGCTCTCGAAATCATCTTCAAAATCTTCTTCAAAATCTTTCAAATAATTCGGTGTTACGAAACGATATACTGCATATGCTATTCCGGCAATCGCAACTGTGACTCCGATAATAGCAAGAATCCAAAGGATTGTTTTTTTAATGCGATCATCGTCTCTTTTTTTCAAAATACTACTTAATTTTGTTGCGGAAATCATATCTTTCATGCTACACATCCTTTCTCTTTTCACAAGTTCCTACTATTGTATTTATTATAGCATTCTTGTATTGATATTACCATATGTAGTTTTTAAAAATTTATGCATATTTAAATTTTTTCTAATCTTGCAAAACCTGCAAACATTTTTCGTTCCCCCACATTATCAAAGCGAACTGTGACTTCATAATCTCTTCCACCTTCTACAATGGAAATGACAATTCCTTCACCAAATTTCATATGTCTCACACGGTCACCCACTTCATATGACAAACTGCATTCTGCCTTTACGCCAAAATTTTGTGTTGGTTTCGTTGCGGAAAATGCTTCTTTTTTAAAGCTTTGCTTCGCTTGAAAATACGTGTTTTGCTTTGGCATATCCACATCTTTTCGTTGTACGGTTCCACTGTTTGACAGTAACTGTGCTGGTATTTCCTTGATAAAGCGAGAAACCTTGTTATACTGAATTTCCCCGTGAACTCTTCTCTTCTTTGCACAAGTAAATGTTAAGTTTTCCATTGCTCTTGTTATACCCACATAGCAAAGTCGGCGCTCTTCTTCCAGTTCTTCTATATCGTTCTCTATAATCGTCATATAACTTGGGAACAAACCATCTTCCATTCCCACTAGATACACTTCTGGAAACTCCAATCCCTTCGCACTGTGCAACGTCATCAGCATCACATAATCATTACTCTCATCCAAGCTATCAATGTCTGCCACCAAAGCAACTTCTGATAAGAAACCGCTCAAAGTTGGCATCTCATCCTCGCAAGATTCTTCATAAGTTGCAATCTTATTCTTTAACTCATCGATGTGCGCCAATCTTTCTTCCGCTTCTTCGCCGCCTTCTTCTTTTAGTTCTTCTTCATATCCGGTATAATCTAAAATTTCTTGCACAAGTTCTGAAACCAGCATGGTTTTAGCGTGCTCTTTCAAATGCTCAATCAAAGCAACAAACGTGCTGATTTTTGTAGCGCCTTTTCCAATTCCTGGAATATAGTCCACTGATTGAAGTGCTTCATAAAATGATATTCCTCGTTCTGTAGCGTTTTCTTGCACTCGATTGATGGTTGTTAATCCAATTCCTCGTTTTGGAACATTGATGATTCGACGCACAGCCAAATCATCCATACCATTATCAATGGTTTTCAAGTAGGCAAGGATATCCTTGATTTCTTTTCTCGCATAAAAGTTTACTCCGCCAAACACCTTATATGGAACGTTTGCATTTACCAATCGTTCTTCAAATACACGAGACTGTACATTCGTGCGATATAAAATCGCATGGTCGTTGTAAGTGCGCACACCCTCTCGCACTTGTGCTCGGATTTGACTGACCACATAATCCGCTTCTTCATACTCGTTTTCAAATTGGCAAAATTTGAGTTTGTCTCCTTCTCCATGATCGGTCCATAATGCTTTCGATTTTCTACCATAATTATTTCGAATCACACCATTTGCCGCATTTAAGATATTTTCAGTCGAACGATAATTTTGCTCCAACTTAATCACATGTGCATCCTCAAATACATTTTCAAAGTTCAAAATATTTTTGATATTTGCTCCTCTAAATTTGTAAATAGATTGATCATCATCTCCCACAACACAAAGGTTTCGATAGCGTCTTGCTAATAGACTAACAAATTTAAATTGAACAGTATTGGTATCTTGATATTCATCCACCATGATATAGCGGAAACGCTCTTGATAGTAATCCAAGATTTCTGGCTGTGTTTCCAAAAGCTGTACCGTCTTTACTAATAAGTCATCAAAATCAAGTGCATTATTTGCTCTCATTTGACGTTCATATTCTCGATAAATTTTTGCAATCTGCCGTCTTCCAAAATCACCTGCTGCATCTAGCTCATATTCATCAGGTGTAATCATCTCATCCTTTGCAGAGGAAATCGCTGCTAGAAGCGCTCTTTCCTTGTAACGTTTTGGGTCCAAATGCAACGTCTTTAAAATATCCTTCATCAAAGTCTTCTGATCATCGGTATCATAAATCGTGAAATTTGTCTGATACCCAATACGATCAATATATCTTCTTAAAATTCTCACGCAGGTAGAGTGAAAGGTACTCACCCAAATGCTTTCCGAACCGAAGCCTACCAACTTGTCTACTCGTTCTCGCATTTCTCCTGCTGCTTTATTTGTGAATGTAATGGCCAATATATTCCAAGGATTTACTCCTTTTTCCTCAATCAAATATGCAATTCGATGGGTAAGCACACGGGTCTTTCCAGAACCTGCTCCTGCCAAAATTAAGAGAGGGCCTTCTGTATGTAATACGGCCTCTTTTTGATTTTCATTCAATGTATCATAAATGCTCATTCTATCTAACTCCTTTGGGACTTTCATCCGTCTCTCATTATATTATAAATCCACATTTGTGTCATCTAAAATAATTTTTCAAAAACGGTTGAGATGTGGTTTTGTTTACTATATAATGATGACATCGAGGTGATAATATGAAAATTGATACAAGTAATTTGTTAAATAGCATACAAGAAAATCTTGCGAATGTTGATTTTTTGACATCTTCTGATATTCCAAATATTGATTTGTACATGGATCAAGTAACCTCTTTCATGGAAAAAGAGTTGGCGTCAACGAAACGTTCAGAGGAAGACAAGATTCTAACTAAGACAATGATTAACAATTATGCCAAAGGAAATCTTCTTCCGGCACCAATCAAAAAGAAATACTCAAAAGAACATCTTCTGGTTTTAATTTTTATATACTATTTTAAGAACATTTTAACAATGAAGGATATTGAGACTCTTTTAACTCCTATTACAGACAAGTATTTTCATACTGATAGTGATATTACAATCGCAGATATCTACGATGAAGTATATGGTTTCAAAAACGAACACAATGACAGGATTCAAAATGATATCCTTTCTATGTATGAACAATCTACAAAAGTTTTTTTAGATGTTGCAAAGGAAGAGCGAGAATCGCTACAATTATTCTCCCTGATTTGCACGCTATGTCTTGATGTTTATGCCAAAAAGATGTTGATTGAATCTTTAATCGATCAGATTCCTTCTAAAGCGGAGGATGAATCTACAAAGAAAAAGAAAGAAAAAGAAAAGTAGGATGCACTTGTTTCCTACTTTCTTTCATAGGAAAGAGGTGTGTGTACATGACGGAAGAAACAAAGAAACAGATCATAAAATATATAAAAAAAGACTTATTCTTTTTCGGTGCACTCTTTTTATATATTGTCCTTACTTATGTTCTCTTTAAGGCAAATTGTCCGATTCGTTTTTTCCTCAAATTTCCTTGCCCTTTCTGCGGAATGACACGTGCTCACTTTGCTGCACTTCGGTTTGATTTTAAGGCCGCTTTCGGTTATCATCCCCTCTTCTTTTTGGGAGTTCCATACTTGTTTTTACTTACTCACGATGAACTTTTCAAGAAAAAATGGAAACTTCCTTACCAGATTAGTGTAGGTGTAACAACTGGGCTTTTTATTCTCTGTTATATCATTCGATATATTTTACCATTGTTTGATAAATAAGGAAAAGTATGTTATAATTGTCTTAGTATTCTTGAAAGGACGGTATACGATTATGAGAGAAGCAAAAACATTTAATTGGATTGCATTTTGGTTACTTGGAGCTTTGACTTGCGGAATCTATACTCTTTATGTTTGGTACGAAATGACAGCTGTAAATAATGAATTAGCTGAAAAGCATGAAGAATCAACTATTCCAAACTTCTTAATTGCCATTTTACTTGGAGTAATTACCTGTGGAATTTATCAATTTTATTGGTATTACAAGTTCATGAGCCTTCAAGTAAAAATTGCTGAAAAGAGCGGTGTTCGCGTTGCTCCTACCAAAAATCCATTTTTATTGTTAATTCTTGCGCTTGTGCCGATTTATAGTTTTTACATGTTGTGTGACAACTACAATCGTACAGTTCTAGCAAACTAATGCATGGTCTCATTGAAAAGATAAAAAAAGAAGGATATCTGTGATGATATCCTTCTTTTTTATTTATTGTCTTTATTTATTCGTTCAAACACCATGTCATATCCATCATTTCCGTAATTCAAAGAACGATTTACTCGACTGATTGTTGCAGTGGATGCTCCCGTTTTTTCAGCAATCTCCAAATATGTCTTTTGTTCTCTCAACATTTTTGCAACTTCAAATCTCTGTGTAATTGATAGCAATTCATTAATCGTGCAAATATCTTCAAAAAAAGTATAGCACTCTTCTTTATTCTTTAAAGACAAAATTGCTTCAAACAAATAATCAATTGATTCTGTTCTCATCTTCTTACCCATAATAAATATCTCCTTTTCGATATTCCTCTTTCACATTTTACCACATTAAATTCTTAAAATCTACTTTTTTTTGAATATCTCTATTTTTTTTGATTATCCTAATGCATCATAACGAAAGGAGACGCAATATGAAAAAAGAAAAAACAAACCAAGAGAGAATTGATTCCTATGATTACCTTGCGCACGCAGCTTCTTCTACGGATTGCACAGGACTTATTCCAACGCCTGCAACCACGGAGGAAGAACGGGAATCCTATGAGGCAATTTATCCGTTTCAACCACCAAAGCCTTCTAAATAAGCCCTAATTTGGCACCCTTTTTTTCTTCTCACATATAGTATTAAAGAAGAAATTTCCATGGAGGCCATATGAAAAAGCGTATTATAGCTTTTGCACTCATTCTCGCACTTGCTATTACTCCTTTAATCGGCTGTTCTTCGAAAGAGAAAGATGGAAATACAAAAGTTGTGTTAAACGAAGTCGCTCACTCTATTTTTTATGCTCCGATGTACGTAGCAATTGAAAATGGATATTTTGAAGAAGAAGGCATTGACCTGGAACTGGTATGCGGATTTGGAGCTGACAAGGTTATGACTGCTGTCCTTTCCGGAGAAGCTGATGTTGGATTTATGGGTTCAGAAGCTTCAATCTACACATATAACGAAGGCGCAACAGACTATGTTGTAAACTTTGCTCAACTCACTCAACGAGCAGGAAATTTCCTCGTTGCCAGAGAAGAAATCACAGATTTTGAATGGGATGATTTGAAAAACACGACGGTCTTAGGCGGACGAAAAGGCGGTATGCCACAAATGGTATTTGAATACATTTTAAAACAACATGGCATGGACCCTTCAAAGGATTTGACAATTAACCAAAACATTGACTTTGGTTCTACGGCCGCTGCTTTTTCCGAAGGGCAGGGAGACTTTACTGTGGAATTCGAACCTCATGCCACCTCTCTTGAAAATGCAAACAAAGGGTATGTCGTTGCATCGTTGGGAGAAGACAGTGGCTATGTTCCATACACCGCTTTCTGTGCAAAGGGAAGTTATATTGAAGAGAACTCTGAAATCATTCAACACTTTACAAACGCACTACAAAAAGGAATGGATTATGTGCAATCTCATTCTCCAGAGGAAATTGCTAAAGTCATCGCCCCACAATTTACAGAGACAGATCTAGGCACAATCACAACTATTGTCAAACGTTATTATGATCAGGATACTTGGAAATCGGATTTGATTTTTGAAAAAGAAAGTTTTGATTTATTGCAAGATATTTTAGATTCTGCAGGAGAACTTTCAAAACGAGCTCCTTATATGGATTTAGTGGATACAACATTTGCCAAAAAGGCTGCTAAGTAGAACAAGGGGGTTGTCCGAAGACAACCCTTACTCTATTTCCTTTACTCTTTTTCGCACAGGCAAAATGGAACTTGGTGACATCGATAATTCATCGATTCCCATTTCTACAAACTCCTCTGTCAACTTCAATTCCGATCCCAATTCTCCACAGATTCCTATGCGTTTCCCCGCTGCATGCACATTTTTTATTGCCATACGAATCATCTTAGACAATGTCGGATAATAGGTTTCATAAAACGACTGTCCTAGCGAATGTTGACGGTCTAATGCAAATGTATACTGTATCAAATCGTTTGTTCCAATGCTGAAAAAGTCAACTTCTTTGGCAAGTTCCGAGCTAATCGAAATGGATGCCGGAGTTTCTAACATCACACCAATTTCCAACTCTCGATCAAATGGAACTCCATTTTTTTCAAGTTCACTTCTTACTTGTTTCAACACTTGTTTCACTTGTTTTACTTCCTCTATAGATGAAATCATCGGAAACATCATTGCAAGTTTTCCGTACACAGACGCTCTATAGATGGCTCTGATTTGTGCACAAAAGATTTCCTGATTTTCCAGACACCAAAGGATTCCTCGCAAATTCATAGACGGGAGATGGTTCAGTTCCTTATCTTCACCAAAATCCCAGGTTCGAATCACCACTCTCTTACCTGCCATGCGCATTCCAATTTCTTTATAGATTTGAGTCTGTTCTTCTTCTGTCAAAATCCGTTTTTCTCTCAAACATAACACTTCACTACGCACCAGTCCGATTCCGTCTGCACCATACTCAATTGCTTGATTCACATCTTCCAAACTTCCCACATTTGCGCAGATTGCAACAACGGTTCGTTCTGCCTCATACGCCTTCAACTTCAACAGATTTTCGTATTCGGCTTGCTGCCTTTGCTGGAGCTTATTCACTACGGTTTCACTTGGCTTCACATAAAGAACACCTTCCGTTGCATTTAAAGCCCCATACGTCCCATTATATGTTTCCACCAGATTCTCACCCACATTGATAATCGTTGGAATCCCCATGTTTTTCGCAAAAATAGCTGTGTGAGAGTTGGATGCTCCTTTTCTCAAAACAATCCCCAAAATACGTTTCGAATCCAACTGAACGGTTTCGCTCGGAAGCAGTTCATCTGCTACAAGAAGCACGCCCTCTTGTTTCAAAAGTGAAAAGTCCCCTTTTTCTTGTAACACCCGCAACAATCGTTCTGCAACGTCTCTCATATCTTCTGCACGCTTTTGCTTTTCCAATTGCACTTCATATTTCTTCGAAACAACGGAAACGGCATACTCTGCATTTACCATTTGATTCTTAATCATCTGAGTAATTTCTTCCACAAACTCTATATCTTCTAACAACATTTGATGCATTCCAAAAATCAATGCATTTTCTTGACCTACGAATTTCACGGATTTCTCATAAAGAACCTGTAGTTCCCCAACTGCCTCTGCGATTGCTCCGTTCAAACGCTCTATCTCTATATCTGCGTCCAGAATCTGACTTTTTTCGACAAAACATGTTTCTTTTTTGTAAAAAACAAGTTTCCCAAATGCAATTCCTTGTGAAATTCTTTCTCCTTTTAGTTCAAGCATGTCCGAACCATCCTTCTCATTTCTATTACCTTAATTGTCTTACAATTTTACTTGTATTTCAACAGTTTTTTTTGGAAATACATTGACACATACACTTGATTATGTTAGTATGTTAAAGTATTATTTTACTAAAGCGACAATATATGGAGGACGAGAACATGAGTAAAGGTACAGTAAAATGGTTCAACAATCAGAAAGGTTATGGATTCATCTCTGATGAAGCTGGTAACGACGTATTCGTTCACTATACTGGCTTGAACATGGAAGGATACAAAACTTTAGAAGAAGGCCAAGCTGTTGAATATGATGTTACAGATGGCGAAAAAGGACCACAAGCAGTCAACGTAGTAAAACTTTAATCTTTAAATTGTGCCTTTTATGAATTTATTGATATAAAAAGCATTACGGAATTGAGATTAAAAGAAAAGGAACCGAATTTCTCGGTTCCTTTTTTATGCCCTCTATACATTTGCACGGTACGCTTCATCAGCTCCCCATACATCAAATCCATTTTCTTTTAAAATGGTCACTACTTTTTCTGCATCATCGGTTTTTAAAATCGCAGAAGCATCTGCGCCATTTGCAAACGCATACATATATTCAATATTGACTCCTTGAACCATTAATGCATGCATGGCTTTGCTAAGAGATCCCGTTGCATGTGGTACACGAAGCGCAACTACATCTGCTAACATTGAAGTGATTCCTGCTTCTTTCAAAACGGCTTTTCCTTTTTTAGGATCTGATACAATCATACGTAACATACCATAGTCTGCAGTATCTGCCAAACTAAGTGCTACGATATTCACACCGTTTTCTCCTAAAGTTTTCAATACTTCATCCAAACGTCCTTCTCTATTTTCCAAGAATACAGATAATTGTTTAATTGTCATCTCGCCATCCTCCTTTTAGAGATTTCTCTTATCAATTACACGTTTTGCTTTTCCTTCACTACGTTCAATCGTCTTAGGCTCTACTAATTTAACATGTACAGATATTCCTAATGCCTGCTTCAAAACGCCGGCAATCTTATTTTTCAATCCTTCTAATGCCCGGATTTCGTCTGAGAAGTATCTTTCATCTACTTCCACCATAACAGTCAACTTGTCTAAATTTCCTTCACGTTCTACAATCATCAAGTAGTGTGGTGCCACATCTCCGCCCATTCCGAGAAGTGCTGTTTCTACCTGTGTTGGGAATACATTCACTCCACGGATGACTTTCATGTCATCGGTACGTCCTTTGAATTTAGAAATTCTTGGAAGAGTTCTTCCACACTCACATGTACTGTGATCAATACTTGTTAAGTCTTTTGTACGATAACGAATAAGTGGCATTCCTTCTTTTGTCAATGTTGTAAATACCAACTCTCCAGTTTCACCGTCTGCACAAGCTTCATTCGTTGCAGGGTTTAAGATTTCTGGATAGAAGTAATCTTCATGAATGTGTAATCCCTTATGATGGATACATTCCATAGCAACACCAGGACCTAAGATTTCACAGAGTCCATAGATATCGAAACAATTAATTCCTAAAATGCTTTCAATCTTCTCTCGCATTTCCACTGTCCATGGTTCCGCACCAAGAATTCCAGCTTTCAAGTTCAATCTTTCAACCACACCTGCGTCACGCAATGATTCAGCTAGATGTAATGCATAAGATGGAGTACACGCAATCGCTGTTGCGCCGAAATCTTCCATACACATCATTTGTCTCTGCGTATTTCCAGATGACATTGGAATAATCAATGCGCCCATCTTTCTTGCACCAAAATCGATTCCCAATCCACCAGTAAAAAGTCCGTATCCATAACAAGTATGCAATACATCGTCTTCGGTAAGCCCTGCCATGGTCAAACAACGTGCCACACATTCTCCCCAAAGATTTACATCATTTTCTGTATAAGATGCAAGCGTCAATTTCCCCGTTGTCCCTGATGAACCTTGCACCCTGGCAATTTTAGACTTTGGAACTGCTAACAAACCAAACGGATAATTATCGCGCAAATCTTCTTTTGTTGTAAATGGAAGTTTGTTAATATCCTCGATACCTTTAATGTCGCCCGGCTCCACTCCAAGTTCCTTCATCTTCTTGTTGTAGAAGGCAACATTGTTGTACACGTTTTCTACTTGTTTAATTAGTCGTTCACTTTGCAAAGCTGTCATTTCATCTCTGCTCATACATTCTTTTTCTTTGTCAAAATATCGTTCTATCCATGCCATAATTGGTTTCTCCTTATGTTACATATTGTATCCCACTTCAAAAGCTTGCTTGTTAATTTCAATAGTCTTTGGTGGAACAGTATTTTCGATCACCTCATACCATGTTTCTTTTGCGAAATCCATATGTTGCGCTGCAATTCCAAGCACAATCATATTAAACACTCTGGAATTTCCTAATTTTTTTGCTTCTTCCGTTGCATTTACAGTATATACTTGATGCTCTTTTGCAAGATTTTCAATAATATTTTCTGGATACTGTGCCGCTCCAATTACAACTGGCATCGGGTCAATTCTCCAGTCATTTATAATTAACGCACCGTCTTTTTTCAAAAAATGTGCATATCTAAGAGCTTCTAACTTTTCAAATGCAATAATTACATCTGCTTGTCCCTCTTCTACAATCGGCTCTGAAACTTTTTCGCCATAACGCACATATGTAACTACACTTCCGCCTCTCTGTGCCATCCCATGTACTTCGGATAGCTTCACGTCATATCCTCCTGCAATGGCGAGACCTCCTAAAATACGGCTTGTCAGAAGAGTTCCTTGACCTCCAACACCTACAATCATAATATTCTTTGTCGCCATACTATTCACCTGCCTTCAATAATTCAATCGCATCAAATTTACATAATGTTTCACAAAGTCCACAACCGGTACACATTGTGTCATCAATGCGAATGGTTCCATCTGCATTCTTTGTCATCGCTGGACAACCTGGTTTCATACACATTCCGCATTTCTTACATTTATCTGCATGCGCAATATATACTGGTTTCTTTGACTTATCCAACAATACGCAAGGTGTCTTTGTAATAATGACAGACACTTCGTCTTTTGCAACTTCTTCTTTGATTACTTTTTCTAATGTAGCAATATCAAATGCATTCACTTCCGCCACATTCTTCACACCGATTGCACGGCAAAGACTTGGGATATCCACAGCATTTGTTGGTTCGCCCATCAATGTTTTTCCTGTCGCCGCATGGTCTTGATGTCCTGTCATACCTGTCGTAGAGTTATCTAAAATCATTACAGTACCTGTCGATTTGTTGTAAACCATATTCATCAATGAATTTACACCTGTATGTAAGAATGTAGAATCTCCGATTGCTGCTACCCAGTTTCTAATGTAATCTTTTCCTTTTGCTTTTTCCATTCCATGTAGACTTGAAATACTAGCGCCCATACAGATAACAGAGTCGACCACACTTAATGGTGCTACTGCACCCAACGTATAACAACCGATATCTCCTGCAACATGCATTTTCAATTTATTCAACACATAATATACGCTTCTGTGCGGACATCCTGGGCAAAGGATTGGTGGACGTCCTGGAGCTGCAACTGGTGCTTTTGCATCAACGTCTGCTCCCAATATCGCCTTGCGAATCATATTCGCACTATATTCGCCTTGTACGGTAAATAGTTCTTTTCCAACTGCTTTGATTCCCCAAGACTTCACTTGTTCCTCAATTACTGGATCCAACTCTTCTACAATATAGAGTGCATCTACTTTTGAAGCAAATTCTGTAATTAATTTTTTCGGCAATGGATTCACCATACCTAATTTTAATACAGAGGCATTTGGCAACGCTTCTTTTACATATTGATACGGAATACCACTTGTGATAACACCAATTTTAGTATCATTGATTTCTACTGTATTAATTGGCATTGTATTTGCTGCTTCCGCCAATTCCAAATTGCGCTTTTCAATTTCCACATGACGAAGTTTTGCATTTCCTGGCATCATAACATTTTTTGCTATATTTTTTTCATATGGAACATCTTCGATTTCTTCACGGTCATACAATTCTACCAAACCTTGCGAGTGAGCCAATCGAGTGGTTGTACGAAGAATTACTGGTCGGTCAAACACTTCACTGATTTGGAACGCCGCCTTCATAAACTCTTTTGCTTCCATACTATCTGCTGGTTCTAACACAGGAACTTGTGCTGCTCTCGCAATCATGCGAGTATCCTGTTCGTTTTGTGAACTGTAAAGCCCTGGATCATCTGCAACAACAAAAACCAGTCCCCCATTTACACCCATGTAAGATACTGTGTAAAGTGGATCGGAAGCCACATTTAACCCTACGTGTTTCATGCTCGCCATTGCGCGAACACCTGATATACTTGCACCAATTGCAACTTCTGCTGCAACTTTTTCATTTGGTGACCATTCTGAATAAATATCATCTTTATATTTAATAATATTTTCACTAATCTCTGTACTTGGAGTTCCTGGATATGCAGCTGATACTTTTACGCCTGCTTCATATGCGCCGCGGGCAATCGCTTCATTTCCAAGCATGAGTACTTTCTTATTTGCCATGTTCATTCTCCCTTTCGTAAAACAACTTATTCTTATAGTATAGCACAACACTTTGACGAATTAAAGTACTAATTTCATATTGCAAACAGAATAAATAATGCTATAATTTACATAGAATAACAAGAGGTGATATTATGAAGTTTTTATTGCAGATTTTGCAAGGAATTCTTGTCGGATTGGGTGCTGGTTTACCAGGGGTTTCCGGCGGCGTTCTTTGCGTAATCTTTGGAATCTATAAAACAATTATTGAATTTCTCGCGAACCCATTGAGTAAATTCAAAACACATTTTTTCAAATTGCTTCCTTATGGAATTGGAGTAATCCTTGGAGTTCTTGGTTCTGCCAAATTTCTTCTATTCTTTTTTGAAAAATATGAATTCTACGCACTGTGCGTATTTATCGGTTTGATTATCGGTATGCTTCCATCCTTGTTCCGCGAGGCAGGTGAACAGGGACGTTCATGGAAATCCTACCTTTCTCTTTTGATTTCTATGATATTGATTTTTGCATTATTAATTAGTTTGGAAATTTTCTCTGTGAAAATCACACCGAATTTCTTATGGTACGGATTCTGTGGAGTATGCGTTGCTCTTAGCATCATCGCACCGGGAATGAGTTTTTCCACTTTATTGATGCCTTTAAATGTCAACGATGAAAAGCTAGGCACCTTGTATAATGTGCTATTGGATGGCATCGGAAACCTACAACTAACGGTATTGATTCCTCTTGCAATCGGTGCTATTTTGACCATTCTCCTTTTTTCAAAATTGGTGGATAACCTTTTTAAACGTCATCATTCCATTGCATTTCATGCAATCATCGGTGTTGTAATTGCCGCAACGGCTATGATTCTTCCATTTGAAAGTTTTACAAAATCTCCAGCTACATGCGTAATCAATATCGTATGCCTAATCTGTGGAATCGGTGCTGCACTATTGTTAGACAAATTCAATCAAAAGTTTGAAAAATAAACAAGAGCTCATCTACATTGATAGATGAGCTCTCTTCTATTCTTTCTGAAATGCAGTTTCTAACGATTGACTTTCTGTCTCTTCTTGAAACTGTCTCGTATACAAATGATAGTATGCACCTTGCTTCTCAATCAGTTCTTTATGTGTTCCTTGCTCTACAATCTTTCCATTTTGTACAACTAGAATCACATCTGCCTGGCGTATCGTAGACAGACGATGGGCAATTACAAAAGATGTGCGCCCCTTCATAATGTTCGCAATTGCATCTTGGATCAATTTTTCAGTCACCGTATCAATGGAGGACGTAGCCTCATCCAACACAAAGATACGTGGATTTGCCAAGATTGCTCTTGCAAAGGATAGAAGTTGCTTTTCTCCTGTGGACAACAAATCTCCACCCTCTCCTACGTCACTGTCATATCCTTGCTCCATTCGTGCAATTACGCCTTCTGCCGATACACTTTTTACAGCCGCCTCAATTTCCTCCATAGAAGCATCTGGATTACCATATCGCAAATTTTCCAAAACACTTCCCGAAAACAAATGCGGTGTTTGGAGTACGTAACCTATGTTACTGTGAAGCCAAAGTTGTGATCGCTCTCTTGCATCTCGTCCATCAATTAGAATGCGTCCGGATGTTGGTTCAAAAAACCTGCAAACCAAGTTCACCAAAGTAGACTTTCCTGCACCGGTTTCTCCAACAATCGCCACATTGGTTCCCTGAGGAACATGCAAATTAAAATGTTCTAACACGTACTCCTCTCCATCTGGGTACATGAAAGACACATCTTCAAAAGTAATATCTCCATGCAGTGGTTCCCAATTTTCCTTTTTAGGTTCAAACGAATCCCCGTATTTTTCAACAACCTCTTTGGTATCGCTAACGTCTGACTCTGTTTCCATCAGTTTTGTAAAACGCTCCACGTTAACCTGCACCACAATCAATTGAGAAATCACTCGCACAATCCACTGTACTGGTTCCATCATTCCGAGCGCATAAGACATAAACACTGACAATGTACCAAGCTCCATAGCCTGTTTCATCGTAATCATGCCGCCTTGCCAAAGCACAATGGCAAGTGCTAAGGACGCCGCAAACGAAATCATGGACGAAAACAGAGCATTGTAGTGCGCCGTACGAACTGCAGTATGATGCATCTCATCGGTTGTCTCCTCAAAATTTTCTTCCATTTTCTTTTCGATTACCAATGTTTTTGTAGTCTTTGCTCCTGTAATCCCTTCATTGAAGTTTCCTGTGATTTTGGAATTAATCTCACGAATCTTTCGGTTGAGAACCACCAATTTCTTTTGGAAAAAGGCTGCACATAGCGACGCAATCGGAACAATCGCAAGTACCCACAGCGTCAACTTGATGTCGATTGCAAGCATGACGATAATCGCCCCAACAATATAAGATACATACCAAACCGCATCGATAAACACCCATGATACCAGTGCCGCAATTCGGTTCGTATCACTCATTACCCTTGCATGAATGTATCCCACACTGTTTTGATTGTAGTAGGAAAATGCCAATGTCTGCAAATGATTGAAACTTTCACGTTTCATATCTCGACCTACATACATTTCAATCTGACAAGCATTGTATGTAGAAATCGTATTCGCCGCAACCTGAAAAATCAAGACCACAATATAACCGATAACAAAACCGGTTAACGTATCCAGTTTTCCTTTTTCAATAAAATAATCCAATGCATATCTCTGAAATAGTGGAAGTACAATATCCACTAATCCACCTAAGAAAGCCAACCCGATCATGCTCAGCATAATAAACTTATACGGTTTAATATACGGCCACAATTTAGGAATTCCAAAGAAAGGAAGCGAAACATGTTCTTTTTTATTCATCGCGCGCATCCTCCTCTGTTAAATTCATTTGCATATCATAAACTTTTCGATATATGCCATTTTTTTCCATCAATTCTTGGTGAGAACCAATCTCTGCAATCTCGCCTCGGTCCATCACCATAATGCAGTCTGCTTGCATCAACGTAGTCACTCGATGAGCTATTAAAATAACCGTACAATCTCCCAGATTTTTTCGAAGTTCCTGTCGAATTTTGGCGTCCGTATCCGCATCAACTGCAGATAAAGAATCATCAAACACCATGATTGGCGTTTTCTGTGTCAGCATTCTTGCAATAGCAGTTCTTTGTTTTTGTCCTCCTGACAGAGTGACACCTCGTTCACCCACAAGGGTGTTGTATCCTTGCGCAAATTCCATGACAGACGCATCAATACACGCAATTTCTGCTGCTTTTCGAATATCTGAAAGGGTAAGTTCCTTATTTGTGATTCCGATATTTTCTTCAATGGTCCTTGAAAACAAAAATGGTTCTTGAAGTACCATTCCGATATTAGAGCGAACCCATTCGCTTTTCATGTCGGCCACGTCCACGCCACCAATGGTAATGCGTCCATTTCCACTCGGCAAATCATAAAGCCGATTTAATAAATACATCAGCGTCGATTTCCCCGATCCTGTGCTTCCTAAAATTCCAAATGTCGTTCCTTTTGGAATGGCAAAATGAATATCCTTTAAAATCCGTTCTTCTCCATAACCAAAGGATACATGTTCAAACGCAATATCTCCACGCAAATCAGGCGTACACGCATTCTCTTTATCTTGCTCCACTTCAGAATTCATAATATATCGAATACGCTCAATGGAAACCCCTGCTTTACTCATCTCTGAAATCATTCTTCCAAGTGCACGTACTGGATGGGTCAGCATGGCATTGTAAGAAATAAATGCAATGAATTCTCCTGCTGTCATTTCTCCGTTTACGCTAAACACTGCGCCCAATATAACCATCAACATCAATTGCAACCCAGAAAACAAGTCACAAGCTCCCCAGAATAGAGCAAGCACTTTACATAGTTTCATCCAGGCATTCGTATAAATTTGATTCTGTTTTTCAAAACGGTCTTTTTCATACCGCTCGCGCCCAAAGGCACGTACAACTCTCACACCAGTTAGGTTTTCCTGTGCAATCGTTGACAACACCCCTTCATTCTCATCACACTTTGTAAAGTTATCTCGAATACGGGTACGAAAATACACGGAATAACATACCGTAATCGGGACAAAAATCACTGCTACCATAGCCAATTTCACATTCATTGAAAACATAAACCCAATGGCAAACGCAATTAAAATCACGATTCGAAACACTCGTGTCAATTGTTCTGAAATGAAGTTTTTAATCAATTCCACGTCCGAAGTACAACGCTGAATAATATCCCCCGTCTGATTTTTCATATGCCAAGAAAATGGAAGTCTTTGTATGTGTGCAAATAAACGATTGCGCATAGTTCGAATCAAAGCTTGCGCCCCTTTTGCATTGTACACACTAGACAGATACCGAAATACTGCTGTGCATACTGCAACAATCGCAATCACAATTCCTATAATCCATATATGATCTCTTAAATATGAAACTCCTCCAATTTTCTCAATCCACTGTATAAAAAACGCAGGTAATTCCATTTCTTTTGTTCCTATAATACTATCTACCGTTGTGCGGATTAATTGAGGCGAAATCATCTCAAGACCCGCTACAACCATAGATGTAAAAATACTGATTACAAAGAAATGCAAATTTCCTTTGAGAAATTCTAGAACAAGCGATATTTTTGTATACTTATCGGAGTTTTGTTTTTTATCCATAAAATCTCCTTGCTAGAAATCAAATAGTGACAATTGATTTGACTCTGGAATATCTCCAAAAATTCCTAAATCTGCCATAGTATCAATCACGGTTTTGCTGACTTTCGTACGCTGTCTAAAGTCATCGCGCGATAGATACGGTCCATTTGCAGATGCCATTTCTACTGCATCTGCTGCCTTGTCTCCCATTCCTTCAATACTACTAAATGGTGGCAATAATTTGCCGTCTACAATTTGGAACATCGTTGCTTTCGAGCGATACAAATCAATCGGTAAGAATTCAAATCCTCTCGCATACATTTCTTGTACCAAACGCATATCTTTTAATGTATCTTGTTCTTTATTTGATAAACTATCGCTTCGCTTTTTATAATCGCGAATGTAATATTCCAGTTTTTCTCTTCCCTGACACATCAACTCGTAAGAGAAGGCATTTGCACGGATACTAAAGTATGCTGCGTAGTATGCAAGCGGATAGTAAACCTTACAATACGCAATACGATAAGCCATCATAACGTAAGCTGCTGCATGCGCTTTCGGGAACATGTATTTAATCTGTTCGCACGACCATACATACCAATCTGGAATGTTGTGATCCAGCAAATCCTTTTTCCACTCTGGCCACTTATCACTCTTGCCTTTTGCAACTTTTCCTTTTCGCACATCCTCCATGATTTTGAAAGACTGCTCACTGTCTACACCATTATTAATCAAATACGTCATAATATCATCACGCGTACAAATCGCTGTAGAAATCGTTGCTTTTCCTTCTTTAATTAGAGTCTGTGCATTGTTAAGCCATACGTCAGTTCCGTGAGAAAGTCCCGAAATACGAATTAAGTCTGACAGCGTTTTTGGTTTTGTATCCACTACCATCTGGATTACAAAGTCTGTTCCAAACTCTGGAATACCAAGACATCCCACTGGGCAACCACCAATATCTTCTGGTGTAATGCCAAGAGAACTCGTATTCTCAAACAATTTCATAACACCAGGGTCATCCAATTTAATATCAGTGGCAACAAATTTTTCACCAGTCAACTGTTCTACCAACTCTTCCAATGTTTTAATCATCGTTGGATCATCATGACCGAGAATATCTAACTTAAGCAAGTTATGATCAATCGAGTGATAATCAAAATGGGTGGTGATAATATCTGTTGTCATATCGTTCGCCGGATGCTGTACTGGTGTAAAAGAGTTAATATCCTCTCCAATTGGAAGCACAATAATTCCACCTGGATGTTGTCCTGTACTTCTCCGAATTCCGACACATCCTTGTAAAAGACGTTCCACCTCACAAGTACGTTTTCCTTCTCCGCGCTCCTCATAGTAATTCTTCACATAACCATAGGCGGTCTTATCGGCCAAAGTACCAATCGTTCCTGCACGGAAGGTTTGTCCTTCTCCAAAAATAACCTCTGTATATTTGTGTGCATTGCTCTGATAATCACCAGAGAAGTTCAAATCGATATCTGGTTCCTTGTTTCCTTTAAACCCTAAGAATGTTTCAAACGGAATATCAAATCCGTCTTTCACAAGAGGTTCTCCACACACTGGGCATGCTTTGTCTGGCATATCCCAACCACATCCTCCTGCATATTTACGCACTTCTTCTGACTCAAAATCACTGTAATGACAATGTTTACAATAATAGTGTGGGCTCAATGGATTTACTTCTGTAATTCCCGCCATTGTCGCTACAAAGGATGAACCTACCGAACCACGAGATCCTACTAAATATCCATCCTCATTTGACTTCCACACCAATTTTTGTGCAATGATATACATTACGGCAAAACCATTGGAAATAATCGAATTTAATTCACGTTCCAAACGTTCCACAACAATCCCTGGCAACTCTTGACCGTACATACTGTGGGCTTTGTTGTAACAAATCTCACGAAGTTGTTTGTCCGAATCCTCAATGATTGGAGGACATTTGTCTGGGCGCACAGGTGAAATTTTTTCAATTTGATCCGCAATCATGCGCGTATTGGTCACAACAACTTCATATGCCTTTTTAGAGCCCAAATAAGCAAACTCTTCTAGCATCTCTTCTGTTGTACGCAAATACAACGGTGCTTGATTGTCCGCATCTTGGAACCCTTGTCCCTTCATGACAATTCTTCGATACACTTCATCTTCTGGTTCCAAGAAATGTACGTCGCAAGTGCCGACAACTGGCTTATTGAACTGTTCACCCAGTTTCACAATCCTACGATTGATATTTTGTAGATCTTCTATCGTTTGAACATTCTCTACACGTTCATCTTCTAACATAAACTGATTGTTTCCCAGCGGTTGGATTTCTAAGTAATCGTAAAATTCAACCAATCCTGCAATCGTCTCTTCTGATTTTTCTTTTAATAAGGCTTGATACAATTCTCCCGCTTCACAGGCACTACCTATCATGAGTCCTTCCTTGTGACGCAGATATTCGCTTTTTGGAATACGTGGTCTTCTTGCAAAGTAGTTCAGATGTGACATCGAAATCAGACGATAAAGATTGATACGTCCAACATCATTCTTTGCTAATATGATTGCATGGTAAGTTGGCATTTTCTTTACAGCATCTGTGTTCATGCTACCAAAACGATTCACTTCTTCCAAAGTAGTAATCTCGCGCTCTTTTAACATCAAAATAAACTTCACAAAAATTCCCGCAGTTACCTTCGCATCATCGGAAGCATGATGAAAGTCTCCCACTGGAACATTCAGTGCCTTCGCCACTGCATCTAGTTTGTATTTCGACAAAGACGGAATCAATATTCTAGCTAATGCCACTGTATCCATATATGTAAATGTCTTATCCAATCCAATGCGACTACAATTTTCTTCCAAGAATCCCACCTTAAATGATGCATTATCTGCAACAAGTACTGCATCTTCTACAAAAGAAAGAAATTCTGGTAAGATTTCATCTATGACAGGATATTTCAAAACCATATCATCTGTAATTCCTGTTTCTTTTGTGATTTCAAACGGAATTGGAATTTTCGGATTCACAAAACTATTGTATGAATCCACAATTTCGCCTTCTACGATTTTCACAGCCCCGATTTCGATGATTTTATCTCCCACCGCGCTGAATCCTGTTGTCTTTAAATCAAACACTACAAACGTATCGTCTAAAGTTTGGTCGTGTGCGCTGACCGCGATTTCTGCCAAATCATCTACCAAATAAGCTTCCACTCCATAAATCACTTTGAATGGATCTTCTGGATTCTTTCTCGTCAAATCTTCAATATAATGATTTGCTTCTGGAAATGCTTGTACAATTCCATGGTCCGTAATTGCAATTGCTGGATGACCCCAATCGTGTGCACGTTTTACAATTTCTTTTACATCCGAAACGCCATCCATATCGCTCATCTTCGTGTGACAATGCAATTCCACACGTTTTTCAGGACTTGTATCTTTACGGAACACTCTAAAATCTGGTATTTTCTTCACGCCAGTTATGGATGCAATCGTCAATTCTCGATCAAACGTATCATATCTAGTCACACCTTTAATTTTCAAAAATGCACCTTTTTTAATTTCAGCTAACATTTCTGACAATTGTTCTGTTCTTACAAACATTTTCACCTTAATAGAGTCCGTAAAATCTGTCATAACAAACATGAGTATGGTTTTCTCATTTCGAATCTCACGGGTTTCTAACTGAATCACTTGACCACGAAAAACAATTTCTCCCATTTCACCTATGATTTGATTTAATTCGATTGCCTCATCGTCAAAATCTCTTCCATAAATCAAATTCGGATCATCTGATTTTTTTATTGGGCGATGGAACTCTTGATTCTTCGTAGCTTTCGTTACTTTTTCTTTTTTCTCTTCTGTATTTTCTTCTAATTTTTCACTTAGCTTTGCGGCATTCTGCTCCATAATTGCAGAAACTTCCTGTTGCAATCGAAGTTCCTTGTGTTCCTCCAACTTGCTTTTTTCAGCTTTTATATATTCCACTTTGATATGGATTGGCAAGTTGCAGCGAACCTCATACACTTGTTTCAAAAGTGCAATAATCGATTCTGCTTTTCCTTCCGCCACAATATTATCCTCAAATTGCAAGCACAGAACTTTATCATCCTCAAAATGATACTTCGCATTCACAAACATGTTGTATTCAACGATGCTATGCTTCTTCAATTCCAACAAAATACTATCACGATATTCGCGCATAAGATTTTCCGGGGTATATTGCTTTGACAATTCAAAGTTTTCCTGTATCTTAATTGCAACTGGACTGTTCGAAAACAATTGCTCTTTGATTGCATTTTCTACGATGTAAATATACTTTTTTTCAATTAAATGCGAACTGTTTAGATAAATATGCAAATAATCTCTTGTCGAATTGGTTGTAACTTTTGCAACATTTACCCCTTCAAACATCTGTTGAATTTCTTGATTCAGTTTTAACGTAGGAAATACATCAAAAAACAATTTATACATAGGTTCTCCTTTTATGACTCTCCCCAATGCAACAACTCTTGTCGGAGAGTTTCCAATAATTCTTCTTCTTTTACTTTCTTAACGACCTGTCCTTTTTTAATCAAAAGTCCTTCGCCTACTCCACCAGCAATTCCGATGTCTGCTTCTTTCGCTTCTCCAGGTCCATTTACCACACATCCCATAACAGCAACTTTAATGTTAAGCGGAATGTCTGCCACCATATTTTCCACTTGATTTGCAAGACCAATCAAATCAATCTGTGTTCTTCCACATGTTGGACAAGATACCACTTCGATACCACCCTTTCGAAGTCCCAATGTTTTTAAAATCAATTTTGCTGATTTAATTTCTTCCAATGGGTCGCCTGTCAAAGATACACGAATGGTATCTCCCAATCCTTGATAAAGCATAATTCCAAGTCCTACGGATGACTTAATATTTCCAGATGTAACCGTGCCAGACTCTGTAATTCCGATATGCAATGGATATTTACATGTCTCTGCCAAAATTTTGTGTGCTTCTACGCACATCATAACATCCGAAGATTTAATACTGATTACTAGATTGTCATATCCCATACTTTCAATCAGAGACATTTTGTCTAACGCACTCTCAACGATACCTTGAGCGGTTACTCCACCGTATTTTTCCACTAATTCTTTTTCTAACGAACCACTATTTACACCAATACGAATCGGTACATTATATTCTTTCGCCTTTTCTACAACTTGGCGCACACGTTCCTTATCACCAATATTTCCAGGATTAATGCGAATTTTATCTGCTCCATTTTCAATTGCAGCAATCGCTAATTTATAATCAAAATGGATATCTGCTACTAACGGAATATGTATCTGCTTTTTAATCTCTCCAAGTGCCTTTGCAGCTTCCATTGTCGGCACTGCACATCTGATGATTTGGCATCCCACTGCTTCCAATGCCAAGATTTGTGCTACGGTTGCCTGAACATCCTCTGTTTTTGTGTTTGTCATTGATTGAATTGCAATTGGATTTCCTCCTCCTATTTTCACATTTCCAATCTGTACTATTTTCGTTTCTTTTCGTGTCATAACAATTCCTCCATTTTTATATTCCTCTATTTTTCGGACTAAAAACCCTCCATGTTATCATGGAGGGCTCTTTTATTTTACTTTTGTAAAGATGATTTGTTCCCCGTATTCACGTTCTGTTAATTTGAGTGTATTTTTTTCCAAACTGTACTCCATTGTCACGAGCAACTCTTCCACCTGTTCATACAACGCCAACTCAGATACTCTTCCTTCTAACTCTTCTACCGCCAACTCATAATCTTCCGGTTCTGGAAGAAATGTAATTGTCTTTTCCTTTTTATCGAGCTTATATTCGAACTTCACTTCTACAGGTTCTTCGTCCACGAGTACAACTAGCTTTGCCTCTTTTTTCGTATCTTCCTCCAGCGTTAAATAAAACTCTCCTTTTGAAGTCGCCCATTTTCCAGCCAATGGATTCCCCCATATAATTTTGCTTCCAAAAAATGCGGCTACTATCACAAGTACTACTGCTGCAATCAACAAAGTTAAATGGCTTTTGCTGATTTTTCTTCGGTTGTTTTCCTGTCCATTTTTCATGCACATCACCTCATTACTTCGATACTATAATTATAAGAATTTTGCCATGTAATGTCAACGTTTATGCCTAAGAAGAAAGAGTGTCATTTCTTTATTTTTACTCCTTCATGCAAACGGATAAAACAGACACGAGTCGTTCCATTTCTTCCTTCGTACCAATGGTGATTCTCAAGTAATTTTTTGTACGTTCTCCGCTCAAATATCGCACGTAGATATCTTCTTGTTTCAATGTTTCGAACAATTCTTTTGCATCATATACTTCATGCGTCACAAACAAAAAATTCGACTGCGAATCTGGAAATGTGAACCCTAATTTCTTTAATTCTTGTTTGGTCCATTCTCTTGTTTCTTTTATAAGCTCTACATGTTCTTCAAAATATGCTTTGTCTGTAACAGCTTCTATTCCACAAATCAACGAAGGTTGGTTCATGGTATACGAATTAAATGAGTATTTTGCATCATTTAAATATTTGATTAACATTGGATTTCCAATGGCATATCCAATACGCATTCCTGCCATGGAACGAGCTTTCGAAAAAGTCTGTACTACAATCAAATTTTCATACTCATTTACTAATCGAATTGCTGATTCACCCGCAAAATCAATGTATGCTTCATCTACTATCACAATCACATCTTGATTATGTTTTAAAATATCTTCCACAAAGTCCAAGCTCTCATATATCGAGGTCGGTGCATTTGGATTTGGGAAAATCACTCCACCATTTGCTTTGTAATAATCTTCTTTTACAATGCGAAGTTCTTCATCCACCTTTGGGCATTCATATGGGATTCGATACAACTCTGCCCAAACCTTATAGAATGAGTATGTAATATCTGGAAATAAAATCGGTTTTTCCGAATTAAAAAATGTGAGAAAACACATCGCAAGCACATCGTCGGAACCTACACCTACAAAAACTTGTTCTTCGTTTACACCGTAGTAGTCCGCCAGCGTTTTCACCAGTGCAGATGATGTTGGATCTGGATAGAGTCTAAGGTTGTCCACATTCATAGTCTCCAATGCTTTTCGCACACCTGGTGCCGGTGGATATGGATTCTCATTCGTATTTAATTTGATTACCTTACGCTGTGGTTGTTCTCCCGGTACATAAGGCTCTACTTTTCGAATATTATGTTCAAATGCTTTCATTTAGAAGTATTCCTTTGCAAGTTCTTTAAATTTTGGTAATGAATTTATGATGGTTTCATATGCTACACAATATGCCATGCGCACATATCCAGGACAACCAAACGAAGTTCCTGGAACAATCAAAATATTATATTTCTTTGCCGCTTCACAAAATTCTTTTTCGTTCTCTACTGGTGATTTCACAAACAAGTAAAATGCACCTTCTGGCTTAATACAGGTAAATCCACATTCAGAAAGTCCGTTATACAACGCTTCTCGATTGCGATCGTAATAAGAAATGTCTGTCTGCTCATTCAAACATTTTACAACCATCTTCTGTTGTAATGTTGGCGCATTTACAAATCCAAGAATACGCGTTGCCACACTAGCTGCCGCAATCAAATCTTCACTATCAGCCGCTTCATTTGGGATAACCAAATATCCGATACGTTCTCCTGGCAACGACAAGGATTTACTAAATGAATATCCAACAATGGTATTTGCATAATATTTTGTCAAATAAGGAACTTCCACTCCGTCATAAGCCAATTCACGATATGGCTCATCTGAAATCAAATAAATATCTGTCCCAAATTCTGTTTGTTTTGCTTCCATAATTGCAGCCATTTTTTGAATTGTCTCTTCGGAATACACTACACCAGTTGGGTTATTTGGTGTATTTACAATGACTGCTTTTGTCTTTTCTGTAATCTTTGACTCAAACTCATCCAATTTTGGTTGGAACGTCTCTGTATCTGGAGAAATCGCAACCAAAACCCCGTCAAAATTTGCGGTGTAACTTCTATATTCTCCAAAATATGGCGCAAATACAATCACTTCATCCCCTGGGTTTAACAGAATTTTGAGTGCTACATTTAAGCCTCCGGCTGCACCCACGGTCATCACAATATTCTTTGCAGCAAATGAAGTTTGAAAACGCTGATTCAACGACTCTGCAACTGCTTGTCTTACTTCTTCATAACCAGCATTGCTGTTGGTATATCCGTGAAGTACGACAGGATCTTCCTCATTCAAAATTTCAATAATCGATTCTTTTACTGCTTTTGGCGCTGGAACATTTGGATTGCCCAAACTGAAATCAAACACATTTTCCGCTCCATAAATTTTTGCCAAACGATTTCCTTCTTCAAACATTGCGCGAATAGCCGAACTGTTCGCTACCATATTCTGCATTTTTTTTGCAATCATGATATTCTCTCCTTTACAAGTCCTTTTTCTACCAAAAATGCTGGTCGGTAAGACAATTTTGCTTTTCGAAGTCCTTCTGACCCCGCGTCGTCCTCTCGATTTACATATAAATAATCCATGCATTCGTGTGATACAAATTGCTGATTAATCATCGGATACGCGCCTTGCACATCTGCAAACGCTTTTTCTATATGCACGACAAACATCTCTTCGCTGAGCGCTTCGCCAATGGTAAAGGCAACGATTTTTCCGTCCACCTTGAGTACGCCCCCTACAAGCTCCAACTCTCGGAACAAACGAAGGGAATTTAAAGTTACACACATTTCTGCATTCTTCCCATCATCGATATCGCACCCGTTTGCATTTCTCCACTTCAATGCCATTTGAAAACATTCTTCAATATTTTCTTCTGACATAGTCTCGTAGCACCAATTCGGGTGAAGCTCTTTGAATTTATTAATATGATTCCGCTTAGAGTGCAATTTTTTCCCAGATAATGTCGCTAATTTTTCTGTTTCATACACATAATCTGCGTCATCGCGTTCATACTCAATCTGAAAACGTTCTGGATACCATTCCTCCAACTGTTCAAATTGGTCTGGTGTCACATGATACAGTTCAAAAGGTTCTCCTCTTTCTTCTGTATATTGTTTCAATATTTCTATGGTTTTTCGAACATCTTCTGGTTCTCCTACCGGATATGAGAAGGCAATTTCTTCCCCTTTTTCCCAACAGAATACCAGCGTATTTTGAACAATTGCAAACTTTACAGGATAATGCCTTGACCACAAAAGTGTATTTGCAAACGTCTTTTCACAGCTCTGACTTGGAAACTTCTGAAAAATCGAATGCATCAGCTCGCGGTCTTCCATTTCTGTCCGCTTAAACTGTATTTCTTCCATCTTTTTAATACCTCTTATTCTAATTCGTTCATTGTATCATATTTTTCGACAATTGAATAGATATTTGATACAAAGAAGAGTATGCTCTTATTTTCATTCTTCTAGACCCAATTAAAATTTGTTGTACAAAAAAAGTGTAGATACATCTACACTTTTTAAGCTTCTATTTTATTTATTCTTCTTCGTAAGTTTCTGCAAAGACTGCTTCCATCTGCTCATCCAAACTTTCATCGGCATCTTTTTCTGGATACCCTTTTTCCTTACAAAGCATCAGACAAATCGAACCTGCTAATGGAACAATCAGCATTAACAGAAGATATGCAACTGCTCTCTTTGGAACAGTTGATTCAAAAATCTTGTAAAAACAAATTGTTCGCACGGCATTTAGCGCAGTTCCTACCATAACCAAAACAATTAATGCGGCATAACAAATAATCAAACCAACGATCATATCTTTCAAAATACTCATTCCTAGTGCAGCATTAACACCGATTTTAGAGAACGTTGTGAAAACGATATAAAAATATCCCACAAAATATGCTCCTGCACAAACCAACACCAAAATCAACAGAACAAGAAGAACGACTCTCCATTTTCTCTTAATCCCGTTTCGTTCATCATACTCATCTACAATACTTCCAATAATCCAATCCGTTCCAACTGGAATCCATGCAAGCCAAGGACGTTTAATGCCTCTTCTAGAAGCAAGTCGACTAAGTGCAACTGCGTTCATAATATAGGACGCAAGAAATACAATTCCAAAAACGCCCACCACAACCAAATAAATCATCAAAACGGTCATCATCGCAGCTGAAACTCCTGCCACATTTTGAAAACCACTCGTTGCTGCTCCAATACTACTCTCCATTACACATTCCTCCTTCGTGCTCTTTTCTTTATTTTATCATTCTATTCTTCATCTGTCACCTTTATTTTAATCGAAACCTCTCATTTCTTCAATAAAAAGGACGACCACAAAATCATTTGTGTCGTCCTCATTATTATTCATTCATTTGCGCCAATTTCGCCGCTTGATCTGCTGCAATCAAACTGTCGATAATCTCGTCAATATCTCCATTCATAATATTGTCAATTTTATACAAAGTCAATTTTATACGGTGTTCCGTCACACGTCCTTGTGGGAAGTTGTAGGTCCGAATCTTTTCCGAACGATCACCAGTACCGATTTGGCTTCTTCTAGCCTCCGCTTCTGCGGATTGTTGCTTTTCTAATTCCAATTCATACAACTTAGAACGAAGCAAACGGAATGCCTTCTCTTTGTTTTGCAACTGAGATTTTTCTGTCTGGCTATAAATTACAATTCCTGTTGGGTAGTGAGTCAAACGAACCGCTGAGTCTGTTGTATTGACACACTGTCCACCGTTTCCAGAAGCACGCATAACGTCAATTCGAATATCTTTTTCATCAATCACTACGTCTACTTCTTCCGCCTCTGGCATAACAGCTACTGTGATCGTAGACGTGTGAATACGTCCACCAGACTCTGTTTCCGGTACACGTTGCACACGATGAACACCGCTTTCGTATTTCATTCTTGAATATACGCCTTGGCCACTCACCATAAACACAACTTCCTTAAATCCACCGATTCCATTCTCACTAAAAGAAATCATCTCTGTCTTCCAACGTCTCGACTCTGCATAATGCACGTACATACGATATATTTCCGCTGCAAACAATGCAGATTCGTCTCCACCTGCACCTGCACGAATTTCTACCATGATGTTCTTATCATCATTTGGGTCTTTTGGAAGAAGTAAAATTTTCAACTCATGTTCTAATTCTTCTACACGTTTCTTAGATTCGTATAACTCTTCTTTTGCGAGTTCACGCATCTCTTCATCCGTCTCCAACTCAAGCATCTCTTCACTATCGATAATTGCTTGCTTTGCATTTTTATATTCTGTATATGCTTCGACAAGTGGTGTGAGATCAGATTGCTCTTTCATCAACTTACGAAAGCGATTTTGATCATTTGCCACATCTGGTTCCTGTAATTCGCTCATGAGTTCTTCATAGCGAATCAAAAGATCATCTAATCTGTCAAACATATTCATTCCTCCCATTCATTTATCCTTATTAAATATACACGCCAAAGACCACTCGGTCAAGTCCTGCCAAATCCTTTTTTACGGTTACATCGTGGAATCCCGCATCTTCCATCAATTTCTTGACGTCCTCTCCTTGATCATGCCCGATTTCAAAATAGACTCTTCCAGAAGCCTTCAAGTATTTTCGACTTTGGTCCACGATTTTTCGATAGAAATAAAGTCCATCTTCTTTTCCGTCCAAAGCCATTCTCGGATCATGCATTCTCACTTCTTCTTGCAAACTTTCAATAACTTCTGTCCGAATATACGGTGGATTGGACACGATAATATCGTAAGTTCCTTCCACATTCTCAAACAAATCACTTTGCAAGAAGGTTGCTGTCTGCCCAAGTTTATGTGCATTCTTTTCAGCAACGTGCAATGCCGCTTCTGACAAATCCACGCCTACGCCTGTCACACCTTTCGTCCCATGCAACAAGCTGAGAAGAATACATCCCGAACCAGTACACATATCCAAAATATGCATATCTGGTCTTAAAACCTCCTGCACACTTTCCACTAGGACTTCTGTGTCTTGTCTCGGTATCAACACATGCTCATTTACATCAAACTCCAAGCCCATGAACATCTGCACGCCTGTGATATGTTGCAATGGAATATGCATCATACGAAGGTTCAGGTATTTTTGATAAGTTTGCTCTTCCTCAAAAGAAAGCTCTTTTTCTGACTCCAGAAAATATTGTGTTCGAGAAATACCGGTCACAAATTCCAGTAGATACCATGCATCCAACTCTGCATCTTCAATCTTTGCACTGTTCAATTGTTCCTGTCCATATACATATGCTTCACGCAAAGTCATACTACTGTTCCTCTAAATTTTCTTCTAAATACGCACGCCAGTCAAACACAGCCTCCACTGCCTGTATTCCAACTTCAATCATATCATCGTCTGGTTCTTTTGTAGTTAACCCTTGGAGTGCAAGTCCTGGTTTACTTAATAAATTCACAAACCAATTCTCGCTCCTTCCCGCCAAACGTATGATTTCATAAGAAATTCCTGCGATGAGTGGGAGCAATGCGATTCGAAGTACAATACGAAGCGCCAATACATCTACCGTAATAAAAAAGCATACTAAAATGCTAACTACCATTACAAAAAACAAGAAGCTGGTTCCGCATCTCT
Organism: Faecalimonas sp.; assembly: GCA_045578495.1. GTDB lineage: Bacteria > Bacillota > Clostridia > Lachnospirales > Lachnospiraceae > Faecalimonas. The sequence continues at coordinate 112,275 of JAZNKI010000035.1, forward strand.
TATGTTGTTTGGAACTTTTTCGCACATTTTCCAAATTCAATTCCAAACCGTGTTCAATACAATTGATACATTTATGTTCTGCTCCATGGTACATGAATGTACGTCGAATATCTTTCATACGAGACACTGCCAATATATAAATCATAAAGATGAGAAATCGAATCACTGCCTCTAACACTGCTCGCAAAAAGGAATATGGAATGAATTGTTGAAACAATTCTGAGAGAAAGTATGGGAGCAACATAAATAAACTCATTGCGATGATAAGAGATATCACCATCGTAATAGCGGTAATTATATCCTCTTTCTTTTTTTGTTTTCGGGCTTCTTCCTCTGTGAGAATTTTATCCGTCTCCTCTTCAAAGAAACTTGCAGAATAGCTAAGTGTCTTCATTCCTAATACCAAAGAATCGATAAAATTAAACACACCTCTGACAAATGGAATTTTTCTCCAAATATTCCCCTTTACCTCTCCCTTTTGCTCGTCTATTTTAACTTCAATATTGCCATCTGGCTTGCGAACTGCAACTGCATATTTCGAACCATTCTTCATCATGATTCCTTCTAACACAGCCTGTCCGCCAATATTGGATGATTTCATCATTACACCTCTCAATAAACTATCGGTTTTCTACGAAAAAACGGGTTGAAGTATTGAAACCTCAACCCGCAAGTTTGCATATAATTATTGCATACCGTATTTCTTGTTAAATTTATCAACACGACCACGAGCTTGAGCAGCTTTTTGTTGTCCTGTGTAGAATGGATGACATTTTGAACAAATTTCCACGTGGATTGATTCTTTTGTAGAACCTGTTGTAAATGTGTTCCCACAGTTACATGTTACTGTTGCTTGATGGTATGTTGGATGGATTCCTTCTCTCATTTTATTCACCTCTTCATCATTTTTTCGCGATTACCAACCGCGATTAGGTTGCTTTTTTCTAAACAGCCTTGTTATTGTATCATACATATTTGTATTTTGCAAGGTTTTCTACAAAAATTTATTTTTCTTTACCATCTCTATAAATTCACGATTATCCGAGGTTCGTGAGAACATATTCAAAATGTTATCCACCGCTTCCTCTGGTTTCATTCCGTTCAATGCTTTTCGCATCACATAAACAGCTTCTTGCTCTTCTTGGCTAAGAAGCAAATCTTCTCTTCTTGTTCCGGATTTTGGAATATCAATTGCTGGGAAGACTCGTTTTTCTTGCAATTTACGATCAAGCACGAGTTCCATATTTCCTGTTCCTTTAAATTCTTCATAGATGACATCATCCATTTTGCTTCCAGTATCAACTAGCGCAGTCGCCAAAATAGTCAAGCTTCCACCTTCGCGCATATTTCTAGCAGCACCAAAGAACCGTTTTGGCATATGAAGAGCCGCTGGGTCAAGACCTCCTGATAACGTACGCCCACTTGGTGGAACAGTCAAGTTGTATGCTCTGGCAAGTCTTGTAATACTATCCAATAAAATCACAACATCCTTTTTGTGTTCTACCAAACGTTTTGCACGCTCAATTACCATTTCCGATACACGCTTGTGATGTTCAGGAAGTTCATCAAATGTAGAATAAATCACTTCTACATTATTTCCAGTAATGGCTTCTCGGATATCTGTGACTTCTTCTGGACGTTCGTCTATCAATAAAATTAAAATATGCATTTCTGGATTATTCTTCAAAATTGACTGTGCCACTTGTTTTAACAACGTTGTCTTACCTGCTTTTGGAGGGGACACAATCATTCCACGTTGACCTTTTCCAATTGGAGAAAGCAAATCTACAATACGCATTGCAACACTACTTCTACTACTTTCCAAACGAAGTCTTTCATCTGGGAAAATCGGTGTCATATCTTCAAAATTGCATCTCTTTGTCGCTTCCGAAGGAGAAATGCCATTAATCTTTGTCACATAGAGTAATGCGCTGAATTTTTCTTGCTGTGTTTTCACTCTTGTATTTCCAGTGACAATATCTCCTGTTTTCAATCCAAATCTGCGAATTTGAGAAGGGGATACATACACATCATTTTCACCCGGCAAATAGTTTGCACTACG
>JAZNKI010000036.1:0-35324 GCA_045578495.1 Faecalimonas sp.
AACGGGATTCTTGGACTTGGATTACAAAACAGCCGGACTGCAACCGTCAGATTTAATTTTGGTTGCTGCCAGACCATCTATGGGTAAAACGGCGTTTGTATTAAATATCGCACAACATGTAGCATTTAAAGCGAATAAAACGGTTGCTATTTTCAGCTTGGAAATGTCAAAAGAGCAATTGGTTAACCGTCTCTTTGCGTTAGAAGCACAAGTAGATGCGCAAAATCTTCGTACAGGTAACTTGAAAGAATCGGATTGGGAGAAGTTGATTGAAAGTGCAGGCAAGATAGGGCAGTCTAAACTGTTGATTGACGATACCGCCGGAATTTCCATTCGAGAACTTCGTCAAAAATGTCGTAAGTTCAAATTGGAACATGGTTTGGATTTGATTATTATTGACTACTTGCAGTTAATGTCAGGTGAGACAGAAACGAAAAAAGCGAGTGAATCAAGACAGAATGAAGTTGCTGAGATTTCAAGAGCATTAAAAGGAATCGCAAGAGAAATGAATGTGCCGGTAATTGCATTGTCACAGCTTAGCCGTGCCGTGGAGCAACGTACTGACCACAGACCGATGCTTTCGGATTTGCGTGAATCTGGTTCTATCGAACAAGATGCAGACGTGGTAATGTTTATTTATCGTGAAGATTATTATAAGAAAGATAGTGATAGAAAAAATATCGCAGAGATTATTATTGCGAAACAGAGAAACGGAGCTCTGGGCACAACGGAATTGACTTGGCTGCCGCAATATACGAAATTTGCAAATTTGTTAAAAGAGTAATAGAAACCCTGCTGCTTTATCAAGTGGCAGGGTTTTTTGTGTCGAACTTTGATGATTGATTTTGAGAGAAAAGCAATCATCTCTGTGCTATGATATATATGATGCAACAAGCAAATATATGATTATAGGGGGCATATTGTATGGGTGAAGTTCATTACATGATTTCAGAAGCGGCCAAAAGAGTAAATATGGAAGCACATGTGTTGCGACACTGGGAAGAAGAGTTGGGTCTTGAAATAGGGCGTACTGAAATGGGACATCGATACTATACAGAAGAAGATATACGACTGTTTCGTTGTATTAAAGAACTGAAAGAACAGGGGATATTATTAAAAGAACTGAAAGAATTAATCCCGGATATGATGCGTGCAAGAGCAAAAAAACAGGAGAAAAAGAAGCCGTTGTCAGAATTACAGATGGCCTTGTTGGAAAATAATACTTTGTTGCAAGAGATGATTACAGATACTATTGCAAAAGAATTAGAACAGTGCTTTCGAGCGCAAGATGCACAAGAAGAAGAACGATATCGAAAGATTGATTGCTTGATTCGGCAACAACAAAATTATCGGAAGGAATACACACGGATGACGCCTATTAGGCAACTGAAAAAAATATTTGAAGGATAAAAAGAATTGAATTGAAAAAATAAAAACCCTTGTGTTATATTGAAGAAGTGTAAATACTTGTAAAGTAAGAATACGGAGAGGGAAAAGATTTTGAAGAAGAGTACAGAAACGATATCTAAGACAAAAATGATGTATATCATAAAATTAGTTATGAGATGCGTTGTTTTTGGATTATTAGCGCTATTATATTTCTTAAAAAAAGAAGAATTCTGGATTTTAGAAGGTTGGAACTTTTTTAAAAAGTTCTCGGTTCTACATATTATGTGGGTGGTCTGGTTGATCGATATGATTATGCAACTTATGCCTGTGCGAGCATATATTTCTATCGGATCACAGAAACAATTTTTGAGTTTATTCCGTCCTGCAAAAGGAGAGGTGGATCGAGGAAAATTAAAGAAGTATATTACAGATACTACTAAAGTTGCATATAAGGTCATGATTTTGTGGATTGTCGGAAATGCAATCATTTATACATTGTATTTCACAAAAGTGATAGATGTGCCGACTTTGTTTATGGTAACAGCATTTTATTATGTAGGTGATTTGATTTGTGTTCTTATATGGTGCCCGTTTCGATTTTTGATGAGAAACAGATGTTGTACCACATGCCGTATTTTCAATTGGGACCATTTTATGATGTTCACCCCATTTCTTGTGGTGCCAGGTTTTTATTCGTGGACATTAGCTGCTTTAGCGATTGTCATATGGATTGTATGGGAACTTTGTATCTTGCTCCATCCTGAGCGATTTTGGGAAAAAAGTAATATGGCACTGAAGTGCTCAGAATGTACAGATAAACTTTGTACGCAGAATTGTAGAAGAATAAGAGAAAAGTAGAAAGATGCCGAGATTACTCGGCATCTTTCTTAATACAACAGATATTTTGTTTTTTTAGATGTCATATTTTTCTTAGTAACCCATACATAACCGGTATCAACAAACGATTCGTTTGCAAGGCCAAGAGAAACTCTAGCTGCTGCAATGACTGCCGCATATCCCATGCCATATGGATTTTGAATAATCACACCTTCTAGAAGTCCTTCTTCTAATAGTTTCATTTGTTCTTGTCCGCCATCAAAACCAACAAATGTCACGTCTGTTAAATCAGCATCTTTTACAACTTCAGCAACCAGTTGTGTAGTGTCTAAGTTTGTAGCATAGATGCCTTTTACATCTGGGTGCTTTTTCAAAAGGTAAGATACGACATCTTCGTGAGAAATGTCTTCTGGCTCACGAGCGTTGTCAATGTTTTCGATATCTGCTTTTTCTTCGGCAGAAATGATTTGTGCCATTTCTTCTAACTTGTCAAAATGATAAACTTCCGCAATGGAAATGTCCGGATAGTTTGCTTCTATAACTTCGAGAAAACCGTTCAATCTAGTTGTGGCAGTGGTGGAAATGGAGTCTTGTGTAAAGACCAAAATCTCGCCTGATTTGTCTATTGCTTCTGCTAGATTTTCCGCGGCAACTTGTGTTGCTTTTAAATTATCAGTAGAAACATGGGAAGCAATGTGTTGGTAATCATTTCCAGAGTCGAATGTCACAATTGGAATTCCGTTTTCTGCAGCTAAGTCAAATTGAATAGAACAAGCAGTTGCGTCAATTGTTGCAATACCAATTGCACTTGGAGCGCGGTCTAACTCTTGGTCTAAAAGATTCACTTGCGCATTTACATCATCTCTAACAGAAGGTGCACAATACGTAAGTTTGATTTTATCAGAACCTTTGTATCCGAGCGAAGAATTCAAATCAGCGACCGCTTGCTTTGCACCTTTCTCCACTTCTTTCCAGTAGCTGTCGCCGGAATATCTTCCTATAATAGAAATGGTCGAGCCTGGTTCTAAAGTAAGACCCTTGATGCTACTGTAAGCTTTGGGTTTTACTGTTTCTAATTTATATTGTTCTGCACTTTTCTCCGGAGCTTTGTTGGAACTATTTCCAGTTCCTTTGCCACCGCAGGAAGTCAGAAGGATAGATGCACAAAAAATGCTAAAGAATATTCTGGATCGTTTTTTCATGTAATTTTTGCCTCCTTTTATAACCGTTTAATAAGGAATATATATACTATACACCAAAACGCGAAAAAGTGGTGAATATTTTGTTAATTTTTAAAAATAATAAATGTATACTGTATTCAATTTAGTACAATCGGGAGTATTGCGTGTGAAAAATAACTAAGTTATAATATCTTTGAAATGAAAACAAAAAATGATTTTTGCAAGCATATATAGAGCAACAACCAAAAGGAGGAAAAGATTATGGCAAAAAGATGGCATGCAAATTGGGAAGGTTTCCAAGAAGGTCGTTGGAACCAAACCTCTGTAAATGTAAGAGATTTCATTCAACAAAACTACACACCATATGAAGGAGATGACTCATTCTTAGCTGGACCTACAGAAGCGACAACAAAGCTTTGGGCACAGGTAATGGAATTGTCGAAACAAGAAAGAGAAGCAGGTGGAGTGCTGGATATGGATACAAAAATTGTATCAAGCATTACATCACACGGACCTGGATATTTGAATAAAGATTTAGAAACAATTGTAGGTTTTCAGACAGACAAACCATTCAAGCGTTCACTTCAACCATATGGCGGTATCCGTATGGCACAAAATGCTTGTAGCGAAAATGGTTACGAAGTAGATCCTGAAATTGTAAAAATCTTTACAGAATATAGAAAGACACACAATCAAGGTGTATTTGATGCATACACACCAGAAATGAGAGCAGCTAGAAAGTCAGGTATCATTACAGGACTTCCAGATGCATATGGACGTGGACGTATTATCGGTGACTATCGTCGTGTAGCCCTTTACGGAACAGATATTTTGATTGAAGACAAAAAACAACAACTTGCAACTTCTTTAGTGAGAATGACAGGTGAAAATATTCGTCTTCGTGAAGAGTTGGCAGAACAAATCCGTGCACTTGGTGAATTGCAAAAAATGGGTGAAATCTATGGATACGATATTTCAAAACCAGCTGCAAATGCGCAGGAAGCAATCCAATGGACATACTTTGGATATCTTGCAGCAGTTAAAGAACAAAATGGTGCAGCAATGAGTCTTGGACGTACTTCTACATTCTTAGATATCTATATCAAGCGTGATTTGGACAGAGGATTAATTACAGAAGAACAAGCACAAGAATTCATTGACCACTTTGTAATGAAATTGCGTCTTGTAAAATTTGCTCGTACACCAGAATACAATGCATTGTTCTCCGGTGACCCAACATGGGTAACAGAGTCAATCGGTGGTGTTGGTATTGATGGACGTCCACTTGTAACAAAAACATCATTCCGTTTCTTGCATACATTGGACAACCTTGGAACAGCTCCAGAACCAAACTTAACGGTTCTCTGGTCAACAAGACTGCCAAAAGCGTTTAAAGAATATTGTGCAAAGATGTCAATCAAATCTTCATCTATTCAATATGAAAATGATGATATGATGCGTGCAACACACGGTGATGACTATGCAATTGCTTGCTGCGTATCTTCGATGAGAGTTGGTAAGGAAATGCAATTCTTCGGAGCACGTGCGAACCTTGCAAAATGTTTGTTATACGCAATCAACGGTGGTGTGGATGAAAAATCAAAAGCTCAAGTCGGACCAAAATATCGCGCAGTAGAAGGTGATTACCTTGAGTTTGATGATGTTATGGAAAAATTTGATGCAATGATGGAATGGTTAGCAGGACTTTATGTTAATACACTCAACATTATCCACTACATGCATGATAAATATTGTTATGAAAAGATCCAGATGGCTCTTCATGACAGAGAAGTAAAACGTTATTTCGCAACAGGTATCGCAGGGCTTTCTGTTGTAGCAGATTCATTAAGTGCTATCAAATATGCAAAAGTAAAAGCAATTCGTGATGAAGATGGATTGGTAGTAGATTATGTAGTAGAAGGTGATTTCCCGAAATATGGAAATGACAATGATGATGTAGATGAATTGGCGGTTATGGTTGTACGTTCATTTATGGATAAGATCCGTAAACATCACACATACCGTCATGGTGTTCCGACAATGTCTATTCTTACAATTACTTCAAATGTAGTATACGGTAAGAAAACAGGAAACACACCAGATGGTAGAAAGTTAGGAGAACCATTAGCACCAGGAGCAAACCCAATGCACAGACGTGATACACATGGCGCGTTGGCATCGCTTGCCTCTGTAGCAAAGATTCCATTTAGACATGCGCAAGATGGTATTTCGAATACGTTCTCTATTATTCCAGGAGCGCTTGGAAAAGAGGATCAGATTTTTGCAGGGGACTTGGATCTTGATAGATTAGAGGAATGCGGAAATCAGGCTTGTAACATTCCAAATATTATGGACAGTATTGATAACAAATAAGGAGGAATTTTATATGGCAGTAAATCAACAACAAATTGATAACTTGGTAAATATGTTAGATGGATATGTAGAAAAAGGTGGACATCACTTGAACGTAAATGTGTTTACAAGAGAAACATTATTAGATGCACAAAAACATCCAGAAAATTACCCACAATTGACGGTGCGTGTTTCTGGATATGCAGTAAATTTTATTAAACTTACAAAAGAACAACAAGATGATGTAATTTCACGTACATTCCACGAAGATATGTAAAAATTTTTAACAGGAGATGGATATTTTCCATCCCCTGTTTTATAATACATGTTAAGAGGCTTTATGAGTAGAAAGGAAGGTGGTATACTATGACAAAGGGATATATTCATTCCATTGAAACATGTGGAACAGTGGATGGACCAGGTCTTCGATATGTAATCTTTTTGCAAGGGTGTCCAATGCGTTGTCAATATTGCCACAATCCTGATACGTGGGAAGTAAATAAGGGTACTGAGATGACGGTTGAAGAGGTGTTGAAGAAGTTTTATCACAACACCGCATTTTATAAAACTGGCGGAGTGACTGTGACCGGTGGAGAACCAATGTTGCAGTTGGATTTTCTCATTGAACTATTTACAAAATTGCATGAAGGAGGGTATCATACATGCATAGATACCTCGGGTATTGTTTTTCAACCGGAAAATCACAACCTGATGCAGAAAATCGAGACATTAATGGATGTGACAGATCTTGTCATGTTAGACATTAAACATATTGATGATGAAAAGCACAAGGAGTTGACGTCTCATTCGAATCAATCCATACTTGCCTTTGCCAGATATTTGGATGAGAAAGGAATTCCGATTTGGATAAGACATGTGATTGTGCCAGGGATTACTTTATATAGAGAGTACTTGGAGCAATTGGGTAAATTTATGGCAACTCTTACAAATGTAAAGGCATTGGATGTTTTGCCGTATCATTCCATGGGAAAAGTGAAATATGAAAATCTAAATATGGAGTACCCATTGAATGATACAAGAGAAGCGACCAAAGAAGAAGCGGTTGCAGCAAAAAATACTATTTTAAAAGCATATAGAGAAGCAAAGAAAAAATAAGGAACGAGAGAAAAGGAGAAGAGAAATGTTTTGTGGAAAATGTGGACAGATGTTACCAGAGGGTGCAAAGGTTTGCCCTAAATGTGGAAAACGAGTTCAAGCTCCGGGAGAAACGCCAGGTCAAAATCAACCAACTATGCAAGGAAAGAAACCTGAGAAAAAAGGTGCCTCTTGTTTGGTAATAGGAGTAATTATCGCATTGGTTTTATTGGTTATCTTCTTGGTGTTTATGGTACTTGTGTTTGGAATCTTTGGATTCTCCCTGGGAAAAGGTAGTTTCGGAAATTGGTTTGGCAAAACAAAACAAGTAGCACAAGAAGTACCAATAGACGAATATGAGGAAGAAGAGGAAGAGGAGGAAGAAGAAGAGGAAGAAACTCCAGTAGGTGGACTTAATCAAGGCAATGAAATGGGCAATGGAGACTACGTATTGCCACAAAGCAGTTCTACTTACATAACGGAAAATGATTTGCGTGGTTTAACAGCGTATGATTGTCGCATTGCAAGAAATGAGATCTATGCGAGACATGGAAGAATGTTTAAAGATGCAGAACTGCAAGCATATTTTAATTCAAAATCATGGTATACACCATCGATAGCGGCAGATGCATTCCAAGAAAGTATGTTGAATGAATACGAGAGAGCAAATAAAGATGTTATTTTGCAATATGAACGTGCGCAAGGATATCAGCAATAGGCAAGGTACAAAAAGATGGAAAGTGAAGAAATCTTTTCTTCCAAAAGAAATCCCTTGTATCTTTTGAAAAATTGTATTAGAATAAACAAAAAGGCAGACAAGAGGGTCTGATAATCACAAAAAGGAGGATACATAAATGGCATACGTAATTAGTGATGAATGTGTAAGCTGTGGAGCTTGTGCAGCACAATGTCCAGTAGAAGCGATCGCTGAAGGTGATGACAAATACGTAATCGACGCAGATACATGCTTAGAATGTGGTGCTTGCGAAGAACAATGTCCAGTAGGAGCTATTTCAGCTGAATAATTTTAACATAAAAAGAACCGATTAATATCGGTTCTTTTTTTATTTGAATTCTACAATTGTAACACCTGCATCTCCTTCACCGTAAGCGGCCAAGTGGAAAGTTTTTACATATTTCACACGTTTTAAATAATTGTGTATGCCGGCGCGAAGTGCTCCGGTACCTTTTCCGTGTACAATCCGAACAGGACTCAAGTGAGAGAGGTAAGCGTCGTCCAAATATTTGTCGAGCTCCGCAATTGCTTCATCCACAGTCTTTCCAAGAAGATTGATTTCTGGTCGTACGGTCATCGACTTATTCATCTTCATCTTTCCGGTTGAAGTCCGTTGACGTTGGCGTTCCGTTGCAGACAATGGTTCTTCAATAATTGTCAGATCTGAAATGTGTACTTGCGAACGCATGATTCCCATTTGTACAAACAAGTTTCCTTTTGCATCCGGCAAGGAACTTACAGTTCCTTTTAGATTGAGGCTGTGAACTTTCACGGATTCGCCCAACTTAAACTCGCTTGGCTTATGTTGCTTTATCGGTTTTTGTACATTGAGGTTACTCTTGGTTTGTGTTTTTGCGATGCGTTGTCTTAATTTCTCGCGCTCTTTCTCCATTTCTGCAGAAGAGATGTTTTCTTTTCCGAATTTTCGGAACTGCTTCATGGTTTCATCTGCAAATTCTTTGGCTTCGCGCAAGATGGCATTTGCTTTCTCGTTTGCCTCGTTAATGATTCGCTCGCTTCGAGCATCTAGTTTTTCTTGCTTTTTATTTAACTCTTGCTTGAACTGCTCGATTTCATGTTTGTATTCATTGATTTCGGCTTGTTCTTTTTCGATGGTTTTGCGACTGATTTCTAAATCGCTTAACAAATCTTCAAAAGATTCATCGTGTTCTGAAAGATGATTTTTTGCGTTGTCAATGATGAAGTCAGGTAGCCCTAATTTACTTGAAATCGCAAATGCATTACTTTTTCCAGGAATTCCAATCAACAAGTGATAGGTAGGGCGTAATGTTTCTACGTCGAATTCACAGCAAGCATTCTCTACACCTGGAGTGGAAAGTGCAAAGACTTTCAGTTCGCTGTAGTGGGTAGTTGCCATGGTGCGAATTCCTCGTTCGTGTAAATGCGAAAGGATAGCCATGGCTAGGGCTGCCCCTTCCGTAGGATCGGTTCCAGCGCCGAGCTCGTCAAAAAGAACTAGCGAATGTTCATTTACTTCATTTAAGAAGGAAACAATATTCGTCATATGAGACGAGAATGTACTCAAACTTTGTTCAATGCTTTGTTCATCTCCGATATCTGCAAAAATATTTTCAAATACAGCAAGTTCGGATCGGTCCAAGGCAGGGATATGAAGACCGGATTGCCCCATCAATGTAAAGAGACCGACTGTTTTTAGTGAAACCGTCTTTCCTCCAGTGTTAGGACCAGTAACGATTAACAGATCAAAGTCACCGCCAAGCATAATGGTAATCGGAACCACAGTCTTTTTATCAAGTAACGGATGACGTCCTTGTCGAATATGCAGGTACCCTGTGGTGTTAAAAATAGGCTTGCTCGCATTCATAGAAAGCGCGAGAGCACCCTTTGCAAAAATAAAATCCAATTCTCCGAGTAGTTGATAATTGGTGCGCAATTCTGCAATATATTCGGCTGTTTCCACACTGAGACGTGCAAGAATTACTTGGATTTCTTCTTGTTCTTTTGCATAGAGTTCTTTGAGGTCATTGTTTAATTTTACAATTGCCATAGGCTCAATGAAAAGCGTAGATCCGGTAGAAGATTGGTCGTGAATCAAACCGTTTACCTGACTGCGGTATTCTGCTTTGACAGGGATGCAATAGCGATCGCCACGCATTGTGATAATGGCATCTTGCAAATAGGTTCTGAGTGAACCATTCACTAAAGCGTTTAAGGTAGAATGCACCTTGTCGTTGAGTTGGGAGATGCTTCTGCGGATTTGCTTTAAATTGCTGCTTGCGTCGCTACTGATTTCGTCTTCATCAATGATGCATCTTCGAATCTCGTTTGCCAATGGGGTCAAAGGAGAAATTTGCTCAAAGTACGGGTCTAGGCAATCGGATAACTCGTCCACAGTATCGTGGCGACCGTAAGACTTTGCGCGGTTAGCCACTTCACAGAGTTTACATATGCGGAGCAATTCGGCACTGTTTAAAACCCCTCCGACTTCTAGGCGCATCATAGATGCTTCAATTGGATAACAACCGCTAAAAGATAGACGTCCCTTTTTTACAATGCGTGAAAAGGCCGCGGCTGTCTGTTCTTCTGCAATATTTATTTCTTCTAAATTTGTCATTGGCTTGAGGGAGAGACAACGTTTTTTCCCAGTCTCACAAGAAGCCTCGTTCGCCAATAAACTTATGATTTTGTCAAATTCTAATTTTACTAATGTTTTTTGATTCATATCTTTTCACCCTGCTTGTATTTTACCTTATTTGAGTTGCAAAAGAAAGAGAAAATATTGTATACTAATGGAAGGATTGACAGAGAGGAATTTGAAAAGATGAGATATATCAATACGTTAAAAGAAGGCGACATTGTTCGTTCGATTTATCTTTGTAAAAACAAACGCTCAGCAGAAACACGAAATGGGAAGCCATATGATAATCTTGTGTTACAGGATAAGACGGGAACGATAGACGGAAAAGTATGGGATCCAAACTCGGGTGGTATTGCGGATTATGATGAGATGGATTTTGTGGATGTTTTTGGAGAGGTGACAAGTTATAATAATAACTTACAACTGAACATCAAACAGCTTCGAAAGGCTTATGAAGATGAGTATGTCGCAGCGGATTATATGCCGACAAGCGAAAAAAATGTGGATGGCATGTATCAAGAATTACTTGTGTTTATTAGTAGGATTGAAAATAAATATTTGCGTCAATTAGCAGAGAACTTTTTTAAGTTTGATCAAGAATTCATCAAAATATTTTGTGCCCATTCCGCGGCGAAAAGTGTGCATCACAGCTTTGCAGGTGGACTGTTAGAACATACACTTAGTATTTTGAAATTCTGTGAATATCTTGCGGATACATATCCGATTTTAAGCAGAGATTTACTGTATTCTGCAGCGTTGTTCCATGATATCGGAAAGACGAAAGAACTTTCTACTTTCCCGGAAAATGATTACACGGATGCAGGGCAACTCCTTGGTCACATTGTGATCGGTGTAGAAATGATTGGAGAAGGCGTGCGCAAAATTGAAGGATTCCCAGAGACAATTGCGAATGAATTAAAACATTGTGTGGTTGCTCATCACGGAGAGTTTGAATATGGTTCTCCGAAGAAACCAGCGATTCCAGAGGCGATTGCGCTTCACTATGCAGATGCAACAGATGCGAAGATGCAGACACTGACAGAATTATTCAAGGACAAAGATGGCGCAGACTGGCAAGGATTTAATCGCCTATTTGATTCAAATATTAGAAAGAGTAGCTTATAAGAGATGAATAAGAATGAGAAAATCATTTTGACAATTGAAGATATCGGTGTAAATGGAGAGGGTATTGGCAAAGTAGATGGCTATACCCTCTTTGTCAAGGATGCAATTATCGGGGACACGGTAGAGGCTGTCGTAACAAAGCCGAAGAAAAACTACGGTTATGCAAAGATGTTGAAGGTTATTAAACCGTCCACACATCGCGTGCAGGCAAGATGTCCGGTCGCAAGGCAATGTGGAGGATGCCAAATACAAGAACTTTCCTATGAGGCACAGTTGGATTTTAAGGCGAAAAAAGTTCGTGGAAATCTTGAGAGAATCGGCGGGTTTGATGCGGAAGTGTTGGATGGCGTCATGGAACCGATTTGCGGAATGGAGGAGCCATTTTATTATCGGAATAAGGCACAGTTTCCGATTGGCACAGATAGAAATGGCCGCGTTGTGACTGGTTTCTATGCGGGACGTACACATCAGATTATTCCAAATACGGAATGTGTTCTTGGTGTTTCGATTAATAAAGAGATTTTGGAAATCATTGTAGCGTTTATGAATCAATATGGAATTACAGCTTATGATGAAGAAACGCAGACGGGTCTTGTCCGCCATGTGCTCATTCGCTATGGATTTACCACCAAGGAGATTATGGTATGCCTAGTGATTAATGGGGATAAGATTCCAAATGCAGACAAACTTGTGGAACAGTTAACCACAATTGTCGGAATGACAAGCATTACTTATAGTGTGAATAAAGAGAACACAAATGTTATTATGGGAAAAGAAATCGGAGTTCTCTGGGGACAATCTTATATCACGGATTATATTGGCGATGTGAAATATCAGATTTCGCCACTTTCTTTCTTCCAAGTAAATCCGATGCAGACAGAGACTTTATATGGATTGGCTTTGGAATATGCAGGGTTAAAAGGGGAAGAGACTGTGTGGGATCTTTACTGTGGAATCGGAACCATTTCCTTATTCCTTGCACAAAAAGCAAAAAAGGTATATGGCGTGGAGATTGTACCACAGGCGATTGACGATGCGAGAAATAATGCAAAGATTAATCAGATTGATAATACGGAATTTTTCGTGGGAAAAGCAGAGGAAGTCTTGCCGGAACAATATGAGAAACATCAGGTATATGCGGATGTGATTGTAGTGGACCCACCGCGAAAAGGGTGTGATGAGACGCTTCTTCAGACCATGGTGGATATGAAGCCGGAACGAATTGTCTATGTGAGTTGTGATAGCGCAACCCTTGCAAGAGACTTAAAGTATCTGTGTGAGAATGGATATGAATTACAAAAGGTGAGACCGGTGGATCAATTTCCGATGACGGTACATGTGGAAACATGTGTACTCTTAGTGAAAACGAGCGAAGCGTAGTTCTGCTGTCACGAGTGTAAATAAGCAGATTTGATGCAGAAATATAAGAAAAATACAAATATGTGAAAAATTTATCAATTTAGACTATACAAATGAAAAAAAATCTTGTATAATACTTTTTAGATTGAAAATCGGAGAACCTCGGTGTGCTTCCGAATCAATAAAGACTCAAAAAAAGAAAAAGAGAGGTAGAAGGCAAATGTCAAAAATTAATTTGGAACAATATGGTATTACCGGAACTACAGAAATTGTATACAACCCTTCTTATGAAGTATTATTCGAAGAAGAAACAAAAGCTGGGTTAGAAGGTTTTGAAGTAGGACAAGAAAGTGAACTTGGTGCTGTTAACGTAATGACAGGTATCTACACAGGACGTTCTCCTAAAGACAAATACATCGTTATGGATGCAAACTCAAAAGATACAGTTTGGTGGACAAGCGATGAATATAAAAATGATAACCACCCAATTTCAGAAGAAGTTTGGGCAGTATTGAAAGACCTTGCAAAAGAAGAACTTTCAAACAAAAGATTATTCGTAGTAGATGCATTCTGTGGTGCTAACGCAGACACAAGAATGGCTATCCGTTTCGTAGTAGAAGTAGCTTGGCAAGCACACTTCGTTAAAAACATGTTTATTCAACCAACAGCAGAAGAACTTGAAAACTTCGAACCAGATTTCGTAGTATACAATGCTTCAAAAGCAAAAGTTGAAAATTACAAAGAATTAGGATTGAATTCAGAAACAGCAGTAGCATTCAATATTACAAGCAAAGAACAAGTAATTCTTAACACATGGTACGGTGGAGAAATGAAGAAAGGTATGTTCTCAATGATGAACTACTTCCTTCCATTAAATGGTATTGCTTCAATGCACTGTTCAGCAAATACAGATATGAACGGCGAAAATACAGCTATTTTCTTCGGTCTTTCAGGAACAGGTAAAACAACATTATCTACAGATCCAAAACGTCTTCTTATCGGAGATGACGAACATGGATGGGATGATGATGGTGTATTCAACTTCGAAGGTGGATGCTACGCAAAAGTTATCAACCTTGATAAAGAATCAGAACCAGACATTTACAATGCAATCAAACGTAACGCATTATTAGAAAACGTTACATTAGATAAAGATGGAAAGATTGATTTCGCTGATGGAAGCGTTACAGAAAACACACGCGTTTCTTACCCAATCGATCACATCGAAAATATTGTTCGTCCAGTGTCAAAAGCACCAGCTGCTAAAAACGTAATCTTCTTATCAGCAGATGCATTCGGAGTACTTCCTCCAGTATCTATTTTGACACCAGAACAAACAAAATACTACTTCTTATCAGGATTTACAGCAAAACTTGCTGGAACAGAACGTGGTATTACAGAACCAACACCTACATTCTCAGCTTGCTTCGGTCAAGCATTCTTGGAATTACATCCAACAAAATATGCTGAAGAAATAGTTAAGAAAATGGAAGCAAATGGTTCAAAAGCATACTTAGTAAACACAGGATGGAATGGTACAGGAAAACGTATCTCAATCAAAGATACACGTGGTATCATCGATGCAATTCTTGATGGATCAATTGAAAAAGCTGCAACAAAAGAAATTCCATTCTTCAACTTTGCAGTTCCAACAGAACTTCCAGGTGTAGACACAGGAATC
This sequence comes from Faecalimonas sp., assembly GCA_045578495.1. Taxonomy (GTDB): domain Bacteria; phylum Bacillota; class Clostridia; order Lachnospirales; family Lachnospiraceae; genus Faecalimonas. The sequence continues at coordinate 14,376 of JAZNKI010000036.1, forward strand.
CTTGATCCTCGTGACACATATGCTGATGCAACAGAATGGGAAGTAAAAGCAAAAGACCTTGCTGGACGTTTCATTAAGAACTTCAATAAATATACTACAAACGAAGCAGGAAAAGCTTTGGTAGAAGCAGGTCCACAATTATAATTTTAAACATTCAAAAGCCAGTTTCTCGTATGAGGAACTGGCTTTTTTTGTGTAATAAGAAATTTCGCAATGAAACTCTTTATTCTTTTGTATCAATGCTTGCTAAAGTAAAAGAAAAATGATATGATATTGTATTATAGTGTACCATGAAAGAAGTGGTGAGGAATTGATATGATTATAGATATACACACACATGTTTTGCCAGAAGTTGATGACGGGGCGAAAGATTTACAAATGAGTCTTGAAATGCTTGTTGAAAGTGCAAAAAATGGTGTTGAAAAAGTGATTGCCACCCCACACTACTATCCATGGAACGAAAATGTATCTGCAGAAATTGTGCGTCAAGCATGTAACTTTATACAGGAAAAACTTTTTGCAGATTATGGTATTAACATGGAAATTTTTCCGGGTCATGAGATTTTTTATAGCATAGATGTTTTAAAAGATTTGAAAAACGGAAAGATTCTAACGTTAGCGGACAGCAGGTATGTGTTGCTGGAGTTTGACGAGAATACGAGCTTTTCGGTGATGTATCATGCGGTAAGAGAGTTTGAAGATAGTGGATACATTCCGATTATTGCACATGTAGAGAGATACGAATGCTTGCGTCAAAATAAGAATATAGACCAGATAAAAGAAGGCGGAGCATTACTCCAAATGAACGTGCGGGCAGTCCAAGGAAAGATTTTTAGTCGGATCAGAAGATGGTCTAGAGCTTGTTTGAAGAATGAAAAAATAGATTTTCTTGGATCGGATATGCATAATTTAGAAACGCGTCCGCCGTACCAAATATTGAATTTACAATTGGTTCAAAAGGTGGTGAGCCAACAGTATTTAGAGAAACTTTTGTGTGGCAATTGTGAGCGTATATTGTCTGACACGAAGTAATAAGGAAGGGAAAAAATATGGAAAAGAAAGTATTTGATGAAGAAATTGATCTAGTGTGGATTTTCTATGCACTATTGAAGAGAGTTTGGTTGATTATCATTGTTGCAGCAGTGTCGGCTTGTGGTATGGCTGGTTATACATATTTCAAGACAGAACCGACCTACACATCTACATCTACCATGTTAGTGCTGACAAAAGAGACAACATTGACATCGCTTGCTGATTTGCAAATTGGAAGTCAATTGACGAAAGATTATACTATTTTGATTACAAGTCGTCCTGTGTTGGAAAAGGTAATTGAAAATTTGGACTTAAAAATGACATATAAGCAATTGAAAGGAAAAGTTTCAATTAGCAATCCAGAAGACACACGTATCTTAACAATTTCTGTAACTACAAATAATGCGAAACAAGCTAAAAAAATCGTAGATGAGTTGTCAAAAGTATCCGCGGAATTTGTTGGGGATAAGATGGAAGTAACTCCACCAAAGATTATTGAAGAAGGTGAAGTAAGTGTCTTCAAGATTGGTCCTAAGATTTCAAAAAATGCGATGATTGGATTTTTGTTAGGAGCATTGTTGGTGTGTGCAATTATCGTTGTACTTGAGCTATTAAACGATTCAATACAATCCGAAGAAGATGTAGAAAAATATTTAGGAATTCCAACTTTGGCAAGTGTGCCGATGAGAGCTTCCTATCGCAAAGATAAAAGAAGAAAAAAAGGAGAGGTGAAGTAAGACATGGCATATAAAAATATCGTTTTAACAGACACGAATCCTGAAGATCACTTCTTTGAAGAAGCACTCAAAATGTTACGTACAAATGTAAGCTTTTCGGGGAAAAATAATAAAGTTATTTTGTTGACTAGTTGCTTTGGTGGCGAGGGGAAAAGTGAAATATGTTTTAACCTTGCGGCGCACTTAGGAAAAGCTGGAAAGAAAGTACTCTTGATTGATGCGGATATTAGAAAGTCTGTATATAAATCAAGATATGATATTCAAGAGGAAACCAAAGGCCTTTCGCAATACCTGAGTGGACAAGTAGAACAAATTGATGAAGTGGTTTACAAAACAAATTATGAAAATTTATATATGATTTTGTCTGGACCGTATGCCCCAAATCCTACGGAAATTTTAGGAGATGAGCAATTTGGAAAATTGTTGAAGGCTGCGAAACAAGTGTTTGAGTATGTAATTATAGATACTCCTCCTTTGGGATGTGTGGTAGATGCTGCTGTAATTGGACAATATTGTGATGGAGCTGTTTTAGTGTTGGAAAAAGGAGCGACTAGTTATCGTATTGCTCAAAAGGTGAAGACACAATTAGAAAAAAGCGGTTGCAAAATTTTAGGGGCAGTTCTCAATAAAGTGAGCCGAGAGGGTCGTGGCTACCGTTCTAGTTACGTCAAAGGATATGGACGAAATGACGGATATTATGGACCGGCACTTGAAAAATAGGTAAAATATGAAAAAGCAAAGAAAAACAATCTTAATCGTTTTAATTAGTTTAGCCGTGGTTCTTATACTTGGAATTGGAATTTGGTTTGCTGTGGACAAAAAAGATTCTTTGTCTCCAGAATTTACAGAAATCGAAGATGAAGACCTTGTTGTGTACGACGGAAAAAAATATCGATATAATGAACATTTGAGCAATTATTTATTCCTTGGTATTGATAAGAGAGAAGTTACAAAGGAAGATAAAGCACCAGGTACGGCAGGACAAGCGGATGCGATTCTTTTTGTATCCTATGATCGAGTGGAGAATACGATACGATGCATTGCGATTCCGAGAGATACAATGACTGTGATTCGCACATTTTCTCCGGGAGGAGAAGACCTAGGATTGTCAACAGACCACTTGAATATACAGTACGCATTTGGAGATGGGAAATCGAAAAGCTGCGAACTTATGAAAGAAGCGGTTCAAAGTTTACTATACGGAGTGCCGATTCAAGGATATTGTGCTATTAATATGGATGGAATACCTGCAGCGGTAAAAATGGTAGGCAGTGTGGAAGTGGTTGTTCCGAATGATACATTGAGTGATGTCAATCCAGAATTTGAACAAGGCGCAAACGTACTAATTACGGAAGAAAATGCAGAGATGTTTGTTCGTTATCGAGATACTGATATCAGACAAAGCGCAATGGATCGTGGAACACGTCAGAAAGTGTTTGCAAAGGCGTTTGCTGAGAAAGCAAAAGAATCTGCAACAAAAGACAAAGAGTTTGTTGTGAACTTGTATGAAAATATGAAACCATACATGGTTACAAATATCAGGAATGATGTGTTTGCAAAATTATTGCAAGCGGAAAATGAGTCCAAGGATATATTTTATGATATCCCAGGAAAAACAGTTGACGGGGCGGATTTCGACGAGTATCATGTAACTGATGATGCATTATATGAATTGGTTCTCCAATTGTTTTATGAAGAAGTGCAGGATGATTCGTTATGAAAAAGAGAATTTTCATTATAATCGGTATTATAATAATAGTAGCTGGAATAGTCTTTGGTTATTGGGGACTTGAAAAATATCTTTCGGAAAAGAATGCGGGAGCTGTGTACGAGGATTTGAAAGTTGATTTTGGCGTGGATCCGGTATTGGAACTTCCAGAGATTAAGGAAGAGGATATCAACCCAATCGATTTTGAGAGCCTTACAGCTCAATATCCAGATGTTTATGCATGGATACGTATTCCGGGTACGAATGTAGATTACCCAATTGTACAGCGTGAAGGTGATAATGGATATTACCTCAATCATACCGTAGATGGGAGAAAACGTGTAGAAGGAGCCATTTTTACAGAGGATTATAATCAGAAAGATTTTGAAGATCCTAATACGTTGATTTATGGTCATAACATGAAAAATGGTTCGATGTTCAAGACGTTACATAAGTATAAAGATCGAAAGTTTTTTGAAGAAAATCGAGATGTTTATATTTATCAAGAAGGAAAAGTACTAAAATATAAAATTTTTGCTGCTTATACCTATGATTCTAGACATTTAATGTTGAGTTTTGATTTCAAAGATGATATTATATATGAGACATATATAAATAGTGTTTTGACAAAAAAGGAAATGAGTAGTAATATAGATACGACGGTACCAATTACAGCGAAGGATAAGATTATAACATTATCTACATGTAATGGGAATCCGAACCAGAGATATCTAGTACAGGCGGTACTATTGTCTATAAAGTAATAAGAAAGGAAATGTTTAGTATGAAAAAGAAAATTTTAGCAGGAATCTTAATTATGGTGTTCGCACTTGCTACAGTGATGGGAGTTTCAGCAGCAGGTAGTTCACAAGGAAATGTAACAGTAGTTGGCCCAAATGTTGGAAGTTATATTATCAGAAGCGGTACAGCTGCCTTTACTGATGATAATAACAATAATGAACCAATTGCAAACAAAGGAAATATTTTAGCTTACAATGCTGAAACAATGACATTGGCTCAATTGTTGGGAAGCAATTCTTCTATTTTGGCAAAATTGAAAGGAATGAAAGATCTTACAAAGATTTTTGACTTATATGCTGTTAACGGTGGAGCAAAAGAACCAGGTGACGACAACCATAGAGTTACACTTAAAGTTCCTGCATTAAGCAATAATTGTACAGACGTAAAAGTTCTTCACTATAGTGTTGAAGATGGCGCATGGGAAATTTTGGAAGAATCTGGTTTTGATAAAGCAAACAAAACAGTTACTGTAGTAACAGATGATTTATCTCCAATTGCTATTTTTGTAGAAGTGAGTGGAGGTTCAGGATCAGGACAATCTCCAGCAACAGGAGTAAATTCTTCGGCATGGATGATTTGGACAGCTGCAGCTCTTGTAGTATTGGGTTCAGGTGTTGTGATTGTAAGAAAGAAAAGACAATAGTAATGAAGTATAAATAAAAACCTTGCCTTAATGGCAAGGTTTTTTTGTGGTGAAATTCTGAAAAGATTTAACATTCAGTTTTGGGAGGATAAGGAAGCCCTGTCAATTGCTCAAAACTGCAACGAACTGCTTCCTCGGACATATCGCACTCTAAAAGATATAAAGGCACTTTTTTGATTAGCAAATCGATAAGGAAGAGTGTTTGTTGTGCTGATTCTTCGTTTTGTGGCATATAAATCTGATTTAAAAGTAGTGGAAGTGATTCCAAAATACTTGTTTTTCGGATTGTGTTGCTGGTGCCTTGGCGAATGAAGCAAATACCATTTAGAGGTGCACTGCAGTTTTTTTGCCATTTTTCTTTTCCGGCCCACGGAGAACCGTGTACAAGAGGTTGTGGTTCGTTGAACGTGATGAACGGTTTATCACCATTGATGATACCAACGTCTTTTCCGATATAGTTACGCCACAAGCGTATGTGAGTAGATTTTCCTGTTCCGCTAGGTGCCGCAAATAGATATGCTTTTCCTTGGTAAGAAATAGATGCACCGTGGAATAGAAAGCCGTTTTTTAAAGGAAGAATCTCGGCGATTTTACGTAAAATAACCAAAGTTTCTATATATTCGTAGGAAAAGTTCTCTGTGCAGGTAGATTGCTCGCTTAAGACTTCTTGTTCAGAACAAGAAATTGAAAAATCAATCTGTTCATTTGATACGATATAATCCTTGAAAAAAGTTTGTAATGAAGGACCTTGCCCACATATTTGTATAGTGTTTCCTGCTAGGTTTACGGTAAAAAACATAATCCACACCTCCTGTTAGAATAAAATCATTATACAACACTTTTTGGCAAAAAGTAAGTTCTTATAGATTTTTTAAATAATTAATGCTCTCTCTTTGTTCTAGAGGAATAATCTTTTACAAATATTTTGTTTTGTGATACAATTTTGAATATATGAGTACATGTAAGGAGGAAAAGCCATGCGAGTGAAAGATGGATTTGTCATGAGAGAGGTGGCAGGACAATATGTGGTAATCGCAGTTGGTGAAGCGAGTAAAACATTTCATGGGATGATTAAGTTAAATCGTACTGGAAAAGATATTTGGGAATGCTTGCAACAGGGATTGGAAGAAGAAGAGATTGTGAAGACTTTGCAAGAAAAATATCAGGTGACAATAGAAGAAGTAAGACAGGATGTACAAGACTTTTTGTCTAAAATGAAAGAAATGGAATTTTTGGCAGATGAATAATATAAAAGAGATCAAAGAAGTATTGGAGACAGAAGGAGTGTTTGTGTCCACTACTGCTGGGATGAGCATGTATCCGATGATTCGAAATCGAAAAGATGTAATTGTCGTCAAAAAATGTACGGAACGTTTGAAAAAATATGACGTGGCACTTTATAAAGTGGGAGATAATCACATTTTGCATCGTGTGCTGGAAGTCTCCAAGGATTCTTATGTGATTAGAGGGGATAATTGCGATCAAAAAGAATATGGAATTAAGGATGAACAGATTCTTGGCGTGTTGACGGAATTTTATCGAGGCGATAAAAAAGTGAATTTGAACGGTTGGACGTATAAGTTATATATTCAATTGTATTGTGTGTGTACTCCGATTCGATGGGTATTACGTCTTGGATTCCGAGTTATTAGAAAAGGAGTTAGAATCTTTAGAAGGAGAGATAAGGAAACATGCGACCAAAACAAATTGTAGTCATTATAGCAGGATTTCTACTTGTGGCTTTATTTGCGTTTTGTGGATATCTTACGAAAAAAGATAATGAGAAAGATGCTGCATATAGAGCATGGCAAGAAGAACGACGTTCTGCAGAAGTTGAATGTCGTGATTTGGAACGACAAATCAAATTGCTAGAGCAAAATTATAAAGAACTTACAACGGCAAAAGCGACGACACAAGTTCTATTTACAGATTTGAATAAAGATATCTATAAAGAATGTTACCCGTATATGTTAAAAAAGGGGATGGCAGGAACTTTGGCGGTTAATTCTAGTCAATTTCCGGGAAAAGAAGGTTGCATTACAGTGGAGCAATATCAAGAGTTGGTGGAAAAGGGATGGAACGTTTGTGTACAGTGGGAATCATCCCCATCTTTGGAAAGTTGGTGGAGAAGTCTTCAGTCTGAAATGGTTGCACTGAATATGAATCCAAATGGTGTGATATATTTCCCAAGAGGCACTTATCAGACTAGTTTGGACAAACGTCTGAGTCGAATGGGATTTCAGATTGTAATATCTGAAAAAGAAGACGAGGAATCGCCATTACAGACAGCCTATGAAGACGGCCTTTGGCATATTGGTGCAATGGGAAGCATGACGTCAAAACCGAAGAAGTGGTTAAAAGAAGCGGTGGCACAAGATGCGAATATCATATTTACAGCTGGTTTTCAGTTGGAATATCAAAAGTATGAGGAGTCTTCGTTTCAAAGAATGTTAAGCACTTTTGAAGAATATGTAGTTAGTCGAGATTTGCTTGTTTGTAGTCCGACGGAAGCGAGAGAACATTATAAGAATTGTTTGAATGGGATTAGTCCTGAAGTAGAACTTAAATATCAGGAAGATAAAGAAAAACTAGAGAAGAAACTTCAAAAGGCGAAAAAGACATTAGAAAACATAGATGAGCAGTATCAATAAGATACGATGGGAGAATGTATGAAGACATTGAAGTGGATAAGCCATACAATAGGAAAACAAAAATGGAATATTGTGTTTATCAGCATCCTTCAAGGTACGTTGGCGGCAGCTGGAGTGTTGTTTGCATTGTGTTTGCGGTATGTAATCGATAGTGCGATTGAGAAGAAAACGCAAGCATTTGTGGCATCAGTTGTGGTTTTGGCGATAGTGATTCTTGTGCAAATTTCTCTGCGATTATTAGAACGAATGGTGGAAGATGATACGAGAGCTTTGATTGAGAATCGTTTTAGAAAAAGAATTTTCGGCGACATATTAGCAACGGAATATGCAAAAACAAAAGAATTTCACACAGGTGAATTGATGAATCGAATTACTTCGGATGCGCAGATTGTTACCGATGGAGCGGTTACATTAGTTCCAAGTCTGTGCTCCATAGGGATTCGTATCGTTGGTATATTGTATGTTGTAGGAATGATTGAACCAAAAATTTCTATGGTGATGCTTGTAGGCGGATGTTTGTTGGCCATATTGTCTGTTCTTCCAAGAGGCATGCAAAAGAAGATGCACAAGCGAGTACAGGTTGCGGATGGAAATACTAGAAGTTTCCTGCAAGAATCGATAGAAAGCCTTTTGGTTATTCGTGCATTTGGATGCGAAGATAAGATTGAACGCATTGGCGAAGAAAAAATGAATGCGCATCGAATTGCGAGAAGAAAACGCAGCTATGTTATGAACTTTTTGGGAACAGGGCTTCGTTTTTGTATTCAAGGAGGATATCTGTTTGGTTTGTCTTGGTGCGGATATCAACTTTTGAAAGGTCACTTATCACCAGGAACCCTCATGTCAGTCATTCAATTGATTGGACAGATTCAGGTTCCGTTTGTAAATATCGGAAATACATTTCCAAAATACACAGGTATGTTGGCGAGTGCAGAACGACTCATGGAATTTTCGCAAGAGAAAACGTCGAATAAGCTTGAGGAGTGTACATATACACGAGAAGATGTTTATCAGAAAATGAAGTCGATTGATTTCAAAAAGGTTTCGTTTGCGTATGAGAAGGACCGACCGGTGTTGAGTAGAGAGAGTTTTTCTGTGAAAAAAGGAGAATTCATAGCACTCATTGGAAATAGTGGAATTGGAAAAAGTACGATTATGAAATTACTCTTGTCTGTATATCAACCAGATAAAGGGGAGATCGTACTTACCTTAAAGGATGGAGAAATTAGTTTGTCAAAGCTTCCAAAGGGGCTTTTTTCCTATGTGCCACAAGGAAATTATTTGATGAGTGGAACTATATGGGAAGTAGTAGGATTTGCGGAACAATCAGAAAATATAGATCACGAAAAAGTAGAGAAGGCATGTAAAATTGCCTGCGCACATGAATTTGTGAGTGAACTTCCAAAAGGATATGACACAGTTCTTGGTGAACGAGGAGATGGACTTTCAGAAGGTCAAATGCAAAGGTTGGCCGTTGCACGAGCAATTTATAGCGATTGTCCAATTTTATTGTTGGATGAAGCTACATCTGCGTTGGATGCAGAAACAGAACGAGTATTGATTACCTCGTTGAAGAAAATGACGGAATGTACGGTATTTTTAGTAACGCACAGACAGAACGTATGGGATTTGTGCGACAGAGTCTTAGAACGAACAGAATAAGAGGAGAGATAGGATGAAAAAATCGCAGGTGGGAAATTCACTCCTGTTATTGTTAGCTGCTACAATTTGGGGAAGCACGTTTGTTGCACAAAGTGTTGGGATGAAGCATGTGGAACCATTTACCTTTATCTGTGTTCGCAGTATCATAGGTAGCCTTGTGTTGTTTCCGGTTATATTGTTATTGGGAAAATGGAAAAAAGGGTTTGCTACGAAGATTGAGTGGATTGGAGGAATTTGCTGTGGAGTTGCGTTATGCGCCGCAAGTTCTTTTCAACAGGTTGGTATGAAATATACAACAGTAGGAAAATCGGGGTTTATCACAGCGTTATATGTTGTCATCGTTCCTATATTGGGATTGTTTTTAAAGAAACGAGTATCCGTGTTGATTTGGTTTTGCGTTGCACTGTCTGTGGTAGGATTGTATTTGCTATGCATTCCGACTGGTGAAATCTCGTTTGCTACGGGAGATTTGCTGGTTCTTGTATGTGCGCTGCTGTTTTCATTTCATATTTTAATTATCGATTATTTTTCTCCGAAGGGAGACGGTATTACAATTTCCTGCATTCAGTTTTTAGTGTGTGGGATTATTTCCGGAATATTGATGTTGTTTACAGAAGAACCAAATATAAGTAATATCATGAACGCAAAAGTTTCGATTCTATATGCAGGTGTGTTGTCGAGTGGTGTTGCATATACATTACAGGTGGTAGCGCAGAAAAATGTAAACCCGACGGTGGCATCTCTGATTATGTGTTTGGAGTCGGTGATTGCAGTATTGGCAGGATGGCTGGTATTGAGAGAAGTTTTGGAAACGAGAGAATTGATTGGTTGTTTGCTTATGTTTGTTGCAATTATATTGGCACAGTTGCCAATGCCACAAAAACAGAAAGAGAGGGTGTAAAATGGAAGCTTATAAGTCAATGATTAACTCCGGCGTATTTTATATGATGACGGCAGGAGTCCTTTTGTTTATCACAGTAATGTGCTTTGTATTTCTTGTTAAAAGTTATCGAGCAGGAATTAAACTTGGAATGGATAAGGCGGTTTTAAGAAAAACGATTATTTCTAGTGCAACATTTACATTGTTGCCATCCATCAGTATTTTGCTCGGTGTAATCGCATTGAGCGGAACTTTGGGAGTACCGTTTTCGTGGCTGAGACTTTCTGTAATTGGTGCACTTCAATATGAGTTGAATGTTGCTGAAATTGCGGCGACGAGCATTAAAGGAATCACAGAATTTAAGATGGATCAAATGACAGTAGATGCATTTGTTACGGTTGCTCTTGTTATGACAGTTTGTATTATGGGTGGTCCAGTTTTGAATACCTTCTTCTTGAAAGGTTACTTGAAAAAAGTGCAGAAAGCACCAAAACAAGAAGGGAAGGGAAAGCCTGGATTTGGTGCACACGCTACAACAGCAATGTTTATCGGACTTTGTAGTGCTTACATAGGGTCTTACATTGGAAAAGCAGTTGTGGGAAGCGTGGATAAAGGTCGTGATTGGATGCCTCTTTTTGTAGCACTTTTTGCGGCAGCGATTATGGCGATTTTTGAATTTTTTATTCAGAAAAAAGGAAAAGCTGTTTTGGAAAACTTCAGTTTGGCTGCAAGTATGTTGATTGCTATGGCCGGAGCAGTTGCGATTTCATCAGCTCCTCAGTGGTGGCCTGTGTTTGTTGAATTTGTGAAGGGAATATGGGGGTAGTTGCTATGAATGAAAAAGAAAAAGTGGTTTTAAAATTAAACAATAGCCTTCATACAATAGGAAGAATTATGATGATATCAGCGATTCTTCTTCTTGTGGCAGTGCCTTTTGCTATCGGTGCAATTTATGATGGACATATTGATACTAAGGGATTTCTTGCGGGATTCTTAAATGTGGCGGTTATCTATGTTCCAGTAGCGGTGGTTGAATTTTTGGTATACACACCAATGTTGGGTGTGGGAGGAAGTTATATTTCTTTTATTACCGGAAATGTGACCAATATGAAAATCCCTTGTGCAATTAATGCGAGAGATATTGCAAAAACAGAAGTTGGTACACCGGAGAATGAAATTATCTCTACGATAAGTACAGCAACGAGTGCAATTGTTACAACAGTGGTAATCTTAGCGGGTGTAATTTTATTAGTTCCATTGAGACCAGTATTTGAGAGTGACGTGTTGAGACCTGCGTTTGACAATGTTGTTCCAGCTCTTTTTGGGGCATTGGCGTTGAAATATTACTTGAAAGGTCCTAAAATCGCAATCGCTCCAGTTTTGATTATGTCATTGCTGTGCATCTTTGTTCCTGCAATGATTAATGAAACAAGTATTCTTATCATTCCGAGTGGTGGATTGGCATTGTTAATAGGATTTATTTTGTTTAAAAAAGGAAAACTATAAGAGAAGGTGATCCAATATGGAAATTTTATTTATTGTTTTGGGTTTTTTGGTAGCGGTTGTGTTGATTGTTCTGGCAAAAGCAATTTTCTTAAAACCAACATCTGCCAAGAAAGCTAGTGTGAAGTTGGATATAAGCGAGCGCGCTGAAAAATATGGAACACAATTGGCGGAGTTGATTCGAAAAGAGACAATTTCTAGTCGATTTGAAGAGGATAGAACAAAGTTTTTAGAGTTTCATGAAATTTTAGAAACAATGTTTCCAAAACTCCATGAGACTTGTGAAAAGAATGTATTTAATGGAAGTTTATTGTATAGATGGAGCGGAAAAGGAAACAGTGATCCGATTTTATTCATGAGTCATCACGATGTGGTGGAGGCGAATGGTACGTGGGAGCATGAAGCATTCTCTGGAGATATCGATGAAAAAGGTCGTGTATGGGGAAGAGGTGCGGTTGATACAAAAGCGAGCTTGTTTTGTATGTTGACTGCAGTAGAAGAATTGATCGGAGAAGGCTATCAACCAGAGTGTGACGTTTACCTTGCAAGTAGTTGTACGGAAGAGTGGAGCGGAGAAGGTGCTCCGCTGACGGTTGAGTATTTGAAGGAGAAAGGCGTCAAATTAGCATATCTCATGGATGAAGGCGGTATGATTATTGAGGAACCTGTAGCGGGTGTCAAAGGAATCTACGGTATGGTGGGTGTTTTAGAGAAAGGTTACGGGGATATCAAATTCATTGCCAAAGGTCAGGGAGGACATGCAAGTGCTCCAAAGAAAAACACTCCGCTTGTGAGACTTGGAAAGTTTATGGCTGCTGTTGAAAAGAAGAGCCCGTTTAAAAACAAGTTTAATCCTACTGTAAAAGAAATGTTTCGAAGAATGGCTCCAAATATGAATTTTGGGATGAAGCTTATTTTTGCAAACATGTGGCTTTTTGAAGGAATTTTGAAGAAACTTCTTCCGATGATTAGTTCGGCTGGCGGCGCAATGCTTCATACGACGTTGGCGTTTACAATGGCAAAAGGAGCAGATGGCTTAAATGTTTTGCCGCAGGAAGCATACGTAACAGGAAATATGAGATTTATTCCACATCAAGATACGGAAGAAAGTATTGCTTTAATTCAAAATGTTGCGAAAAAATATGATTTGGAAACAGAAGTAATCTATAAAGATTATTCTTGTCCAGTAGTGGATTATAAAAACAGACCGTTTCAAATGATTGAAGAAGTGGCGGCAGACATTTATCCGGGTGTAGGAATTTGTCCGTATGTAATGACAGGAGGAACGGATGCAAAGTTTTACCGCGATTTAAGTGAAAATTGCTTGCGATTTGCACCGATTTATATTGATGACCAACAATACGCAAGCATTCACGGGTTAAATGAGAATGTTTATCAAGGTGCATTGCCACTTGCAGTTGATTTTTACAAGGGCATGATTCGCATATCTTGATAATCCTTTGGCGAAATACCGTATTCTTTTTTGAAGGCACGGTAAAAACTTGAATAATCGCCAAAACCGAAGGTTCGGTATGCCTCTGTAATACTCATGTTACAAGCGATGGCTTCTTTGCAAAGCGATAGCCGCTTTTTGGTAATGAATTGATGTATGGAAATACCGAGATTGTCTTTGAATACATGCGAAATATGATATTTGCTGACAAAGAACTTCCTTGCCAAAGCATCGAGAGATAAATCTTCTTCGATGTGGTCTTCGATATATTCGGCAAGCTGTTGATAAAGTGCATATTCTGAATTTTTACGTTTAGGAGTATTTTGCTCATAAACCAAACGATTCAAACAGAGAATGAGGTCGTTGATACAGATGGAAATCTGCGTATCACGGCCGAATTTTTTTGCGTGTATTTCTTCTAATAAGCGCAGAAGTTTTGCGTGCACAGTATGAAAGTTCATCTGGTCTGCATGAATAAGGTGGCAGGAATCTTTGCTGATATATTGCATAAAATATGCATAATCAGGAGAAGATTGAAGGAGAAGATTGAAATAATCTTGGCTGATCCAAAGGATAAACCTGCGGTAAGGTTTGTCGTGAGTTTTTGTAACAGAACGATGAGAAAGAAAAGGAGGAATTAATAAGATATCCCCTGATTGGACGGCATATGCTTTGTCTTTGATCTGCATTTCTATGTCTCCCTCTAAAAAGAAGCATAGTTCATAGTAATTGTGTGTATGGAAATCCACCTGCGTGAGCGTTAAATCTTCATAATAATAAAGCTCACAATTCGGTGATAGCATATGTTTGGTTGGGTGAAATGGTGTTTGTAATTTCTTTCTCATAGGAACTCCTGAAATTTCTGAATTTTTTATAGCATAGCATGAAACAACAACTTTTGCAATGTATACAACAAATAGCTCAATTGATTTCCCAAGACGGTATTTTTAAAATAAAACATATAGAAACGGAAAAGCAGAAAAGGTTTAAGTTGTAGGAGGAAGAAATGAACGAAGTATTAAAACAAGTAGAAGGTTTGGGTGTTGTACCGGTTGTGGTATTGAATGATGCAAAAGATGCCGTACCACTTGCAAAAGCATTGTGCGAGGGGGGGCTTCCATGTGCAGAGGTTACATTTAGAACAGAAGCGGCAGAAGAATCTATTCGTATTATGGCATCTGAATATCCAGAGATGCTTTTGGGTGCAGGGACAGTATTGACTGTTGATCAAGTAGACCGAGCGGTAGCAGCAGGAGCGAAATTCATTGTGAGTCCTGGATTTGATCCAGAGATTGTGGATTATTGTTTGGAAAAGAATATTGCAGTGTTCCCAGGTTGCATCACACCGTCAGAAGTGGCGCAAGCTGTAAAAAGAGGATTGGAGGTCGTGAAGTTCTTTCCGGCAGAGCAATTTGGAGGTGTAGCTACGATTAAAGCGTTGGCTGCTCCATATACAAATGTAAGATTTATGCCTACAGGTGGGGTGAGTGCCAAAAATTTGGCTGATTATCTTGAATTCAAGAAGATTGTTGCCTGTGGAGGAAGTTGGATGGTGAAAGGCGATATGATTGCTGCCGGAGAATTCGATAAGATTAAAGAAATGACGGCGCAGGCAGTTGCCTTGGTGAAAGAAATTAGAGGGTAAGGAGAACGATGATGAATTTGAAATTAAAACCAGCAAATGAATGTCAATTTGATGCAGTGTCTCTTGGAGAAGTGATGCTTCGTCTTGATCCTGGAGAAGGGAGAATCCGTACTGCACGACAATTTCGCGCATGGGAAGGCGGCGGAGAATACAATGTAGTGAGAGGTCTTCGTCGTTGCTTCGGTATGAAAACTGCAGTTATCACTGCTTTTGCAGAGAACGAAGTGGGAATGCTCATGGAAGACTTTATTCTCCAAGGTGGAGTAGATACTTCATTCATTAAATGGATGAAGACGGATGGGATTGGAAGAACTTGTCGTAATGGCTTGAATTTTACGGAAAGAGGTTTTGGAATCCGCGGGGCAGTGGGATGCTCGGATCGTGCAAATACGGCGATTTCGAAAGCAACACCAGAAGATTTTGACTTTGAATATATTTTTGGAACCGTTGGAGTGCGTTGGCTGCACACGGGAGGAATCTATGCGGCATTGTCGGAACAATCTTGTAAAACGGTTATCGAGGCGATTAAGACTGCAAAGAAATACGGAACGGTTGTTTCTTATGACTTGAACTATCGTCCATCTATGTGGAGTGCAATTGGCGGAAAAGAAAAAGCACAAGAGGTCAACAAGGAAATTGCGAAATATGTTGATGTCATGATTGGAAATGAAGAGGATTTCACGGCATGTTTGGGATTTGAAATTGAAGGAAATGATGAAAATCTCAAAGAGCTAAACATTGATGGATACAAGAAGATGATCAACAAGGCTGTAGAGACGTATCCAAATTTCAAAGCAGTTGCGACTACACTTCGCGAAGTGAAAAGTGCAACTGTGAACGATTGGAGCGCGCTTTGCTGGGCTGGAGGAGAAATCTATAAGGCAAAAGACTACAAAGGGTTGGAAATCATGGATCGTGTTGGCGGAGGAGATTCTTTCGCATCGGGACTTATCTATGGTTTAATGACGACAGGGGATGCTGAATTGGCTGTGAATTACGGTGCAGCTCATGGTGCATTAGCAATGACAACTCCGGGTGATACCACAATGGCGAGTAAGAAAGAAGTGGAAGCCATTATGGGTGGTGCGGGAGCAAGAGTACAAAGATAAAGAAAGAAGACTGCCAAGTTTGGCAGTCTTCTTTTTATTATAATGTATCTCCACGTTTTACATAACCTGGTGTTTCGGCATTTGCGATTAATTCTTTGCAGTGAATTAATTTTGAATGTTTACCGATAACATAGTTTTCGACATGTATACCTTCTTCGATGTAGGATTCAGGTAATACCAATGAATTCTTTATGACTACCCCTTTCTTGATTATGCACCCACGACCGATGATTGAGTTTTCAACAGTACCTTCAATGGTACAACCATTTGAAATAACAGATTGTTTTACGTTTGCTGTTTCAAAATAGTGGGTTGGACAAGAATCATTGGTTCGAGTGTGGATTGGCCATTCTTCGTCAAATAATTCACTTGTATTTTCGTATTTAACAAGAGAAAGGTTTGCATCATAGTAACTTTTGAAATTTGTAATTGCTGCAAAGTACCCTTCGTGTTTGTATCCGCGCACATCTAACTCGTCGCATTCGATGTTGATGATTTGCGTCAATGTATACATGGAAGAAAGCTCTCTTGCCTTGTGAATGAGGGAAATGAACAGATCTTTCTTCATAATATAAGTATCCATGGAAATGTCTCTCTCGGATTCACTACCACGGTTTTTCATGATGGACAATACACCATTCTGTCTGTTTAAAGTCACGAAATTACAATTCAAGTAATTTGTGTTTGCATCTTTTACAGAATGATACAGTAGTGTAATATCTGCATCAGAACTTCTGTGGTGTTTTAGAAGTTTTTCGAAGTCTATAGTGTAAATCATATAACTTGGTGCGATTACTACATATTCTTCTTTCATCTTCTGTATGCTGTCTAAATTTTCCCAAAAAGCAGCAATGTCCGTATTATAGATATCATTTTTAGAATGATTCTCAGCAAATAAAATTTGCAACTTACCTGTTTTTGAATTGATGTTATAATGACGTCCGATTCCCATGTGCTCGATTAAAGAGCGAGGATTGTTCCCTGCAAAAACCTGTATACGTTCAATCCCGCTGTTGGTCATGTTTGAAAGAGGGAAGTCGATGATGCGATATCTTCCGAGGAATGAAAAGGCTCCGATAGGACGGTAGTCTTGCATTCCTTCTACCCAAATGTGATTTCCGGATGTGTTTACGATTCCAAATGCTTTAGCCATATTATTCCACCCCTTTCACATCATGTGCGATTAATTCAATGTTTTTGCTGTTTGCATTTCCAACAACAGCACCTTTTCCGATGGTAACACCATCTGCTACGAGTGCACGATGAATAATGGCACCTTCTTCTACGATGGCGTTTGGCATGAGAACAGTATCCGTTACTTTTGCATTTGTTCCAACCTTAACACCTGTAAAAAGAACGGAATTTTTTACATCACCGTTAATCACACATCCCTGTGTGATGTATGCACGATTGATGTTTGCGTCAGCGCCGACATAATGAGGAAGTGTAGTGATGTCTTCGGTATAAATTTTCCAAGAAGAATCACCCAAATCCAAAGCGTTGTTTTCGTCCAAAAGATCCATGTTTGCTTCCCAAAGAGAGTCGATGGTTCCAACGTCTTTCCAATAGCCTTTGAAATTATAAGCGAATAAATTGCCACCGCTTTCTAATAAGGTAGGGATAATGTCTTTTCCAAAGTCGTGATTTGAATCTTCTTTTACCATATCTTCTACCAACATTTGTCGAAGTGTTTTCCAATTAAATATGTAAATACCCATCGAAGCAAGGTTGCTTTTTGGAACTGGAGGTTTTTCTTCGAATTCCACAATGCGCCCAGCATCGTTTGTATTCATGATTCCGAAACGACTTGCTTCTTCTATTGGTACTTCAATTACTGCAATTGTGGCATCTGCATTGTTTTCTTTATGGGCAGAGAGCATGTCTTCGTAGTCCATTTTGTATATGTGGTCACCTGATAAAATCAACACATATTCTGGATTATATGTATCGATAAAATCAATGTTTTGGGAGATTGCGTCGGCAGTACCTCGGTAAACATCCAGATTTGCATCTGCTTTCTCGCGTGGTGGTAATACGAATACACCACTATTTTTTGCATCTAGACCCCAACGCCTTCCTGCAGCAACGTAGCTATTTAGGAAGATTGATTCGTATTGAGTAAGTACCCCAACGATATCAATACCGCTGTTTGCACAGTTGCTGAGAGGGAAATCTACGATACGGTATTTGCCGCCATATGAAACAGCTGGCTTTGCCACTTTGTTGGTTAAGTCGTGAAGACGAGAACCGCGGCCACCAGCCAAAATCATGGCTAACATACTGTTTTGTTTCATAACGAATCCTCACTTTCTATTTGTTACAAGAATAGTATACTCCCTTTTGTTGATTTTGGCTATAAATTCGATAAAAAAACAGAAAAAATGTATAAAATCAACAAAAAATAACTATAAAACGATAGATATACATCAAAAAATGACATTTTTTTATAGTTAAAACAAAAATAAGAATCTGCAAATGTATGAAAATAAAAAAATGCTTGACGGTACTTGCGGTGTGTGATAAGATATACGGGCGAATGGAAGTAGGTCTTTTTTTTATGCCTAAAAATAGGTAGTCTCGCAAACTACCATGTAACATGTAAAACATTAAAAAAAGCGAGGTGGAAGTTGTGCGTACAAGAATCACATTGGCATGTACAGAATGTAAACAACGTAACTATGATACTACTAAGGATAAGAAAGCTCATCCTGAACGTATGGAGACAAAAAAGTACTGTAAGTTCTGTAAAACACACACATTACACAAAGAAACGAAGTAGACTCGTTGGAAGGAGTGAATGTTATGTCTGAAACTACAGTAGAAAAAACAAAAAAGAAAAACTGGTTCAAAGGTCTTAAAGCTGAGTTTAAGAAAATATCTTGGCCTGATAAGAAAACACTTCTAAAACAGACGGTGGCAGTTATCACATGTTCAGTATTACTTGGAGTAATTATTTGGGCTGTTGATGAAGCAATCGAATTTGGGCTCCAGTATTGGGTTTATTAATTGAGAACGTCAGCGTAGGAAAGGTGATTTTATGTCAGAAGCAAGATGGTATGTAGTTCATACTTATTCAGGGTATGAGAACAAAGTAAAAGCAAATATTGACAAGACAATTGAAAACAGACACCTTGAGGATCAAATCTTGGAAGTGCGAGTTCCTATGCAAGAAGTTGTAGAAGTTAAGAATGGAACTCAAAAAGCATCACAAAAGAAAATGTTCCCTGGATATGTTATGATTCATATGATTATGAATGATGACACATGGTATGTCGTAAGAAATACTAGAGGGGTAACAGGATTTGTAGGACCTGGATCAAAACCAGTGCCGCTTACAGATGCAGAGGTTGGTTCTTTGGGAATCATGAATGCAGAAGTTGTTTCGAATTACGAAGTTGGCGAAACCATAGTTGTTATTTCAGGAGCTTGGAAAGACACTGTTGGAATGGTCAAAGAAGTAAATTCGCAAAAACAAGCTCTAACAATTAATGTAGAACTGTTTGGTCGAGAGACCCCAGTAGAGATTCAATTCTCAGAAGTAAAAAAAATGTAACAAAAACAGTGGGAGGGAAATCCCCGCAAATACCACAAGGAGGTACACAAAATGGCAAAGAAAGTACAAGGTTATATTAAATTACAAATTCCAGCTGGAAAGGCAACTCCAGCACCACCGGTAGGTCCTGCATTGGGTCAACACGGTGTAAACATTGTTGAATTTACAAAACAATTCAATGCTAGAACTGCAGATCAAGGAGATTTAATCATCCCTGTAGTAATCACAGTTTACAATGACAGAAGCTTTAGCTTCATCACAAAAACACCACCAGCAGCTGTTTTGATTAAGAAGGCTTGCGGAATCAAATCTGGTTCAGGTGTTCCGAACAAAACAAAAGTAGCAACAATCACAAAGGCTCAATTAGAAGAAATCGCTAAAATGAAAATGCCTGATTTGAATGCTGCATCAGTAGAAGCAGCTATGAGCATGATTGCAGGAACATGCCGTAGTATGGGTGTTAAGGTTGAGGAATAGGTAACTACCTTATGAAAATGTTGTAAACAAAAACGTGGGAGGGCTCGCTCCCGATATTACCACTAGGAGGTTATTGAATATGAAAAGAGGAAAGAAATATCAAGAAGCTGCGAAGTTAATCGAAAGAGGAAATCTTTACGATAAAGCAGAAGCAATTTCGTTAGTAAAAAAATCAGCAGTAGCAAAATTCGATGAAACAATCGAAGCACATATCAGAACAGGTTGTGACGGACGTCATGCAGATCAACAAATCCGTGGTGCGGTAGTATTGCCACACGGAACAGGTAAAAAAGTTCGTATTTTAGTATTTGCAAAAGATGCTAAAGCAGAAGAAGCAAAAGCAGCAGGAGCAGATTTCGTAGGAGCAGAGGATTTGATTCCGAGAATCCAAAACGAAGGTTGGTTTGAATTTGATGTTGTAGTTGCCACACCGGACATGATGGGTGTTGTTGGTCGTCTTGGTCGTGTACTTGGACCAAAAGGCTTAATGCCAAACCCAAAAGCTGGTACAGTAACAATGGACGTTACAAAAGCTGTTAACGATATCAAAGCTGGTAAGATTGAATACAGATTAGATAAGACAAACATTATCCACGTGCCAGTGGGAAAAGCTTCTTTTACAGAAGAACAATTAGCAGAAAACTTCCAAACGCTTATCGATGCAATCAACAAAGCAAAGCCTGCAGCAGTAAAAGGTCAATTTTTGAAGAGTGTAACACTTACATCTACAATGGGACCTGGTGTTAAAATTAACCCTGCAAAATTGTAAAAGTTGTTATTGACATCTGATATATACCTTGCTATAATGTGCAAGGAATTAACTGCCGAAGACAGTAGGTGCCGTAAGGCATAAGGTTTAAAACGCCTACCGAGGAGATTGAAATTCGAAATTTATTTGAATTCACAGAACCTCTTTGTCTTAGGATAAAGAGGTTTCTTTTTTATCAATCGGCGGTGCCAAAACAAAATAATATAAGGAGGTGCACCATTCGTGGCAAAAGTTGAATTAAAACAACCAATCGTAGCTGCAATCGCAGAAGACGTAAAGGACGCACAATCAGTTGTTATTGTTGATTACCGTGGTTTAACTGTAGC
>JAZNKI010000037.1:0-20344 GCA_045578495.1 Faecalimonas sp.
CTTTTCTGATATAAGACTAGTATATATAAATTTTATGCAAAAAACAAGGCTTCAAACCGATTGATTTGAAGCCTATTTTTCTGATAATTATTCAGCTACTGGATAGATAGAAACTTGTTTCTTATCTCTTCCTTTTCTTTCGAATCTTACAACACCGTCAACTAATGCGAATAATGTATCATCTCCGCCACGTCCTACGTTTGTTCCAGGGTGAATCTTAGTTCCACGTTGTCTGTAAAGAATATTTCCAGCTTTTACAAATTGTCCGTCAGCTCTTTTCGCACCCAATCTCTTTGATTCAGAGTCTCTACCGTTCTTTGTAGAACCAACTCCTTTTTTATGAGCGAAAAATTGAAGGTTTAAATTCATCATGGTGTTACACCTCCTCAAATATTAAATCAATATACTTTGTGTAAATTTCATTTTCTTCCAATGATTGTAATCCAAGAATCATTGTATCCAATAATAGTGTTGTTTCTTTCGTCGGCGTCTCAATTCTATAACAAATAGAAGCCTCTTCCACATCTTGAAAACAAGTTGCATCTGTAAATGTCTCAATCGCATTTATTGTGTTAATCACAAGAACGGATATCGCTACACATACAATGTCTTCTCCCTCTTCGGCATAACCTGCATGCCCGTGGACATCAAAACCAACACATTCATTTTTAAGATTTTTTAAAATAGTTACCTTAGTCATAACATCAAATTAAGCGTTAATCTTTTCGATCTTAACTTCTGTGTACTGTTGTCTATGACCATTTTTCTTATGGTATCCAGTTTTTCTCTTATACTTGTAAACGATTACTTTTTTGGCTTTTCCGTCACCGATTACTGAAGCTGTAACAGTTGCTCCTTCTACAGTTGGATTTCCAACTTTTAATTCAGCATCGCTTACTGCAAGTACTTGGTCAAATGTAAAAGTTTCTCCAGCTTCTACACCAAGTTTTTCTACTCTAATGATATCGCCTTCAGCTACTTTGTACTGTTTACCACCTGTTGCTATAATTGCGTACATATGGCACCTCCTATTATCATTACTCGCCAGCTTCGGTGTTACACACTATAATTATGTAAACTTATAAACCCCACTGTGCGGCATACTCAAGTATTGTATCACACACAATGGGGTTCGTCAACTATTTTTTTCTTTTAAGGTAAATAACGTCTTACAGACACCAACGTTGTCTTTGGATCCCAAGATTCATAATAATCTACTCCCTGAATGAGAGTTCCATAGTCCTTGTTCAAAGCATGAATCATCTGTCCTCCGCCAAGGTAAACAGCAACATGACTGATTCTACCATTTGTTCCTTTGTAAAAAAGTAAATCTCCCGCTTTCCAAGAAGAACGATTTCCTATGCTTACAGCATTTCCCCCTGAGGCCTGTGACGCAGCTGTACGTGCCAAACTGATTCCAAAATGATTTTTGTATGTCCAATGTACAAAACCACTACAATCCCATCCCGATGTAGGCGAGGCTCCACCGTATACATATTTTCTTCCAGCATACTGTCTTAAGACATCAACACCTGAACCCGGAGTATAATTGTACTCAATCACCGCTGCTTTGCGATAAACACCTGAATAATTTCCGTAAACAACTGTTCCATTCACAACACAATACGGGCGAATGCGATAATAATAATCTGTACTCTTGTCCAATCCTGTTTCAGACCAAGATAATGTCTCTGTATTTTCAATTTTCAAGACTAACTGAAAAGCAGATGTTGCTCCGACGCTTTTGTACAACTCATACCCTTGAGCACCTGTTGAAGCATTCCACTTCAAACTCACCTGCGTACCTCCAGTCGTCGCACCACTTAAATTGACTCTGTTAGGAAGGGTTTTTACTGCTTTAATATTGGAAGCTTCCCCATAAAATTCCTCTTCATTAACAGATTGACATGCTTTTATATAATAGTAATACTCTATACCACATTCGCATTTTGCATCTGTATAAGAAGTAATGGTTCCATCCTTAATTTCAGCAATGCATTTATACTCCCCTTTTTTCGTCAAGCTTTTATACACCTGGTATCCCACAGCTCCATCTACTGGATTCCAAGTAATCAACACAGAATTATATGCCACGCTTGTACCATTTGTAATTTCTGGTATTGCCAGTGGAGTTACTTGTTCTACAATATTTGATTTTAATCCAACGAATTGCTCCTTTTCTTGATTTGCATATGCACTCACATAATAATGAAACATTGCGTTGAATTTCATATCTGTATCTTTATATGTTAATACGTTTTTATCTTTGATTGTTTCCAACAGCTCATAATTTACTCCATTGTCAGAACTTCTATACACAAGGTACCCATCTGCATTTTTTACCGCTTCCCACTTTAATTCAATCGCTTCACGGCTAGCAGATGTAACTTGCAAATCCTTGATAGAAGTCGGAACAATACGAAAGACATCTTTTGCTTTCAAACTACCACGATATCCTTCAAAAGTAATCTCAGCGTCTGATGTTCCTATTTCTATATTATTTTCATAGTTTACAGATGTAATTTCACCTTCATATACAACAACCGTGTTTCCTTCTTTATCTCCAAGAACGACTCTTGTGATTTGCGGAGACACTTCTTCACCGGTATAACCAAATTCATAATCTTCATCTTCTACGTTACAACGAATGATATGATATTCTGAAATATCTGGCAATGTCTGTGCCAAAATCTCATTTGTCCCTATCAAAGCAACTGAGAAGAATAATATAACAGTTACCGATAAAATCAATTTGAAATTCTCTCGAATATAGTGTTTCATATTACTTCCTCATTTCTATATACACGTTTACGAGTGCCCCATTATTTTAATACAAAAGAGTCATCGACGTCAATATTTTTGTAACTTTTTTGTAACAATATTCTATAAACAAAAAAATGTGATTCCATACGAAACCACATTTTCTTATCTTTTCTTAAAGTTTTGTTGTAACAAAAATATCGTACAATGCACGAATTGCATTTTCAAAGTCATGATTGCGAACACCGACAACGATATTAAGCTCACTAGAACCTTGGTCAATCATTTTCACATTAACATGCGCATGAGCCAATGCTGAGAACACGCGACCTGATGTACCACGTTTTGAACGCATTCCTCTTCCAACAACTGCAATCAATGCCAAATCTGATTCAAGTTCTACTGAATCTGGTTGTACAGCTTGGTGAATTCCTGCAATTACTTGTTGTTCTTTTTCTTCGAACTCTGATTGATGTACAAATACAGTCATTGTATCAATTCCCGAAGGCATATGTTCAATCGAAATACCGTTATCTTCAAATACTTGCAATACTCTTCTACAGAAACCAATTTCCGAGTTCATCATTGCTTTTTCAATTGTAATCGCTGCAAATCCTTGCTTTCCTGCCAATCCTGTGATGGTGTACTTTGGATGTCTGCATGTTGCTTCTACAATCAATGTTCCTTTATCGTTTGGAGCATTTGTGTTACGGATATTAATCGGAATTCCTTCTTTACGAATAGGGAAAATTGCATCTTCATGAAGTACAGTTGCACCCATATAAGATAATTCACGCAGTTCTCTATATGTAATCGCTTCAATTGGCTTTGGATTGTTGATAATTCGAGGATCTGCAATCAAAAATCCAGAAACATCTGTCCAGTTTTCATACATATCTACTTGTGCTGCTTTTGCAACAATCGAACCAGTTAAATCCGATCCACCTCTTGAAAATGTTTTGATTTTTCCATCTGGCATAGAGCCGTAGAAACCTGGAACAACTGCTTTCTCAACAGACTCTAATCGTGCTGAAAGCACTTCGTTTGTACGAACATCATCAAAGATACCTGCTTCGTCAAAGAAAATAACTTCAGCCGCATCAATAAATTCATATCCGAGGTAAGCGGCCATGATAATTCCATTTAAATACTCTCCACGAGAAGCGGCATAATCACTTCCTGCTTTTTTTTCAAAATTTTTCTTGATTGTTTCAAATTCTTGTTCCAAAGAAAGATCTAGTTCTAATCCTGCAATAATCTCTTTGTATCTGTCATGAATTGCATCTAAAAGTTCAGTAAAATCTTTTCCAGCTTCTGCAACTGCATAACATTGGTATAACATATCTGTAACCTTGGTATCACCAGAAAAACGTTTTCCTGGCGCAGACGGAACAACATACTTTCTACTTTCTTCTGCGCGAATGATATTTCCTACTTTTTTAAATTGTTCTGCATTCGCAAGGGAACTCCCTCCAAATTTTACAACTTTTTTCATTCTATTTCCTCCTTTATTCACGAATTGCTTCATGAAGTGGTTTTCTTATCTTTTTTCTTGTGATTTCAACCAACTGTAGTTTTGTAACGTCTACTAACGTAGTTGTAATCGGATCCTTTTTCAATTCCAAACGCAGCGCATCTAGCAGCACTTGCATAGACTTTGCATCGTCTAAATTAATAAAATCAATCAAAATGATTCCAGAAAGGTTTCTGAGTCGTATTTGCCTTGCCGCTTCTGTAGCCGCTTCTAGATTGATTTTCAACAATGCATCATTATCTTTTTTCTTTGTGACACATTTGCCTGTATTTACGTCTATGACAGTCAACGCTTCAGTTGGTTGTATAACAATATACGCTCCAGACTTTAGCCACACGTACTCTTTCAATGCTCGTTCTATATGAGTCTCTATAGAATATAATTTATGAAGAGAAAGCAAGGAGTCTTTGTATAGTTTCAAATTCTCCAAATCTTTTGGCTGATGTTTCTGCAAAAAGCAACTAATTTCATCATACAAATCTTTTTCTTCTACTATAATTTCCACCTGTCCATTTTGATAGATATCTAATACTTTTGTCAAGTATTGTTTTTCAGATTCTTTTAAGCAAGTATAAGGAAGTCTCGTTTTTCCTGTTTCAATCAGTTGTTGATACTCCAAAATCAACTGCTCTATTTCTGTAACAATTGCATCTTCCTGCGCATCTCTTGCATTGGTTCGAAGAATGAAACCAAATGTTTCTGTCACAAAAGGTTGTGCTAATTTTTGCAGTCGCTCACGATCTAATTTCTCAATCTTCCCAGAAACTCCAATTCTAGTATCGCCGACAGTTAAAACTGCATATTTTCCAGTAAAATTAAGTTTACTACTTACTGACGGCACTTTTGTTTTTGTCGCTTCTTTGGAAATTTGAACCAAAAGTTCGTCACCTACACACAGTGTTTTTCCTGCTTTTTTGTTTGTAAAAACAGGCGCTTCATGTTCGGTTAATGCATAATAACATTCCATTTGAGGCGCAATCTCAACAAACGCAGCTTGAATATTTGGGACAATCTTTTTTACTTTTCCCACATAAATGTCCCCTAACGAAAAAGACTTCTTTTCTTCTTCCAAAGTGCAAGAAAGTTCAGCAACTTTCTCATCTTCAAAAAGTGCTGACCATATTTTATTTTCAATTCTTGTTATAATAAGTTTTCGATTCATTACGATACCTGATCCAGCCCTACAAAATGGTCGTTTTCTTTTGCCAAAACATCCAATCGATGATGTGCAAAAGAATTGTCATCCAAGTTCATATTCATGTAGTTACAAAACGCTTGCATCACTAGTTCTGGTTTTAAATTATCAACACTTCCCGTTGCAACTCTCATATATATTTGCTGACCACGAACTTCAAATTTATAAATTAACGGCTTAATATTTACTTCTTTTTCACTTTTTTTCGTTTTTTTCAAAACAACAATCTCTGATTGTTCAAAAA
This sequence comes from Faecalimonas sp., assembly GCA_045578495.1. Classification (GTDB taxonomy): domain Bacteria; phylum Bacillota; class Clostridia; order Lachnospirales; family Lachnospiraceae; genus Faecalimonas. The sequence goes on from JAZNKI010000037.1 coordinate 5,734, forward strand.
ATCGTTTTGCATATTCTTCTAAATTTTCAGGGAACATTCCAGGTTTTAAAGAAGACAAATAATCTGCTGCTGCCACAATGGACATACCCGTTTCTTTCTTATTGTCCGAAATCGGGACCATGTTTACCACATGTATGCCTTCTACGACCACTTGATTCATGCGTTCTACTGCCGCCTTCATATCAATTTCTTCTGTAAGTTCAATATCAAAATATTCACCTTCACTGGTGATTCCAACACCCAACGGATTTGCAAATGACATGATCATATGCGGACTAAATCCGCCACTAAATGCAATCGGAATATCTGCTCTACGCATTACCTTTTGAAAGAAACGCATAATATCAAGATGTCCGATAAACTTCATGACACCATATTTTTGAAATTTAATTCTAGCTTTCAAAGCAGACACCTCCTCCATAGATTGCAGCACCACAACCGGAACATTGCTTACGACAATTCGGTGTTACTTTTTCTTCCATCGCATTTTCCCATTCTCGTTTCAAGAAATCTTTTGAAACGCCAATGTCAATAAAATCCCATGGGAGAATTTCTTCCAAATCCCGTTCGCGCAAATTGTAAAATGCAATGTCAAGCCCTACATTCTCAAATGCTTGCATCCACAAATCATATTTGAAATGTTCACCCCATGAATCATAAATGCAGCCCAATCGATATGCTTCCATTAAAGCTTTTGATGTTTTTCTGTCACCACGCGCGAAGACTCCTTCCAATACGGTTAAGTCCGCTTCGTGCCAATTGTATTTCAAACTCTTATGATTGAGTTGCGCTTTCATTTCATGATTTACAACATTTGCCTTTGCAATATAATCTTCTCGATTAAGCATTGTCGCCCATTGGAATGGTGTAAATGGCTTAGGTATAAAAAATGATGTACTTGCAACAATCTGGCATTTTCCATTTCTTTGATCCTTTGGAATCTCGTAATAGCGTCTCGCAATTTTATCTGCCAAATGCGCGATTGCCTTCATATCCTCTTCTGTTTCAGTTGGAAGTCCAAGCATAAAATACAATTTTACGCGAGACCAACCACCTTCAAATGCTTGTCCTGCACCTTCCAAAATGATTTCTTCTGTCAATCCTTTATTAATTACATTTCGCAATCTTTGAGATCCTGCTTCTGGTGCAAAAGTCAAACTACTCTTTCGGATATCTTGCACCTTGCTCATAACATCGAGAGAAAACTCATCGATTCTAAGAGAAGGTAGAGAAATATTAATGCCTTTTCCTTTAAACTCCTCGATCAAAAATGTAACAAGTTCTTGCAACTGCGAATAATCACTTGAACTTAATGAGCTGAGAGATATTTCTTCATGTCCTGTGTTCTTTAACATCTTGTACGCATACTCTTTCAACACATTCACATCTCGCTCACGTGTTGGTCGATACAGCATACCTGCTTGACAAAAACGGCAACCACGAATACATCCTCGCTGAATCTCTAGCACGATACGATCTTGTGTCGCCTTGATAAACGGAACAACAGGTTTTTCAGGATAGAATGTATCAGACACATCTAATACCATCTGCTTTTCAATCGTCTCTTTTGCATATTCGTTGTTTGAAACAAACGATGCAATGGTACCATCTTCATGATAGGTAACATCGTAAAATGCCGGAACATAAATTCCAGGTATCTGTGCAGCCATTTCCAAAAATTCTTTTTTCGACTTGCCAGATGCCTTCCACTCTTTATATCGATCCATTAAATCATAATATACGGTTTCTCCTTCTCCGATATAAAACAAATCAAAGAAATCTGCTAACGGTTCCGGATTGTAAGTACAAGGACCTCCACCGATGACAATCGGGAAAGATTCATCACGGTCTTTTGCCAAAAGTGGGATTTGAGCCAAATCTAAGACTTGCAAGATATTGGTATAACACATTTCGTATTGAATTGTGATACCGACAAAATCAAAATCCTTGATTGGATCTTGTGATTCTAGCGCAAACAGTGGAATGTTCTTTTCCCGCATGATTTTATCTAAATCCATCCATGGAGAATATACACGCTCACACCAAATATCCTCTCTTCGATTGAACATATCATAAAGAATTTGGATACCTAAATGAGACATTCCAATTTCATATACATCTGGAAATACAAACGCAAATCGAATGTCTACTTCCTCTTTATTCTTCATAACTGAATTCACTTCATTTCCAATATAACGAGCTGGTTTTTCTACTTGCAAAAGTATCTCATCGCTCAAAGCCAATTTTCTCAAATTATTAGTCCTCTTTTTCTAAAGTCTTGCGAATTTCTTTTATAAACGCTTCTGAATTTAACACAACTACATCTTTTAACGAAGTAATCATTGCCAAATCTTTTGTCATCTTACCACTCTCAATCGTATCAATAGTTGCTTTTTCTAATCTGTCCGCAAATTTCATCAATTCATTATTCTGATCCAATTCTCCGCGTTTGCGAAGAGCCCCTGTCCATGCAAAAATTGTTGCAACAGAGTTTGTTGATGTTTCTTCGCCTTTCAAGTGTTTGTAGTAATGACGTTGAACAGTTCCATGAGCCGCCTCATATTCGTAATATCCATGAGGAGACACTAACACAGAAGTCATCATAGCAAGAGAGCCAAATGCAGAAGAAACCATATCGCTCATTACATCGCCATCATAGTTCTTGCATGCCCAAATGAATCCTCCTTCTGCTTTTACAACACGTGCAACCGCATCGTCTATCAAAGTATAAAAATAAGTAATTCCTGCTTCTTCAAATTTTGTTTTGTATTCTGCATCAAAAATTTCTTGAAATACATCTTTAAAAGTATGATCATATTTTTTCGAAATTGTATCCTTTGTTGCAAACCATAAGTCTTGTTTTGTATCCAACGCGTAATTGAAACAACTTCTTGCAAAGCTTTCAATTGAATCGTTCAAGTTATGCATGCCTTGTGCAATTCCTGCACTTTTATAATTGTGAACCAATTCACGTATTTCTGTTCCATCTTCAGCTGTGTAAACCAACTCTACTTTTCCCGGACCTGGAATAACCATTTCAGAATTCTTATACACATCACCATAAGCATGTCTTGCAATCGTAATTGGTTTTTTCCAACTTTTTACGCCTGGTTCAATACCTTTCACAACGATTGGTGCACGAAATACTGTTCCGTCCAACATTGCACGAATGGTTCCGTTTGGACTTTTCCACATTTCTTTCAATGTGTATTCCGTCATACGCGCTGCATTTGGTGTAATCGTTGCACACTTTACAGCAACTCCGTATTTTTTCGTTGCATTCGCAGAATCGATTGTCACTTGATCATTTGTCTCATTTCGATGTTCAAGTCCCAAATCGTAGTATTCTGTATTTAATTCAATAAATGGATGTAACAATTCATCCTTAATCATTTTCCAGAGAATTCGTGTCATCTCATCTCCGTCCATCTCAACTAAAGGGGTTGTCATTTTAATCTTATCCATAGTAATATTCTCCTTATTCTTTTTCTATTTTTAAATATTTCATAACATTCATCATATGCGTATTTGCCCAATATTCTGCTTGATCTGCGTCTCTATTTTTGAGGGCTTCCAAGATATGCCTATGCTCTTCAATCGACTTTTCTGCACGTTCTGGATTTGCAACAGATGCCTTTCTTGCCATTCTAACGTATTTGTGAAAATCCGACAATACATGGTTTAAAATTCTGCTGTTTGATGCATTGTAAAGAATCTCATGAAACTTTCCGTCCAACTCTGTAACCTGTTGCGATTTCTCACCCATTGCCTTTTTCACATGATATTCCGAAAGTAAGATTATCTCTTCTAAATCTTCAATTTGTTCTTCCGTAATATTCTCCGTTGCCCATCTAGCACACATTCCTTCAAGCATAGAGCGTATTGCATAAATATCTTTTACATCATTTGCTGTAATCCCTGTTACAAAAGCACCCTTGTTTGGGATCATTTTCACAAGTCCTTCTAACTCAAGTTGACGAAGTGCTTCCCTTACAGGAGTCCTGCTGACACCCAATTCCGCTGCAATGGTATTTTCTCGCAGTTCATCATTTTCTTGATATATGCCATTTAAAATATTATCACGCATAGTTTGAAAGACGCGTCCTCTTAAGGAGTTTTCTTGATTTGTCCCCATTCTTTCCTCCTGTTTATAAAACAATCTGTAACTCATGACATACGTCAGTAATTACTCGAACCAACTCTTCATCTGTCAAAACTGTTACTCTTCCTGATTCGTATTCTGCATCCACCCATTCTTTTACTTTTACTACTAAGTCTGAATTTTTATCTACTGCACGTGTTTCATCTAATCGATAATAGGTGTTTATCCAGTGAGCAATACCTGCCAAACCAGATGTATTTGACACTGCCACAAGTACTGGTCTATTTAAAAATTTGTTCGTATCAAATATATTATAAATTTCCTCATTTTTCAAGAGTCCATCTGCATGAATTCCCGCTCTTGTCACGTTAAAATTCTTTCCAACAAACGGAGTTCTAGATGGAACTTTATAACCAATCTCTTTTTCGAAGTATTCTGCCAACTCTGTAATAACTGTCGTATCCATTCCGTCCAGTGTTCCACGAAGCTGAGCATATTCAAAAATCATCGCTTCCAGAGGTGTATTTCCAGTACGTTCGCCAATACCAAACAAAGAACAGTTTACGCCACTTGCTCCATAAAGCCATGCTGTTGTAGAATTACTTACTGCCTTATAGAAGTCATTATGACCGTGGAACTCTAACAATTCACTTGGAACGCCTGCATGAACCATGAGTCCATAAATAATTCCAGGAATAGAACGTGGAATCACAGCTCCAGGATAATTTACACCATACCCCATCGTATCACACACACGGATTTTAACTGGAATCTGATATGCATCTTTTAGTTTCATCAATTCTAAACAAAATGGAATTACAAAACCATAAATATCTGCACGCGTAATATCTTCCAAATGACATCTTGGACTCACACCGATTTCTAAACACTCTTTTACGATTTTCAAATAATGGTCCATCGCTTCACGTCTTGTCATATTTAATTTATAGAAAATATGATAATCCGAACAACTTACAAGAATACCCGTTTCCTTCATACCGATATCTTTTACTAATTGAAAATCCTTTTTGCTTGCGCGAATCCAGCTTGTAACTTCTGGGAATTTATATCCTCTTTCCATACATTTATAAACTGCATCGCGGTCTTTTTTACTATATAAGAAGAATTCACATTGTCGAATCTTTCCATTTGGCCCACCCAAACGATTAAAATAATCATAAATCGTTACGATTTGTTCCGTAGAATATGGAGCACGAGATTGTTGTCCATCACGAAACGTTGTATCTGTAATCCAAATTTCATCCGGCATATGGTGCGGAACAATTCTGTTATTAAATGCAATTTTCGGCACCTCATCGTATGGAAATAAATTACGAAATACATTTGGTGATTCAACATCAACCAAAGGATACATATGCTCCTCGAGAGACAATAAATTATTTTGTTTGTTCATAAATACTTTTCTGTTTTCCATTTCCATTATCCTCTTTTCCATTCTTGCTTTTGTATAATTGTATACAATTATACAATTAAAGTCAATAAAAAAATAAGAACGTATTAAATACGCTCTTATCTTCGAATTTCATATCGTTCAATTGTCCGCAAATATTGTAAAATCGCATGGAAACGTTCCTGCAAATCGCCTTCATTTTCCACAAAATCAAGACTCTGTGCCACTATAGAAAGCTGTTGCTCTGTCACCGTTTCTCTCGTCAATTCTAAATATTTAATTTTTTCAGTTGCACACTCCAAATCCAAGAAATCCATAATTGAAAATGTGGCATGATCTTTTTGCAATTCAAATCGATATTCCTGTGCACACTCTGGATACTTTGTTTTATCTACTTTACTGACAAACATTTCGTATGGCCTTGCGTATACATTTGGTCCATCTACCTCCTGGTAGATTACCAATTCTTCTAAGGTCTCCGAATGTTTTGCAATCGCTAATACACGATACGTATTCCCCTTAAAATGCTGATAAACATCACCTTCTACAGGTCTTTTACACTCCATACAACGCCTCCCTTATAACCGGAGATATCTCTTAATACAATTTAGCACTAATGCTCTTTGGCTTATAGCCATTATCTTCTAACGCTTTTAAAATTTCTCGTTTGTGTTCAGTTCCAAACGATTCCATGGTAATACGAAGTTCCACTGCTGCGTTACGATTCGTACTAACAAACTGATTGTGTTCCAATTTAATAACGTTTCCTTGCGCCTTTGCAATGGTATCTGCTACGCGTACCAACTCACCTGGCTTATCAGGAAGCAATACTGAAACTGAAAAGATTCTGTCTCTTTGAATTAAACCATGTTGTACAATTGAAGACATCGTAATAACGTCCATATTTCCACCACTTAAAATTGCAACAACTTTCTTTCCTGTTAAATCGATTTGTTTTAATGCTGCAACAGTAAGTAATCCCGAATTTTCTACAACCATTTTGTGATTTTCTACCATATCCAAAAAGGCACCAATCAACTCATCATCTTCTACTGTAAGCATCATATCAACATGATCCTTTGCATATTGGAACGCAACGTCTCCCACACGTTTCACAGCAGTTCCGTCTGCAATTGTATTGGCAGAATCAAGTGTTACTACTTCTCCTGACTCTAACGCTGCTGACATACTTGCCGCTTCAATCGGTTCAACACCAATCACTTTAATCTTTGGATTCAACATTTTTGCAAGTGTAGCAACTCCACTGATTAATCCGCCTCCACCAACAGGTGCAAAAATATAATCTACAGTCGGTAATTCCTGAATAATTTCCATAGTAATGGTACCTTGTCCGGTAATTACGTCTTCATCATCAAATGGATGCACAAATGTATATCCATTTTCTTCCGCTAATTGTTTTGCCTTTTCAAACGAATCATCGTAAACATCTCCGTACAACAAAACTTCTGCGCCATAACTTTTTGTACGATTTACTTTAATCAATGGTGTAACCGTTGGCATTACAATTACTACCTTGCATCCGAATTCTTTTGCTGCATAAGCAACCCCTTGTGCATGGTTTCCAGCCGACGCGGTAACAATTCCTTTTTGACGTTCTTCTTCTGTCAAAGTACTGATTTTATAGTATGCGCCACGCAATTTGTAAGCACCTGTATGTTGCATATTTTCTGGTTTCAAATAAACTTTTCCGCCTGTTTGTTGGCTCAAGTATTCACTATATACCAATTTTGTTGGTTTTGTGACAGTTTTTACCACCTCGCTGGCAGCTTCAAACTTTTCTAAAGTTATCATATCGTTCCTCCTATTATTCTACTCCTCTTCACTTAAAAACAATGCATTTACAAAATCATTTGAATCAAATTTTTGCAAATCATCTATTGTTTCACCAACACCGATATATTTTACCGGTATTCCTAATTCTGCTTGGATTGCAACTGCGATTCCACCTTTTGCGGTTCCATCCATTTTCGTTAAAATGACACCGCTAATATCTGCAATCTCTTTAAACTCTCTTGCTTGTGCCAGTGCATTTTGTCCCGTTGTTGCATCTAATACAACCAAAGTTTCGCGGAATGCCTGCGGATATTCTCTTTCAATCACTCGATTGATTTTTCGTAGTTCTTCCATAAGATTTTTCTTATTATGAAGACGACCTGCTGTATCTACCAAAAGAAGATCTGCTTTTCTCGCTTTTGCAGCAGCAATTGCGTCATACACAACCGCAGCAGGATCTGAGCCTTCCTGACCACCAATAAAATCTGAATCCGAACGATTCGCCCACTCTTTCAACTGTTCCCCTGCCGCGGCACGGAAAGTATCAGCAGCGGCCAGCAAAACCTTTTTCCCGTTTTCACGAAACTTTCCTGAAAGTTTTCCTATGGTTGTTGTTTTTCCAACTCCATTTACACCAATCACTAGAACAACAGACTGTTTGTCTTCAAATTCATATGCAGTTTCACCTACATCCATTTGTTCTTTGATACTTTCTATCAAAAATTGTTTGCAATCAATGGGCTCTTTGATGTGGTTCTTTTTCACTTTTTCTTTTAGATCATCAATGATATCCATGGTTGTATGAACACCCAAATCACCCATAATCAAGAGTTCCTCAAGTTCTTCATAAAAATCATCATCAATATTAGAAAATCCATGAAATAGTCCATCAATTCCAGATACAATATGATCTCTTGTCTTGCTCAGCCCTGAAACTAGGCGTCTAAAAAAGCCTTTCTTTTCTTCTGACATGTGTCCTCCTATTTATCAAGTTCATGTTCTAATAAGTCAACTGAAACCAGTGCCGAAACACCTTTCTCTTGCATGGTAATACCATAGAGACGATCTGCTGCCGTCATGGTACCCTTACGGTGTGTAATTACAATAAACTGAGTATGTTTTGTCAACTTATGTAAATATTTCGCAAATCGGTCTACGTTTGAATCATCCAAAGCCGCTTCAATTTCATCCAAGAGACAGAACGGAGATGGTTTTAGGTTTTGAATCGCAAACAATAACGAAATCGCTGTCAATGCTTTTTCTCCACCTGACAATTGCATCATATTTTGCAATTTCTTTCCAGGTGGTTGTGCGATGACACGAATTCCGGCTTCCAAGATATCTTCGTCTTCCATCAATTCCAATGTTCCTTTTCCTCCACCGAAGAGTTGTTTGAACACCTTGTCGAATTCCGTGTTGATCATTTCGAAGCTTTCTCTAAACTGTTTACGCATTGCAGCATCTAATTCTTCAATAATTTTTACGAGTGTTGCTTCTGCCTCAACCAAATCGTCATGTTGCTTTTTAAGGAATTCATAACGTTCTGAAACATTCTTGTAATCTTCAATCGCATTTACGTTTACAGAACCCAACGCTTTGATTTCACCTTTTAGACGTTGAATTTCTTTTTTCATAAATGCTAAATCAGTCAAGTTTTCATCTCTGATTTCCAAAGCACTACTATAGGTAAGTTCATATTCTTCCCACATATAATTGATGTGCTTTTCAGACGCCTCTTCATAAGTCTCTTTCTTATTGTTGAGACGGAATAATTCTTTATCCAACTCAGACATGTGTTTCGTCAATTCTTCACGTTGTTCAAGGAAGGACTTGTGTTTCTTTGTTAAAACTTCTTTCTCTTCAACAAATTTTTGAATTTCTTTTTCAATTTCATCGAATAATTCTTTTGAATTTACGATCGTTTGACGAATTTCCTCAATCTGAGCTTCTTTCTTAACAATCTCTTCAGAAGCTTCGCCTTTGCTTGCATCTAAGCCTGCCAATTCTTCTTTAAACTTGTTAATTTCATCTTGGATACGCCCTTTATTTTCAAGTATGAATTGAAGTTTTTGTTCCAATGTAGCATATGCCAAATGAACTTTTTCTGTTTCCTGCAATTGGAAACTTTCTTGTTCTCTTATTTCTTCTAACTCTTTTTGGTTTGTTTCGGAATTTGAACTCAATTCGCGTTCTAATTGTTCAGAAACTTCTAATTCCACCTGGATAGACTCATGATTCTCTTTAATCTCATCAATCTGAGCATCCAATTCTGCGCCTTCGCGTTGAATTTGTTTTACAAGACCTTTTGCTTCTGCCTTTTTGGAAATCATTTGATCCATATTCATTTTTGCAGTATTTTGTACCACATATGCATCTTGCAACTCTTTTTTCACAGCTTCTATTTTCGCATAGAATTGTGTTCTTTTTTCCTTGCATGATTCAATCTTTTGTTCCAAATCTTTGATTTCCGATTTTAATGCAAGAACGTTCCTTTCCAGTTCTTCTACTTCTCTTCTTCTACTAAGGAGATTGCTCGAGTTCTTGAATGCACCACCCGTCATTGCTCCACCTGGATTCATCAATTCACCTTCCAAAGTGACGATACGAAGGGAATTATGATACTTTTTAGCCAAAGCAATTCCGTTATCTATATGTTTCACAACGATTGTGCGCCCTAATAAGTGTTCTGATAATTTTGCATATTTACCATCCACATTTACAAGAGAACTAGCAACACCAATTACACCACTTTCAGCTAAAACATCTTTTTGCTTTTGCACAGGATTATTTTCCATTGCTGTCAACGGAAGGAATGTTGCACGTCCAAATTTGTTTTCTTTCAAATAACGAATCATTCTCTTTGCTGTTTCTTCGTTATCCGTAACAATATTTTGGATACTACCACCCAAGGCTGTTTCAACAGCCACTTCATATTTCTTATCTACTTTGATAATGTCTGCAACAACGCCAAGAACCCCTTGTTCTTCTTCACGTTTTTCCATAACTTTTCGAATACTATTTCCGTATCCATCATAACGTTCTGTCATATTTTTCAATGACTCTAAACGCGATTCATCTCTGTGATAAGTTGTTTGAACGGTTCTTAAATGTTCTGCTTGTTCATTGATGGCGGTTTGAAGCTTTTCAATTTCTGCTTCGTAAGATTTATTTTCATCTACGTATCCGATAATGGTCGCTGAAATTGTTTTTAACTCATCTTCATATTTTTTGATAAATTCATCATATCCTACAGCTTCGCTTTCTGCCGAAATCAGTCTTTGATTCAATTCAGCTTTGCGAACCTGAATCTGTTCCATCATCGTATCGTATTTTTGGATTTTCGCTCTAGTTAATGAACGATTATTCAAAAGTTCAATCAAATGACTTTGTCCATCTTCCACAGCTCCTACTAGCTCTGCAATGCGAGTTTGAATGCGAATTAATTCTTCCTGTACTTTCGTCTGTTCTGCAGACTTTTCAGAAATCAACGTTTGTAGCCCTTCTTTTTCCATCGAAATGTCTGCCAACTGTTTTTCTCTTTCACTTAACTCTTCCATTATGCTAACAGAACGTTGAGATAAATGTTCATCATTCATTCGAGCCGTATTTATTTGCTCTTTCAACAATTCTATTTGACTTTCCAACTGTTGTTTGAGCAAGGTAGTCTCGTTTAACTGACGCTTTGCTGTCTCCAACGAAACGTCAATTTCATCCGTTTGAAGTTCAATCGCTTCATATTCTTTTTTTGTATTATTATATTCTACAGTCGTTGCATCCAATTGATCTTGTGCAATTTTGATTTTCTCATCAATAGCTGAAATCTCAGCTTTTAAGCGAGCATCCTCCAATAAGAACATGTTAATGTCATATCTTTTTAAAGATTCTTTTTTCTTCAAATACTCTTTTGCAACTTCAGACTGTCTTTGTAAAGGTCCAATCTGTTTTTCTAACTCGGTCAAAATATCTGTCACACGAAGAAGATTTTGACGTTCTTCTTCTAATTTTTTCACAGACATATTTTTACGACGTTTGAACTTTACAATACCTGCTGCTTCATCAAAGAGTTCTCTTCTTTCTTCAGGTTTTCCACTCAAAATTCGATCTATTTGACCTTGTCCGATAATCGAATATCCTTCTTTACCAATACCAGTATCGTAAAACAATTCATTTACATCTCTCAAACGACATAAATTACCGTTGATTAAGTATTCACTTTCTCCCGAACGATATAATTTTCTGGCAATCGTCACTTCATTATAATCAATTGGAAGCTGGTGGTCACTATTGTCCAAGGTAATAGATACCGTTGCATAACTAAGTGGTTTACGCAGCTCAGTTCCTGAAAAAATAACATCCTGCATATTTCCACCACGAAGCTGTTTTACACGTTGTTCTCCAAGTACCCAGCGCACAGCGTCCGCAACGTTACTTTTACCACTTCCGTTTGGTCCTACAATTCCTGTTATACCATTGTGAAAGTCAAATACAATCTTATTTGCAAATGACTTAAACCCTTGTACCTCAATATTTTTTAAATACATATTACACCTACTCTAATCTTTCTTGCGTAATTTTAAAATCGCTTCATATGCAGCCTGCTGTTCGGCCGCCTTTTTTGTTTTTCCAGTTCCTTCTCCATAACAATTTGTTCCAATGCAGACCTCAACAACAAACGTCTTATTATGGTCCGGACCTTCTTCTTTCATCAATTGATAGGTAATCGATTCATCAAATTCTGCCTGCACAAGTTCTTGTAAGATAGTCTTGCTATCATAAAAGAGCTTTTTGTGTTCCAAATCATTCAATATAAACTTGTGTATAAACTCTTTTGCATTAGCAAAACCACCGTCTAAATAAATCGCTCCAATTAAAGCTTCTAACGCATCTGATGTCACCGAATCACGATTTCGCCCACCAGTTACTTCTTCTCCCTTTCCAAGAAGCAGGAACGATCCTAAATCCAGTTCTCTTGCACAGAATGCAAGCGAAGGTTCGCAAACCATACTGGCACGAAGTTTTGTCAATTCTCCTTCTGGCATCTTTCGATCTGAGAAGAATAAGAATTCACTGGAAACCAATTCCAAGACAGCATCTCCCAAAAATTCCAAACGTTCATTGCATTTATGCTTAGGCAAATGTTTTTCATTTGTATAAGAACTGTGCATCAATGCGGACATCAACAAATCCAGATCGCGAAATCGATATGCTATTTTTCTTTGTAATTCATCTAATCTTTGTTGCATAATTCCCTCTTTATCTTGCATACAAAACGAAAAAGCCCGTTTGGGCTTTTTCTTAATAAAATTAATTGGTTGCTTTCTTGATTTGCTCTACTGCATCTCCAACAGTTACAATCTTTTCCGCATCTTCATTTTCGATTTCAACATCAAATGCTTCTTCGATACCCATGATAATTTGGAAAATATCAAGTGAGTCAGCTCCTAAATCGTCTACAAATGTTGTCTCCATCTTGATATCTTCTTCATCAACATTTAATACATCAACAATAATTTCTTTTAATTTTTGAAATTCCATTTTTTTCTCTCCCTTTTTTGGTTTTTACTCTTTTACTTGGATACGTTCACGAATCTTTTCATTGATTCCTTGTTCTTTAAACGTAACACACTGGATAATTGAATTTGACACTTCAATTGCTTTTGAACTGCCATGCGTTTTTACAACGAGTCCATTTAATCCAAGTAATGGAGCCCCGCCATATTCGGATGCATCAAAACTTTTCAAGGTTTTCTTCAATGCTGGTTTTACAAGTAATGCACCCAACTTGCTTCTAAGAGAAGCAAACATACCTTGTTTTATTTTTTTTAGCATTACAGATGCCAATCCTTCCGAAAGCTTCAAGATTACATTTCCCACAAATGCTTCACACACAATAACATCTGCATAACCACTTGGTATATCTCTTGCCTCGATACTTCCAATAAAATTGATATCATCGCAGGCCTTCAATAATGGGAATGTCTCTTTTACTAAAGCATTTCCTTTTTCTTCCTCAGCACCTATATTTACAATTGCAACTCTTGGATTCTTAATACCTACTACATGTTCCATGTAAATAGAACCCATTTTTGCAAATTGAACCAAATGTGATGGTCTGGCGTCTACATTTGCGCCACAGTCAATTAATAATGATACGCCTGTATCTGTTGGTATGATTGGCGCTAATGGTGGCCTTTCTACTCCTTTAATACGCCCAACAATCAATTGTCCACCAACAAGAATCGCACCAGAGCTTCCAGCAGAAACAAATGCGTCTGCTTCGCCTTTTTTTACCAAATTCATCGCAACTACAATGGAAGAATCTTTCTTTCTTCGAATTGCCATAACTGGTGGTTCTGCCGTTTCAATGACTTCCGTTGCATTCACAACTTCTACTTGCTCTTTATTATATGTATATTGAGCAAGTTCTTTATTCACAACATCTTCCTGACCAACTAACAACACTTTGATATCGTCTCGTTTGCTAATTGCATCAATGGCACCTTTTACGATTTCTACAGGAGCGTTGTCTCCACCCATCGCATCCAGTGCTACTTTAATCATTTCCGCCATGTTCTTACCTCCTGACCGATATCGTAATTTTACTAAACATTCCTATAAAAATCAACATATTTACTAAAAAAATAGCGTAAAAGAAATAATCTCTTACGCTACTTTCAAAGTTTTTAAATTAGTCTTGTGCAATGATTTCTTTTTTGTTGTAAGAACCACAAGCTTTGCACACTCTGTGTGGCATCATTAATTCTCCACATTTGCTGCATTTTACTAAGTTAGGAGCACTCATTTTCCAGTTTGCTCTTCTTTTATCTCTTCTAGCTTTAGAAGATTTATTCTTTGGACAAATTGACATAGGTTACACCTCCTTAAAATTCTTAAACACATCGCGGATAACTGACATTCTAGGATCAAGACTTGTGTCTTCGCAATCACAAGTTCCCAAATTTAGGTTTTGACCACATGTGTTGCAAATCCCTTTACAGTCTTCGCTACAAAGAACTTTCATCGGCCATCCTATCAAAATCTCATTATAGAGTAATTTTTCTACGTCAAGATTATATCCGTCAATATAATTTTTTTCGTCTAACTCATCTACCTGCTCTTCATCAGACGCTTGTAAATCTACATTCTTTGTAAATTCTAAATCCATATCCACTCGAACCGCTTCCAGACAACGATCACATGGTATCAAAAGCGTCAACTGACACTCTCCTGAGACAGTAAGTTCTCTCTGTTTTACATGCTTCACGGTAATGTGAGCATCCGATTTTTTTACAATCGGAAACAGC
>JAZNKI010000038.1:0-26143 GCA_045578495.1 Faecalimonas sp.
CCGATAAATTTCAAAAAATTTATGTATTCTAATCGTCGTGTTTTCATAACACAAAGCTCCTATCACGTATATTAAAAAGAACACGCAACTTGTTCATTGCGTGTTCTCATTTTAACAATCTTCTCCCTTCTTTTCAATACCACTTTTCTTATATTTTCACTTCACTCTAAAATGGCAATCCAGAAAACGTAAAAATTAGTATCCCTTTTTTATCATATCCTCAATAAAAATTCCATACCCTTTTTTTGGATTGTTTACTAATACATGCGTAACTGCTCCGACAATTTTCCCATCTTGAATAATGGGACTGCCGCTCATACCTTGCACAATTCCTCCTGTCTTTTTGATCAACTCTTCATCTATAACTTCTATCACAATTCCTTTATTTACTTTTGCCGTATAATAATCCACATTTTTTATCAAAATATCATATTCTTTCACTTCACTATTTATTGTACAATGTATCGTTGCTTTTCCTAATTTAATATCCTTCTTCTTTGCTATCTCCATTGTTTTTACATCTGTCACAATTTTTTTTACATCGTACAATCTCCCAAAAATACCATTTTCCGTATTCTTATAAATAACTCCCGTTCGATTCTGTTTCTGATAAACAATTACACCTTCCAATCCCCCTGGTTCTCCTTTCACACTCGGGGTAACACCAATGAGTTTTGTATAATACGTTGTACCCGATGCTATTTCTAATAAAGCATTGGTATCTGAATCATGTATACCATGTCCCAATGCACCGAATTCTCCATTTTCTGTAACATAGGTAACTGTCCCTAATCCTTGTGTGCTATCTTTAATTCAAATTCCCAGCTTATAGTCATCTTCTGACACTTCTACACAAGGAACCTTTACATGAATAATCTCATCATCACGCCTTAATGTAAGTACTGCACTCTCCGAATCAATTTTTTTCACTTCTTCTAGTAATTCTTTTTTTGTTTCCGTTGTATTGCCATTTAGTTTTACGATATAGTCTCCCGACTTCACCAGATTTTTGGCTGGTTCGCAAATTTTTCCATTCTTATCAAGAATCTCCTCAGTAGATAAAACCAACACACCATCCGTCTCCATATAAATCCCAATCGGCATTCCTCCTGGGATTAACTTTTCTTTCTTTGTTGCTTGTGAATTTACTTGTTGTTCTTCCGCCTTCGCTTGTAATTTGCTAATGTAAAAGCCGGTGCTCACAACATTTATCAACACAAAAAATATTAACAAAGTTCTCTGATACCACCATTTTTTCATATCATTCTCTCCTCCAGAACAAAGTGTTTGCTTGCAAACTCTTGCGCGAGACGTAGCCATGTAGCGATTCCTACATTATACGCGTCTCTGCGCATCCGCGCGGAGCGTTATTTTTTTTATGTATAGAAATTTCTATACATAAAAAAATAACACAGACCGTTTACTCGTCTGTGTTATTATGTGAACTATTCACAATTAAAACCTAGTGTTATTTTGTACGCTTTGCCAATTCTTTCATCTCTGCAGCACTTTCTAAAACTTTGTCTGTAATTTCTGCACCGCCTAAAATTCTTGCCAACTCTTGTATTTGTTGCTCTTCATCTAGTGGATATATGGTTGTTTTTGTTTTTCCATCCACGACTCGCTTTTCAATTGCGAAATGTTTATCTGCCATTGCTGCAATCTGAGCCAAATGTGTAATACAAATCACCTGATGCTTTTTACCAATTACCGCCATTTTTTCAGATACTTTTTGCGCCGTACGACCACTGATTCCAACATCAATCTCATCAAAAATCAACGTTTCTACTTGATCTTTATCCGCCATAACTGTCTTTATGGCCAACATAATTCTTGAAAGTTCTCCGCCTGAAGCCACATCACTGAGCGGTTTGATTGGTTCGCCTGGATTCATAGAAATCATAAATTCAATGTCATCAAATCCATTAGCACTGTATTGCTCTATATCTGAAAAAACAATTTCAAATTGAACATCTAAAAAGTTTAAATCCAGAAGCCCATTCTTAATCAATATTGCTAAGGATTTAGCTTCATCTTTTCGAATTTTTGACAATTCTTCTGAGTATATTTTTAACTCACCTTCTGTTTGAACTAATCGTCTTTGTAATTCAGTAAGATATGTATCATAATCTTGCAGTTTTTCTAGTTTTTCCTTTTGTTCTTCACAATATGTCAAAATATCCTCTATCCGATTGCCATATTTTGACTTCAATCGGTTAATCTCATTTAAACGACTTTCAACTTCATAAAATTCTTCATCTGAAAACTCAAAACTTTTACTATAATCAACCAATTCGCGATTGAAATCATTCAATAAACTATCTACTTCCGAAAGTTGACCATACAGTTCCTCTGCACGTTCATCATAACGTGCAGCTTCTTGTAAGCACCGAATTGATCGGCTGATCAAATCACTCGCTGTATGATGACCTCCTGCCGTATATCCATAAGCTTCCTCAATATTTTCCGTAATCTTTTTGCTATTTACCATTCGACGATATTGTTCTTCCAATAAATCATCTTCTTGTTCTTTTAGATTTGCCTCTTCGATTTCTCGAATTTCAAACTCCAGAAAACTTATTTCTTTAGTTCTCTCTTTTTCATCAATGTTGGCATTTTCTAATTCTTCTTTATACTGCTTGTAAATACGGTAAGATGTTGCCACTTTTTCTTTCACATCTTGTATTTTTTCTTTGGAAAACTCATCTAATATAGATAAATGGTTTTTCTTATACAACAAAGATTGATGTTCGTGTTGTCCATGGATGTCAATTAAAATAGACGCCACATCTTTCAAAACAGTATTGGAAACTGTCTCGCCATTCAACTTACAAATACTTCTCTTACCAATCAGCTTGCGACTCAGAGTAACAATGCCATCCTCCAAGAATATATCCCTTTCTTGCAACGCTTGGATTTCTTCCTCGTTTTCCACAAAAAATATAGCTTCCACATATCCTTCACCTTCTTCATTTCTAAGGATATCTGAAGAATAACGTCCTCCTAGAGCAAGATTAATAGAGCCAAGAATAATTGATTTCCCGGCTCCTGTTTCTCCTGTTAAAATGTTAAGTCCATTCCCAAACTGCACTTCAATCTCATCAATTAATGCAAGGTTTTTTACATATAAATTATGTAACATATTTTTCTCCTTGAACTCTCTTTGGCAACTTATAATACTATTTTTCGAATCTTATCCATCACAACTGCAGTATCTTCCATTGTGCGAATCGCACACATAATGGTATCATCTCCTGCAATACATCCTACAACTTCATGCCAATGCATTTCATCAATTGCTGCTCCTACGGCCATTGCCATACCAGAAACCGTCTTGATTACTAAAATATTCATTGCCATGTCCATTGAAACAAATCCATCTTTTAAAATGCGTATATATTTGTCACGAAGCGCATTTTCTGTCGCTTTCAAAACCACATACTTTTGTCGACCATCGTCTGTTTGAACCTTTGTCAACTTCAAATCACGAATATCTCTTGACACAGTTGCCTGCGTAACCTGAAATCCTTCTTGTTTTAGTTTTTCAGTCAAATCTTCCTGCGTTTCAATCATGTATTTATTGACTAATTCCACGATTTTTACATGTCTATTTACTTTCATAACTAGTTTCCTTTCATTTTCTTTCTTAATATTTCCAAGAAACTAACCTTGCTTAATTTCAATAAATTTGTCGTATCTTCTGCCTTCTGAATAACAACCCGGTCTCCAGTTGAAATTTCCAAGTTTTGTTCTCCATCGAACGAAACAATGGCTTTCTCTACACCACCGTCACGACCTTCTCCTATTTCCAGTACAATCTCATCTTCTGCGGATAGCACAATACTACTTGTGTTCAATGCATGTGGGCAAATCGGTGTCAAAACAATCATCTTTGCAGTCGGTTCTACAATTGGTCCCCCTGCTGACAAATTGTATGCCGTCGTTCCTGTCGGTGTAGAGACAATCATCCCATCTGCATGGTATGTATTTAAAAGTTCTCCATTAACATATAAATTAAAATGAATGATACGCAGCGTTCCTGAACGTGAAAGTACAATGTCGTTTAATGCCACATCTTCTACAGTTCCATTCACAACGCCTTTTAACATCATACGTGCCTCTATCTGCGTCTCTCCGGACAAAAGTTGCTCTAGACATTCTTCCAAGTTTCCTACTTCCGCCTCAGTCAAATAACCTAACGTTCCCATATTGATTCCCAATAATGGAATATTCTTTCCACGAAGTTCACGTGCTGCACGAATCAATGTTCCATCGCCACCTAATACCACAACACATTCTGCTTCATTTGGAATATCATTTCCTTGTGTTGCAAGTTGGCAGATTCCACCGCGAGCTTCAATGTACTCTTTGATTTGCTGCGTAATCTTTAATGTTTTATCTTTTGTTTTATTTGTAATGACATAAAACTGTTTCATGTTTCCCTCACTCTTATTTTGCAAGTGTCTTAAATGCATTTTCTACAACCTTTTTCCAATCAATATCTAGACTTAAGCTTGTAGAACCTTGCCCTGTTTTTTGCAAATGTGCCAAATATTCAATATTTCCTTCTGGTCCTTTTATCGGCGAAAAGTCCAAATCTAAAACATCAAATCCGATGGAAGTTGCATAGGACAATACGAGTTCAATCACTTCGTAGTGCGTACTTTTTTCACGAACAACTCCCTTTTTCCCAACCTTTTCTCTTCCAGCTTCAAATTGTGGTTTGATTAGCGCAACCACCTGTCCATCTGCCTTGAGATAATTATAAATTGGAAGTAATACTTTTGTGAGAGAAATAAACGAAACATCAATCGATGAAAAGTCAATTTCTTCTCCCAAATCTTCTGGTGTCACATAGCGAATATTTGTCTTTTCCATGCATATTACTCGCTCGTCTTGTCGCAATTTCCATGCAAGTTGACCTTTTCCAACATCAATTGCAAATACTTTTTTTGCCCCATTTTGAAGCATACAATCAGTAAAACCACCTGTAGATGAACCAACATCTGTACACACTTTTCCTTGTAAATCCACATCAAAATTTGCAACTGCTTTTTCAAGTTTCAATCCACCGCGACTCACATATGGAAGAGTCTGTCCTTTAATTTCAATCTGCACTTCTTCTGAGAATGTACTTCCCGCCTTATCCTCGCGTTGTCCTTCTACAAATACATTTCCAGACATGATAATTGCTTTCGCTTTTTCTCTAGACTCTACCAGATTTCTTTTTACTAACAATACGTCTAAACGTTCCTTCATGCATGCTCCTTATTGTGTCAATTCATTCCACGCAGATTCAGCCTTTTCTAGAATAGAATCCACATCCAATTGAATTGCTTTTCTCAATTCTTTTACATTTCCGTGTTCAACATATATATCTGAAATACCGTTTATCAAAACATAACTTCCCAATTTTTGTTCTGCAACATATTGAGTAACTGTCGCACCAAATCCACCAGAAATCAATGATTCTTCAATGGTCACAAACAGCTTGTGATTTTTTGACATTTCATCCAAAATTTTGGTGTCGAGCGGTTTTACAAAACGGCTGTTGACAAGGCTACATTGATATCCTTTTTCTTTCAAAGCTTCTCTCACCTGTTCGGCCGTCTCCATCATATGTCCTACAGAGAAAATCACAATATCTGATTCCAAATGAATCACTTCACTTTTTCCTAAGGCAACTGGTTCTTGATAGTTTTCTAATCCGTCATAAACCATTCCTCTTGGATATCGAATTGCAACTGGTCCATCATGCCGAATTGCAAATCGCATCATCTCTTCAAATTCCCATTTATTTTTTGGTGCCAAAACTGTCATGTTTGGTATATGACTCAAATATGCAATATCAAACACGCCCTGGTGAGTCTCTCCGTCACTTCCTACCAATCCAGCCCGATCTATCGCAAACACAACTGGCAATTTTTGCATACATACGTCATGCACAATCTGATCATATGCTCTCTGTAAAAAGGATGAATAAACTGTAAACACTGGCTTCATACCTGCTGCTGCAAGTCCTGCTGCAAATGTAACCGCATGTTCTTCCGCAATTCCTACATCAAAGAAACGATCCGGAAATTTTTCTTGGAATTTACTCAACCCAGTTCCACTCTTCATTGCTGCCGTAATTGTAACCAGACGTTCTTCTTCTTCGCCAAGTTTGCAAATGATATCTGAAAACACATCTGTATACGTATTTTGCGATTTTTTACCGGTTGCTTCTCCTGTTTTTACATCAAACGGATTCACCCCATGGTACTTCGACGGATTTTTTTCTGCAGGCACATATCCTTTTCCTTTTGTTGTGAGGACATGCACCAACACTGGTCCTTCTACCTTTTTTGCTTCTTTAAATGTCCTATAAAGCATTTTTATATCATGGCCATCAACAGGACCCAAATATTTAATTCCCATATCTTCAAAAAACATACCAGGAACAATCAATTGTTTGATACTGTTTTTTGTTCTTCGAATACCGGATACTACTCGATTTCCTAAACCAGGAACTTTTTGAAGTGTGCTTGTCACACCTTTTTTCAAATCTGTGTAAAACTCCGCGGTTCTCACTTTGTCTAGGTACATAGACAGACCACCGACATTTTCCGAAATCGACATCTTATTGTCATTTAAAACAATCATATAATTACTTTTTAATGCCGCTGCATTATTCAATGCCTCAAATGCCATTCCACCTGTCAAAGAACCATCTCCAATTACAGAGACCACGTTATAATTTTGTTTTAAAATTTCTCTGGCTCTCACATAACCCATACCTGCCGAGATAGAGGTAGAGCTATGCCCTGTATCAAAGGCATCACATGGACTTTCACTTCGTTTTGGAAAGCCGCTCATTCCTTTGTACTGTCTTAAGGTTGAAAACCCTTCTTGTCTTCCGGTCAACAATTTATGTGTATAAGATTGATGTCCCACATCCCAAATTATTTTATCTTTTGGAAGCGACAACGCCAAATGCATTGCCATAGTTAACTCAACCACACCTAAGTTTGAGGCCAAATGTCCCCCAGTTTTACTTACGTTTTTAATAAGAAATTGGCGAATTTCCAACGCAAGCATATCTAGTTCATCCCACTTTAGTTTCTTTATATCGTTCTCTTTACGAATACGTTCTAGTATCATAAATTGTCCTTTCTAATGGTTTCTATGGATTAATGATTTTAAAAGATCCTCTAAAAAGGTGTCTTTTGCTTCAAATTGGTGCAATAAAGAAATTGCCTCCATAGAAATCGTTTCTACATATTCTTTTGCTTGTTCTAATCCTACTAATGTTACATATGTAGTTTTCTCGTTTTTCTCATCGCTTAGTATTGGTTTCCCAAGTACTTCAGCGGTGCTTGTCACATCTAAAATATCATCCTGGATTTGGAATGCGATGCCTACATTTTTGGCAATCTGTTCCACATCGCGAACATCGGATTCTGACGCACCTGCAAGAACCGCACCGATCATCATAGAAGACTCAATCAATGCACTGGTCTTTAATTC
Source organism: Faecalimonas sp. (assembly GCA_045578495.1). GTDB lineage: Bacteria > Bacillota > Clostridia > Lachnospirales > Lachnospiraceae > Faecalimonas. The sequence goes on from JAZNKI010000038.1 coordinate 7,507, forward strand.
ATATATAAAATCCAATATTTCTTTTGAAATCTGATGTCCCGCACTTTTTACATCTACAACCTGACCACCAATCATGCCATAGATTCCAGCTTTTCTTGCCAATATTTGCAATGCTTTTCCTATCTCTTTGCTTCGTTCTGGGTACATAGAAAATGCTTCTGACGCAGTTTCAAACGCATAGTTTAACAATGCGTCCCCTGCCAGTATTCCCATATCTTCTCCATATACCACATGAGTTGTTTTTCTTCCACGACGGTAATCATCATTATCCATTGCAGGCAAATCATCATGCACTAAAGAATACGTGTGAATCATTTCAATTGCTGCCATAAATGGTTCTACAATATTCCCTTCTCCGCCAAACAATCGGTAAGTTTCCATCATCAACATTGGACGGAGTCTTTTTCCTCCAGCCATAACACTATAGCCCATGGCTTCCATAATCAATTTTTGATATCCCTCTTGCTTTGGAAGATATGTTTGTAAAACTTCTTCAATTTTTTTAACTTTTTGTAACTGTAAATCCTTAAAATTCATGTTGTTCTCCGTTTTCATCTAACATAATCATTTTCTTCTCAATCGTATCGATTTTTTCATTGCATACTTTCAGCAATTCCATTCCCTTGTGATACATTTGGAATGATTCCTCTAAGGATATGTTCTCACCTTCCAATGAATCTATGAGTTTATCTAATTCCTTAAATACTGTTTCCAATGTTTGCTCTGCCATTGTACTCCTCCTTTACAACCTCTTTCACTCTTGCTCTCACAACACCATCTGTCACGTAAATCGACAATTGCTCTCCTAGTTCCACAGCTGAGATGCTTTTTACAGTAACACCTTTTTCTGTGGTTACATAAGAGAAACCTTGGTTTAACTTTGCCAATGGAGAAAGACCTTTCATTCTCTCAATCTTAATTGCAAATTCTTGCTTTGCTATGTTTAGTTTCTTTTCAAATAAATTTCTGAGTTTTTGCTCAAGTTCCACGCACTTTTGCTGTTGCTCTTGTAATTTATTTCGCGGATGCAAATAAGTTAACCTTAATTGATATCTCTCGAATTTCATTCGTTCTACTTGTATCTTTTGAAGAACCGTACGTCGCAATTTCATCTTTTTTTCATCTATATCGTTCTTTAATACCTGATATTCAAATACTGCTAACTCTGCCGCTGCCGAAGGTGTCGGTGCTCTCAAATCCGAGACATAATCTGCAATGGTCGTATCAGTCTCATGTCCTACTGCAGATATAATCGGTGTTTGGCAATGAAAGATTGCTCTTGCTACGATTTCTTCATTAAATGCCCACAAATCTTCGATTGATCCGCCACCTCGACCGACAATAATCACATCTACACCTTGCTTATCTAGCATTTCAATACCTTTAACAATGCTTGCAGCCGCTCCTTCGCCTTGTACCAACGCAGGATACAACACAAGTTGTACATATGGATTTCTTCTTGCAGAAACATTCATAATATCTCGAATCGCCGCCCCTGTAGGTGCTGTTACGATACCGACTCTCTTTGCATATTTAGGTATTGGTTGCTTGTATTCTGGAGCAAACATTCCCATTTCGCTCAACTCTTTTTTCAGTGCTTCAAATTTTTCATATAAGAGGCCTGCCCCATCTAATATGATTTCTTTTGCATATAACTGATATCTTCCATCTCTTTCATATGTGGTGACAGTTCCGAGCGCAATCACCTGTTGTCCATCTTGCATACGAAAGTTCAATCCGCTTCTCTGACCTGCAAACATAATACACGCAATTGCTCCGGACTCATCTTTCAAAGAAAAATAAATATGTCCTGATGTGTGGTATTTGCAGTTTGAAACTTCACCTTTTACATAAACTCGATTCAGCATAAAATCTTGTGTGAACATATTTTTAATATACGCGTTCACCTGTTTTACTGAATATACATTACGCATTGTCGCTCTCCTAATTTGCCACTTTCGCTAAAATTCCATTGATAAATGCTGGGCCTTCATCACTGCTATATTTTTTTGCAAGTTCTACAGCCTCATTAATTGCAACTCCTGTTGGAATATCTTCATCCCATTTAATTTCATATGTTGCCAATCTCAAGATTGTTAAATCAACTCGATTCATACGAGTTGTTTTCCATCCGTCTGCGATATTATTTAAAAGAGAATCAATTTCCTCCTTCTTTTCAACAATTAAGCGATATTTATTCAAAATATATTCTTGTTCTTTTTCGGTCGCTTTTTCCAAATCTTCAAAGTAGAATTCTTCTTGTGCTTTCATTTCCTCTTCACTATTGAATTCAATACGAAATAGCATTCTAAAAATGTGTTCTCTAAGTTCTGTTCTACTCATTTTATACCTCTTATCCTTTATGATTATAGTTGTACATTCTTTTTTATTATACTACACATCGCGAATACTTGGCAATGCTGCAATGCATAATTATGCAAAAAAGGAACCTCATATACGATACGAGATTCCTTTTCATAAATCATTCTTATTTCACTTCAATTCCTGCAACACGAACATTGATATCTGCAACAGTTAAACCAGTCATGTTCTCAATTGCAATTTTTACCTTTTCTTGTACCTTTGTAGATACCTCTTTAATATTATATCCATATTTCAAATTCACTGCAGCTTCTACAGTAACAGTATCTTTTATCACTTCTACTGCCACACCTTTTGAAAGAGACTTGATACCAAGTTTGCTGATCAATTCTCTCGTCGCATTTCCTGCCATTGATGCGACTCCTTCAACTTCCATCGCTGCCAATCCTGTGATAATCGCAATAACTTCATCCGCAATCACGATTTCTCCACGGCTATTTTCTAACTTAATTGTATATTCATTTTTTACTTCTTTACCCATGATAATAAAACCTCCTAATTGGTTTGCTACTTACTTATTATAACAAATTCAAATCGTTTTGCCAATAGAAACTTGCATACATTTACGAGCGACCAAATTCAGACAAAATCAATCCTTCATTTCTTTCTTCTGTCATGCGCACACTCCAGCCATTTACAAACAACAATAACGGACGATCTTTCAAATCTTTAATCTTCTTCATATCTGAAGTTCCCACAATTTTATCCAAATCAATTTCTTGATTTTCAATCCAACGAATGTGTTCATAAGGAAGTGCTTCCAACTTAATTTCAACGTTATACTCACTTTCCAATCGATATTTCAAAACATCAAATTGAAGTACACCTACTACACCAACAATGATTTCTTCCATACCTGTATTGTATTCTTGGAAGATTTGAATCGCACCTTCTTGCGCAATCTGATTGATTCCTTTCACAAACTGTTTTCGTTTCATAGTATCCACTTGACGAACTCTTGCAAAATGTTCTGGTGCAAAGGTCGGAATTCCTTCATATGCAAATTTATTTGGTGATGTTGTCAATGTATCTCCAATCGAAAAGATACCAGGATCAAAAATACCAATTACATCTCCTGCATATGCCTTATCTATCATTTTTCGTTCACTTGCCATCATTTGTTGTGGCTGTGATAATCTCACCTTTTTTCCACCTTGAATATGGAATACATCCATTCCCGCTTCAAATTCTCCAGAACAAATTCTCATAAATGCAATTCGATCACGATGTGCTTTATTCATGTTTGCCTGGATTTTAAATACAAACGCTGAGAAATCCTTTTCTTTCATCGGATCTATACTTCCTTGATTTGAATTTCTTGGAAGTGGCGATGTTGTCATCATCAAAAAGTGTTTCAAAAATGTTTCCACACCAAAATTTGTAAGTGCCGAACCAAAGAACACCGGTGATAATTCACCCTTGCTTACGAGCTCCATATCAAACTCAGCACTCGCTCCGTCTAAAAGTTCTATTTCATCATATAATTGCGTTTTTTGGTCTGCACTAATTAATGTGTCCACTTTAGGGTCATCTAATGCAACTTTTTGTACTGCTCCCATAGCAGTTCCTTTTTGAGTCTCTGAAAACAATTCAATTTCTTGATGTTCTCGGTCAAAAACACCTCTAAATTCTTTTCCACATCCAATTGGCCAGTTAATTGGACAAGTTGCAATCCCTAATTCTTTTTCGATATCATCCAACAATTCAAAGGTATCTCGTGCTTCTCGATCCATTTTATTAATAAATGTAAAAATCGGAATATGACGCATTACACAAACCTTAAATAATTTTCTAGTCTGTGCTTCTACACCTTTTGATGCATCGATCACCATAACCGCCGAGTCTGCAGCCATCAATGTTCGATATGTATCTTCCGAGAAGTCCTGATGCCCAGGCGTATCCAAAATATTGATACAATATCCATCATAATTAAATTGAAGTACCGATGATGTAACAGAAATACCTCTTTCTTTTTCAATTTCCATCCAGTCAGATACTGCATGCTTCGCAGTCGCTTTTCCTTTTACGGATCCTGCCTGATTAATCGCCCCTCCGTACAGCAAAAATTTTTCTGTAAGCGTTGTTTTTCCTGCATCTGGGTGAGAAATAATTGCAAACGTTCTTCTCTTTTTTATTTCATCTGTAAAATGCATAATGTTCTCCTAGTCTTCTTCAATAACATACTTGTTTAGTTTATCATATCTATTCTTTCTCTGCAATTACAAACTATGCATTCCTTTACAACATAAAAATCTCCCTGTGAAACTTCACAAGGAGACATTCTTTTCTATTATTTTTATTTATGCATCGGAGAAATCACAATATCTTTTGCTGCAATTCCTGTTTTTCTCGTCACTATATCTTCAATTTGAGCCCGTTTTGCATCTGTAAGTTCCGACTGATTGACAACGACATCTGCGCCCTTGTCCGTCAATGTCACAACTACATCTGAAAAGCCTTTCGATAATAGCATGGTTTCAACCGATGTTTCTAGTTCTGATGTTTTTGTAAGCGCAACCATTTCGGAAACCGCCTGCTCTTTTTGTTTTTCACTGACATTTGCATTATTAATGATTTCTAAAAGAGTTTCCTTATTTTGTGCTCGTATTTGCTCGCGCGCAATTTTTGCTTCTGCAACAACTCCACTTGTTAGCACTGCTTCTCCAGGAGTTTCGTCCACCTCATTATCCAAAGACGCAATATCTGTACTATCTTCCAAGCTAATATCTAACAACTCCTGATTTGCGAGTTCATTATCCGCTTCTTTTGTTTCTTTACCAAACAATCGCCCGGAATAATTTAAATATCCGGCAACTGCAATCATCACTGCCAATGCGGTAATCATAATCTGATTTTTCTTAAATATTCGTTTCACTTGCTCCCTCCTGCATTTCCAAATTACTTTCTATCACCTTAATTTTATGCGCATCTACGTAGAATAATGCTTGAACAACATCCATAATATTGCGAACTACCGTGGCATCTTTTGCCCCTTCTGCTAATACTACAATCCCTTCAATCTCTCCATTCTTCTTTGACGTAATCATCACCTGTACATTTCCAACTTTTTGCATATTTCCAAGTAAGTGCTCCAATCGTTCTTCCAATTCTGTAGAAAGAGATTCTTCTGCCACTTCTTTTACATTTGATTTCGTAGGCGTCACAACAACAATTAGAAGAATTCCAAATAGTAATATAATCCACCATTGTTTTTTCTTTGGCAAAATTTTCATCCATTTATTGTCCAACATATCCCTCCCACTCTATATTCATTATTTTCATAAATGGACTAATTACCATTAAAATCAAAATGAGTCCTATAAAAAAGCGAATATACTTTTTATAGTTTTCCCCTGGTATGATTTGTATTGCCGCAACCATTATTACCATATAAAAAGTCAAATTTTCAATCCACGAATAAACGTTTTCTAACATATCAACCTCCTGTGGTAGCTGCTACAATTGCAATCGTAATCAAAAATAGTACTCCTACACTCACTGTCAGTTTTAATAAAAGTTTACTTCCATCCGCCATACTACTAATACAATTTACCATTCTCTTATCCGAAACCGGTTGTGCGACGGAAGAAACTAATTGATACAAAATCGCAGTTATACCCATTTGAATCAAGGGTGGCAAACAAATAATCAGACAGATAACCATTCCCACAATACCTATACCATTTTTGATAAGTACTGCTGTGCCGAGCACCAATTCTGCCGAACCGCCAATCACATCTCCAATTACAGGTATCGCCTCACCGCTTTTTACCATTACGCTGCGTTTTACTGAATCAATAGCGGGCATTAATAGCCCTTGCACAACGTTCCAACCAAGAATCCCGGCAGTCAATGTTTTCAGTGACCAATTCACAATCATTTCTAAAAATTCTGCAAACTTTGTAAGTGGAATTTCCGGTGAAAACTCACTTAAAATCTTCACAATGAAATAGATTTGTACAATCGGTAATAGAAAATTTAAAATCAACAAATCTACAATATAAACCAAGATTAAGATCAATTCATAGAATGCAACCGACGATACGCTTCCAGTAGACATTCCCACTGCCAGAAAATAAATCGGCCCCAGTACTTCTACGAAATTCATTAACTTTTGCAAATTCACCGCAACGCTTTCCACCAACACATGAAAGTTATTAAGACAGATTGTAATCAATAGCAAATACAGCATAGAAAAACTAATCTCGGAAACTTGCGTGCTCTTAAAAACACTTGAAAAATTTGCAAATACAGCCGCCACAATCACCAGCACTAAAATATGTATCAGACCACTTTTGCTACTATTAAGTTCATAAAACAATTGGTCTATAATCAGGTCTTTTATGAGATCGAATGAAAACTCTAAATCTCCACTAATGAGTCCACTTACCATCTCTAAGAACCCCATTTTTTCGTCAGGAAATATCTCTTGTAGCATTCCATCAATTTCGGAAAAATCAAATTGTGCAAACAACTCATTCTCCACATCTGCAACATTCTCTTCTGCTTGTACATTTATTGGAAGAAAGAGAAAGAAAACAAGAATGATCATCCATATCTTTTTCATGATAAAAACTCCCTAATTGTACGCAATAAGGTTAGTAAAATCGGTAAGCTCAGAACCAAGATTGTAATTTTCCCAAAAATCTCTATCTGCGAAGCAAGCGCTTGATATCCAGAATCCTTACAAACACCGGCAGAAAACTCACATAAATAAGTGATTCCTAGCATTTTCACGAGTGTACCGATGTAGGCCTTATCAATATTTATAAAGGTTCCGATTTCTCGGATTGCATTTATCACCGCTTCTAATTGCTCGAGAATCCCTAAAAAAACAAACACACTCAAAAACACGCAAAGATAAATTGCAAACTCCGCCTTTTCTTGTTTGAGTTTTACTAAAAACAGAGTCCCTACCACTCCCAATACTCCAACTTGTATGACACTCATATCGACACCTAAAATTCAAATAATTGCTGTATCTGCTCAAATAAATCAATGATATAAGGAAGTATCCAAAACAGTACCAATAATAATCCTGCAAAACTAGTCAAAAATGCTTGTTCTTCTCTTCCGCTATGTTTTAATACTTGACTCAAGATAGATACTAAGATTCCTACTGCTGCAATTTTAAAAATCAGACTGATGCCCATGTACACCTCCTGTTACAGTAATAGAATCACAAGAAAGATTCCACCCATAACCCCTAATGTTCTACTCAACTTTCTTTTCGTTTGGTATACCTGACGTAATTGACAAATCTTGTATTCCAGCTGTTCAATATAAAGATTCAAATTATCAATATATTCCAAGTTTTTTCCCACTCCTTTCAGCTCTTCTAAATCTTCCGTTTTTAGTTTGCTCTTCTTTAACGCTTCTTCAATTGTGTTACACCATATTTCAATAAAAATCCCCTGTTCTCTACTTTCCATTTTTTCTCTCAGCATGCCTAACCATTCCCGAAAAGGTGCGTTCACCTTTAATTCTAATTTTTCAAACAGTTCTGCAAATGGAATTCTCACATACTCTAATTCACTTCTCATTAGGCAGAACATTTTTTTCAGTTCTTCTAACTGATTTAAATAACCCTTTAACTCTTCCCCATAGTGTATTCCAAGTCCACTGCTTGCCACCAGGACAAATGCTCCTCCTATACACTTATATAAGATTGCCATATTTGTCATATACGCCCACGACTTCCCCCACTTTTTTTCGATTTTGAAGAACAATAAATCTCTCAAAGCACTGTCTTTCTAGCAACTCATAAAACAACGGTTTTCTTTGAATCTCTTCCATACTTTTTCCATGTACAGTTGCAAGCATTTTGCAACCGCAATTCATTGCATACTGAATGGCTTGTACCTCTTCCATGGCCCCAATCTCGTCCACCGCGATCACCTGCGGAGACATGGAACGAATAAGCATTAACATTCCCTCTGCTTTTGGGCAATTATCCAAAATATCCGTTCTTATTCCCATGTGATGTTGCGGTACACCTTTGTAACATCCAGCCAGTTCGGAACGCTCATCAACTACACCTACAGCTCGTCCAGTTACAAAGGAATTTCCATCAGATATTTGACGAATCAAATCTCTGAGCAGTGTTGTTTTTCCACATCGCGGTGGCGAAATAATCAATGTATGATACAGTTCATTTTCTTTTGTAATGTAAGGAAATAGTTTGTCTGCACATTTTAAAATCTCATGCGAAATACGAATATTTAGAAACGTAACATACTTTAAATTTTTAACATGTCCATTTTCAAGAACGGTGCATCCTGCAACCCCTACGCGATGCCCTCCCTCGATGGTAATAAAGCCTTGCTTCAGTTCATTCTCATATGCATAAAGAGAATAGTTACTGATATAGTCCAGTGCTTCCTTCATAAGTCTCTCTGTTACAATTGTCGTGCTAATCTGCTCTTTACCTTGTTCCATAAGAATAATCGGTTGACCAATTCTCATACGAATTTCTTGTAATTGTTCGCATTGAACCCCATGCCGATATAACACTTCTTTAACTTCATGTGGAAGAATATTTAAAACTGTTTTGCTTTTCATCTTCTCACCTCTTGAAACAATATATGTACAAGTTCCTGAAATATGCACAAAAAAAATACTGCCCAAAGGCAGTATTTTTTCTAAACATTATTTAAAATATGCTACACCAGATTCAAAGATCTTAAGATCTTGTTCTCCATAAATATTGATTGCAACAGAGTCTCCTCTACGTTCTGAGTGAGCCATCTTACCAAGCACACGACCATCCGGGCTAGTAATACCTTCGATTGCTCTGTATGAACCGTTTGGATTCCATTCTTCATCCATAGTAATCACACCGTCAAGATTACAATACTGTGTCGCAACTTGTCCATTAGCAAAAAGTTCATTTAACACTTCTTCAGGAGCAACAAAACGTCCTTCTCCATGGGATGCTGGGTTTGTATATACTCCACCAAGCTCTGCTTGTTGTAACCATGGCGATTTATTTGTTACTACTTTTGTGTAAACCATCTTAGAAATATGGCGACCAATTGTATTGTAAGTCAATGTTGGTGAACCTGCTGTTTGTCCACAAATCTTTCCGTATGGAACCAATCCAAGTTTAATAAGTGCTTGGAATCCGTTACAAATACCAAGTGCAAGACCATCTCTTTCATTCAAAAGCTTCTCAACCGCTTCTTTAATCTTTGCATTTTGGAATGCTGTTGCAAAGAATTTCGCAGAACCATCTGGCTCATCCCCTGCGCTAAATCCGCCTGGGAACATGATGATTTGCGCTTCATTGATTGCTTTTTCGAACTCAGCAACTGATTCACGAATATCATCTGCATTCATGTTCTTAAATACTTTTGTGATTACATTTGCACCTGCACGTTCAAATGCTTTTCGGCTATCATATTCACAGTTTGTTCCTGGGAACACTGGAATAAATACCGTTGGTTTTGCAATCTTATTTTTACATACATATATGCTGTCAGCTTTGTACAATTTTTCTTCTACTGGTGTTGCTTCATCTACACCAGCAACAGAAGCAAATACTTTTTCTAATGGTGCTTTCCATGTGTCTACTGCATCATTTAATGCAATCTTAACATCACCATATGTGATAGTCTCGTCATCTGTGACCTCACCAATTACTTTATGAGCAATTGTAAGTTCAGCCACTTTATCTGCTGGAACTTCTGCAATGATATCTCCAAATGCAGGTGAGAATAAATCGCTCTTATCTACACAAGTACAGATTTCAACACCCATACCATTACCAAATGCCATCTTGCTTACTGCAGCTGCAATACCGTGTCTGTCTAATGTATAAGCAGATACGATTGCTCCGTTTTGAATATCATCACGGAATTTTCCGTATTGATCCATAACTTGGCTATATACTGGCAAGTCATATGCATCTTTTTCAATCTTCATCCATACTAACTTATTTCCAGCTTTTTTAAGTTCTGGTGTAATGATATCTTTTTGTGTTGCCACATCAACTGCGAAAGAAACCAATGTTGGAGGTACGTCAATATCTTGGAATGTTCCTGACATACTATCTTTTCCACCAATAGATGGAAGTCCCAATCCTAATTGTACATCATATGCTCCAAGAAGCGCTGCAAATGGTTGACTCCATCTTGAAGGTTCTTCTGACATACGTCTAAAGTACTCTTGGAATGTCAAACGAATCTTGCTGTAATCTCCACCGTTAGCAACAATCTTAGCTACTGATTCTAATACTGCATAAACTGCTCCATGATATGGGCTCCAGCTTGAAAGATATGGGTCGAATCCATAACTCATCATAGTAACTGTGTCACATGTTCCTGTAAGAACTGGAAGTTTTGCTACCATTGCTTGAGTTTCTGTCATTTGATATTTTCCACCATGTGGCATAAATACAGAACCCGCTCCGATAGAACCATCAAACATTTCCACAAGACCCTTTTGTGAACATACATTTAAATCAGCCAATGTAGAAAGCCATTTTTCTTTTACATCTACAACATCTTCTTTTACTAAAATGCTATCTGCCTTATTTGGAATTTCAACTGCTACTTTTGTTTCCTGATGAGCTCCATTTGTATCAAGGAATGCACGAGAAATGTTCACAATCTCTTTTCCTCTCCAAGAAAGAACCAATCTTGGATCTTCTGTTACAACTGCAACTGCAACTGCTTCTAAGTTTTCTTCTTTTGCATATCCCATGAATGCATCTACGTCTTTTGGATCGATGACAACTGCCATACGCTCTTGAGATTCAGAGATTGCAATTTCTGTTCCATCAAGACCTGCATATTTCTTAGGAACTTTATCTAAATTAATTTGAAGTCCGTCTGCCAATTCACCAATTGCAACTGACACACCGCCTGCACCAAAGTCATTACATTTCTTGATTAATTTACTAACTTCTTCTCTTCTAAACAAACGTTGAATCTTACGTTCTGTTGGTGGGTTTCCTTTTTGTACTTCTGCACCACAAGTTTCGATAGACTCTTCTGTGTGAACCTTTGAAGAACCTGTAGCACCACCGCAACCATCACGTCCTGTACGTCCGCCAAGTAAGATAATGATATCGCCTGGATCAGAAGTTTCACGAATAACTGCTCTTCTTGGTGCCGCACCTAAAACCGCACCAATTTCCATACGTTTCGCAACATAGTTTGGATGATAAATTTCTTTTACAGCTCCTGTTGCAAGTCCGATTTGGTTACCATAAGAACTATAACCATGGGCTGCTTCACGCACTAATTTCTTCTGTGGAAGTTTTCCTTTCAATGTATCTTTTACAGATACTGTTGGGTCTGCCGCCCCTGTTACACGCATTGCTTGGTATACATATGTACGTCCTGACAATGGGTCACGGATACATCCTCCAAGACATGTTGCAGCTCCACCAAAAGGTTCAATTTCTGTTGGGTGATTATGTGTTTCATTCTTGAAGTTTACAAGCCATTCTTCCTCTACACCATCAACCACAACTGGAACAACGATACTACATGCATTGATTTCGTCTGATTTTTCTTGGTCTTCCAACTTGCCTTCTAATTTCAATCTTCTCATTGCCATAAGCGCAAGATCCATCAAACATACGAATTTATCTTCTCTACCTTTAAAGATTTCACTGTGATCTTTTAAATATTGTTTGTATGCATTTTCAATTGGCTCCTTGTAATCTCCTTCGCCAAAAGTAACATCTGTAAGTTCTGTTGCAAATGTTGTATGACGACAGTGATCTGACCAATAAGTATCAAGCACACGGATTTCTGTCATAGAAGGGTCTCTATCTTCTTCATTCTTGAAATAATTTTGAATATGTAAAAAATCCTTAAATGTCATTGCCATTCCAAGAGAATTATAAAGTTCTTTTAATTCTCCTTCGTTCATATCTTTAAAACCATCAAAGATTTTTACATCTTCTGGTTCATCAAACACGGTAATCAACGTTTCCGGTTTTTCCATACCTGTTTCTCTTGAATCCACAGGATTTATACAGTGTGCTTTTACTGCCTCAAACTCTTCATCTGTAAGGCTACCTTCAATCACATATGTCGTGGCAGATTTGATAACAGGAAGTTCATCCTCTTTAATAAATTGCACACACTGAACAGCAGAATCCGCTCTTTGGTCAAATTGGCCTGGGAGATATTCTACTGAAAATACTCTGCTTCCTTCTTTCATATCGAAAGATTCTTTATATAACGTATCTACTGGTGGTTCTGAAAAAATTCCATTACATGCAGTCTCAAATGTTTCGTCTGAAATGTTTTCAATATCATAACGAATCAACACTCGCACATTTTCTACATTTTGAATGCCTAAATAGCTTTTCATCTCACTTTTCAGAGCTTTCGCCTGAACAGCATACTCTGGCTTCTTTTCCACATAAACGCGTTTTACACTACTCATAGTACCCTCCATCACGATTTTCTTTTTAGTATATAACTTATCATATCACATTCTTCTTCATTAGTACAATTAATATATCTTAATTGACTTATTAGTTTTGCTTATTTTTACTCCTTATAAGTGTGGTTATACTTATAACTAGTGTTAGAACCATTAAAACAAGAAAAATGATTCCGATTCTTACTACCATGTCTAAAAAGAATCCTTCTGGCAACATACGTATCAACAAATCCGTTCTCGGATCCAACAGCCACAAATCATTATCAAAAAATACTTCATGAAACAATGTGAAATATTTATTAAAATCCGACAGAAATAACGCTCCCGCACCAAGCGTTATCACAACAAACACACCAATGCTTATCAAGAAGGTTTTAGGAATAAGTATCTTCCAATCTGCTTTTGTTTTTACCAAAATTACAAATGCAATGACCATTAGCAAAACAGCTCCTCTACGCAGCCACATTCCTCCAATAAAAAGTCTCTGCACATCAATCATATGTGCTTTCTCACGTGCATTAAAAAATTCGCGTTCTTCTCCGTTTACGTTTGTTTTTACAAACAAATTCTTTCGATTTCCACGAAGGTAAGACATCATCTCTTTGGTAACATCGATGACATCTTTCATATTCATTTCTAAATCATCCAAAACCTCATACTTTTGATAGGTTTTCTCATACCATCCAAAATCACTATATGCCGCAATTTCAACACTAGATATAAGAAGTGTGATCAGCATAGTGATTCCCATTATCAATCCTAATATCCTATGTATTGTCTTCATCATTTTTCTCTTCCCCTTGTGTTCTTTTATCAAATACCTTATAATAAACATACGTTTTATAAGGAGTGCTAATAATATGGATATTAATTATGAATTATATAAAGTTTTTTACTATGTGGCAACAACACTCAGTTTTTCGGAGGCATCGAAACAGCTCTTCATTTCTCAATCCGCAGTAAGTCAATCCATTAAAGCTTTAGAAAAAAAATTAGACCAAACACTTTTTATTCGAAGCACTAAGCGCGTGCAATTGACTCCAGAAGGTGAAATTTTGTTGCGCCACATTGAACCTGCCATGAATCTCATCAAACGCGGAGAAACACAACTCATAGATTCTGCTTCTACCGGTGGACAAATTCGTATTGGTGCAAGCGACACCATTTGTCGCTATTTCCTTGTTCCTTATTTGGAGCGTTTTCACAACGAATTCCCAAATGCACATATCAAGGTTACCAATCAAACTTCCTTGAAATGTGTAGACCTCCTTGAATCGGGACAAGTAGACCTGATTGTGGTGAATTACCCGAACTCTCACCTAAACAATCTCTATGATTTAAGAAAGATTGCAAAATTCAAAGACGTATTTGTTGCCAATCAAACATTTTCCGAACTCCATGGGCAAAAAATTGCATTCAAAGATTTACTCAAATATCCGATTCTTATGTTGGAAAAGCAGACAACAACCAGCGAATATCTGCACAGTCTCTTTCAACAGCATCAGCTAGATTTGGTTCCAGAAGTAGAACTTAGTAGCAATGACCTACTTCTAGACCTTGCAAAAATCGGTCTTGGGATCGCCTTTGTTCCTGATTACTGTGTTCCAAAGGAAACCGCTGGTCTTTTTTATGTAGAAACTGAAGAAAAACTTCCTAGCCGAGAACTTGCAATTGTATATAACCAAAACATACCTATTTCAAAAGCCACTTTAGAGTTTTTAAACTATTTTAAATACGACTAACACTATTATAGCACACCTAACTAGAGGTGTGCTCTTTAAATTCTGTCATATGATTTCGAAATTTCAGCGGAAGATTGCCTCTTTGCCTCTCATAACTTTGTCTCTCTTTGATTGAAACACTTGTAAAAAATGCCTTCCACAGATTTACATACATTGATTCTTCAGCAGATATATTACTTCTTCCTCGAAGTTGGTCACCAATACTATAGACCACAATCCACTGTTTGCCTTTTTCGTGCACAATCGCCATATCGTGGGTCTTATCATATATCATCCAGTTTTCTTGTGGGAAGCGATTTGTAAAATGATTGCCAAGGCACGTAACAATACGATTCTTCGGTTCAATTTCCGAAAACAAAATCCCATCTTCCAACTCTTCGAAGCGAACAAACTCATGGTAATAATGGGCCTCATTGGAAACTTTTCTTCCTAGTGAAAATACCTTTTCTACCTTAGGGTGTGTTAAATGCTCCATGATTTTCTTACTGTTAGGAATTCGCCTCGACTCTAACATCATCCCAAGAATTGCATCTCCTTTCTTTCCATCATGAGACAACATTGCATGATAAATATACCAGTAAGCAAATTCACCCAAGTGTTTCCATATTAAATTCTGCACAGCAAGCATCTTCTTCTCTTTTTCTTCCACTTCTATATATTCACAAAAAAGTTCTTGTTCCACGGTTCCCCTCAATGCAATGCCTAGATTTTCTTCATCCAATCTCGTCATCCAAGCATCGTAAATAGCAGAAAAAATCCCCAATTCACTATCACTGCACACATACACACGTTTCATGTAATCACCCCTAATTGTTCCTGTCTAAATTTCACATCGTCAAAAAGAGACAACTGCTGATATCCCATTTCTCGAATTTCAATCGGTACCCTATCTCCTACACTCAGTAAATTTCGCAAAATATAATCTTGCTCCAATTTGGTTGGATACATCATTTTACCGTTACAAGTAATAAAATAAATCGCTCGTTTCAAAACAACGCCCATCTTCTTTAAATCTGCAAAATCTAATTTTCCCATCCGTCTTGCCCTTACAATTCTCTCCGCCGACTTATATCCTATGCCTGGTACACGAAGTAAAACTCGATAATCTGCTTGCATAATTTCTACTGGAAAATACTCTAAATGTTCCAAAGCCCAATTACACTTAGGATCTATCAAAACATTAAAATTCGGTTTATCCTCTGACAATAATTCCCTCGCCTCAAAATGATAATATCGTAAAAGCCAATCTGCTTGATATAAGCGATGTTCCCGTAGTAGTGGTGGTCCATCATCTGTTTTTGCAGGAAGATTCGCATCATCATTTACATGAATAAATGCGGAATAAAACACTCGCTTTAAATCAAAGTTCTGATATAATGCCTCTGCTACATTTAATATCTGATAATCATTCTCCGGGGTTGCCCCTATAATCATCTGGGTACTCTGTCCAGCAGGCACAAACTTCGGTGCATGTCGATACACTGCAATCTCCTGCTTATTTTGAGTCATTTGATTCTGTACCAAACGCATTGGCGTCAGAATGTTCTTTCGTGTCTTGTGTGGTGCCAATTTTTTCAACCCTTCCGCAGTAGGTAACTCCAGATTAACACTCATCCTGTCCGCCAAAAAACCAACCTTTTGAATCAACTCCTGGCTAGCTCCCGGGATAGCCTTTACATGAATGTAACCTTGAAAATGATACTCTGTTCGAAGTTTATACAAGGTTTGATAAATAAGTTCCATTGTAAATGTCGGACTCTTCCATACGCCAGAACTCAAAAATAATCCTTCTATATAATTCCGCCGATAAAATTCGATCGTTAAATTGCAGACTTCATCGGGTGTAAAGGAAGCTCTTGGAACATCATTGGACGCTCGATTAATACAATATTTGCAATCATAGATACACTCATTGGTAAACAAAATTTTCAAAAGTGATACGCATCTCCCATCCGAAGAGAAGCTGTGACAAATCCCAGCCTTCACACAATTTCCAATGCCTGTCCCATCATTCTTGCGATCCGTGCCACTTGAAGTACATGCAACGTCATACTTCGCAGCATCGGATAAAATATTTAGTTTTTCTGTGAGTGTCATCATTTCCAAAATTTCCATTTTAATCCCTCGAACATTTGTTCTGCTTTCTTTCACTTTAACATAAGACCATTCATTTTTCAATGACTAAATTTTTACAAAATGACAAATACTATAAAAAACAAAAAGGAGAACTAAGTATGATAGAACAAGATACAATCAAACTACTGAGAGAATGTGATGCTGGCGTCAAAATGGGAATCACCTCGATTGAAGATGTATTGCCATCCGTAAAATCAAAAGAGTTAGAAGAAATACTTACAAAATGCAAAGAAAAACACGAAACTTTAAGCGAAGAGATTCAAAAAGAATTGGACCGCTTTGGAGATGACGGTAAAGAACCAAATCCTATGGCAAAAGGTATGTCTTGGTTAAAAACCAATATGAAACTTGCTATGGATGAGACAGACCATACCATTGCCGATTTAATGATTGACGGTTGTGATATGGGAGTGAAATCCTTAAGCAAATACTTGAACCAATATAAAGCTGCTGACGAGCACTCAAAAGATATTGCAAAACGCCTCATTAAACTAGAAGAAAAACTAGGTGAGGACATTCGTCCTTATTTATAAACCGCAAAAAAGGTATGCGTCACACAATGACACATACCTTTTCTAGTATTAACACCATATGCGCCTGCGCATTGTTAATATC
The DNA here is from genome assembly GCA_045578495.1 of Faecalimonas sp. Lineage (GTDB taxonomy): Bacteria > Bacillota > Clostridia > Lachnospirales > Lachnospiraceae > Faecalimonas. Next base: position 24,786 of record JAZNKI010000038.1, read on the forward strand.
GTTCTGCCGATTGTTTGTCAATATTTTACTTTCTTGTAGCTTTGACGAGTAATGCTTCTTGCAAAACCTGTGAAAAATTGTTGCTCTGCTTTTCTGCAAATGTATTAAGCCATGCGGGAATAGTAACATTTTTTCTAACAGCTTTTTCACCATATTTTTCCGCATATTCATCTATATTGAGCAGTATCATATTTACTTGACCACTATCTTTCGGTTGCACTTCTTCGTATTTTGATGCTCGCGGAACAGGATTTCCCTCTTCTAACTCATCTAGCACCCAACCACTTGCGGCATCAACAGCCATTTCCAATGCTTCTGCTAAATTTTTTCCACCGGTAACACACCCTGGCAAGTCTGGGAATTCCACAACATATCCCCCACTTCCATCCGTATATGGATAAAATATTGCTGGATAAATCATTTTCATAGTATTCCTCCATTCTGATTAATCGCATTATTTATATCTGCTTGTTTCATAATTGATTTCACAACATCAATATGTATATCCCCTCTATGCTCCGGTACTGTCACTTTTCCCGCCTTGTATGGATGCTTAGTTTGAAATTCTATGACAGAAATGTCGTGAAATTTAGATACTTAATGAATAAACGTATTAGACACATTAGATAACATCTGCGTCTTTTTTGATGTGCACATATTGTAACATATTTAAATATGAAACTAAAGAATTCTTTTATGGAAAGTAGAAATCTTTATTGATAGTGCGAAGAACAAAAAAACTGCCACAGGTTCGATTTTCTCTTGCCTGTGGCGGTTTTCATATCATCTTCGTATAATTTTATTTCTGTGCTAGATAAGCTTCTCTTCCGTTTTCGTAAAGATTGTTTCCTTCGCTGTCAATAATAACAACTAATGGCATATCTTCTACATATAATTTACGAAGCGCTTCTGCTCCTAAATCTTCGTATGCAATAAGTTCCGCACTCTTGATACATTTTGCAAGAAGTGCACCTGCTCCACCGATTGCACCAAAGTAAACGCCTGAATATTTTTTCATTGCATCTACAACTTCTGGAAGACGAGCTCCCTTACCAATCATACCTCTTGCTCCAACACTCATCATAGTTGGTGCATAAGCATCCATACGTCCACTTGTTGTAGGTCCTGCTGAACCGATTACTTGACCTGGTTTTGCTGGAGTTGGTCCTACATAGTAGATAGTTGCGTCTTTAGGATCGATTGGAAGTTCTTCTCCTCTTGCAAGAGCTTCACACATACGTTTGTGACCTGCGTCACGTGATGTGTAGATTGTTCCTGTAACTAATACAGAATCTCCTGCTTTTAATGTTTTTGCTAATTCTTCTGTTAATGGTAATGTGATACGTCTTTCCATATTA
>JAZNKI010000039.1:0-4787 GCA_045578495.1 Faecalimonas sp.
TGGGCTATCGGAACAGGTAAAGTAGCTACAACAGAGCAAGCTCAAGAAGTTTGTGCAGCTATCCGTGCTTGTATCGCTGAAATCTATGACGAAGCAACAGCAGAAGCAATCCGTATCCAATACGGCGGATCTGTTTCAGCAGCTAGTGCTCCAGAATTATTTGCACAACCAGACATCGATGGAGGTCTTGTTGGTGGAGCGGCTTTAAAACCAGACTTCGGTAAGATTGTAAACTACAAATAATTTAAAACAAACGTAACAGAATGCGTCACTCAATGAGTGGCGCATTTTTTGTGAAAACCACTCTTGCCTTTTTTTATATTACTTTAAAATTAAGTAACCATGTATTGTTATGACTATTGTGAATAAGGAGTGGAACATATGCAGAAGAAAAGTAAATGGATGTGATATAAAGATGATTTTGAATTGTTTCATAGCCACAAGTTGCATGCGAGAAGAAGTGAAAGAGGTGTGATATTTCCAGTTCAATGGTGCATTCCGGCTGTGTATAACAATGTGATGTTTCGAAAGACTGGAACCCTTGAGAAGGATGAGACGATTTGTGTTAAAGTGAATGGGAACGGATATGTGCGTGTGAATAGGAAACTATTTCCAGTGGGAAAACCAGTAGTGGTTCCAGCAGGAGAGGAAAGTCATATCAATTGAAGAAAGATGTTGCAGTGATAGTGAACTGTGAATAATACAAAAATAGGAGAGACGGTCGTCTCTCCTATTTTGTGGTCTATTCTGGAATTTTTGGTAATGTTGCGAAGCTTGCTTGTAATTCTTCATCTGTAGGAATATAGTCTTGCATTTGACCATTGTGGAATTTTTCATATGCATACATATCAAAATATCCGGTTCCTGTAAGACCAAAGAGAATGGTCTTTTCTTCGCCTGTTTCTTTACATTTCATAGCTTCATCAATGGCAACTTTAATCGCATGGCTACTTTCTGGCGCCGGTAAGATCCCTTCTACACGTGCGAATTGTTCAGCAGCAGCGAAAACAGAAGTTTGTTCTACTGCACGAGCTTCCATGAATCCATCGTGATATAATTGAGAAAGAATCGAACTCATCCCGTGGTAACGAAGTCCACCTGAGTGAGTAGATGCAGGGATAAAGTTACTTCCAAGAGTGTACATCTTTTGAAGAGGACATACAGCTCCAGTATCGCAATAATCATAAGCATATACGCCACGTGTCAGAGAAGGACAAGAAGCAGGTTCGACAGCGATAAATTTATAATCCGCTTCTCCTCTTAGTTTTTCACCCATAAATGGAGCGATGAGTCCACCAAGATTTGAACCGCCGCCGGCACAACCAATAATAATATCTGGCTTGATGTCGTATTTGTCCATTGCAACTTTTGCTTCCATACCGATAATGGTTTGGTGAAGTAATACTTGGTTGAGTACACTTCCTAATACGTAACGATAACCGTCTAATTTTCCTGCAGTTTCTACAGCTTCGGAAATCGCACATCCAAGGCTTCCGCCTGTTCCTGGATGATTTTCTAAAATTTTTCTACCAACTTCTGTATCCATAGAAGGTGATGGTGTTACGCTTGCACCATATGTACGCATGACTTCACGACGGAATGGTTTTTGTTCATAAGAACATTTCACCATATATACTTTACAGTCCAAATCCAAGTAAGAACATGCCATAGAAAGAGCAGTTCCCCACTGGCCGGCACCTGTCTCAGTTGTAACTCCTTTTAAACCTTGGTCTTTTGCGTAATATGCTTGAGCGATGGCAGAATTCAATTTGTGGCTGCCGCTGGTATTATTTCCTTCAAATTTGTAATATATCTTGGCAGGTGTTTGTAATTTTTCTTCCAAACAGTAAGCTCTTGTCAATGGAGCAGGGCGATACATCTTGTAGAAATTTAAAATCTTTTCAGGAATCTCGATGTATGGTGTTGTCTCGTCTAATTCTTGTTTCACAAGTTCCTCACAAAAAACTTCGCCAAGTTCTTCAGCAGTAATCGGCTTCAATGTTTCAGGGTTTAAAAGAGGAGCTGGTTTGTTCTTCATATCTGCGCGTAAGTTGTACCAGTACTTAGGCATCTCATTTTCGTCTAAATAGATTTTGTATGGTATTTCTCGGCTCATAGTAAGCTACCTCCTTTATAAATAATCAAATATAAAGAAACATTAGCACTTTCACATGCTAATGTCAATGTTTCAAACATATTTAATTTTAATACAACATCGCAAATACGGATGCAAGTATTACGGTTAATAATCCGGCAACTACGATAGACAGACTACTCATTGCACCTTCGGTCTCACCCATTTCCAATGCTTTTGTTGTGCCAATTGCATGGCTACTCGTTCCAAGAGCAAGACCACGCGAAATTGCATGGCGAATGCGGAAAATTTTGCATACAAGCTCACCTATTAGATTTCCAATGATACCTGTTAGAATAATAGCGGCAGCGGTGATGGATTCGTAGCCACCTAATTCTTTTGAAACACCCATTCCGATAGCAGTTGTGATAGATTTTGGTAGTAATGTTACGAATTCCTCATAGGATAATTTGAATAACAAGGAAAGTCCAAAAATAGAAAACAAACTTGTTAAAACACCAGTAGTTATTCCCACAAGTATGGCAACTGGATATTTCTTGAGTAGTGCTAGTTTTTGATAAAGTGGTATCGCAAGGCAGACGGTTGCTGGTGTTAGTAAATAACTTAAATATTTTGCGCTCTGATTGTAGCTTTCGTATTCGACATCAAACAGTAGAAGGAAAGCAATCACAAGTACAATGGAAATGAGCAGAGGATTGAAGAACCCACTTTTTGTTTTCTCCTTTAAAAATACACCTAAAAAGTAGGCGAGAAGGCTAATTACAACACCAATCGTGGCAGAACTCAACATAATCTCATTCATGTTATTGTTCCTCCTTTTTACCAAGTATTGCGTCTGTGACTTTTCCGGTTGTGACCATAACAAGAATGGTTGTGACAACAATGATAACACAAGTTGGGACTAATATAGGTTTTAATTTTTCCCAATATACAATAAGGCCGACTCCTGCAGGAATAAACATCACAGGCATAATGTTAATTAAAAACTCAGCTGCATCTTTTACCGCATTCAAAGGTACGATTTTTAAAATGAGTAATCCTAACATAAGTACTAAACCGTAGATACTTGCTGGGATTGGGAGTGGTATGTAGTGGTTTAAAATCTCACCTATGCAACTGACGAGAATAATGATTAAAAATTGTTTCAAGTATTTCATTTAGGACCCTCTTTTTTATGAAAATGATTATTTTTTTTATTGCGAATTTTATCATAACACAAAATGACGAAGAAAAGTAAAAAAATATGTGTGAAATCGGAAATCTTTATGTTATAATGATTGGGTATAAAATAGAATAAAGCGTAAGGAGCAAAATCTATGAAAAGAGTGTTACTAAAGCTAAGTGGAGAAGCACTGGCAGGAGATAAAAAAACAGGCTTTGACGAAGCAACTTGTATTGGAGTTGCAAAGCAAGTGAAAGAGTTAGTAGATGATGGAATTCAAGTTGCGATTGTGACTGGTGGAGGAAACTTCTGGAGAGGTAGAACAAGTGAGACGATTGACCGTACAAAGGCAGACCAAATCGGCATGCTCGCAACGGTAATGAATTGTATCTACGTATCAGAAATCTTTCGTCATGTAGGAATGAAGACAGATGTTTTCACACCATTTACCTGCGGCGCGTTTACAAAGTTGTTCTCAAAGGACGCAGCTGTAGAAGCTTTGAACGAAGGAAAAGTTATTTTCTTTGCAGGAGGAACTGGACATCCTTATTTTTCAACAGACACAGGAGCAGTGCTTCGTGCAATTGAAATTGATGCAGATGCAATGTTGCTCGCAAAAGCAATTGACGGAATTTATGACAGTGATCCAAAGGTGAATCCAAATGCTAAGAAATATGATGAGATTTCTATTCAAGAAACCATTGACAAGCGTCTTGCAGCAGTAGACTTGGCTGCATCTATCTTGTGTATGGAAAACAAAATGCCAATGTTAGTTTTTGGATTGAATGAAGAGAATAGTATTGTAGAAACCATGAAAGGAACATTTACAGGTACGAAAGTAACTGTATAATGATAAAAATAAAATCGGAGGAATAAAACATGAACGAAAAATTACAAGTATTTGATACAAAGATGCAAAAATCACAAAACAGTTTAGAAGCAGAATTAGCGACAATTCGTGCAGGACGTGCAAATCCAAACGTGTTGAATAAATTGACAGTGGATTACTACGGAATCCCAACACCAATTCAACAAGTAGCTAATATTTCAGTTCCGGAAGCACGTATGATTCAAATTCAACCATGGGAAAAGAGTTTGATTAAAGAAATTGAGAAAGCAATTTTGACTTCAGATATCGGGATTAATCCATCAAATGATGGTTCGGTAGTTCGCTTGATTTTCCCAGAATTGACAGAAGATCGAAGAAAAGAACTTGTAAAAGATGTGAAGAAAAAAGGAGAAGCAGCGAAGGTTGCAATCCGTAACATCCGTCGTGATGGAAACGATACGTTCAAGAAGTTGAAAGGCACAGATGTTTCTGAAGATGAAATCAAAGATTTGGAAAATGAATTGCAGAAACTTACAGATAAATATATTGCAAATATCGACAAAATAGTAGAAGCAAAATCAAAAGAAATTCTTACAGTATAGTCGTGAGAACAAGAGAAGATAAGTAGGGAAACCCGACTTATCTTCTTGCTGTAATATAGCAAGAATCAAAGGAGATTGTCAGATGAATGTACCACAGCA
>JAZNKI010000040.1:0-7526 GCA_045578495.1 Faecalimonas sp.
GGCTTTTGACGTTCCGGATGTAGCAGCAAACACACCAATTCGTTTGTTAGAATACGGCGGAGATATGTTCAACAAAGATATCTTCATTAACTACATGGAACTTTGCGAATTTGTAAAAGAATTCCGTTGTGGGGCATATGATGTGAATGATGCACTTGCAGGAACAAGTATGACAGTAGAACTTCGTCTCTATGAAGTAGAAGAAAATCCAAATTCTGTAAATGCTGAAACAGGAAGGCTATTTCCCTCTTGTGCATTTACTTTTTTCTGAATTGTTTGAACGAAATCAACAACCTCTTTTCTTCCTCCATTTACTTTCGGCGAGAACAATCCTTCGTCATCACAATTTTTCCAACTTTCCGGAACCTGAATTTCCACAAGCTGCTGTGCACCTGCGTCAATTGCAGCATAATTCATTTGAACAACCTGATCACCCTTTTTTTCATAAGTTGCCTTCGCAGCTTTTTTCATAAGTTCAATTGCTTCATCTTCCGGAATAATATTTGCAAGTTTGAAGAAAGCTGACTGTAGAATCGTATTAATACGTCCGCCAAGTCCGATTTCTTTTCCAATCTTAATCCCATCAATTGTATAGAATTTAATATTATGATTTGCAATAAATGCCTTTACTTGTCCTGGTAAATGTTTTTCCAAACCATCCATATCCCACGAACAGTTGAGTAAGAATGTTCCACCGTCCACTAATTCTTGTACCATATTGTACTTATTGATATAGGACGGATTATGACAAGCAACAAAATCTGCCTGTTTAATCAAATAGGTAGACTTAATCGGTTTCTTACCAAAACGAAGGTGTGACATAGTAACGCCACCCGACTTCTTGGAATCGTAATCAAAATATGCCTGCGCGTACATATCCGTATTATCACCAATTATTTTAATCGAATTTTTATTCGCACCTACAGTACCATCTGCGCCAAGCCCCCAGAACTTACAGTTAATTGTTCCTTCTGGTGTTGTCACAAGTGGTGCTCCAACCTCCAACGACAACCCTGTTACATCATCTACAATACCTACTGTAAACTGTTTCTTTGTAGTATTTTCAAATACTGCAACCATTTGTGCCGGAGTTGTGTCTTTTGATCCTAAGCCGTATCGTCCCGAATAAATTGGAACGGCATCAAACTTCGTTTCCTTCAATGCAGCCACTACATCTAAATACAATGGCTCACCAAGAGAACCAGGTTCTTTTGTGCGATCCAATACCGTAATTTGTTTCACACTCTCTGGGATTGCTGCAAGGAAAGCCTCTTTCGAAAACGGTCTGTATAAGCGTACTTTTACGACACCTACTTTTTTCCCTGCTGCGATAAGATAATCAACGGTTTCATCAATGGTTTCACACACAGAACCCATAGCAACAATAACATGCTCTGCATCTTGTGCTCCGTAGTAATTAAATAATTGATAGTTTGTTCCAATTTTTGCATTTACTTTGTTCATATATTCTTGCACAATCGCAGGCATCGCATCATAGTATGGGTTGCATGCCTCTCTTGCCTGGAAGAAGATATCCGGGTTCTGAGCAGAACCCCTCTGGCATGGATGATTTGGATTTAATGCATTTCGTCTAAATGCATCAATCGCATCCATATCTGCCATATCCTTCAATTCTTCATAATCCCAAGTTTCAATCTTCTGAATCTCATGAGAAGTACGGAATCCATCAAAGAAATTGATGAACGGCAACCTTCCTTTGATTGCCGACAAATGAGCCACCGGTGTCAGATCCATAACTTCTTGCACACTGGATTCGCAAAGCATGGCACATCCAGTCTGACGACATGCATATATATCAGAGTGATCTCCAAAAATAGATAATGCATGACTTGCAATTGCACGCGCTGATACATTGAATACACCTGGCAATTGCTCTCCTGCGATTTTGTATAAATTCGGTATCATCAACAATAATCCTTGCGATGCTGTATATGTGGTTGTCAAAGCTCCTGCTGCAAGTGAACCATGTACGGTACCTGCCGCTCCTGCCTCTGATTGCATTTCAGTTACTTGTACAGTCTGTCCAAATATATTTTCTCTTCCTTGTGTTGACCATTCATCTGTAGCTTCCGCCATAACAGACGACGGAGTAATTGGATATATCGCCGCAACATCTGTAAACGCATAAGAAGCGTGTGCCGCTGCATGATTTCCATCCATGGTCTTCATTTTTCTAGCCATAGTTTTTCCTCCTTAAATATTTTCCTATTTATCTATATTATAACTGGAATTTCTTTTGGAATCCAATGTATTTTTATGGTACAATAACATATATTTCTAAATGGGAGGTACAATTATGACAGCAAAAAAACAATCATACAAATCACTTGGAGCAACTATGATAAAAAACTTTAAAAAACGAAATATTGATGCTTATTATTGCGACTCTTCTGAAGATGCTGTCTCCCTTGCAATGGAACTGATGGCTGATGGGGGTACTGTTGGAATGGGTGGAACACAAACCGTAAAAGAAACTGGTCTTTTGGATGCTGTAAAAGCTGCTGAACATTTGACATTTATTGACCGCAGTATTGCAAAGACACCAGAGGAAGTAAGAGAGATTTACCTCCAATCAATGAACTGTAATTATTACCTTATGAGTTCCAACGCCGTAACCGTAGACGGTGAGCTCATCAATATTGACGGCAATGGTAACCGTGTTGCCTGCCTTATTTTTGGTCCTAAGCAAGTAATTTTATTAGTAGGTATGAATAAGGTTGTAGAAACTGTGGATGCAGGAATTGACCGTGTAGGTATTCACGCCGCACCAGCAAATGCAGCACGCTTAGGTACACGTACACCTTGTGCAACAACCGGACACTGTGGAGATTGCCACTCTGAAGATTGCATGTGCTGCCAGATTGTAATCACAAGACATTCTCGTCAAAGCGGAAGAATAAAAGTCATCTTAATAGGAGAAGAATTAGGTTTTTAAATAAAAAAAGGATATCTGAAGCCAATTTCAGATATCCTTTCTTTTATTCTTCTGTTTCAACAATGGCAATTGCAAGTTCATCCAATTGCTTTTGTTCTACCCTTGTTGGTGCCTCTGTCATAAGACAAGATGCATCCTTCACCTTTGGAAAAGCGATAACATCGCGAATGCTATCTTCCTTTGCCATCAACATGATTAATCTGTCTAATCCATATGCAAGTCCTGCGTGTGGTGGCACACCATACTTGAATGCGTTCAACAGGAAACCAAATTGAGATTCTGCTTGTTCTGGAGTAAATCCAAGCATTTCAAACATCTTGCTTTGAATCTCGTTGTTAAAGATACGAACGCTTCCTCCACCAAGTTCTGTACCATTTAATACAATATCGTATGCCTTCGCACGTACTTTACCTGGATCCGTATCAAGAAGTGGTAAATCTTCGTCCATTGGCATTGTAAATGGATGATGCATTGCTTGGAATCTTTCTTGTTCTTCATTCCACTCTAACAGTGGGAACTCTGTAATCCACAAGAATTTATAATCCCCTTTATCCAAAATTTCTAATTGGCGAGCGATTTCCAAACGCAAGTTGCCTAAAACATCCCAAACAACTTTGTTCTTATCTGCTGCGAATAACAATAAGTCTCCGTTTTCACCGTCCATGGCTTTTACTAACGCAGACATTTGTTCTTCTGTCATGAACTTTGCAAATGAAGATTTGATTGTACCATCATTTTGAATGGCAATATAAGCAAGACCTTTTGCTCCAAAGTCTTTTGCGAAATCAACCAACTTGTCAATCTTCTTACGTGGCATTTCACCCTGTCCTTTTGCGTTGATACCACGTACACTTCCACCATTTTCCAAAGCACCCTTGAACACAACAAATTCTGAATCTTTTACAACTTCAGACACGTTCACAAGTTCCATGCCAAAACGAATATCTGGTTTATCTGAACCGAAACGATCCATTGCTTCTTGCCAAGTCATTCTCTGAATTGGAAGTGGTACTTCTACATCTAAAATTTCTTTAAATAATTTTGCTAACAATCTTTCATTTACATCGATGACATCATCTACATCTACGAAAGATAATTCCATATCGATTTGTGTAAACTCTGGTTGACGGTCCGCACGCAAGTCCTCATCACGGAAACATTTTGCAATTTGGAAATAGCGATCGTATCCAGAACACATCAACAATTGTTTGAATAATTGAGGCGATTGTGGAAGGGCGTAAAATGCGCCTTGATGTACACGGCTTGGCACCAAGTAATCTCTTGCGCCTTCTGGTGTACTTCCAACCAAAATCGGAGTTTCAATTTCAAGGAATCCTTCATCTGCCAAAAATTGACGTGTTAAAGTAGCAGCCTTGCTTCTCATAATCAAATTCTTTTGTAAATCTGGTCTTCTAAGATCCAAATAACGATATTTTAATCTCAATTCTTCTTTTGTCTTACTGTTCTCTTCAATTGGGAACGGTGGAGTCTCTGCTTCTGATAAAATACGAAGCTCTTTTACACGAATTTCAATTTCACCTGTCGCAAGATTTTCATTTACAGCTCCAGAACGTGCTTCTACCACACCAACTGCTGCAATTACAAATTCACTGCGGAGTCTTCCTGCTTTTTCAAAATCTTCTTCGTTCACACTTCCGTTTTCAAAAATTAACTGCAAAATACCTGAACGGTCACGCAAATCTACGAATACAATACCGCCTTTGTTACGATTCTTTTGTACCCAACCCATTACCGTAACGGTTTCGCCGATGTTTGACTTGTTCAATTCTGCACATCTATGGCTTCTTTTTAAACCTCTCATTGATTCTGCCATGCTTTTATCCTCTTTCTTATAAATTATCTCTATAGAATTCTTGGATATTGGTATATCCTTCTTCTACTAACTGTTCTTTTTGGAATTTCTTATTTTTCTTCATATTTACAATCAATACTTGTTTGCCTTCTGCTCTTTCTGCCTTTGCCATTGCAAGCACTTTTAAGAGTCCCTCTTGAGGCATATTCTTTTCAAGTAAGTATGCAATCTTTTCTTTCTTATTGCCACACTCATATCCATTTTCTAAAAGTAGCATCGCAATACGTTCAAATCCGATTGAGAATCCACATGCCGGTGTATCTTGTCCTGTGAATTTTCCAATCATCTTATCATAACGTCCACCACCTGCAACAGAGCCACCAAACTCGTCCATACGGATTTCAAAAATTGTTCCTGTATAGTAAGATTGTCCACGAACCAAGGTCGGATCAAACTTCACTTTAAAGTCAGCTTCTTTTGCACTCTCTACACTGGAAATAATCATTTCCATACTATCTGCAATCTCTTCTGCCAAGAAACCTGCTAACTTTTCTTTACAGAAGCGAATGCCCTCGATGTCCTCAGTGATCTCATCAAATAAAGAAAGGTACGTATCAATGTTTGCTTGTGTATATCCACCAAGTTCTTCTAATTCCTTAGCTACACCTTCTGCACCGATTTTATCCATCTTGTCTAAGATGATAAATACTTCGTCATAATCTTCCTCACGGAATCCGCTATATGCAGCCATTGCTTTCAAGATATTTCTATCATTGATACATACGGTAAAGTTTTTAAAATTTAATTTTCCAAGCATTGCTGTTGTCGCCAAAATCAATTCGATTTCTGCAAGATTGCTTGCTTCTCCAAGAATATCAATATCACATTGCACAAACTGACGAAAACGACCTCTTTGTGGACGGTCAGCTCTCCATACGTTCCCTATCTGCATTGCTTTAAATGGTGATGGAAGCTCATTTGCATGATTCGCATAATAACGAGCCAAAGGTACTGTTAAGTCATAGCGCAAACCGCCATCCACCAAATCCGCCTCTGTCTCAGCTTCTTCTAATTTTAATTTTTCACCACGTTTCAAAATCTTGAAGATTAACTTTTCATTGTCTCCGCCTTGCTTACTGCAAAGATTCTCAATATGTTCCACACATGGAGTCTCCATTGAAGAAAATCCAAATGTCTTATAAGTATCTTTAATCATTTGAATGACATAATCACGAATTTCCATTTCTACCGGAAGCATGTCTTTCATACCGGTAACAGGTTTTTTCTTTAATGCCATAACAATTCTCCTTTTCGTTCTATCATCTCATCGATTCGACTGATGTACTGTTCGATATCTCTCACATTTTCTGAACGCACAATCTTTTTCGGATTGCCCGTTTTTTCATCAATCACTACTTGCTCATCCGGAATCACAATCTTCGTGGAAGCACCTGCTCCTACCGCTACAATTGATTGTTTTTCCTCCATAATAAGTATATTGTATATTCCCGCTTTGTCAACCTTTGCGTAACCAACATTTTCAAAATTTCCTGCAATGTTTTTCTGTCGATAGAGGTAATATGGTTCCAAACTCATCTGCTCTGCGTAGCTCCTTGCCATTTCAATCATTTCAGATAAGGTATGTGCAATGTTTGCCTCTTCCTTTCCATCTATCGCTTGTTCTTTTTGCTCCTGCGTCAATCTTGATGCACGCTTCATTGCCAATGCATGTACCGTCAGACTATCCGGTGCCATTGCTTTGATTTGGTCTAACGTATCGCGCATGTCCTCTGGAGTTTCTCCCGGAAGCCCGGCAATCAAATCCATATTAATATTATCAAATCCCAGATCTCTTGCCATTTGATACACGACTCGGATGTCTTCTACGGTATGTTTTCTTCCGATTATGTCCAAAGTCTTCTGCTGCATCGTTTGTGGATTAATAGAAATTCGTCCAATCTTATGAGCCTTTAACACTTCTAATTTTTCTTGTGTAATGCTGTCTGGTCTTCCGGCTTCCACCGTGATTTCTTTCAAATCTTCATAAGAAAAATTCGCCTCCAAGTGAGTTAACAATCGATCTAATTGTTCCGCTTCAAGCGTCGTAGGGGTTCCTCCTCCGATATAGATCGTATTCAATTTTTTCTCCTTAGAAACACTTGCTATAAAAGACAACTCTTTGCACACCGCATCGAGGTACTCATCTACACGATGTTTCCACGTTGCTATAGAATAGGATGTAAAAGAACAATAGGAACAAGTAGTTGGACAAAACGGAATCCCAATATACAGACTATATCCATTTTTATAGTCCAATTGCTGCAACAAGGACTGCTCCTTCTTTGCAACCTCCAGTCCCAGGCGTGCCTTTTCTGTCGTCACCCCGTAATATTCTTTCATTTTACATAGAATCTCTTCGTCGGATTGTCCAGCTTCCATCCATTGCAATATCGGTTTCGTCGGACGCACACCCGTCATAATGCCCCAGGAAAGTGTTTTTCCTGTTAATTCTGAGACCCACGAATATACGGTTAAATTTACATAACGCTTTTTTAATTTTCTTTCTGTTACATTTCGCAGTTCCTCCTGCTGAATTGCAAAACTTTGGTTTTCTATCTCTATTTTCACACATTGTTCACTTGCACTATCCATTAACTGTAGAATTTTTTCTCCTGGAAAAAATGCCTTAAGAATATGATACATGTCATAAGCAAACATCTCGTGATTTACCTGAATTCGAATCATCTGATACCTCTA
>JAZNKI010000041.1:0-22134 GCA_045578495.1 Faecalimonas sp.
CCATTATGCACCAAAAGCAAAATTAATGATTGTAGAGGGCAAGACAGAGGATGTAGTAAAAGCCATCCGACAAATTGCGCATGAACAGACTCGCTTAGGATTCAAAGTGGGAATTATTGCGACAAGTGAGACTATGGATTTTTACAAAAAAGGAATTGTAAAAAATATTGGTTCACGCAATAATGAGGGTTCAATTGCAAAGAACTTATACAGAGTCCTTCGAGAGTTTGATGAAGAAGATGTAAGTTATATTTATAGCGAATCATTTGAAAAGAATGGGATTGGCCATGCGATTATGAACCGTTTGGAAAAAGCAGCAGGACATCATACAATACAAGCGACAGATATTACGAGACTGCAAAAGTACAGAAGAGTACTGTTTATCAGTAACAGTGATAATTGCAGAGGTCCAATGGCGGCAGAACTTTTGCGACACGAAGACCTTACAAAAGAGTATAAAATTGGCTCTAGAGGGTTGGTGGTTTTATTCCCAGAACCGGCAAATCCAAAAGCAGAAGCAATCATGAGAAGTCAGCAGATGACATTGGCAAATCATGAGGCTACTTCTTTTGCTGAGGAAGATTTAGAGGATGATACGCTGATACTTACGTTTGAAGAAACGCAAAAGTGGAAGATTATATCAGATTACGAAAATGTAAAAAATGTATATACCATTAGCGAGTTTATTGATGATGAAAGACAAGTTTTATCAGCGCACGGACAACCTTTGGTGGCGTATGGAGAAAATTTCGAACTGCTGAGAGAGCAGGTGGGAAAGTTGGCAAGAATATTAAACGAGGAGGAAAAAATTGTATGATCGCAATAGGATGTGACCACGGTGGGTATGAATTAAAATTAGAGATTATCAAATATTTAGAAAAGAAAGGCTTGGAGTATAAAGATTTTGGCTGTGATGGTTTGGAAAGTGTAGATTATCCGATTTATGCCAAAAAAGTAGGACAAGCTATATTAGACGGAGAGTGCGAAAAAGGAATTTTGATTTGCGGAACAGGAATTGGAATTTCAATTGCTGCAAACAAAATGAAAGGAATTCGATGTGCACTTTGTTCGGATTGTTTTTCTGCAGAAGCAACAAGATTGCATAATAATACAAACATTGTTGCCTTAGGAGGTCGTGTTGTAGGACCGGAATTAGCAGTTAAGATTGTAGACATCTTTTTACACACACCATTTTCAGGAGACGAAAGACACGCGCGTCGTGTTGCAATGCTTGAGTAAGAAAATACGGAGGATAAGAAGATGTCAAGTAAGAGAAAAGATTATATTTCTTGGGATGAATATTTTATGGGGGTTGCGATTCTGTCGGGAATGCGTTCTAAGGATCCGAATTCGCAAGTGGGTTGCTGTATTGTGAGCCAGGATAACAAGATTCTTTCAATGGGGTATAATGGATTTCCAAAAGGATGCTCAGATGATACTTTTCCATGGGAAAGAGAAGGTGAGCCATTAGATACAAAATATCTTTATGTCGCACACAGTGAATTAAACGCGATTTTGAACTACAGCGGAGGAAGCCTTGCGGGAGCGAAGCTTTATGTGTCATTATTCCCTTGTAACGAATGTGCAAAAGCGATTATTCAATGTGGAATCAAAGAAGTCATTTATGATAGCGACAAATATGCAGATACACCTGCGACAATTGCATCAAAGAGAATGATGGAGGCAGCAGGAGTCAATTATAGACAATATAGAAGAACTGGAAGAGAAATTAAATTTACGATTTAATGAGAAAGGGGGCGATTTGGTAATCGCCCCTATTTTTATAGCATTTTTGCTTGTTTTAAAAGAAAACGATATTTTTTCCAAGCTGCATTGCTTTCGAAAATATAGCAATCAATTAAATCGGGATCCATTGCATTTTGGAAATTGTAATAAGCGTTTTCCATTTGCATTTTTACGCGTTCAATCTCTTGTAGAAGTTCTTCGTTTTTTGTCTCTTTCGGAAGTGGTTTTTGAAAAAAATGCATATCGTCCTCCTTATACAAGTTTGTCTTTTTAATAGTATAGACAGAAATGTGTTGGCATAGACTATAAAAAAAGGAAATTTATATGAAAAATAAAAAACAAATTTTGGTAAATTTTATGGTTCGGGCGATTTTGGGGATGCTGATTATTTTCTGCGCAAATCAGATATTCATTCAGCAAGAAGTGCCCATAAAAGTGGGATTTAATGTGGTCACCTTCCTTGTATCCGGGACACTTGGCTTGCCTGGTGTGGCCATGCTCTATGGAATGGTAGCGGTGCCATTTTTATAGAGATTGCACAAAAATAAATCTTTTTGAAAAAACCACTAGACAAGCAAAAAAAGGAAGAATATAATACGTGATACAAGTTGAAAATTCTAGAATTCAAACTTTCAAATGCGCCGTGTCAGGCGAAAATTTCCAAAGACAAAAAAATGAATAACGGACAAGGAGGATGGGATTGACTGAAAGGAATCTTGTGATTTGTGATGAAGAATTTCAGTATGCCAATAGACTCGCAAAAAACATAGAAACAAGAGACGAATTGGCAATCAAAGTATTTGTATGTACAAAATTCGAGCATGTTTTATCGTTGATAAAAGAAAAGAGAATCCATCTTTTGGTAATTGATGAAGCATTTTCGTACGAAAGACGAAAAGAGATTTTGGCAAGTCAAACGTTTGTACTGTGCAAGGATTTTGCAAAAGATCTCGGAGAAGACGAAAAGATGATTCGAAAGTATCAGTGTTCGGATGAGATTATCCGCGATATTTTTGAATCTTACATGGAAAAAACAAAAGAGAATATTATTCGTACCATGAGAAAAGAGGCTCCGAAGATAGTGGCGATTTATTCACCAATTCATCGAGTTGGGAAAACGACGTTTGCACTTTCTCTTGGAAAAGAATATGCCAAGCAAAAGAAAACGCTTTTTATCAGCTTGGAAGAATATGCAGGATTCGAAGGGTCCCTGGAAGAAGGGTTAAATCTTGGTGATTTGATTTATTACCTCAAACAGGGTAATGGAAATGTAGGTGTTAGATTGCAAAGTGCAGTAAAAAAGTCGGCAGATTTAGATGTTTTATTGCCGATTTTGGTACCAGATGATTTGAAGGAGATTACGATTCAAGAATGGAAACAATTATTGAATCAAATTGTTGAGAATAGTTTTTATGAATTCATTATTTTGGATATTGGAGAAGGCGTTCAACATTTATTTCAAATAATGGAACTGTGCGACAGAATTTATATGCCAATCCTATACGATGAAATATCACAAAGGAAATTACAGCGGTATGAAAAAGTATTAAGTCGTCTTAACTTAGAACATATTAGACAGATTACATATCAGTTTGTGATGCCGGAACATACAGAGGAATATGCGAAAATGAGGGCAAAGGAGGAAAACTAAATGGCATGTGTGGAAGAACTCCAAGAGAGAGTTTTACAGGAATTAGATTTGTCCAAAGAAATTGCGGACGAAGAGTTGATGGATGTCATTCATAAAATTTTGGAAGAAAAAAATCAGAATCAATACATCTCGCTAAAAGAGAAGGTGGGAATCGGAAAAGAATTATTTAATACATTTCGTAAGCTGGATATTTTGCAGGAGTTGCTTGAGGATGACGATATTACGGAGATTATGATTAATGGCACAGATTACATCTTTATCGAAAAAGATGGTAGGTTAGAGCAATTGGAAAAGAGATTTACAGACAGGCGAAAGTTAGAAGACCTCATACAGCAGATCGTTGCTGGAGCAAACCGGATTGTGAATGAGGCATCGCCAATTGTAGATGCCAGATTAGAGGATGGGTCGCGTGTCAATATTGTGCTTTATCCCGTGGCTTTGAATGGGCCGATTGTAACCATTCGGAAGTTTTCCAAAGATGCAATGACGATGGAGGAATTGATTCGAAGGCAGTCTTTGAACGAAGAGATTGCTGAATTCTTGAAAAAAGTAATGATTGCGAAATACAATGTGTTTATTAGTGGAGGAACGGGGTGCGGGTAAAACCACATTTTTAAATGCACTATCAAATTATATTCCGAAAGATGAAAGAATTGTCACCATTGAAGATAGTGCAGAACTTCAAATTGAAAGTGTCTCGAACATCGTTCGATTAGAGGCGAGAAATGCCAACGTGGAAGGAAGCGGAGAAATCACACTTCGAGATCTCTTAAGAGCATCTCTTCGAATGAGACCATCTAGAATTATTGTTGGTGAAGTGAGAGGGGTGGAAGCAATTGATATGTTACAAAGCCTCAATACTGGTCATTGCGGTGCAAGTACCGGTCATTCCAACAGCCCAAAGGATATGCTTAGCCGATTAGAGACGATGGTTCTTATGGGAATGGAGCTTCCGCTTTCGGCAGTGCAGAGGCAAATCGCTTCCGCAATTGATATTATTGTTCATCTAGGACGATTGCGAGATACGAGTAGGAAAGTCTTAGAAATCGTGGAAGTATTGGGATATGAAGAGGGGGAAGTAAAGTTACAACCGTTATATGAGTTCAAAGAAAAACAAACCGTGGATGGGAGGATTCAAGGAGAATGGGTAAAAGTTAATGAAATACAAAAGAAAGAAAAATTATTGGCAGCAGGATATTCATAAATTCGAATATCTAAAAGCAATTGTGCAGGGAAGTGCCATTATTTGTTTGATATCTTATTTGTTCTATGGAAATTTATTCTATGCAATTCTATTTTCACCGTACCTACTCTGGTACATCAAATCATGGGAAAAACAAGTAATAAAAAAGAAAAAAGAGCGGTTTCGTCTGCAGTTCAAAGAAGCAATACAATCGATTTCGGCGGCGCTGAACGTTGGATATTCCGTGGAAAATGCCATGAGAGAAGCAGTCAAAGATTTGAAAACGATCTACAAAAAGGAAGAAATCATTTTGCGAGAACTGTCGTATATGATTCGCCAATTACAAATGAATATTTCAGCAGAAACAGCATTGCAAGAATTTGCTATGAGAGTGGGCGATGAGGATGTGCAAACGTTTGTTACCGTATTCAATATGGCAAAGAGAAGTGGCGGTGATAGTTTGGCGATTATTCGAAATGTGGTTCGTCAGATGAGTGAAAAATTGGATGTGGAGAGAGAAATCGAAACCTTAATATCTGCAAAAAAATTAGAGTTTCGAATTATGACAATGATTCCGTTAGGCATGATTGCATATTTAAAAATCAGTTTCCCAGAATTCTTGAATGTGCTTTATGGAAATGTGGTGGGTGCAGTCATTATGAGTGTTTGCCTGACGATTTACATGTTTGCACATGAAATGGGAAAAAGAATTGTAGAGATTGAGGTGTAGAAGATGAAAAAAACAAAGTGGAATAAGGTCGTAATCATATGTGGAATAACTGCAGTGATTTCCTTGAGCATGTTTTTGTGGGAAAACGTGTTTCGGCCATCGAACGCGGTGATTGTTCGAAATGGATATGGTGAAGGGAAAAAGACCGAAGCATATGAAGTAACTGTCGGCGGAAAAACGGAATCGATCGAGATTGAGGTCCAAGAGCAAGAATATACCAAAGAAGAAGTGAAAGCGTTGTTCAAAAAGGTGGAAAAAGAATTGGATCAAAAAATCTTGGGGAAAAATAAAACGCTAGATCATGTAGAAAAAGATTTGAACCTTGTGACAGAGTTATCAGGATATCCTGTTGAAATACAATGGGACTTGAGTACCTATAGCATTTTAAACACCAGGGGAGAAATTATAAAAGAAGATTTGGACAAACAAGGAACCTTGGTAGAAGTTCGAGGGACGATTTTTTACAAGGAAGAGTCCATGGTTTACGTCAGAAATATTCGAGTATATCCGCTGACGAGAACTGGAATGGATAAGGTGCTGTATGACATACAGCAAAAACTAAAAAAGGTAGAAAGCAAAACTCGAAAAAACGAGAGCTTTGAATTGCCTAAAACAATTGGAAATCAGGAATTGAAGTGGGAAAAGCCTACCGAATCACATTGGCATTATGTTTTGATTGCAGGAGCGGTTTTGGCAGCATTCTTTGTGTACAGAGAGAAGGAAAAAAAGAAAAAGACGGAGAAAAACCGGCGCGAGGAATTGCTTCGAGAATATCCGAGTATGATTAGCAAATTTACGATGCTGCTAGGGACAGGGACTACCGTTAAAAATGCCTGGGAAAAGATTGTGAAAAATTATGATGCACAGAAAGAACAAACAGGAGAACAACTTGTGTATGAAGAAATGAAAGTCACACTCCACGAAATGCAAGGAGGTATATCTGAAACAGAATCTTACGAGCGTTTTGGAAAAAGGTGTGGTGCGACTTCGTATATTAAGTTTGGGACATTGCTTTCACAAAACTTAAGAAAAGGAAGTAAAGGTGTTTCTGAAATCTTAAGAATGGAAGCGATACAATCTTTTGAAACAAGAAAAAGCACAGCGAGACGTTTGGGAGAAGAGGCGGGAGCAAAACTATTAATTCCAATGATGGGGATGTTGGTTGTGGTGCTCGTAATGATTATGGTGCCGGCTTTTCTAACCATGCAATTATAAGGAGGAAAAATGTATGAGAAGAATAAAAAATTTTTGGATGAATTTAAAAACAAAACGAATCAAGGGATCTGTAATGGTAGAAACCATTTTGATCTTAGTGGTTTTGATAGCACTGGTAGCAATTTTTAAAACTCAATTGACAAGTCTGGTAGGTGTTGTGTTTGAGAAAATCACAAAGACAGGCACAGGGATTTAAAGGGGAAATCACCGCCTTTATGGCACTGGTATTTCTTTTGATGCTATCGCTGGTGGCTGCATTGCTAGAAAGTGCATCTATACATATTGAAAAAAATTGTAAGCGGGCAGATACAAGATTGGCGTTAGAAAGTGTGTTTGCAGAGTACAACCAAGAACTGCTAGAACAATATGACTTGTTTGCACATTTGGGAAGTGATGAGCAGACTTTAAAAGAACGACTCCACTACTACGGTGCAGACGGAGCGGAGCATTCGTTGGAGCAAATGCAACTATTGACAGATGAGAACGGAAGTCCGTTTTATGAGCAAGCAGTTCGAGAAGCAAAATCTTGGTTGGGATTGGAATCGTTTTCTTTTGGAAATCAGTATGAATTTCAATCGGGAGATGATTTGAAGCAAGAAGAAGAGAAAATTCTAGGGAAAATAGAAGGGGCGTTAAAAAAGGTTGGAGCCACTTTGGGGTCGGAGAATAATCCACTCCAGATTCTTGAGAATTTGAAAAGAGGAGATTTGATTACATTACTGATTGCAAATCCAGGGGAAGTGTCTCAAAAAAGCATCAATAAAGAACAACTCCCATCGGGGCGAACGTTAGCAAAAGGAAATTATAAGGAGGCGCAAAAAGATGGAATCGTAGACAAAGCCTTTTTTGTGTATTATCTCACGGAGCATTTTCGAAACCGGACAAATGGAGATGAACAGCGAGCATTACTTTATGAAGTGGAGTATCTGCTTGGTGGGAAAAAGAGTGATTCGGAAAATTTGGCTCAGGTCTGTGAAAAGATTTTGCAAATTCGAATGCTTGCCAATTATGCTTATTTGCTTACAGATTCGTCAAAAACAGCGGAGGCAAAAAGTGTAGCTACCGGACTTACAACGTTGATTGCACTTCCAGAGTTAGAGCCTGTCGTGGAGCAGGGAATCTTGCTTGCATGGGCATATGGCGAAAGTATTGTGGATGTGAGAGGTTTATTAAAAGGAAATCCCATTCCATTGATAAAAACAGCAGATTCTTGGCAATTGCAATTAAGCAACCTGGCAAAATTGGGAACACAAAATGAAATTGCAGGAGAAAAAACCTTTGAAAGTGGACTGGAATACAAGGACTATTTAATCGGATTACTACTCTTGGAAAACAAAGACGCATTGTGTATGCGAGGATTGGATTTGATAGAGGGTAATCTTCACATAGAAACAGATCGCTGTATGACAAAGGTAGAAATTAAGAGTCACGCAAATTTGCGCAGGGGAATTAAAGAAACATTTACAACAAATTATGGATATCAATAAAAGAAAAGAGGTGAACGCAGATGTCCTTTCCAAACATTTCCACTTATAAAATAAATAAAAACAGAAAGGAGCAAGACTCTCTTTGGGCAAAACATTTCCATCTTATCTTTCATATCAAAGGCGAAAGGGCATCTGCGTTCACCTCTAAAGGAAGTCTTTCCTTGGAAGCGGCGTTGGTGATTCCTATTTTCTTTTTTGCAATGTTGTGTCTGGCATTTTTATTGGAAATGATGGCACTGAGAGTCACGATGAAAAATGCATTGTACAGTGTGGGAAAAGAACTCAGCCAGCAAGCCTACGCATCTCCCATGATTTCCACTCCGTCTATACGAAAGAATATCGTTGACCATATCGGAGAAGAGCGATTGGAGAGAAGTCTGATTCGGGGAGGGGTCAAGGGGATTGACTGTAGTGAGTCGGTGTCTGATTGGAAGAGTGCAATCATGAATCTGTCCGTAAGATATACAATGGAGGTCCCAATTCTTATGTTTAAAGTTCCAGCTATTTCTTGTGAGGAAACGCTGCGAATCAAAGGATGGACAGGGTATGTTGATATTGGAGATACTGGGGGAGATGACATTGTTTATATTACAGACTATGGAACGGTTTATCACGAAGAGATGGATTGCACTTATTTGGAAATTGCGGTTCGTGGGATTTTGGCAGATACGATTAAGGATGCAAGAAATGATTCGGGAGGAAAATATTATGCCTGTGAAAAATGCGGAAAAGAAACGCACATAGGAATTTTGTATGTGGCAAACTATGGAGACCGTTATCATACGACACTGAACTGTACAAAGATAAAAAGAAACATCTATGCGGTTTTACGTAAAGATGTTCTTGAAAGAGGAGGATGTTCGAAGTGTGTAAAATAGCAGACTGGATTGTGTGGATTCTGCTAGTCGTTTGCGGAGTGAGCGATTGGAAAAAACGAGAAATACCTACGTTATGGCTAAGTGTCATGAGCATCATGGTAGGAGGATGGATTCTATGCTTTGGAAGAAATATGGTCATATCAAGGGTTTTGGGAGGCTTACTTGGGATTTTCTTTTTCATGATTAGCAAGTACACGAAAGAGGCTGTGGGATATGGAGATAGTTGGCTGATTTTAATTCTAGGTATCTATTTAGGAGGCCTTAAGGCCCTTCGAGTATTGTTTTTGGCCTCGCTGATGGCGGGCGTTATTGCGCTGCTTAGTTTATGGAAAAAGAAATGGAAAAAGAGTGTTTCGATTCCCTTTGTTCCATTTCTGGTTGTTGCGTATCTGGGGGTGATTTGTTTATGAGACATAAAATGAAAGGAAGCTTCACGATTGAAGCGACGGTTATCATTCCGCTTGCATTGTTTGTAATCACAGTTCTTCTTTACATTTTATTTTATTATCACGATAAAAATGTGTTGGCAGCAGTGGCACATGAGACTGCATCTTATGGTAGCTACATGGAACAACCAGAAGAAGGGGTGCTAAAAGCTCACTTGGAGGAGCGAATCAAGGGAAGAATGCTTCTTTTTTCTAATATAAACAGTGAAATAAAAATCAAGGAAAATCAAGTGGATATTACATCTACTGCTTCAAAAGGAAAGATGTCTTTGAAGGTATATTCTGCGATTAGCAGAACCAACCCGGAAAAGTACATTCGGTCCATTCGCAAGATTAAAAAAATAGGAGAAAGTAAGAGTGAAAACGTATATAAAGAATGATTTAAAGAGAACCTACCTTGTTTTAGAGGCAGAGGAGGGGGAGAAGGAAGATTATCAATCTGTTATGCTGAAGGAAAATCATATACCGGGTATCTTGAAAACGGATGTGAGGTACATTGATAATCAGATTCATTATTATTATAACATTAGTGGAAAAAGATCTTTGATGAGTGCGTATGAGAAGACAAACCTAGAATATAAAGATATGAAAAACTTGGTGGTAGAATTAATGGAAGCAATTCGAAACCTACAGAAGTATATGTTGGATGGAAACAGCATTCTTCTAGAACCAGAATATATTTTTTGCGATCGGGAACATTATTTTTTCTGTTATTATCCGACGCACAAGAATCATGCACAAGAAGAGTTCCATCAATTGACAGAATTTTTTGTGAGAGAAGTGAATTATAATGATGAGCAAGGGGTATATTTTGCATATACATTCCACAAAGCTACCATGGAAGAGAACTATAGCATCGAAGAAATTATGAAAAACTTCGTTCCGGAACCAGCGATTGAAACGGAGGAGAACTCTCCGGAAGATGTGGTTGTTGAATACATTGAGCATATGGAAAATCAGGAGCTTGAGGAAGAAATTGCCGAGCATACAAACTTTTGGGGGCGGACGAAAAAGTTTTTCGAAAAAGTAAAGTCGCGATACCTTGACGAAGATGATAAATACTTGTAAAAGCCACTAAAGTTTTTTATAATGAAGATGTGTTTAACGGCAAAGTAATCTGAAATGTAGTGCCCTTGTTTAGAGTGGATTTCACAGAGATACATCCACCGTGCGCATCTACAATATTCTTGCAAATAGCAAGACCAAGTCCGGTTCCATCTTTTTTATAAGTAACGAAAGGTTCGAAAATGTTCTGCAATTGTTCTTTGGACATTCCGCAACCAGTATCCTTGATGGTGAGGACAACTTCTGACCCTTTTATAGAAGCGTCGAGATAGATGGTTTTATCAGGAGATGCTGCATCAAAGGCATTTTTTAATAGATTGCGAAGGACTTCTTGCAATTTGGTTTTATCACCAACCATGTTGTTGATAGCAGGGTCGATTTTGGATGTGTATTCTACGTCCGAGTTGGCGATAGTTGCAGCAAAAGAAAGCGATACTTCTTCTATCAAAGCGCGAAGAGAAAAAGAATCACAATTTAAAGATTCGGATTTTGTAAAATGCGAGAAGTCGTCTAATAAGTCTCGTATGTATCGAATATCGCTGTTTATACTTGTCCAATATTTGAAGTCACGGACTTCCGGATGTTGAGATTCAATTAATTGAATCGAACTATTTAAAGAAGTCAGAGGGTTTCGAATTTCATGAGAAAATTTGCTTATCATATAATCCATAATAAATCCACCTTTCTATGCTAGTTTAGCATCAAAATGGGTGTGATACAAATATTATCGTTCGACAAAAGCCGACACAGAGAAAGGAAAGTGTATTTGTATGAGAAATGAGAATTGTATTTTTTGTAAAATTGCAGCAGGAGAGATTCCATCTGCAACGATTTATGAGGACCAAGACTTTCGCGTCATCCTCGATATTGAACCAGCATCAAAAGGACATGCATTGATTCTTCCAAAAGAACATTGTGCGAACCTTTATGAACTTCCAGAAGAACTTGCAGCAAAAGTGTTGATTGTTGCAAAGAACGTAGTCACAGCAATGACAGAAGTGTTGGGTTGTGATGGGTATAATATTTTACAAAATAACGGGGAAGCAGCAGGACAGACCGTCTTTCATTTCCATATGCATTTGATTCCACGTTATGAGAATGATACTGTAAATATCAAGTGGACACCAGGTTCTTTGACGAGCGAATTGAAAGAAGAAATCTTGGCGAAAATGAATAAAAAATAAGGAGTCGCAAGCGACTCCTTGGATTATTTAGAAGCATTTTCAATCAAATCCAAAATCGTACGGATGGAATCCTGTTGAGAAGATTGTTTCATAGCCTCTATGTAAGAATCTTTTTCTTTATATAATGTTTGAATTGCATCTAATAGAACGGTATCGTTTAATTCTTCTTCTTCCAATACCATGCTAAATCCTTGACGTTCAAACGAACGCGCGTTTAAGATTTGGTCTCCGCGGCTGGCATTTGCAGAAAGCGGAATCAGTAAGTTTGGTTTGTGAAGAGCTAAGAGTTCGCAGATGGCGTTTGCACCAGCTCTTGAAATAACGATATCTGTGAGAGCGAAGAGATCTTTCAACTCTTGTTGGATATATTCGAATTGAACGTAACCTTTTAAATCTTTTAATTCTTCTGCAACTTTTCCTTTTCCACAAAGGTGGATGACGTGGAACGTTTCCAATAATTGTGGAAGAATTGCTCTGACAGCATTGTTGACTACAACAGATCCAAGGCTGCCACCGACGATTAAAATGACTGGTTTGTCATCTGTCAATCCACAGAATTTCAATGCAGCTTCGCGGTCTCCAGATAATAATTCTTGACGAATTGGAGAACCGGTAAGAATGGCTTTCCCTTTTGGAAGGAAGGTCAAAGTTTCTGGAAAGTTGCAACAAACTTTTGTGGCAGATGAAATCGATAATTTATTTGCCAATCCAGGCGTCATGTCAGATTCGTGAATAATCGCAGGAACGTGACATTGTTTTCCTGCCATCACAACAGGAACGGAAACAAATCCACCTTTTGAGAAAATCACATCTGGCTTTAATGTTTTTATTAGTTTTTTCGCTTCGCCAAAGCCTTTTAACACGCGGAATGGATCCGTGAAGTTTTGTGTGCTGAAATAACGGCGAAGTTTTCCAGACGAAATCCCGTGATAAGGGATTCCTAATTGTTCAATTAATTCTTTTTCAATACCATTATAAGAACCGATATAATGAATATCATATCCGAGTTCTTTTAATCCAGGTATGAGTGCAATATTTGGTGTAACATGGCCGGCGGTACCTCCGCCAGTTAAGATAATACGTTTCATGATTTGCCTCCAAAATGAAAGGATTTTACTTCATTATATTAAACAGTATTCCAAGAAAGGTCAAGAGGAAGCAAAAAAGGACCAAGAAAAAAAGGAGACCACAATTTATGAAGAAAAAGTGGGAAGCGAAGCTTCAAGAGGAATTTGTAAAAGATGCAGAACGCATCTTAGAAGAAGTGAATAGCGATCCGAGTCTGCGTGATGTAGAGGCTCCAGAAGAAATCCACGAACGACTGATGCAGCAGATTCGTGAATACGAGGGAGAAACTGTCGCAGAAGCAGATGACAGATTGACTGCGGAAGAACAAGAACTCATTCAACTTGGAAGAGTCTATAAGAAAACTCGCCGTTGGAATCGGTATGCAGTCTTGGCGGCAGCAGTTATTGCAGTCCTTGCAATCGGCATGACCAGCATCGGTGGTCCACAGAAGGTAGTTCAGATTGTGCGTGAGATGGTGAATGAGCGTGAGCGAACAAAAGTTAATGTGGATGATGATAAAATTGATAGTGCGAAGGCTCAGAGTGAATATGAAGCCTATATAGAAATTGAAGAGATGTTTGAATGTAAACCTGTAGTTATGGATTTTTTGCCAGAAGGCTTACAATATGCTAGTGTCAATATTGATGAAAAATTACAAAATGCACAGTTGTATTATGAAAAAGATAAAGATAAGGTTCTCTTATATAATATCTGGTTCAACTACCGCTCTACTTCAACGGGCGTGGATGTGGAAGACGAAGTAATCCGAGAGTATGCCCTGGAAGTAGGAGAAGTCGAAGTGCTGCTCAAACAGTATGAGGTGGAAGATAGTGACGATGCTCGATGGAGAGTCGAGTTTGAACATCAAAAAATACATTATTTTATAGAAACAAATGGATTTTCTGAGAAAGAAATGAAAAAAATTGTAAAAAATTTACATTTTTATTAAAAAACGCGTCAAAAACCGTCTCCTTACGTGTCTATATATTAGAAAGACCGAAAGGAGAACGTACAAATGAAAAAGAAAATGGTTGCATTCCTGTTGTTGATGGCAGTCGCATTGACTGGTATCTGGACAGGAAACGTAGAATCAAAGGCGGCAGAAACGCTGGAAGACATGCCGGTTTCCTATCTGTTGTTAGACGATGCATTGGTGGGATATACGGAGCGCCAAACTAGGGGTGTGTATCTGATGTCGGGATACTCTTCTATCAATGATGCGGGAAACGGAAGAATCGGCTGTGGTGGTCAAACAAACGCGGCTAGACGCTGTACTGTATCTGTTAGTGTGGTGATTGAACGAAAAGTAAATGGAAGCTGGGTAAGAGTCACTTCTTTTTCAAAAACCAGCGAAAATGCACTTACGGTAACAGCGAGCAAGTATCTGAGCGTAATTAGCGGATACTATTATCGTGTTCGTTCAATGCACTATGCAGGGTCAGATATGAGCGCATCTTATACAGATGCATTGTGGATGTAATACTTTAACGAAACATGTTCCGAGGGAAAGTATTGCAACCACTCTAGACAATTAAATAAGGTAAATAATATTAAAAAAATAAAAAATAAGTGTTATATACCTACATTGAGACCTCAAACAACTTGCGGAAGTATAAACCAACCCTACAGTGGTTGCAATATTTTCCCCCGGAGCGGGGGAACAACCCAACAATTTTCCAGAACGTACAGAATCCCTAATCGAACGGTCAAGCGGTTAGGGGTTTTGTATTTTGTGGAAAAGTGAAGGAGTGGGAAAATTGTCAAAATATAGTCGAAAATCCTGTGAAATGGTTGACAGTTGTCGAAAAAGGGAATAAACTTTCTGTATCAAACTAATTTCAAAGGAGAGAGCGATTATGACAGAAAAAAAGACATTTAATTGGATTACAGTTTGGTTGTTAGGAGCAGTAACTTGTGGCCTTTATACCCTCTATGTATGGTATGTAATGGCAGAAGAAAACAACAAGTTGGCTGAAAAATACGGAATCAAAACAATTCCTAATTTCATCGTAGCTTATTTGTTGGGTTGTGTAACATGTGGTATCTACCTCATCTACTGGATGTACAAATTCATGAGCATTCAAGCAGAAGTAGCAGAAAAGAGTAGTGTTCAAGTTGCACCTTCAAACAATCCAATCGTATTGTTGCTTTTAAGCTTTGTGCCAATTTATAGTTTCTATATGTTGTGTGATAACTATAACCGTACAGTTGAAGCAAACTAAGAACATATATCGATGTAGTATAAAAAAAACAACCTTCCAAACGGAAGGTTGTTTTTATTTGCTCATTACTTGTTTCAATGCTGTTGCCAATTGGTCTGGGCAAGAGGTTGGGCGAAAGCCACAGCGAATCCCATCGAGGCGGGAAATGACTTCGTTTACGTCCATACCTTCGATTAAACGGGCAACACCTTGTGTATTACCAGAACATCCGCCAACAAATTGAACATTGTACACTTTGTTGTCTGTAATTTCGAATTGAATCAATTGAGAACAAGTCCCTTTTGTTTTATATGTGTAGTCCATAATACCCTCCTGTGAATCATTACTGTCACTCATTATAACAAAGTAATTGTGTAAAATCTAGAATAATGATATATTTTATTTGATTGACAGATGAATACAAACACAATCAGCAAAGAGAGGAAATCATATGATTATAGGAATTATCGGCGCGATGGATGAGGAAGTTGCACGTTTGAAAGAAGAAATGAAGATTGAAGAAGTAATTGAGTACGCTTCTATGCAATTTTACAAAGGTGAACTTTGTGGAAAAAATGTAGTCGTTGTGCGCAGTGGAATTGGAAAAGTAAACGCTGCGATTTGCGCACAAATTTTAGCGGATAAATTTGACGTAGATGTGCTCATTAACACTGGAATCGCAGGCTCTTTAGATGCAGATATTGATATTGGAGACATGGTGATTTCTACTGATTTGGTGGAACACGACATGGATGCGACCATATTTGGAGATCCGTTGGGACAAGTTCCGAGAATGGACACATTTTCGTTCCCAGCAGATGAAACCTTAGTGGAAAAAGCAGTGGCTGCGAATCAAGAAGCAAATCCAGACATTCACACATTTACAGGGCGAATTGTCAGCGGAGATCAATTCGTATCTTCTTCTAGTGTGAAAGAAAAATTAGTGGAGCATTTCCAAGCAAAATGTACGGAAATGGAAGGCGCAGCAATCGCGCACGCGGCGTATTTGAATCGAATTTCGTGCGTCATTATCCGAGCAATTTCGGACAAAGCCGACAATTCTGCGACCATGGATTATCCAACCTTTGAAAAGAAAGCAATTGCGCATTCTGTAAGGCTTGTGCGCAATCTACTTCCAAGAATATAGAGAAACAGCCGACAAAATATCTCAAGTGAAACAATCGCTTTGTAGAAATTTGTAGGATGATTTTACAAGTCCCCCAACTAGTTTTGCTGTATAATTCCGATAGAGCAAAAAGGAAAGGGGACTTTTTCATGTTAGAAACAATGATAAAACAACAAATCTTCATTTATTTGATGGGGATACTACTGGGAGTAAGCCTGCTTGCGAAAATGATTTCCGTAATTACAGCAAGAAAATTAGTCAAAGCGGCAGGAGAGTTACATAGCAGCAATCACAGACTGATGAAATTGATTAAGGCAAAATTCGAGCATGCGAGCCTTGTAAGCGACCGTGTTCAGAACGTAGAAGCATTTGTCAATAAATTTATATATGAGTATAAGGTGTTAGGAGTTAGACTATACAGCTGGAGAACGGTTTCGAAGAACGTGATCTGGTGCGTTGGCGCGATTGGCGGTTTTGCAATCGTTGAGAGTTATCGCCAAGTGGGGTGGAGTGGCCTAGCCATGCTACATCTGCAGTGGACAGGCCTTTTGTTTTTTGCCAGTATCATGTTGAGTGTTGTCTTAGAAGAACAGACCAATTTGGAAATCACGAAAAATTATATTGTGGAATACTTGGAAAATGTTTGCGCACATCGATATGCAAAGCGAAATCAAGAGGTGGAGCGGGTGGAAGAACAGGAAGAACAAATCACCCCGGTAAGTCTTTCGATCGTAGAAGAAGAACAATTGGAAACAGCAGAATATCTCTCGGAAGAGCAATTAGAGGAAGAAAATGATAAGAAAAAAGAGCAAGAGATGAGAATTCGCGCAATTTTAGAGGAGTTTTTGGCTTGATTGTAGTAAGCGAATTTGTTAAAATAGGAATGTCATTAAAACAAGAGAGGAAGGTATCATCAAATGAGCAATAAAGTGACATTTGATTATTCGAAATCAAGTGAGTTTATAAGAGAACATGAAGTGGAGTTTATGAAAAAAATCGCAGAAGATGCGAAAGAAGTTCTTGTAAGTAAGAGTGGAGCAGGGAATGATTTCTTGGGATGGATTGACCTCCCGGTTAATTATGATAAAGAAGAGTTTGCTCGCGTGAAAAAAGCGGCAGAAAAAATCAAAAGCGATTCAGAAGTATTGTTGGTAATCGGAATCGGAGGTTCTTACCTTGGTGCAAGAGCTGCAATCGAATTTTTGAGACACAGCTTCTATAACATCGTATCAAAAGAAATTCGCAAAACTCCAGAAATTTATTTTGTTGGAAATAGCATCAGTAGTACATATATCAAACATTTGATTGATGTAATCGGAGACCGTGATTTTTCAATCAACATGATTTCAAAATCAGGAACAACAACAGAGCCTGCAATTGCATTCCGTGTATTTAAAGAGTTATTGGAAAACAAATACGGAAAAGAAGAAGCAGCAAAGAGAATTTATGCTACAACAGATAAAGCAAGAGGAGCTCTTAAGAATCTTGCGACAGAAGAAGGATATGAATCATTTGTAGTTCCGGATGATGTGGGAGGACGTTTCTCTGTGTTTACAGCGGTAGGTCTTCTTCCAATCGCAGTAAGTGGTGCAGATATTGATTTATTAATGGAAGGTGCAGCTTCAGCTAGAAAGAATGCATTGGAAGCTCCATTTGAAGAAAATGATGCAGTGAAATATGCGGCGATCCGTAATATTTTATATCGCAAAGGAAAAACGATTGAAGTATTGGCAAACTATGAACCATCGTTGCATTTTGTTTCTGAGTGGTGGAAACAATTGTACGGTGAAAGTGAAGGAAAAGACCAAAAGGGAATTTTCCCAGCTTCAGTTGATTTGACAACAGATCTTCATTCTATGGGACAATTTATTCAAGATGGAAATCGCATTCTTTTTGAAACAGTTTTGAATGTGGAAAAATCACAAGAAGAAATTTTGATGAAAGAAGAACCGGTTGATTTGGATGGTTTGAACTACCTTGCAGGTAAATCGGTAGACTTTATCAATAAGAGTGCTATGAACGGAACTGTTCTTGCACATACAGATGGAAAAACTCCAAACATTATGATTCAGATTCCAGAGCAAAACGAATATTATCTTGGACAATTATTCTATTTCTTCGAATTTGCATGTGGAGTAAGTGGATATATTTTGGGTGTAAATCCGTTCAATCAACCAGGTGTAGAAGATTACAAGAGAAATATGTTTGCGCTTCTTGGCAAGCCTGGATATGAAAAAGAAAGAGAAGAATTATTAAAGAGATTATAAGAACAATAAAGCCAGAGCTGCTGAGGGAGCTTTGGCTTTCGCACATAAGAAAGAGGTAAAAGATCTTGTTATTAAATCAGATGCTTTATACAATTGTTGATGAAATGAAACATACAATCAAAGAAGATTGCTCCGTTTGGAACACGCGAGGAAGATGTCTTGTGTCAACTTGCGCAGATGTACAGGACGTGCAACGGGACGTGGAGATGCTTTTGGTTATGGCGAAACATGAAGATGTGTATGTGACAGAAAAACATGCTTGTTTTACAATTTATGATGAGGGAGAGTTGGCGTTTGTTTTTGCAATACATAGAGTTGTGGATAACGTAGAAATCATAGGAAGACTATGTGCAAATCAAATCGTTGCGACGAATCACTTCCACGAGAAACGTGTTGATAGAAATCGTTTTATACAACAGTTGTTATTGGACAACTTGCTTTTAGTTGATATCTACAATCAGGCAAAAAAACTGCAGCTGGAGGTTGAAGCACAACGCGTTGTGTTTGTAGTGGAACCAAAGAGACAAAGAGATGATCAGGTTTTTGAAACACTGAAAGGCATGTACGCGGAAGAAGCAACCGACTTCGTCACGTCTGTCAACGAGAATCAGATTGTGTTAATCAAGACGATTGAGGAAGATGAAGGGTACTCTCAAGTGCAAGAAATTGCTTATGCCATTGCTGATGTGTTGATGTCAGAAGCACTAGTGGATGCCAGAGTTTCCTACGGAACGATTGTTTCGGAGTTGAAAGATGTTTCAAAGAGTTACAAAGAAGCAAGCATGGCACTGGATGTAGGGCGCATTTTCTATTCGAAAAAAAATGTGTTGGCATATAATGATTTGGGAATCGGACGATTGATTCATCAATTGCCAATCTCGCTTTGTGAAATGTTTTTGCAAGAAGTGTTTAATGGAAGCGCATTGGAGCAGTTTGACGAAGAAACACTTGCAACAGTTAATGCATTTTTCGAAAACAATTTAAATATTTCAGAAACAGCACGTAAGATGTATTTGCATCGAAATACATTGGGATATCGTTTGGATAAGATCATGAAAACAACTGGACTTGATGTGAAGAAATTTGATGATGCACTTACTTTTAAGATTGCACTTATGGTTTCCGACCATATGAAATTTATAAAAGCACAAGAATAATTGAGCTAGTGAGGAGGCACGAAAATGATAAAGTTATACGATAAGGGAGCGTTTCTTGTTAATGGAACAGAGCTCGTCGAAAATGGAGATGTATGCCAAGGTGTTACAAGACAAGAGGCTGCAAAACAAACGATAGCATATGGTATTTTGAAAGAGCACAATACCGCTTCGGATATGGAACGCCTTAAAATCAAATTTGATAAATTGACATCTCATGATATTACATTTGTAGGAATTATTCAGACTGCAAGAGCATCTGGATTAGAGAAGTTTCCAATCCCATACGTTTTGACAAACTGCCACAACAGTCTTTGTGCAGTAGGCGGAACGATTAATGAGGATGATCACATGTTTGGTTTGACATGTGCAAAGAAATACGGTGGTGTCTATGTACCACCACATCAAGCGGTCATTCACCAATTTGCCAGAGAAATGTTGGCAGGCGGAGGAAAAATGATTCTTGGATCAGATAGCCATACTCGTTATGGAGCCCTTGGAACAATGGCTATGGGTGAAGGCGGTCCAGAATTAGTAAAACAATTATTAAATAAAACTTATGATATCAAGATGCCAGGCGTGGTTGCGATTTATTTGGATGGAGAGCCATCTATTGGAGTGGGTCCTCAGGACGTGGCACTTGCGTTAATCGGAGCAACGTTTGCAAATGGTTATGTAAATAATAAGGTAATGGAATTCGTGGGACCTGGTGTTTCGAAATTGAGCGCAGATTTCCGTATCGGCGTAGATGTTATGACAACAGAAACCACATGTTTATCTTCTATTTGGAGAACAGATGAAACAATCCGAGAATTCTATGAAACACATGGAAGAGCCGAAGATTATAAAGAGTTAAATCCAGGAACCGTTGCTTACTATGATGGTGTGGTTTATGTGGATTTGAGCAAGATTAAACCAATGATTGCAATGCCATTCCACCCAAGTAATACATACACAATTGATGAAGTGAAGGCAAATTTGAAAGATATTCTTCACGACGTGGAACAAAGAGCACTTGTTAGTTTGGATGGTGCAGTTGATTATTCATTGCAAGATAAAATCCGTGACGGACAGCTTTATGTAGAGCAAGGTATTATTGCAGGTTGTGCCGGTGGTGGATTTGAGAATATTTGTGCAGCAGCAGAAATTATGCGTGGCAAAAATATTGGTTCAGATGCGTTTACATTAAGCGTATATCCGGCAAGTACACCAGTATATATGGAATTGGTAAAGAATGGTGCAGTGGCAGATTTGATGGCAGCAGGAGCAATTGTAAAAACAGCATTCTGTGGTCCTTGCTTTGGAGCGGGAGATACTCCTGCAAACAACGCATTTAGTATTCGTCATTCGACAAGAAACTTCCCGAACCGTGAAGGTTCTAAATTGCAAAGCGGACAGATTTCGTCTGTGGCACTTATGGATGCACGTTCGATTGCAGCGACTGCAGCAAACAAAGGATATTTAACTTCTGCAGCAGAAGTGATGGATATCGAATACAAAGCACCAAAATATCATTTTGACGCAAGCATCTATGCAAATCGTGTGTTTGACAGCAAAGGTGTTGCAGACCCAGATGTTGAAATCCAATTTGGTCCAAACATCAAAGACTGGCCGGCGATGTCAGCGCTTCCGGAAAACTTGTTGTTAAAAGTTGTTTCAGAAATTCATGATCCAGTTACAACTACAGATGAATTGATTCCTTCCGGAGAAACATCGTCTTACCGTTCGAATCCATTGGGACTTGCTGAGTTTGCGTTGTCAAGAAAAGATCCTGCTTATGTGGGACGTGCAAAAGACGTGCAAAAGGCACAAAAAGCGATTGAAGCTGGGACTTGCCCGTTGGAAGTGTTGGATGAATTAAAACCAGTGATGGAAGTGATTCAAAAGACATACCCAGAGGTAGGCAAAGGAAATCTTGGAATCGGAAGTACCATCTTTGCGGTGAAACCAGGAGATGGATCTGCTCGAGAACAGGCAGCTTCTTGTCAAAAGGTTCTCGGTGGTTGGGCAAATATTGCAAATGAGTATGCAACAAAGCGTTATCGTTCAAACTTGATTAACTGGGGTATGCTTCCATTTATCACACCGGAAGAACATACCGCATTAAGCTTTAAAAATGATGATTATATCTTTGTTCCGAATGTGAAAAAAGCGTTAGAGGAAAAATGGGATGTAATCAAAGCTTATGTAGTTGGCGATGGATTGAAAGAAATCGAGTTGAAACTTGGAGACTTAACAGATAATGAAAGAGAAATCATCTTAAAAGGATGCTTGATTAATTATTACAAAGGTTAAAAATGAAACGGTTGGCATTAAAAATGTCAGCCGTTTTAAAATATTCGTGAATTTTTAAAAAAAGATAAATATTCAGACAATTTATATAAAAATAATAAGATGAAAAATAATTTATAAAAATAATAAAAATAGTATTGACAAATTAAATGGCCAATGTTATTATGAGTACAACAAATAAACCACTTAAGGAAAGAGGAATTTTCTAATAAATATTTCCGAAAAAGAAGTTTTGGATTTTCAAGTAGGTAATAAAACTGAAATGGGAAAGAAAATTTCGAAAGTACGAAATAAAAAAGAAAAAGAATTTCCATTAAGAATAAAAAAAGAAAGTGAGGGCAAGAATCCAGTGGACAATTCAGAATGCATAATTCAATATGTTAGTGGTATGGCAAATGTAACGACCTGTGAAGACGGCCTTTACCATAGATTATAATTCCA
>JAZNKI010000042.1:0-22092 GCA_045578495.1 Faecalimonas sp.
AAAATAGTAGAAGCAAAATCAAAAGAAATTCTTACAGTATAGTCGTGAGAACAAGAGAAGATAAGTAGGGAAACCCGACTTATCTTCTTGCTGTAATATAGCAAGAATCAAAGGAGATTGTCAGATGAATGTACCACAGCACATAGCAATTATATTAGATGGGAATGGACGTTGGGCAAAGAAAAAAGGAATGCCACGTAACTATGGACATGCAGAAGGTAGTAAAAATGTAGAGCGAATCTGTGAGGCTGCATACAAGTTGGGTGTGAAATACTTGACGGTATATGCTTTTTCCACAGAGAACTGGAAGCGCCCTCAAAGTGAAGTAGATGCGTTGATGAATTTACTTCGCAATTATATGAAAACCTGTTTAAAAACGGCAGAGAAGAATCGTATGTGTGTCAAGGTGATTGGTGATAAAACTGCCTTGGCAAAAGATATTCAAGAACGCATTGCAGAGTTGGAAGAAGCGACAAAAGACAATGATGGTCTTTGTTTTCAAATCGCGTTGAATTATGGAAGCCGCGATGAAATGATTCGCGCCATGAAAGAGATGTACCAAGATTGTAAAGAGGGAAGACTGGATATAGAAGACATTGACGAGAAGTTGTTTGATACGTATTTGGATACGCGAGGAATTCCAGATCCGGACCTTATGATTCGAACCAGTGGTGAACAGAGATTGTCCAATTATTTATTGTGGCAATTGGCATATAGTGAATTCTATTTCACAGATGTGCTATGGCCGGATTTTTCAAAAGAAGAACTCGAAAAAGCGATTGATTATTATAATCATAGAGACCGTCGCTTTGGTGGTGTTAAGGAGGAAAATACAAATGTTTAAAACAAGATTATTAAGTGGAATGTTGCTTGTTATTATTGCATTAGCCACAATTATTACCGGTGGAGACGTGTTGCTTGCAACGTTGCTGATGATTAGTTTTATTGGAATGACAGAAATTTATCGCGTGCTTGGAATTAGCGGAAAAGCATTGGGGATTGCCGGATATGTTGCAGCAGTAGCCTATTATGCATTACTTCGTTTTGAAATGGAAAAATGGATTGTGATGTTACTTATTGCATTTTTGTTGGTATTGATGATTATTTACGTATTTACGTATCCGAAGTATCGTTCGGAGCAAGTGATGTTGGCATTTTTTGGATTGATTTACGTAGCATTTATGCTTTCTTATGTTTATCAAATCCGTATGTTAGATAAAGGAACATTTATTGTTTGGTTAGTGTTTATTTGTTCTTGGGGATGCGACACGGCAGCTTACTGTGTTGGAATGCTCATTGGAAAACATAAACTGGCACCGAAGTTGAGTCCGAAGAAATCTATCGAAGGCGCAATCGGCGGTGTGGTAGGAGCAGCACTTTTAGGAGCATTGTATGCAGTGCTTTTAAATCAGTTTGCAAAAGGTGCAGATGCCACTGTTTGGCTATATGCATTGATTGGTGGAGTGGGTGCAATTATCTCTCAAGTGGGAGATTTGGCTGCTTCTGGAATTAAACGTAACCATGATATTAAAGATTATGGGACATTGATTCCTGGACATGGTGGAATTTTAGACCGTTTTGACAGTGTGATTTTTACAGCGCCAGTTATTTTCTATATGGCAAGTTTGCTTATGTAAGAGAGGGATTGTATGAAAAAGATAGCGATATTAGGTTCTACAGGTTCTATTGGGACGCAGACCTTAGAAGTTGTAAGAGAAAATGGCGATATTGAAGTATTAGGATTAGCTGCTGGAAATAATATTATATTGTTAGAAGAGCAAATTCGTGAATTTCATCCGAAACTAGTTGCAGTTTGGACGGAAGAAAAAGCAAAAGAACTTCGTGACCGTGTAAAGGATCTTTCTGTAAAGGTTGTTTCCGGGATGGATGGATTGATTGAAGTTGCAGCAATGGAAGGCACCGAAATATTGGTAACTGCCATCGTAGGAATGATTGGACTTCGTCCGACGATTGCAGCGATTAAAGCAGGTAAAGATATTGCGTTAGCAAATAAGGAGACTTTGGTGACAGCAGGGCATATTATTATGCCATTGGCGAAAGAATATCAAGTAGCGATTTTGCCAGTGGATAGTGAACACAGTGCGATTTTCCAATCGTTACAGGGAAGTTCTAGAAGTGAACTGCACAAGATTTTGTTGACAGCTTCTGGCGGACCATTCCGTGGTAAGAAACGTGCGGATTTAGAGAAAATTCAAGTGGAAGATGCATTGAAACATCCGAACTGGGAAATGGGAAGAAAAATTACAATCGACTCTTCGACATTAGTAAACAAAGGGTTGGAAGTGATTGAAGCAAAATGGTTGTTTGATGTAGATGTAGAACAGATTGAAGTAGTGGTGCATCCGCAAAGTATCATTCATTCTATGGTTGAATATGTGGATGGTGCAATCATTGCAGAACTTGGAACACCAGATATGAAACTTCCAATACAATACGCATTGTATTATCCAAATAGAAGATTCCTTCCAGGTGAAAGAGTTGATTTTGCGACGTTGTCTCAATTGACATTTGAAAAACCAGATATGGATACATTTTATGGTCTTCGACTTGCGTTTGAAGCAGGAAAAGTTGGCGGTTCATTGCCGACAGTATTTAATGCAGCAAATGAACTTGCAGTTAGCAAGTTCTTGGATCGTAAGATTGCATATCTTGAGATTCCAGAAATTATTGAAACATGTATGAGAGAGCATAAAAATATTGCTTGCCCAACAGTGGAAGAAATTTTAGAAACAGAGCAGAATGTATATGAACAGATAGAGAGCAGGTGGTAATTTGGGGATTGTTCTTACAATCATAGTATTTAGTGCAATTGTATTTGTACATGAGATGGGACATTTCTTACTTGCAAAAGCAAATAAGATTCGAGTAGATGAATTTTCTCTGGGAATGGGACCGAGGCTATTTAGTTTTGTAAAAGGGGAAACAAGATATTCTTTGAAATTGTTTCCGTTTGGCGGTTCCTGTATGATGGGAGAAGATGATGCGGATGATATGTCAGAAGGAAGTTTTAATAGCAAGTCTGTATGGGCACGTATGTCTGTCATTGCAGCAGGTCCGATTTTTAACTTTTTGTTTGCATTGATATTTGCAATTGTTTTAGTTGGCTTTACAGGTTATATTGAACCGGTTATTGGAACAATTTCAGAAGGATATCCGGCAGAAGAAGCGGGCCTTCAACCAGGAGATAAAATCGTTCGTATGGATAATAAGAGAATTCACCTCTGGGATGAAATCACACTTCACAATGCGATTTATCCAGGTGAAGAAGTGGATATCGTTTATGAACGAGATGGAAAGAAACATGAAGTGACAGTCACTCCGAAAAAGAGTGAAGAAGGAACTTATCTAATAGGAATCGCTCCAGAAAGTGTTTCAGAAGCAAATGTCTTGACGGCAGTGGAATATGGTTTTTATGAAATGAAGTTTTTGATCGATTCTACATTAGAAAGCTTGAAAATGCTAATCACTGGAAAAGTGGGATTGAATCAGTTGTCTGGTCCTGTGGGAATTGCTGATATGGGAAATGAAATATATGATCAAAACAGTGGATTTTTGGTAAATTTCCTTAACTTTTTGTATTTAGGAATTTTGCTCTCCGCAAATTTAGGTGTGATGAATTTGTTGCCGCTTCCTGCATTGGATGGAGGACGCTTGATATTTTTAATAGCAGAAGCGATTCGAGGAAAGCGTATTGCGCCAAACAAAGAAGGTTGGATACATGCGATTGGATTGTTCTTGTTATTGGGCTTGATGGTGTTTGTCATGTTTAATGATATTAGAAAATTGTTTTAAAGAAAGGACGTCGCGTTTGTACGACGTCCTTTTTGTGTGGCGTTTGGATTAAGAAAGTTCAGCTATTCGAGAAACCCCTACATAGATTTCAGAGATTTTATACCAAGTGCGATAGTCAATGGTTCCGGTTACAGGGAGACCAAATACTGATTGGAATACTTCGACGGAATTTGCAGTTGCAGGGCCATAGAGTCCATCTGCGATGATTTTAGGAATGGCGGGATAAGCGCCGGCTATGACATTCAATTGTTCTTGAATTTGAAGCACTTTATCACCGCTAGAGCCTTGTGACAAGATATAACCTGGCCAAGAAGAAGGAATGCCAGAGACTTCTTCGGCGATGTTGATATACATGTTGTCTCCATAGAAATATCGTAAAATTTCGATGGCAGAATATCCCTGATCTCCAAGGGCCTTTGAACCCCATTGTGTCATCCAACCAGGGCAACTCACACGGTTTCCGTCGCAATATTGGGTAAGGATTGGTTGTCGTACATTTGGGCGGGATAAGTAATTGGTAAACAATTCATCTACAATTGCAGAAATCGTATTGTAGTAGTTTCGTTCAGGAATCCATTTGTGGTCAAATGCAGTAGAAGATGTAATTGTAAAATCATAGCCTTGGTTTCGATACCATTCTGTGTATACACGGTTTAATGTAAAAGACATGATTGCAAGTACGTTGGCGCGAATGGTGTTAGTGGGCCAAGTGGCGTAGATTTCACTGGAAGCCACATTTTTAATATAGTCTTTGTATTTTACATAATAGTTTTGGGCGGTAGAATCATTTGGTGTTCCATTATGCACCACAATGTATTCTGGAATCACCACACGACTTAGGACGATTTCTCCTGTTTCACGTAGGGGCTTTATTTCTGGTTCTGGAATTTTCGGAGGATACTCCTCGTACAAGGTGTGTCCTGGAATGACGAATACCTCGTCTTGTACTTCGTTTGGTTCACTTGGACGCATGGTGACATTTTGGAGTGCAGTGACATCTGGTAAAATTTCTGTTCCTGCAATGCTGACAGGTTCAAAACCAGGTGCGGTAACTTGTAAGGTGTATTCAGAATATGGCTGTACGGTTGTGTTTGGATTCAAACTATATTCAATAGGAGGAGCAGCCAAATCGATGGTTTCCGTCTGCCCGGAAGAATTGGTTTTGAGTTGTTCTAGTGCAGTTCCGGGAACACCTGTATAAGAAATGGATATAGTTGCGTCCGTGATAGGAAAGGCGTTTCTTTCAGAAGTAACGCTGATTTGCAAACGTCCACGGTCAATATTGTTAGAAATGTCATTTGTTTGCGTGGCACTAAGAAGATTCATGTAGATACCTCGATAAAAATCTGTTACTATTATAGTATGTGAAACAGAAAGAAGAGTGAGAAGAGATGAAGGTAATTGTTTGCCTTGATGAGAAGAATGGAATGACGTTTTTCGGGAAGCGTCAGAGCAGGGATCGAAGGGTAATAGAAGACATTTGTAATACAACCAAAACCGTTTGGATCGATGATTTTTCAGAGTCGCTATTTTCGGAAATGCCGATAACGATTCATGTGGCAGAGGACTTTTTATCACAAGCAGGAAACGGTGAAGTGTGTTTTGTGGAAAATCAATTGCTCAGTTCTTATGTGAAGAACATAGAAGAATTGATTGTGTATCAGTGGAATCGCAGTTATCCATCCGATTTCAAATTAGATATTTCATTGGAAGAATGGGTATTGATACAGGAAGAAGAATTTGCAGGGTCCTCCCATGATAAAATTACGAAACAAAGATTTGTGAGGGAATCGATATGATAAAAAAAATAAAATATATCCTTTTAGGAATTACAATATCATTGTTGTTGGTTGCTTGTGGTGGAGTGAAACAAGAACTCCCAATTGAACCAGAAAAAGAAAGTGTTCTGATAGAAGAGGAGTTTCAACAAACAAACATCCCAAAGTATTCGGGAGAATCATACGTCGTACTGAATGAGAATATTCCTAATTTCTCGTCAGATGAACTTGTAGCCAAATCTTATGAGAAGTATAGTGAATTGGATGATATGGGAAAATGTGGTGTTGCGATAGCAAACATTGGGTTTGATCTTATGCCAACAGAAGAACGTGGAACAATCGGACAGGTAAAACCAAGTGGATGGCAGACTGTGAAGTATGATAACGTGGAAGGAAAATATCTTTATAATCGATGTCATTTAATCGGTTTTCAGTTGACAGGGGAAAATGCCAATGAACGAAATTTAATTACAGGTACTCGTTATATGAATGTGGAAGGCATGTTACCGTTTGAAAACATGGTGGCAGACTACATCAAAGAAACAAAAAATCATGTATTATATCGCGTTACTCCGATTTTCGAAGGTGACAATTTAGTGGCATCCGGAGTGCAGATGGAAGCGATGTCTGTGGAAGACAATGGTGAAGGAATTTGCTTTAACGTGTATGTGTATAATGTGCAACCGGGGATAGAGATTGATTATGCAACCGGAAATAGCAGGCAGATAGCAGAAAAACAAGAAGAAACCGAAATTACGGGAAATTATATTTTGAATACAAATACAAAGAAAATACATCGTTCAACATGCTCCAGTGCAAGTGATATTAGAGTGGAAAATCGACAAGAATATCATGGGGATGTGGCAACGTTAAAGGCGCAAGGATACGAGGGCTGTAAGAGATGTAATCCATAAAAATTCGGTTGTAATTATATAGTGAGAATGCTATGATTGTAGGTATGAAAGTAACACGGATTGGAGAACCGAATGAAAAATAAAATCAAACAATTTTCAAAAGGCGACTTCAAAGTGGAACAACCAGATATACGCTTTTCCGAAACAAATATTTACATGGATGTGAGTGAAGGAGAAACGTATGAAGGAAGCTTCCTTATAGAGAATCAGAAAGACGGAAATATCAGAGGACTCGTATATCCGTCTTCTTTTCGTGTGCATTGTTTGGAAGAGGGATTCGATGCCAATCCGGTACGTGTGAACTATACGTTTGACAGCACAGGGTTATTGCCTGGACAAGTAGAAAAAGGAAAGTTTACAGTTGTCTGCAACGGCGGAGAATATGATTTGGATTTTACTGCAGTTGTGGAAAAACCATACATTATGACTGCTTACGGAAAAGTGCAGTCGTTGGAAGATTTTAGAAGACTTGCAATTCAAGATTTCGGAGAAGCAAAGCGTCTATTCCGTTCGAGACAATTCTTTGATTTGCTTCGTTATGAAGATCCGAGAATCCAAAATTTGTACAACAATATGAGAACCTGGTCTTTGGATGAACAAGCAGTGGAAGAATTTTTAGTCGGCATCAAACAGAAGGAAAAAATTTTTCTAAGCATAACAGAGGAAAAGCAAACCTTTGAAGATGTATTAGAGTCACAAAAAGTTGTGTTTGAACTTCAGAAAAATACATGGGGTCATTTGGCAATCCATATCCAGACAGAAGGAGAGTTTTTGTCCGTACAAAGAGCGGATATTACGACAGATGACTTTGTTGGAAATAAGTATCGCATAGAATACATTATTGCTCATGAACATTTACATGCGGGAAACAATGACGGAAAGATTTTAATATTCACACCGTATGAGACCATTCATGTAGATGTCAGAGTACATCAAAGTGGTCCGCGCGATGAGATGCGTGGAATGAGTGGCATGATTGCGGGACAAGCTTTAAAAGAGTATCTTGCGTTTATTGCAGGAAAAGTGGAAACCGATGAATGGGTGGGAAGTTCCATTAAGCGCGTGGAACAATTGCAAGAACTAGATCCAAAAAATGAGTATTATACGTTGCTGAAAGCGCATATTTATCTTCGTGGAAAGAGAGAAGAAGAGGCAAAGTGGATTTTGGAAAATGGAAACTTCTCAAAATTCGCAATCGGAAGAAAGCCGGAAATCCATGCCTATTATTTGTTCTTAACAGCGATTTTAAGACAAGACACGTTGCATACGAACCGAGTATTAGAAGAACTGAATCGATTGTTTATGAAGCATGTATATTCGTGGCCGATGCTTTGTATGTTGATTAATTTGGATCCATTGTACCGGGATTATGATATGCGTATTCGTGTGTTGGAAAGACAGTATTTTAATGGTGCAAATCAGATTTTCTTATATGCGGAAGCATTCCTTTGTTTCCAAAAGAAAGTAACACTACTTCGTAAGTTGGATTCATTTGAAATACAAGTGTTGAACTTTGCGACAAAATATAAGATTATCACACGCGAATTGGCGCTTCGTGCAGCAGATTTGGCAAGTCAGCAGAAGAAGTATCAAGTGAAGCTTCTTCGCATTTTAGAGCGTGCATATGAAATGTATGAAGAACCACGAATTTTACATGCAATCTGCATGCAGCTAATCAAGGGAAATAAGACAGGGAATGAATATTTTAAATGGTATGAAAAAGCAGCATCTCAGGAAATGATGATTGCGCAGCTGTATGAATACTATATGATGTCAATGAATCCAAAACGAATCAAGCATGCATTCCCAAGAATCGTGTATCTTTATTTCTTACACGGTATTAATTTGGATTATAAACGTACAGCTTTGTTATATGAAAACATATTGACATACGAGGATATGGAAGGCGAAATTTATAAGAAATATTATGAGCAAATGAAAGCGTTTGCGAAAGAACATCTTATGAAGCGACATGTCGATGAATCTCTTCGTGTCATTTACAATCATTTTATCAATCCGAATATGCTTTCGTTGGATGAGGTGGATGCATTGTATGATATCTGCCATGCTTATCAAGTGACAACCGATGTCAAAGGCATGAAATATGTCATTGTGATTGAAGCGGATGGAAGTATAAAACAGCGTGTGCCATATAGACAAGGAGTGGGCGCGAAACTGTACTTATACGATAAAGAAGCAAGAATTGTATGGGAAGCAGATAATGGGTTCCGATATGTGGATTCTATACCTTATGAGACGAGACGACTGTTTTATGAAATGCGTTATTTGGAATTGTGCAAAACACGAAGAATGGCACAAGAAAAATATCAGCAAGAATCGCAAAAAATAAAGGTTTCTTTGGAAAATATAAAACGATATGGAATAGAACCATTCGACAAGCAAGAAGTATTTCTCTTGTGCTCGAAAAGTATTCGCGAGCAGGAACAAAGAGAAGATGATTTGCTGTCGTATGTGGCATTCGAATTATTGCAAGAAGGTTTCTATGATAAGGCTGTGCTTGCATATTTGGCACAATATTATTGTGGAGCTACAAACGACATGAAGTTGGTGTGGGGAAAAGCGAAAGAGTACGGTGTTAATACAAAAGCGATTGCAGAGCGTATCATTACGCAGATGCT
Source organism: Faecalimonas sp. (assembly GCA_045578495.1). Taxonomy (GTDB): domain Bacteria; phylum Bacillota; class Clostridia; order Lachnospirales; family Lachnospiraceae; genus Faecalimonas. Next base: position 9,145 of record JAZNKI010000042.1, read on the forward strand.
GTTCTCAGAAACCATGTTTGCAGAGGAAGAAATCTTTGAAGATTATTATACGGGAAGACCATATTTCCGATTGAAACAAGCATACCTGGCCTATGTTTCCAGAATGCATTTGGTTCGAGGAAGGGTACTTTCTGACCGCATTGTGCGCATGATGGTTCAAGAATTGATGCAAAAGGAATATTTGGCAGATGTTTGTAAGGCGACTGTTTTGAAACATTATGTGGGCGTAGAAACAGAGCCAGCGTTGAAAACTTTGTTGAAAGAATGTTTTGGTGAATTGTGCAAGAAGAATCTAGTATTTTCTTTCTATTTGCAATATCCGCAAGATTGGTTGAGAGAATCACAACTTTACGACAAAGTACTTGTGGAGTATCAAGGCGTACTTGAGGGGAAAGTAAAAGTGTTTTATCGGATTCAGAAAGAGGGAGAGATGGCAAGTGATTTCCATAGCGAAACCTTGCTCCCAATGTATGATCGCGTATATGTGAAAGAATTTGTTCTATATGAAGACGAAACATTAACCTATTATTTTGAAGAATGTACAGATGAGTCGCAAGTGAGTACTGAACGACAGACAGCTAGAAAGACCAATGTGGTCTATGAAGATGGAAAGTATGGAAGATTGAATTTGATTTCCCGTCTGTCAAAAGGAAAACAGTATGAAGCGATGATTCACTACAAAAAAGAAAATGAGGTCGCAGAGCAGTTGTTTAAGACCTATTAAGAACGAGAAGGAGGAAGTGTAACATGCCAAAGTATATTATCGGATGTGAATTGAATGAACGATATTGCCAAGTAAGTTATTACAGTGAAGAGCAACAAGAACCATGTACTTTGGACAATGTAATATACTCTGTGGATCGTTTGTACGAGAGAGCGGTGTGCCGTGAAAGTGAAGAGATTGTCAGAGCATTGAAAGACTGCGTAGCACATGCACTCCGTCAGTTTGATGAGATTGAGAGATTGGTATTCACTGTTCCGCAATTAGATATGGATACTGCGAGAATGTTGAAAGGTATTGGGCAGCGTCTCAAAATTTCAAAAGAACAATTATATGTGCAGGACTATAAAGAAAGCTTCTGTAATTATATGCTATATCAGCCAAAAGAGCTGTGGCAGTATGAAGCAGCATTGTTTCACTGCGATCGCAACGAAGTAAAAGCGTGTATGTTGCGAAAGATTCGCACGGGATACGGAAAAGGGCGAGAGACTTTTGTTACTGTTGACGAGGTGGCAAATGCTCAGATGGAAGAGTTGTCAGCCATCTATCCGGTTCTAAATGTAGACCGTGCCCGTCAGGCCGATGCTCAATTCCGTCAATTTATTCAAGGCGTATTTGAAAAGAAATTAGTATCTTCTGTATTCTTAGTAGGGGAAGCGTTTGAGAATAGTTGGTATCCGCAATCCTTAAAAGTGCTGTGCAATGGAAGAAGAGCCTTTCTTGGTAACAATATGTATAGCAAAGGTGCTTGCTATGCAGCATATAAGCAGACTTTAGGATATGAAGACTCGTTGGTGTACTTAGATGAGACAAAAATGATGGATCAGATTTGTTTGAAACTACGAATGAATGGTCTTGACAAGTGGTATCCAATTGTACCGTGGGGAAGCCGTTGGTATGAAGCGGATACGCAGTGTGAACTTTTGCTAGAAGGCACGGATGATATAGAAGTGCATATGGAGTCTTTGGCAAGTGGAGAAATGCGAGTAGAACGGATTTCTTTAGAAGGTTTACCAAAGCGAACAAACTATACATTGAGAGTTCAAGTGAAAGTGATTTTCTTGGATGAAAAGAGATGTAAAGTTAGTGTGAAAGATATGGGATTTGGAGAATTTTTCCCGGCAACAGATTTTTATGTGGAAAAGGAATTACAATTAGGAGGAAGCAATGAGCAGTTTAATTCTTTGTCATAAAAAGAAGGCAAAGCAACCGTATGAAGTTGCACAGATACAGCGCAAAATTTATACGATGGAAGAACTCTGCTATTATTTGTGCAATCATTTGTATTTGATTGACTATACATTAATGAATGAAAAGCTTTGCGAATGGTTAGAAGAAGAGTTGGAACTGAGTGATTTGGCAAACAACTTGCGACGTTTGTTGGAACAAAATGGAAGTATGGAGCAATTTGTGATTACGATACTTGCACATTCGTCCATCTATACAACTGGTGAGTTGAGTCGGATTCAAGATGTTTTGGATGAATTGAAAAATCAGAGGCCATTGGAAAAGCAAAAGTACAAAGCAGACAATTTGCTTGCAAGTGGTTCGACGAAATCTGCCATACTTATTTATCAAGGAATTTTGTATGGAGAGAGAGATGAAAGCTTGGACGGCAAGTTCTACGGAAGAGTGTTTGGTTGTCTTGGCGCAGCGTATGGAAGGTTGTTCCTTTATGAGGAAGCAGCAAGAATGTATGAGGCTGCATATCAAATCTGTGAAGACAGAACGATGCTGAAAGCATATTTGTATGCGTGCCGTCGTTATATGAATGGAGAAGCATATAGTCAACTTTTAGAAAAGAGTCAACTGTATTTGGATATTGACGAAGAGTTGACAAGAGAATTGGTAGAGATTGCAGAGAGTGTTCAAGTGCTTCAATACGAGGATACGATGGAAAATTGGAAAAATCAGTACCGTCGAATTAGTACTGGAGAAATTTAAAAAAAGATTGATTAATAGCGAAAAATCATATAAAATAGCAAGTTGGAAAGAAAAAGAGGAGGTTTTGTAGCATGAAAGCGTATAAAGATCTAAGTGTAGAAGAATTAAAAGTAGTAAAAGAAGAATTGGAAAAACAATTTGCGGAAATCAAGGCACAAAATTTGCAACTGGATATGTCTCGTGGTAAACCATCAAAAGCACAGCTTGATTTATCAATGGGTATGATGGATGTTCTTTCAAGTGAAGCGAACTTGTTTTGCGAAGAAGGTGTGGATTGCCGTAACTATGGAGTGTTAGATGGAATTCGTGAAGCAAAACGTCTTCTTTCAGATATGTCAGAAGTTCCGAAAGAAAATATTGTGATTTTCGGTAACTCAAGTTTGAATTTAATGTACGATACGGTAGCGCGTTCAATGACACATGGTGTCATGGGAAGCACACCTTGGTGCAAGTTGGAAAAGGTAAAATTCTTGTGTCCAGTACCAGGATATGACAGACATTTTGCTATTACAGAACATTTTGGAATTGAGATGATTAACATTCCAATGACAGACGAAGGTCCAGACATGGACTTGGTAGAAGAGTATGTAAATAACGACCCTACAGTGAAGGGAATCTGGTGTGTACCAAAGTATTCAAATCCTCAAGGTATCACATATTCAGATACTACTGTTCGTCGTTTTGCGAGATTAAAACCAGCGGCAGAAGACTTCCGTATTTATTGGGATAACGCATACTGCATCCACCATTTATATGAAGACAAGCAAGATTATTTGATTGAGATTTTGATGGCATGTAAGCAAGAAGGTAATCCGAATATGGTTTACAAATTCTGCTCGACATCAAAAGTAAGTTTTCCAGGTTCGGGTATTGCATGTATCGCAGCATCTACAGAAAACTTGGCAGACATTCGTAAACAAATGCAAATTCAAACAATTGGACATGATAAATTGAACCAATTAAGACATGCTCGTTTCTATGGAAACATTCACGGTATGGTAGAACATATGAAGAAACATGCTGACATTTTAAGACCGAAGTTTGAAGCTGTATTGGAATGTTTTGAGCAAGAGTTGCAAGGTTTGGAAATTGGAAGTTGGATTCGCCCAAGAGGTGGTTACTTCATTTCTTTTGATTCTTTAGAAGGATGTGCAAAGGCAATTGTTGCAAAGGCAAAAGAAGCTGGCGTTGTGATGACACCAGCGGGTGCAACATTTCCATACGGAAAAGATCCAAAAGATAGCAATATTCGTATCGCACCATCGTTCCCAACACCAGCGGAATTGAAATTGGCGACAGAGATATTTGTATTAAGTGTTAAATTAGTGAGCATTGATAAGATTTTAGGTGAAAAGAATGGGTAAAGTTAGAACGAGATTTGCACCAAGCCCAACAGGGAGAATGCATGTAGGAAATTTGAGAACTGCTTTGTATGCATACTTGATTGCAAAGCATGAAGATGGAGACTTCTTACTACGTATCGAGGATACAGACCAAGAACGTTTGGTGGAAGGTGCAGTAGAGATTATTTATCGTACATTAGAAAAAACTGGATTGATTCATGATGAAGGTCCAGATAAAGATGGTGGCTATGGTCCTTATGTACAGAGTGAGAGACAGGCAACTGGATTATATTTAGAATATGCGAAGAAATTGATTGAAACAGGACATGCTTATTACTGTTTCTGTGATAAAGAAAGATTGGCTTCTTTAAAAAGCGAAGTAAAAGAAGGCGGAGAAGAAATCGTTGTTTATGACAAACATTGTTTGCACTTGAGCAAGGAAGAAATCGAAGCGAACTTGGCGGCAGGAAAGCCTTATGTAATTCGTATTAATATGCCAACAGAAGGAACAACCACATTCCACGATGATATCTACGGAGATATCACAGTTCCAAATGAAGAATTAGATGACATGATTTTGATCAAATCAGATGGATATCCAACTTACAACTTTGCAAATGTAGTGGATGATCATTTGCAAGGTATTACACATGTGGTTCGTGGAAATGAATATTTGTCATCAGCTCCAAAATACAATCGTTTGTATGAAGCGTTTGGATGGGAAGTTCCAACTTATGTACACTGTCCGTTGATTACAGACGAAACACATAAAAAACTCAGTAAGCGTTCAGGCCACTCTTCATATGAAGATTTGATTGAACAGGGATATATTACGGAAGCTGTAGTGAACTATGTGGCATTGCTTGGATGGAGCCCTTCAGACAATACAGAAATCTTCTCGTTAGAAGAGTTGGTAAAAGCGTTTGATTATCGTCACATGAGCAAATCACCAGCAGTGTTTGACACTGTGAAATTAAAATGGATGAATGGTGAATATTTGAAAGCAATGGATTTTGACAAGTTCTATGAAATTGCAAAACCATATATCCAAGAAGTGATTACAAAAGACTATGATCTCAAGAAGATTGCTGCGTTGGTAAAAACAAGAATCGAAATCTTGCCTGATATCAAAGAACAAATTGATTTCTTTGAAGAGTTACCAGCATACGACACAGCAATGTATACGCATAAGAAAATGAAAACAAATGAAGAAACTTCATTGGAAGTTTTGAAAGAAATGCTTCCACTTTTTGAAGCGCATGAGGATTACAGCAATGATGCACTCTATGAAGTGTTGAAATCGTATGTAGAACAAAAGGGATGCAAAAATGGTTACGCAATGTGGCCAGTAAGAACAGCAGTATCTGGAAAACAAAACACACCGGGTGGTGCGACAGAGATTATGGAAATCTTAGGAAAAGAAGAAACACTTGCGCGCTTGCGTAAAGGAATTGAAATGCTTAGCAAATAGTAAAAATACAAGGATGGGGCGTCGACCCGTCCTTGTTTTTTCTCAAAAGGAGTTATACATGAGTCTCAATTCAGCTCAATTGAAAGCAATTGCTCACAAATCTGGACCTTGTATGGTCTTGGCCGGTCCCGGTTCAGGGAAAACTACCGTCATTACAAAACGAATTGAATATTTAATCAAAAAGCATCGAGTAAACCCGGAAGAGATTTTGGTAATTACTTTTTCAAAAATGGCTGCGAATGAGATGCGTACCCGATTTAGAGACCTTTGCAAAGGGGAAAACTATCCTGTAACATTTGGCACGTTTCACGGGATTTATTACGGTATCCTAAAATGGGCATACCAACTGTCAGCAGAAAATATTTTGATAGAGGAAGAAAAATATCAGCTCTTACAAACCGTAGTGGATCAAAGTGGTGTGCAAATCGATGATGAGAAAGAAGCACTTCGAGAAATCGCAGAAGAAATTAGTGTTGTCAAAAACAATCAGATTCCGTTGAGTCAGTACTGTTCTAGATATTACGATAATGTGGAATTTCAAAGATTATATCAAATGTATGAAAGAGAGCGAAAAAAACGTCGAAAGATAGATTTTGATGATATGCTGGTTCTGACTTACGAATTGTTCAAAGAAAGAACTGATATTTTGAAGGGGTGGCAGAGAAAGTATCGATACATACTGATCGACGAGTTCCAAGATATTAATAGGGTGCAGTATGAGGTGATACGCATGTTGGCGTCGCCGGAAAACAATCTGTTTATTGTAGGCGATGATGACCAATCGATTTATCGGTTCCGTGGTGCAGTGCCAGAATTGATGCTGCATTTCCCAAAAGATTATCCAAATACGAAGAAAATCATTTTAGATGTAAATTATCGTTCTACAAAAGCAGTTGTACGTGTGGCGGAACGTGTTATCGGGTACAACCAGAAAAGGTATCCAAAAAACATGATTACTGGAAATCCACAAGGAGAAAATGTGCACGTACAAGAGACGAAGCATCCGGTGGAAGAAAGTCGATATGTGATAAAAGAGATTCGAAAGGCTTTGGCAAATGGCGTGAATCCAAATGAAATAGCTGTTCTTTATCGAACCAGTCAAGAAGCAAGAACCTTGGTTGAAACTTGTTTGGAGTATGGGATGCATTTTCGAACCAATGAGCAGATACCGAGTGTGTATGATCACTTTATTGCACACGATGTTCTGGCTTATATAAGAATGGCTATGGGGGAACGAACAAGACATACTTTTTTGAAGATTATGAATCGACCAAATCGCTACATTGGGAGAGAATGTGTTGACCAATGCGAAGTGTCATTTGAAAGTTTAAGACGATATTATGATGGGAAAGAGTGGATGCAAGATAGAATCGACCAGATGGAATTGGATTTGCAAATTCTTCGCAAGTGCGCACCATATGCTGCGATACAATATCTGCGCAAACGAATTGGATATGATACATTCTTAGAAGAATATGCAAAAAGACGACATCTGAAGATGGAGGATTTGCAAGATGTTTTAACAGAGATAGAGGAACGTGCCAAGGAGTATGTCAATCTAGAAGAATGGCTTACCCACGTCGAGACATGTCGAGAAAAAGAACGATATCAATTCCAGAAGCACCAGCAAGAAAAGGATGCAGTTCTGCTCGCGACGATGCATAGTGTCAAAGGTTTGGAGTTTGATCAAGTTTTTATAATTGAAGCAAATGAAGGAGTGCTTCCGTACAAGAAAGCAGAGCTAGAAGAAGAGGTTGAAGAAGAACGAAGATTGTTCTATGTAGCCATTACTCGAGCAAGAAAAAAACTTTATATTTCGTACGTGAAAGAAAAAAAGGGGAAAATGGTGGAAAAGTCTCGTTTTTTACTAGAATTAATGCAAAAGACGAACGGTGAGACAGAAAAAATAATTAAAGAACGCAAACATTGTTGAAGGATTGCAAAAACGTAAGGAAAATGTTATCATAAACATACCCATAGGGGGTATGGAGAGGTGGTGCTATAGTGACAGAAAAATATAAAGTAACTGGGATGACTTGTGCGGCATGTAGTAGTGCAGTAGAGCGTGTAACAAGGAAAATGGATGGAGTTGCTGAGAGTAATGTTAACTTAACTACGGGGATTTTGACCATTACGTACAATGAAGCAATTGTCCAGCCAGAAATGATTATCAAAAAAATTGAAAGAGCCGGTTTTCAAGCGGAACTATATGAAGAAAAACAAAAGGGAAAGGAAGTCGATTCTCTACAGAATACAAAATGGAAGGTTCTTGCAAATATTATCTTGTCGATTCCGCTTCTTTATATATGTATAGACCATATGTTGCCAATTAATTTATGGGTACCAAGTTTTATGAAGATGGAACAACATCCTTTTGTGTTTGCAATCATTCAAATGGTATTGACTATTGTTATTTTAATAAATGGGAGAAAGTTTTATCTTGTGGGATTTAAGAGTCTGTTTAAAGGAAATCCCAATATGGATTCCCTTGTGGCGATTGGTACGGGAAGTGCATTTCTTTACAGTTTTGCAATGACCGTATTAATACCGGTAAAAGCGGAATCTGTACATCAACTTTATTATGAATCTGCTGCAGTGGTTGTGACTTTAGTGATGTTAGGAAAGTTTTTAGAAGAGCGAAGCAAACATAAGACGACAGAAGCAATTCGAAAACTCATGGAATTGACGCCAGATGTGGCGATTGTATTACGTGATGGAGAACAAGAAGAGATTCCGACCGAACAGGTTCAAAAAGGAGAGTTGCTTATTATTAAGCCTGGAACTAGAATTCCGTTAGATGGAGTTGTGGTGGAAGGTGAAACCACGGTGGATGAGTCCATGTTGACAGGAGAGAGTATCCCAATTGAAAAAAGTGTTGAGGATAAAGTAATGGGAGGCAGTATCAATTATCAAGGTGCAATCATTGTGAAGGTAACCCATGTCGGAAAGGATACGGTGCTGTCAAAAATTGTAAGGATGATGGAAGATGCCCAAGGAAAGAAAGCACCAATCTCAAAGTTAGCAGATACTGTTGCTGGATATTTTGTCCCTACTGTTATGGTTATTGCATGTTTAGCAGCGGTTATTTGGGCAATTACAGGTCAAGATTTCGAGTTTGTTTTGAAAATTTTTGTTTCTGTACTTGTTATTGCATGTCCTTGCGCGTTGGGATTAGCGACACCAACTGCGATCATGGTAGGAACCGGACTTGGTGCAAATCATGGAATTTTGATTAAAAGCGGAGAAGCATTGGAAATTAGCCATAAGATTAATGCAGTGGTTCTGGATAAGACGGGGACAATTACGGTTGGAAAGCCATCAATTACAGATGTCATTAGTCATGAATTGCCAGAACAGGAATTGCTGAAGATTGCAGCATCTTGCGAACAGCGTTCGGAGCATCCGCTTGGTGTGGCAATTGTTGAAGGTGCAAAGGAACGTGGCATAGAGTTGGATCAAATCAGTGATTTTCAAAATGTTGCAGGGCAAGGCATCCATGCGACTATAAACGAAACAATCTATTATATCGGCAATAAGAAAAATTGTATCAAACAACATATTGATTTTTCGGAATATGAACAAGAAGCGAATGAGAGTGCAAAACAAGGAAAAACTCCGATTTTTGTAGGAACTAAGAATGAAGCAATCGGTGTTATTTGCGTGGCTGATCAAGTGAAAGAAACAAGCAGAGAGGCAATACAGAAACTGAAAGAAAACGGCATTGAGGTTTATATGTTAACCGGGGACAATCAACTGGTGGCAGATTATATTGGAAAACAGGTGGATGTAGACCATGTGATTTCAGAGGTTTTGCCAAGTGACAAGGCAGCAGTTGTAGAAAAACTGCAAAAAGAAGGAAAATGTGTTATGATGATAGGAGATGGAATCAATGACGCACCGGCGCTTGTACAGGCCGATGTAGGTGTGGCAATTGGAAATGGAAGTGATATTGCACTGGATTCCAGTGATGTTGTGCTTATGAAATCTGATTTAAGAGACGTGTATAAGTTGATCCGACTCAGTAAGGCAACGATTCGAAATATCAAACAGAATCTATTTTGGGCATTCTTCTATAATGCATGTGGAATTCCATTGGCAGCAGGTGTACTGTATGCTTTAAGGGGACCATTGCTCAGCCCTGTGATCGGCGGGTTTGCAATGTCATTGAGTTCTGTGTGTGTAGTCAGCAATGCGTTGAGATTAAGAGGAACAAAGTTGAACTAGAGGAGTGTGTGGAATGGAAAAACAATGTTGCCATGATAAGAAGCAGCGTTCAGAAGAAGAAATGAAGAGCTTAGTGACTCGGTTGAATCGAATCGAAGGGCAAGTTCGAGGTGTGAAAAACATGGTGCAAGAAGAACGATATTGTGTCGATATTTTATGCCAAATATCAGCGATACAGGCAGCGCTAAATAGTTTTAATAAGCAGTTGCTGGCAAGTCATATTCGCACGTGTGTTGTAAATGATGTTCGGACGGGAAACGAACAGGTCATTGATGAGTTGTGTGATGTTATTCAAAAAATGATGAAATAAGGAGGAAAAAATAATGGCAGTTATTAAAGTGGAGGACATGCATTGTGAAAAATGCGTAGCAAGAATTTCTAAGATTATGAGTGAAGAAGGATTAGACTTTACAGTCAATCTTTCAGAGAAGTCGGTAACAATCAATGGATGTCAACATTGCGTTAAAACAGCACTTGAGGCGTTGGATGATTTGGGATTTGAAGGAATTGTCGAATCAGAATAGGAAAAATCATCCATATGTGTAGAAAATCTTGAAAAAACAGGAAAAATAAGTTATATTGTAAGTAAGTGGGGAGAAAATGTAAAAAGGGGAGATACAATGAAAAAATTTCTTAAAGCAGGTATTACATTCCTGATTCTTACATCGGTGTGTGTGACGTCTGTATTTGCGGCACCTTCTGTCAGTGATTTGAAATCAAAGAAGAATCAGGCTCAGAACGAGATGAAGTCTTTGGAACAAGAGTTGACCGCAATTATGGCCGAAATGAATACAACTGAGCAGAAATTGATTGCAAAAGGGGAAGCAATCATTGAAGCAAATCAGAAGTTGGAAGAAGCGAAAGAAAACGAAGAAAAACAACAGTTAAATATGGCAAAGCGCATTGTAACAATGTACGAGAATGGAAATGACAATTTCCTGACGATTTTATTAGAATCTGGCAATTTGGCAGATTTAATGAAACGTATTGAGAATGTGCAAACCATACATAACTATGATAGAGAAGAACTTAAGAAGTTTGTAGAAACACGAAAAGAAATCGCTACATTGACTGAGACTTTGGAAAAAGAGCAAGATGAATTACAAAGTTTACAAACGCAATTGGCCTCTCAAGAACGAAATCTGAACAATAAGATTAAGGCAAAAAAAGATCAGATTGCAAATTTTGATGCACAGATTGCGGAAGCGGCGAGAAAAGCAGCAGAAGAGGCGGCTGCACAGAACCAGAATCAAAACCAAGTGATTGTAGGCGGTAGCAACTCAAGTGGAGGAAGACCGTATACAGGAACTGGTGACCGAGCAGTTGGAAATGCAATTGTAGAAGCGGCAAGAAGTTATATTGGTGTTTGGTATTTGTGGGGCGGAAATGATCGTAACGGGATTGATTGTTCTGGGTTAACGAAGGCCGCACACAAAGCAGTAGGAATTAATATTGACCGCTGGTCAGGACACCAAGCAATTGGTGGAAAGAGTATAGGAAGTCTTTCAGAAGCTCTTCCAGGAGATATTATTTGTTATCCGGGTCATGTGGCAATTTATATTGGAAATAATCGAATTATCCATGCACCGACTACTGGGAAAAAAGTGCAAGAAGCGAGTGTGTATCTCGGTGGTGTCAAACCAATCACCGCGATTCGTAGATATTGGTAATCATAACAGCTATGAAGTAAAAAACTTCATAGCTGTTTTTGCGTAATTTGTTGGGAAATATTGTAGAAAAGTGCTTGCCAATCACACTTTGCATATGTTATACTACTAACGTTGCAAAAAAACACATATATGGTTATCTCTGTAGGTGCCTAACTTTTTTTACGTTCAAAGAGTGGTGACAGAGAGGGAAGTATATGGAAGAAAAAACCAAAATGGAGGAAAGAAAAATGAACGTTATTTCAATGAAACAATTATTAGAAGCAGGTGTTCACTTTGGACATCAAACAAGAAGATGGAATCCTAAAATGTCTGAGTACATTTACACAGAAAGAAACGGAATCCACATCATCGACTTGCAAAAATCTGTAGGTAAAGTTGACGAAGCTTACAAAGCAATTTTTGATGTTGCTGCAGAAGGTGGTACAATCCTTTTCGTAGGAACAAAGAAACAAGCTCAAGATGCAATCAAATCAGAAGCAGAACGTTGTGGAATGTTCTACGTAAATGAAAGATGGTTAGGTGGTATGTTGACAAACTTCAAGACAATCCAAGGAAGAATCAACCGCTTAAAAGATATCGAAAGAATGTCAGAAGACGGAACATTTGATGTATTGCCTAAGAAAGAAGTTATCGCACTTAAGAAAGAGTGGGAAAAACTTGAAAAGAACTTAGGTGGAATCAAAGAAATGAAAAAAGTTCCAGATGCAATTTTTATTGTAGACCCTAAGAAAGAAAGAATCTGTATCCAAGAAGCACATACATTGGGAATTCCATTGGTTGGTATCGCTGATACAAACTGTGATCCAGAAGAATTGGATTTCGTAATTCCAGGAAATGATGATGCAATCAGAGCAGTTAAATTAATCGTTGCTAAGATGGCAGATGCTGTTATCGAAGCAAATCAAGGTGAAACAGCTTTAGAAGAAGTAGTAGCTGAAGAAGTTGTAGAAGAAGTAGCTGAAGAAGCTTAAGATTTTCAATTGGAGGAAAAAACGATGGCAATTACAGCAAGTATGGTAAAAGAATTGAGAGAAATGACAGGCGCAGGTATGATGGACTGTAAAAAAGCTCTTAATGAAACAAATGGAGATATGGATGCAGCTGTTGAAGTATTAAAGAAAAGCGGTGCTGCTAAAATGGCGAAGAAAGCTTCTCGTATTGCAGCTGAAGGTATCACACGTGTTGCATTCAATGACAATGAAGTAGTTGTTGCAGAAGTAAACTCTGAAACAGACTTCGTTGCAAAAAATGAATTATTCCAAACATTCGTACAATTAGTGGCTGATACTGCACTTACTTCTGGTTTGAACGGTGGTAAGAACGGTGAAGATGTAGAAGCTCTTCTTGAAATGAATGGTCTTAAAGATGAATTAATCGAAAAAACTGCTACAATCGGAGAAAAATTGTCTGTGCGTAGATTTGAAAAAGTTTCTGGTGAATGTGTAGCTAGCTACCTTCACGCAGGTGGTAAGATTGGTGTTATCATTGCAGCAGATGGCGCAGCAGATGTAAAAGAAGCACTTACAAATGTTGCTATGCAAGTTGCAGCTATGAAACCAGAATATATCAGCAGAG
>JAZNKI010000043.1:0-3129 GCA_045578495.1 Faecalimonas sp.
AACAATACCATATTCTCCATGTGGTACTTTCAAAGAAGTATCTCTGACTTCTCTCGCTTTCTCACCGAAGATTGCGCGAAGTAATCTTTCTTCTGCTGTTAACTCTGTTTCTCCCTTTGGAGTAACCTTACCAACCAAGATGTCACCTGCGCGAACTTCTGCACCGATGCGGATAATACCTCTATCATCCAAATCTTTCAATGCATCATCACCTACACCAGGAATATCACGAGTAATTTCTTCTGGTCCAAGTTTTGTATCACGAGCTTCTACTTCATATTCTTCAATATGAATAGATGTATACACATCATCTTGTACTAATCTTTCACTAAGAAGTACCGCATCTTCGTAGTTATAACCTTCCCATGTCATGAAACCGATAAGTGGGTTCTTACCAAGAGCCATTTCACCATTTGCTGTTGAAGGTCCATCTGCAATTACTTGTCCCTTTTCTACTCTTTCGCCTTTTGAAACGATTGGTTTTTGGTTGTAGCAGTTGCTTTGGTTACTACGTAAGAATTTTGTCAATTTATAAACTTTCTTGTTGCCGTCATCTTCTTTGATAACAACCTGTGTTGATGTTGCACGTTCTACAACACCTGCTTCTTCTGCAACAACACAAACACCAGAATCTACGGCCGCAATTGTTTCAATACCTGTTCCAACTACAGGAGCCTCTGTAATCATAAGCGGAACTGCCTGACGTTGCATGTTTGATCCCATGAGCGCACGAGTCGGGTCATCGTTTTCAAGGAATGGAATGAGCGCAGTCGCTACAGAGAATACCATTTTTGGTGATACATCCATGTAATCGAATACTGTTCTTTCATATTCTTGTGTTTCTTCACGATAACGTCCAGATACGTTTTTGTGAATGAAGTGTCCTTCCTCGTCTAAAGGTTCACTTGCTTGTGCTACATGATAATTATCTTCTTCATCAGCAGTCATATAAACAACTTCCTCTGTAACCACCGGGTTCTTCGGATCTGTTTTATCAATCTTACGATATGGTGCTTCTACAAAACCATATTCGTTAATTCTTGCATATGTTGCAAGGGAGTTGATCAAACCGATGTTTGGACCTTCAGGAGTTTCGATTGGACACATTCTTCCGTAGTGTGAATAGTGAACGTCACGAACCTCGAATCCAGCTCTATCTCTTGACAAACCTCCTGGTCCTAATGCTGACAAACGTCTCTTGTGAGTCAACTCACCAAGTGGGTTGTTTTGATCCATAAATTGTGACAATTGTGAAGAACCAAAGAATTCTTTCACTGCTGCTGTCACTGGTTTGATATTGATAAGTGATTGTGGAGAAACACCTTCCAAATCTTGTGTTGTCATTCTTTCACGAACAACTCTTTCCAATCTCGCCAAACCAATTCTGTATTGATTTTGTAATAATTCACCAACTGCACGGATACGTCTGTTTCCTAAGTGGTCAATATCATCATCTGTTCCCATACCATATTCCAAATGAATATTGTAGTTAATAGACGCCAAGATATCTTCTTTTGTAATATGCTTTGGAATCAATTCATTGATGTTTTTACGGATTTGTTCCTTTAATTCATCAATATCGCCAGCTGTCTCTTCTAAAATTTGAGCAAGAACTGGATAGAACACTGCTTCTGTTACACCAACTTCTGATGGATCAACATCTACAATTGCTCCAAGATCTACCATCATATTAGAAAGCACTTTGATGTTGCGCTCTTCACCTTGAATCCAAACATAAGAAACTGCAGCGTTTTGAATTGCGTCTGCTTTTTCTTTTGTAAGCTTTTCACCCTTTTCAGCGATCACTTCACCTGTTACAGCACTTACAACATCTTCTGCCAAAACTTGTCCAGCAATACGATATCTCAATGCTAATTTTTTATTAAATTTATAACGTCCTACTTTTGCAAGATCATAACGTCTTGCATCAAAAAACATTGCAGTTAACAAACTTTCTGCGCTATCTACTGCAAGTGGTTCTCCTGGACGAATCTTTTTATACAACTCTAAGAGACCTTCCTGATAATTTTCAGCAACGTCTTTTCCGAAACTTGCAAGAATCTTTGGTTCTTCACCAAACATTTCCAAAATTTCTGTATTTGTTCCTACCCCAAGTGCACGGATTAACACTGTGATTGGAACTTTTCTTGTTCTATCTACACGAACCCAGAATACGTCATTGGAATCAGTTTCGTACTCCAACCATGCTCCACGATTCGGAATTACAGTAGAAGAATATAATTCTTTTCCAATTTTATCGTGTCCAATAGCATAATAAATTCCTGGGGAACGAACCAACTGGCTTACAATAACACGCTCAGCACCGTTGATTACAAATGTTCCGGTTTTTGTCATGAGCGGTAAATCTCCCATGAAAATTTCATGTTCGTTAATTTCGTCTGTTTCTTTATTGTAAAGTCTTACTTTCACCTTTAATGGTGCTGCGTAAGTTGCATCGCGTTCCTTACATTCTTCAATTGTGTATTTCACATCGTTCTCGCATAATGTAAAATCAACAAATTCCAAACTCAAGTGCCCGCTATAATCAGCGATTGGCGAAATGTCAGCAAATACTTCTTTTAATCCAGTGTCAAGAAACCATTGGTAGGAATCTTTTTGCACTTCGATTAAGTTCGGCATCTGCAAGACTTCTTTTTGTCTAGAATAACTCATACGCGAACTTTTTCCGTTTTTAATAGGATGAATTCTGTTTTTCTCCATTGACGTTTCACTCCTCGTACATATTATTTTTAGAGAAATTGCACATAATACAGCACAATACTCCACAATAGTGCAACTTAAAATGTACCATACATTTGTCAAGGTGTCAACCTTATTTTTTACATTTTTTGTCAAAGTTTTGGGGGGCTTTCTTGCACGCATCCCTGCGCATCCTCGCGGAGCTTTTTTACTCTATAGGTGACGAAATTTCCTGCAAAGAAAAAAGCGTTGCACATTATATGTACAACGCTTGTGTTTCGTATTTCAATACAGAATTATTTTAATGTAACTTCTGCACCTTCAGCTTCTAATTTAGCTTTGATTTCTTCAGCTTCTGCTTTAGAGCAAGCTTCTTTGATTACCTTTGGAGCTCCGTCTACAACATCTTTAGCTTCTTTTAATCCAAGT
>JAZNKI010000044.1:0-4835 GCA_045578495.1 Faecalimonas sp.
AGAAACGAAATCACTCCAGGAAACTTCACCTTCAGAACCCGTGAGTTTGAACAGATGGAGCTTGAATTCTTCTGCAAGCCAGGCACTGACCTTGAATGGTTTGCTTACTGGAAGGACTTCTGCAAAAACTGGTTACTTTCACTTGGCGTTGCTGAAGAAAACATCAAAATGCGTGACCACGACCCCGAGGAGCTTTCACATTACAGCAAGGGCACAACCGATATCGAATTTATGTTCCCATTCGGCTGGGGCGAGCTTTGGGGCATTGCTGACAGAACAGACTTTGACCTTAAGCAGCACGCAAATCACAGCGGCGAGAAGTTTGAATACAACGACCCTGAAACAAACGAGAAGTATATTCCTTACTGCGTTGAGCCGTCACTTGGTGCAGACCGTGTGACACTTGCATTCCTTTGCGAGGCGTATGATGAAGAGGTTGTTGATGCGGAGAAGAACGATATCCGTACAGTTATGAGATTCCATCCGGCTCTTGCTCCTATCAAAGCGGCAGTTCTGCCCCTTTCAAAGAAGCTGGCTGACGGTGCAGGCGAGGTTTATGCAAAGCTTGCGGCTGAGTTTATGTGCGAATATGACGAGGCAGGCAGTATCGGTAAGCGTTATCGCCGTCAGGATGAAATCGGTACACCGTTCTGTATTACTTATGATTTTGAATCAGAGGAAGATGGAGCAGTAACTGTTCGTGACCGCGACACAATGGAACAGGAAAGAGTGAAAATTGAAGATCTGAAAGCATATTTTGAAGAAAAATTTGCATTTTAATTAATATGTAAGACAGAGACGTAGTGAAGCATTTTTACTACGTCTTATGTGTTCATTGGAGGAAATGAAATGGAAAGAAAAAATTTATGGGATGTATATTCGAAGGAGCAACTTCAAGAATTAGAGCGTGTAAATGAGGCGTACAAGTCTTATCTTGATATTGGAAAGACAGAAAGAGAATGTGTTCGCGAGGCTATTTCTATGGCAAAGGCAAAAGGATATCGCGATTTACAAGAAGTGGTTGCTGGGGGAGAAACCTTGAAAGCGGGAGATAAAGTTTATGCAGTGTGTATGGACAAGACGATCGCATTGTTTCAAGTCGGTACAGAACCATTGGAAAAAGGAATGAATATTTTGGGTGCGCATGTGGATTCTCCACGTATTGATGTGAAACAGAATCCACTTTACGAGGCAGGGGAATTGTCTTATCTTGATACCCACTATTATGGTGGAGTAAAGAAGTACCAGTGGGTAACCATTCCGCTCGCAATCCATGGTGTCGTTGTGAAGAAAGATGGTACAAAAGTAGAAGTGGTGATCGGGGAAGATGAAAAAGACCCTGTGTTTGTGATTACTGACCTGTTAATCCATTTGTCACAAGAACAATTGGAACAAAAAGCTGCAAAGGTTATTGAAGGGGAAAAATTAGATCTTCTAATCGGAAACAAACCGCTTAAGGGTGAAGAAAAAGAAGCAGTAAAGGCAAATGTACTTCAATTATTAAAAGAAAAATATGATATGGAAGAGGAAGATTTCTTATCTGCAGAGTTGGAAATTGTACCGGCAGGAAAGGCTCGCGATTGTGGACTGGATAGAAGCATGGTTTTGGCATATGGACAAGATGACAGAGTGTGTGCATTTACATCCCTCTTGGCAATGCTCGAAACAAAAGATGTAAAGAAAACTGCTTGTTGTCTGTTAGTAGATAAAGAAGAAATCGGAAGCGTAGGTGCAACGGGAATGCATTCTCGTTTCTTTGAAAATGTAGTGGCAGAAGTTATGGATGCGATGGGCGAGTACTCTGAATTGAAGGTTCGAAAAGCATTGGCCAATTCCAAGATGTTATCTTCCGATGTAAGTGCGGCGTTTGACCCAATGTATGAAAGTGTATATGAAAAGAAAAATGCAGCCTATTTTGGTCATGGACTTGTGTTTAATAAATACACTGGAAGCCGTGGAAAAAGTGGTTCGAATGATGCCAATGCAGAGTATGTAGCGTATCTTCGTAAAGTGATGGATAAGCATGATGTTATGTTCCAAACAGCAGAGCTCGGTCGTGTGGATGCTGGTGGTGGAGGGACCATTGCGTACATCCTGGCAAATTACGGCATGGATGTGATTGACAGTGGTGTTGCCGTGCTTAGCATGCATGCGCCTTGGGAAGTGACAAGTAAGGCAGATGTGTATGAAGCATATCGTGGATACAAGGCATTTTTGGCAGAAAAATGTTAAAAAATGTTATATTTGTTTTTATTTAGAAACAAAGGTAAATTTTCTTGACTCATAGCAAGAAAATTTGTAAAATAATTACAGTGGGTTTATTTGTTTACTCCCTCGACAGCAAATACAAATCAGTGAAAAGACGACTTCAAGAAAAAAGTCATGTTTTTCACATGTATGAGTAAAAAATATAGGAGGTCATGCATATGACAAAATGGGTTTACATGTTCACTGAAGGTGACGCTAGTATGAGAAACCTTCTCGGTGGTAAAGGTGCGAACCTTGCTGAGATGACAAAATTAGGTCTTCCAGTACCACAAGGGTTTACAATTTCAACAGAAGCTTGTACACAGTATTATGAAGATGGACGTCAAATTAATGACGAGATTCAAGCGCAAATAAACGAGGCAATCGTTAAAATGGAAGAAATCACAGGAAAGAAATTTGGTGATTTAGAAAATCCTTTACTTGTATCTGTACGTTCAGGTGCTAGAGCATCTATGCCAGGTATGATGGACACAATTTTGAACCTTGGTCTTAATGAAGAAGTAGTAGAAGTTGTTGCTAAAAAGACAGGAAATGAAAGATGGGCTCGTGACTGCTACAGAAGATTTATTCAAATGTATTCTGACGTAGTTATGGAAGTAGGTAAAAAATACTTCGAAGAACTTATCGATAAAATGAAAGAAGAAAAAGGTGTTACAGAAGACATCGATCTTACAGCAGAAGATTTGAAAGAATTGGCAAACCAATTCAAGGCTGAATACAAAGCTAAAATCGGACAAGACTTCCCAAGTGATCCAAAGGAACAATTGATGGGAGCTGTTAAAGCTGTATTCCGTTCATGGGACAACCCACGTGCAAATGTTTACCGTCGTGACAACGATATTCCATATTCATGGGGAACAGCTGTTAACGTACAAGAAATGGCATTTGGTAACTGGTCAGATGAATCAGGTACTGGTGTTGCATTTACTCGTGACCCAGCTACAGGTGAAAAGAAACTTATGGGTGAATTCCTTATCAATGCTCAAGGTGAAGACGTAGTTGCAGGTGTTCGTACACCACAACCAATCGCTCAACTTGCAGAGGTTATGCCAGAAGTTTACGAACAATTTACAAACGTTTGTGGTATCTTAGAAAACCACTACAGAGATATGCAAGACATGGAATTTACAATCCAAGATCGTAAATTATTCATGCTTCAAACACGTAATGGTAAGAGAACAGCTCAAGCTGCTCTTAAGATTGCTTGTGACTTAGTTGACGAAGGAATGAGAACAGAAGAAGAAGCTGTTGCAATGATCGATCCTCGTAACTTAGATACATTATTACATCCACAATTTGACGCAAAAGCATTGAAGGCTGCTACTCCAATGGGTAAAGGTCTCGGAGCTTCCCCAGGTGCAGCTTGTGGTAAAGCAGTGTTTACAGCAGACGATGCTGTTGCATGGGCTGAAAGAGGAGAAAAAGTAGTTCTTGTTCGTCTTGAAACATCTCCAGAAGATATCATGGGTATGAAAGCGGCTCAAGGTATCCTTACAGTTCGTGGTGGTATGACATCTCACGCAGCCGTAGTTGCTCGTGGTATGGGAACATGTTGTGTATCTGGATGTGGAGACATCAACATGGACGAAGAAAACAAGAAATTCACATTGGCAGGAAAGACATTCTGCGAAGGTGATGAAATCTCTATCGATGGTACAACAGGTAACATTTACGATGGAATCATCCCAACAGTAGATGCTCAAATTGCTGGTGAATTCGGAAGAATTATGGCATGGGCTGATAAATTCAGAACATTGAAAGTTAGAACAAATGCAGATACTCCAGCAGATGCTAGAAAAGCTCGTGAACTTGGAGCAGAAGGTATCGGTCTTACACGTACAGAGCACATGTTCTTCGAAGAAGACAGAATCGATGCTTTCCGTGAAATGATTTGTTCAGATACAGTGGAAGAAAGAGAAGCAGCTCTTGAAAAAATCCTTCCATATCAACAAAATGACTTTGAAGGATTGTTTGAGGCATTGGAAGGAAATCCAGTTACAATCCGTTTCTTGGATCCACCGCTTCATGAGTTCGTTCCTACAGAGGAAGAAGATATTAAGAAACTTGCAAATGCTCAAGGAAAATCTGTAGAAAGCATCAAAGCTTTGATTTCATCATTGCATGAATTCAACCCAATGATGGGACACAGAGGACTTCGTCTTGCAGTAACATATCCGGAAATTGCCAGAATGCAAACAAAAGCTGTTATCCGTGCTGCTATCAATGTACAGAAAGCACACGCTGACTGGGCTGTAAAACCGGAAATCATGATTCCACTTTCATGTGATGCAAAAGAATTGGCATACGTGAAGAAAGTAGTTGTAGAAACAGCAGATGCTGAAATCGCTACTGCAGGCGTAGAATTAGCTTACGAAGTAGGTACTATGATGGAAATCCCACGTGCATGCCTCACAGCTGATGAAATCGCAAAAGAAGCTGACTTCTTCTGCTTTGGTACAAATGACTTGACACAGATGACATATGGATTCTCTCGTGATGATGCTGGTAAGTTCTTAGATGCTTACTATGATACAAAGATTTTCGAAAACGATCCATTTGCAAAATTA
>JAZNKI010000045.1:0-56907 GCA_045578495.1 Faecalimonas sp.
TTACAGATTCAGAGTTTGATTCAAGAACTATCCCTGAGAGTTACATTATGCTCAGAAAAGCACAGAGAGTGCCTTTTGGAGAGTCATATAACAATATTTTAGGCGTATCCAAGAGATTTTCACAGAGTTGCCCTATGCTTATTTTTGAAAACGACTCAGTCATGGTATCAGGAACCAGCCTTATTAACGCATTCGACAGACTTGAAGTTGCTGAATTCTCTGCTCATTCAATCATCGCTGCCAATGGCGTAGGTGATATCGTTACCATAAATGATGATGAAGTCAAAGAGATCGAGATAGCCTTTAACCTTGAAGACTAATCTCTGTGTTAAAAAACACACAGAATACAGAGGGAGCGATATGACCGAAAATGGTCATATCGCTCCCTATATTATATCCTGCTTATTTTATCTCATGAATCCATCCTTCCGGAGCTTCGATTCTTCCCATCTGAATTCCAGTTAGTGTATCATACAATTTCTTTGTCATCGGTCCCATCTCTTCCATTCCGCTTGGGAAACAGATTTCTGTTCCGTGGTCAACAATCTTTCCTACAGGAGAGATAACTGCTGCCGTTCCACAGAGACCGCATTCAGCAAAGTCTTTCACTTCACTTAAATATACTTCTCTCTCTTCCACTTCCATACCGAGATACTCTTTTGCAACAAACATAAGGGAACGTCTTGTGATAGAAGGAAGAATGGTATCTGATTTTGGAGTAACGAGCTTACCATCTTTTGTGATAAAGATAAAGTTCGCTCCACCTGTCTCTTCTACTTTTGTTCTTGTAGCAGAATCAAGATACATATTTTCATCATAACCTTGATTGTGTGCATCTACAATTGCATGTAAGCTCATCGCGTAGTTAAGTCCTGCTTTGATATGTCCTGTTCCACGTGGGGCTGCACGGTCAAAATCACACACACGAAGAGTAATTGGCTTTGCTCCTCCTTTGAAGTATGGTCCTACTGGAGTTGCAAAAATACGGAATTGATATTCTGTCGCTGGTTTTACACCGATAACTGGATTGCTTCCGAACATATATGGACGAAGGTACATAGTTGCTCCCGATCCATATGGTGGAACGAAATCTTTGTTTGCTGCAACCACTTGCTCTACTGCTTCAATAAATTTTTCTTCTGGGAACACTGGCATTTGAAGTCTCTTTGCACTGTCAGCCATACGTGATGCATTAAGGTCAGGACGGAAAGTTACAATACGTCCATCTTCTGTTCTGTATGCTTTTAATCCTTCAAAAATAGTTTGTGCATATTGAAGAACACCTGCACATTCGTTCAACACGATGTTTGCATCCTCTGTAAGTCCGCCTTCTTCCCATGCTCCCTCTTTATAGTTTGCTACATATCTCTTGTCTGTTTGGATATATCCAAACCCAAGATTTGCCCAATCGATTTGTTTGTTACTCATCTTTCTTCCTCCATTATCTCTGTGTCATATTAATTGCTTCAATTCCTACGCTTCCACCGCGAACGACTTCTATCGCTTGGAACTGCTCTTTCATTAACTTGATGATTGCATCGTTCTTCGTTGCCGAATGCACGAATTCTAACAGCAAGCTGTCTTTTCCGTAGTCTACGATGCGTGCCTGAAATGCTTCTGCAATCTGAAACACTTCTTCTTTTTCCTGTCTGTTACATTTCTTTACTTTGATGTAAAGCAATTCTTTCATACAGACAGAACAATTGGTGAAATCGATGACTTTGATGACTTCTACCATACGGTTTAATTGTTTTTTAATCTGTTCAAATGTCTCATCATCACTGGATGTGGCAATCGTCATTCTAGAAATCGTAGGGTCTTCTGTCGGACCTACGGTAAGACTGTCTAGGTTGTATAACTTCCCGGAAAACAATCCCGATATCTTAGGAAGTACACCGACTTGATTTTCCACAAATAATGAAATCCATCGTTTTTTCATTGTTGAATCCATCACAAGTCCTCCTTCCTAACAATCCATAATCAATTCATCCAGTGTTCCGCCTGGTTTTACCATCGGATATACCAAGTCCTCTGGATCAATGATAAATTCAATTAATGTTGGAACTTTTGTGTTCTCACGCGCTTCTTCGAATGCCGCTTCTACGTCTTCAGGACGGAACACGCGAATTCCTTTTGCGCCATAACTTTCAGCTAACTTCACAAAGTCTGGTGTGTACGGTGGACATTCACAATCACTGTTTCCACACTTTCCATCACATTGTTTTCCTGCGCGAAGACAGGTCATCGAATAACGTTTTCCGTAGAACAATTTTTGCCACTGGCGAACCATACCAAGATATGTATTGTTAAACACACATAGAATCAGTGGTAATTCCTGCAATACTGCGGTGGCAAATTCTTGAATGTTCATCTGCATACCGCCGTCTCCGGAAATAGCTATGACTGGAACATCTGGATTTCCAATCTGTGCACCTACTGCTCCCGGGAACCCATAACCCATGGTTCCTAATCCTCCAGACGTCAATAATTGTTTCTTTTCATTCAACGCCAAGTATTGTGTGGTAAACATCTGATGTTGTCCAACATCGGTTACTACAATCGCCTCATCAAAGGTCTGATTGATGGTCTCGATAATCAACTGTGGCGTTAATTTTTCCGAACGATTCATGGTCAACGGATGCTCCGCTTTCCAGCTTTTAATCTGTGCCAACCATTCTTCTTGTTCGTTCTTCTCTGCATATTCTAAAATCTTTTCGCATGCTTCTTTTGCATCTGCTACAATCGGCACTTCTACATGAACGTTTCTGGAAATCGACCCTGTATCAATGTCGATATGTACAATCTGTGCATTTGGTGCAAACTCATGAACTTTTCCGGTGATACGGTCGTTAAAACGAGTACCTATAGAAAAGAGCAAATCACATTGCCCTACAGCCATATTTGCCGCATACGCACCGTGCATACCAAGGTTTCCGATGTATCGTGGATGGTCCGTCGGAATCGCTCCTCTTCCCATGATGGTCGTTACAACCGGAATGCCTGTTTTATTTACAATCTCTGTAAAGAGCGAGCCTGCTTTTGCAATATTCACACCGCCTCCAACTAAGAACAGCGGTTTCTTTGCTTTCTTTAGCATCTTAATCGCACGTTTCAATTGACCCAAGTGTACACTTGGATTTGGCTTGTAACCACGCATGGAAACAGTCTTTGGATATTCTGCCTCTCCAAGTTCTGCCATAACATCTTTTGGAAGGTCTACAATAACTGGACCTGGTCTTCCTGTTCTTGCGATATGGAATGCTTCTTTTACGATTCTTCCTAAATCTTCTCTGCGCTGTACGGTAACGCCATATTTACAAATACTTCTAGTGATTCCAATAATATCAACTTCCTGGAATGCATCGTTTCCAATCAAGTGTCTTGCTACTTGCCCTGTAAAACATACCAATGGAACGCTGTCATAATTGGCAGTTGCGATCCCTGTTACAAGGTTTGTCGCCCCCGGACCACTGGTCACAAGACAAACACCAACTTTTCCTGTTGAACGTGCATATGCATCTGCTGCATGAACCAACGCTTGCTCATGTCTTGGCAAAATCACTCTCGTATAGTCTTGTTTATACAATTCGTCGCTGATATCAATGGTACATGCTCCCGGATATCCAAAAAGAACATCTACGCCTTCTTCTTTCAAGGCTTTTACCAGCAATTGATTTCCTGTAATTTTTTTCATACTTTTCCTCTCTTTAGAATTCCTAAATTACCCCTGAATTATAAGGTTTTCTGCCTTATTTGTCAAACTTTTTCCACCAAACATTCTACTTCGCAGCACAGGGTTTTTGACAGTTTTATCAAATACTCTACTTGAGCCTTATTAATATCTTTCTGCCGCTGTTCATACTGTTGAATGGTCCGCAAAGGTATCCCAGACATTTGTGCCAATTCTTTTTGGCTCAATCCCGCCTGCCTGCGTTTCAACTTCAAATTCGTATATGGCCTTGCCTCGCGGTAAAGTTCATTCACTCGATCCACAAAGTGCTGTACATCCATCTCGTGATATGGAGAATACAATCTTTGGATATAATGAATTGGCACAAACCTTGTAATTTCCTCAAAACTCAGTGAGGTTTGCCACTGGTAATACGCCAGTGCCCATCCTGTCCAATATTCCTCACTTCGTTCTTGCACATATTGAGGTTTGACTCGCTCCACAGTTGTTCCACTTTTTTCTAACACCTCGTATGCCACCTCGACACCCGATTTACCGGTTAGCACGGTATAATCGCCTTGTTCAAACCGTTTCGCTACCCCTGATTGAATAAACAGTTCAAAAAACTCGTTAATCCTATAACCCAAATCATGAACCGCAAAGTCTAGCATTCTAGCAAGCACGACTCTCGCCCTATCCAAATATATTTTGTCATAAGCGTGCATCATTTGGCCTCATCTCCTCATCTAAAATATGTGTGATATAAATATCTCCTCGTTCCCTTCTATTTCTCTCCACATCAAAATATTCGCGCCTAGCGGTTTTGTCTCGAAGTATTTTTTTCACATACCACTCTTCATTTGTTGCCTTTTCACTGCCATTGAAATGAATTCGCTTGAAAGCTTCTTCGCTTTTCAAGACATATTGCAAGCCCATTTCTCCCAAACGCATTGCTCGATTCAACTGTCTATAAGAAATCGTGCCATTGATAAAATCTTGCGCAAAGGAAAAATAACTATCATCTGCACGATATCCTATAATCACATCATGCGCTTCATAATCTACTGAAAAATACTTTATCAAATATTCTTTTGCCTCCAACGAAAGTCCTGACGGAACGTCAAACTCTCTATTTTGTAAAAGAATCGAGAGCCAATGCAAAATGCAATAGGACGAATCATTTAAGTTCAGTATGCGAAGCCCTGTATCATCTATTTCATAGCAATTCGCATATCCATCTTTTTCAAATCCTACTGCCCACTCTTTTGCCATTTCGATACAATCTGTACAGTAAAATCCCAAACCATAATCATTGTATCTTTTCCCATATCCATAGGTTGGCTTTTCAATAATCTTTTCAGAACCATGATATATTTTCCTTACCATACGCTTCATTCCTCTCTAAACAAATACTACTCCTTTAGGAGTAGTTTGTCAACAGAGTCAAAAATAAGGATACCTTTTAAGGGTATCCTTACGTTCTGTTCTTTTATTTCACTCTTTCGTATCTCATAAATTCATACTCTAAATTGAAATATGTCTGTTCATCACTTACACCTGTCACTTCCCAGTCATCCATTTCATCTAGATTTGGGAAATAAGTATCTGCTTCATAAGCATGATGAATCTTGGTTACATGTGCCAACTTGCAATATGGAAGGAATTGGCGGTAAATACTCTCGCCACCAATGATATAGATATCTTCTTCCTCATATTTTTTCAACTCTTCAAGCACTTCTTCTACGGTGTGTAACACGATTGCATCTTTCACAACATAGTCTTTGTCTCTCGTCAAAACAATATTGGTACGTTTCTTTAATGGCTGTCCTCCTGGAAATGTCTCCAATGTCTTTCTTCCGCAAACGACTACTTTTCCCATCGTTGTCTCACGGAAAAACTTCATATCTTGTGGAATACTTACTAACAAATCATTCCCTTTTCCAATCGCCCAATTTTCATCTACTGCTACAATTAAATTCATCTAATTTCCTCCTAAACCGCAATCGGTATATCTTTAATCTGTGGACCTGTCTCGTAATCATCCAAGCGCACATCATCTGGTGTGAAATCGTAGAAATTCTTAATTTCTGGATTTAACCAGAACTTCGGTGCTGGGAATGGTTCTCTTGAAATTAATTCTTCTACTAACGGAATATGCTTGTCATAAATGTGTGCATCTGCAATCACGTGAACGAACTCGCCCACTTCCATATCGCTCACTTGCGCAAACATATGCACTAATACTGCATATTGACATACATTCCAGTTGTTTGCTGCCAATACATCCTGTGAACGTTGATTCAAAATCGCATTTAAAACAAGTTTGTCTGAACCTTCTTTTTTCGTCACGTTAAAAGTCATACTATATGCACATGGATAAAGATTCATCTCATGCAAATCTTGATGCACGTAGATATTTGTCATAATGCGTCGACTATATGGATTATGTTTCAAATCGTAGAGTACACGATCCACTTGATCCATCATACCTTCTTTATATTGGTGCTTTACACCCATTTGATACCCATATGCTTTTCCGATAGAGCCGTCTTCATCTGCCCAGCTATCCCAGATATGTGGTTTCAAATCATGAACATTATTTGATTTTCTTTGCCAAATCCAAAGTAATTCATCGACACAGCTTTTGATGCCTGTACGTCGAAGTGTGAGTGCCGGGAATTCTTTCGACAAATCATAACGATTTACCACACAGAATTTTTTCATGGTATATGCGTATGAACCATCTTCCCATTTTGGACGAACTTTTTCTCCTTCTGTGCTGACACCATTGTCAATGATATCTCTGCACATATCTATAAACAATTGATCTGCATAACTCATAGTTTTATCTCCTCACATTACACTGTAGATAATTTATTTTATCACATTCAAATTTTAATGTAAATCTAGAAATCCTTGCTGAATATCTGCAATCGAATACAGGGAACCAAAACAAATGACAGCTCCGTTTGTTCCAGCTTCCGTTATCGCTTCTTGTATGGTTTCTTCTAGGCTCGAAAATGCAACTGCTTTTGTGCCTTTTCCCTCTAAATACTCTGCTAATTTTTCCCCAGTCAACGCCCTTGGACATGGCGGAGTAATACAGTAGAACTTTTCTACCAAAGGTAGCATCGGACGAAACATTTCTTCGTAATCTTTATCTGCCAACACGCCCACGATGGCGATTACGTTTTTCCCTTGTAGGTATGCTTCCACGTTATGCGCCAGCGCCTCGATACACTGTGGATTGTGTCCACCGTCAATGATAAACCAAGGCTCTTTTCCGAGTACTTCAAACCTTCCCGGCCATTTAACGTCTCTGAATCCATCTAAAATATGTTCT
This sequence comes from Faecalimonas sp., assembly GCA_045578495.1. Lineage (GTDB taxonomy): Bacteria > Bacillota > Clostridia > Lachnospirales > Lachnospiraceae > Faecalimonas. Next base: position 7,014 of record JAZNKI010000045.1, read on the forward strand.
TCAAGAATCTTCCATCCCCGCTCTTTAAGTACGTCGATTGCGGACAATACCACTGCTGCGTTATGCAGTTGATGGCCTCCAAGAAGCGGAAGAAATACTTGTTTTCGGTTTCCATAATCAAACACTTGACCTTCCATGGAATGTTCTTTTAACTGCAATGATTCGAAATCCGGAAGCACCAATTGCACGTTCCTTTTTTCGCAAACATCTTGTATGATTGCTTCTACCGATGGTGTGCTTCGATACACGACTGCACTACCATTTTCTTTCAAAATCTCTGCCTTTGTAGCTGCGATTTCTTCCAAAGTAGTTCCTAAAAACTCGGTGTGATCCAATCCTATATTCGTAAGAATCGCAACCTCTGGTGTATCAATCACATTAGTAGAATCGATCGCTCCTCCCATTCCCACTTCCAACACAACAATATCGCAGTTTTGTCTTGCAAAGTATTCAAATGCAATGCAGCACACAAGTGCAAACTCGGACGGACAATCTTCCATTTGGTCTGCAAATGATTTCACATACTCGGTAACCTCAGCTAAATCTTCGTCACTGATTTGTTCTCCATTAATCTGTATTCTCTCGTGGAACCGATAAATATATGGTGACGTATAAAGCCCTGTTTTGTATCCTGCTTTTTGCAAAACGGATGCCAACATTGACGCAGTACTTCCTTTACCATTTGTCCCACCGATATGTATGTATTTTAACTTTTTTTCCGGATTTCCCATCTGTTCCAAAAGGTTCTTTGCATGTTCATATCCGGTTGCTTTTCGATTCCACACCATGGAGTGGATATACTCGATCGCTTCATTTCCTGTCATCATGTTCTACCTCTTTATACAAGTTGCGCTTTTCTTAGTGCGTATATCACTGGTGTAATTATCAAACCTATAATGATTGACGTTACAACACTCAAGCCAATACGTACCCAAAATACCCCAAATACCATTTGGTAAGCGTAATAACCAAACATCTTAGAATCTACATATAGCGCAAACGTATTGATGCACGAACTGACGATGCCACTAATGATACACACTACCATAAATAAAACCGGTGTTTTTGCTTTAAATGAAGATTGTGAAACCATTTGCTTTCTCAATGATTTTTGATACAAACCTACAAACAAACCTCTTACCACAATTGGCAAAACCCACAATGCTGTTGTTGGTGTAAAGCCAAAGGTTGTCAATTGATTGAACAATTCTCCCAATGCGCCTACCATCATCGCATCAATCGGTCCATACAAAATCGCACAAAGAACGACTGGAAAATGTTCAAATGTAATTTTCAATCCTCCTAAATTTAACGTCATAAACGAAAGTGATAATACAATGTAGATTGCAATCAACATTCCACCAACTGGGACTCTTATGATATTTTTTACTTTCTTTTGCATGAGATAATCCTCCTAATTGAGTTATCCCACACCAAAACTGATAAACGATAAAAAACTCCCTTGAAATATCAAAGGAGTTTAATGTCTACATGAGTTTCAGCGGGATGCAAAATATATACCGCAAGCTTTCGCTTTTCGTCTAATTGGCAACTCCCCGTCCAACTAGCACTTAACGCATATATTTTTACTCTGTTTTCTTTATTTTTTTCGATTGTATCATACCATTGCACTTCGGTCAATTAGTTTTGCATTTGTTCAATAATACTCTTCCAATACATTCTATCATTTAATACGCGAATTATTATGATATTTTTCTCATCTACAACAAAAAAAATAAGATATGTATCACAATGCTTCACATATACATCTAGTCCTTCAACTTTATATTCTGTTTTTTCATATGCTTTAGGGAACATTTTAATTTTTCGAATTGATTCTTTGATTTTTTTAGAAAATTTTTCTGCATATTCGCAGTACTTGAATTGTTTAAGAATATACCCTTTGATAGATTTGATATCCTCAAGAGCATACCTAGAAATGATTATACCATATTGCTGTCTCATACGTGTACCGCATCAATCTCCTTCCACGCCTCTTCGAGTGTATATACTTCTCCTTTTCTCACACTTTGCATTCCTTTGCTTAACTCTTCTTTTAATATGCTTGTATCCAATACACTATTTTCTTTACCGATTACAAACCTATTTTTCACGCTACGTGTTGCCGCTTCCATATATTCGCATCCTTTCTCTTGTATTCCTGCAACGACTATATCATGTTTTGATGTCGATGTAAATAAAAAACAGGATTTTTGTGAAATTTCACTAAAATCCTGTCCTTGAATCATCTTAATCCACAATCGCGATTCTCATCATGTTGCTCATGCCCTCTAGTGGCTTTTTCATATTCGGAGAAGGAATGCCTGCTGTCATAACTACAACATCCCCTTCGTCTACAAAACCTTTTCCTTTTGTAAGTTCCAACGCACCTTCACATACGTCATCTGTCGTTGTGTATGGAATCGATTTAATCGGATATACGCCTCGATAAATTTGCATTCTTCGTAAAGTCTCTTCATTTGGAGACACTCCAATAATCATTGCTTTTGGTCTAAACTTTGATACTACTCTGGCTGTAACACCCATTGCTGTCGGCGTAATAATGCATTTGGCATCTAAGCTCGCTGCTGTCGCTACGGACGAATATCCTATCGCACTCGAAATATTACGTTTTCTATTTTTTTGTGCCTGTTGAAGCAAAATATCATAATCCAAATGCTTTTCTGTATTCTTTACAATCTCAACCATCATTTGAAGTGCTTCCAATGGATATTTCCCTTGAGCCGTTTCTCCTGAAAGCATCACAGCATCCGTTCCATCATATACCGCATTCGCAACATCGGTTACTTCCGCACGAGTCGGTCTTGGATTTCGAATCATGGAATCTAACATTTGTGTCGCAGTAATAACTGGTTTGCAATGATCATTACACTTTTGAATCAACCATTTTTGCAGATGAGGTACTTCCTGTGCCGGAATCTCTACTCCCAAATCTCCACGTGCAACCATGATACCGTCTGCACAATGTAAAATTTCATCAATATTCTTAATACCCTCTGCGTTTTCAATCTTTGCAATGACTGGTATATATGGCGACTTACATTCTTTTAAAAGTGCCTTGATTTCCAAGATTCCTTCTGCAGAACGAACAAATGATGCCGCAATAAAATCGACACCCTGTTCCACGCCAAACATAATGTCTCTTCGATCCTTTTCTGTAAGTGCTGGAAGTCTTACCGGAACATCTGGAACATTCACGCCTTTTCGTTGTCCCAACTCACCGCCATTGATCACTTTGCAGACAATATCTGTTCCAACAATCTGTTTTACTTCTAATTCGATCAAACCATCGTCAATTAGGATTTTCTTTCCAGGCTCTACATCTTCTGCTAATCCATCGTATGTGATGGACACTTTGTTCTGATCCCCTTCTATCTCTTCTGTCACTAACGTAAATAGTTGATCTTCAACCAATTCAATTTTCTTTCCGTCTTTCAAAAGACCTGTACGAATTTCAGGCCCTTTCGTATCCAACAAAATCGCAATCGGCTTTCCCACCTCTTCTCGCACAGCTTTTAATAAGTCCATTCGCATTTTCTGCTCTTCATGGTCCCCATGCGAAAAATTGAAACGTGCAATGTCCATTCCGTTTTCTGCCAATTTTTTCATCAGATTCTTATCATTCGTGTTTGGTCCCATTGTACATATAATTTTCGTTTTTTTCATTCCAGTCTCCTTCTAATATCACTTCACGTGTTCATGCGTAAATAAGTGATCCTGACAATACTCATAGTCACCATTACACTTTGAACAGTATCGAAATTCTAATGTGTCATCATCTAGCTCTGTACGGCCACAAACATGACAACGATGTTTTGCACCATTTTCATACTTTGGTTGTGGACGTGCTTGCTTTACTGCTTTTTCAAACTTTTTCTTCTGTAGCACCTGTGTTCTAGACATTCTTACCACTTTTCTTGTCGCAAAGAAAAAGATAATAAAATTCAAGAGTGCCATAAAGATTTCTAATGCCGCTGCCTGATAGACCGTTGCATCAATCATTCCATAATAAACCACAATGTTTTTCAAAATATTTGGCACATTTGATTGAATAATGTCCATTACAAATGGCCGAAGAATCAACGGCAAAAATGCTTTGATAATATAGTCTCCATAAAAGATAACTTCTAACCATGCTAACCATTTCACTTTGATTGGTATAATAAAAAACAGATAAAATGTTTGATTTGGAACCAAGGCTGCATATGACAAAAACAATGCCGTATTTAAATAATAAGTTCCAAGTGGCAAAGAAATGCCAAAAATCAAATACACAATAAAGGTTGCCAGAATATTAAAAACAACCCCCATCAAAAAATATAAATTGAACTTAAAAGTCCCCCAAGCATATTCCAATTGACGCCCAATCATGTAGTATAAATATAACGCAAAGATCATAAAGATAGTGTTTGCCGGAGGTGGCTGTATGACAAACGTAACCAGTCTCCATACTTGTCCTTTTAAAATTGCTTCCGCATCCAACGATAAATAGTTGGCATAAAAACTCGAGTCAAAAAAACTTAACAAAAATCCAACAATATATAAAATAATAATATAAAACATTAAATTCGGAATTGCGTATTTCCCAAATTTTCGTTCCAATTTATTCATCCATTTCATGAAACTACTCCTTTCATGTCCAATTACCTCTCATTTTACCTATTCTCATCTAGAATTGTCAATCACATCTGCATATTCTGCTTCTGCTGCTTTTTTCAAATCATCTGGCTTCAAAACCAACTGTAATCCCAGTCTTCCGCCACTGACTACAATCTCATCTAACAGCATGGCATCTTCTTGTATTGTGGTTCGAAATTTCTTTTTCATGCCCACAGAAGTACATCCACCTCTCACATATCCAGTAACTGCGGTTAAATCTTTGAGTCGTAACATTTCTAGTGATTTTTCTCCTACAACCTTTGCCGCCTTTTTAAAATCAATCTCCTCTGCCACTGGAATTACAAACACGTAATGGTTTTTGCTTTTTCCTACAGTCACTAAGGTCTTGTAAACCTGCTCATATGGCAAGGATAGTTTCTCAGCCAAACGAAGACCATCTATGAATCCATCACATTCATAGGTTCTCATCTCATATGAAATTTTCATTGTTTCCAAGATGCGCATTGCATTGGTTTTTGTTTCTTTTTTAGCCATCGTTTCCTCTTTCACTCAAAAAGAAATCCACATACCGTGGATTTCTTTTATCTACGTAATTATTTTACTAACAATGATGTTCCTGACATTTCTTTTGGTTGTTCCATACCCATTAATTCGATTAATGTTGGAGCGATATCAGCTAAACATCCACCTTCTCTCAATTTGTATGCAGGGTCTGCATTTACCAAAATGAATGGCACTGGATTTGTTGTGTGCGCTGTAAATGGAGCTCCTGTCTCGTAATCTAAAAGTTGTTCTGCATTTCCGTGGTCTGCACAAATGAACATTTGTCCATCTACTTCTTTCAATGCATCTACTGCTTTTCCTACACACTCATCTACTGCTTCTACAGCCTTAATTGCTGCTTCTTCCACACCTGTGTGTCCAACCATATCTGGGTTTGCAAAGTTGATAATAATCACATCATATTTGTCTGATTTGATTGCTTCAACTAATTTATCGCTTACTTCATATGCACTCATCTCTGGTTGTAAATCATAAGTTGCTACCTTTGGAGATTTTACTAAGATTCTGTCTTCTCCTTCATTTGGCTCTTCCACACCACCGTTGAAGAAGAATGTTACGTGTGCATATTTTTCTGTTTCTGCAATTCGTGCTTGCTTCAATCCGTTTGCTGCTAAGAACTCACCAAATGTATTTGTGATTTCTGTTTTTCTAAATGCAACATCTTTATTTTCAATTGTCACATCATATTCTGTGAAACATACGTAAGTTGTTTTTACTCTTTCGCCTCTGTCGAATCCAGTAAACTCATCATCACAGAATACTCTTGTAATTTCTCTCGCTCTGTCTGGTCTGAAGTTAAAGAAAATGATGGAATCATTGTCTTTGATTGTCGCAACTGGCGCACCATCTTTCATAATAACAGTTGGAAGTACGAATTCGTCTGTCTTATCATTGTCATAAGACTCTTGAATTGCACATGGGCCACAGCATCCTGTCTCACCTTCACCTTTTACCATTGCCTTGTATGCCAATTCTACACGGTCCCAACGATTGTCACGGTCCATGGCATAGTAACGTCCCATAACAGATGCAACTTCACCAACACCGATTTCTTCCATCTTATCTACTAATTCTTGTACAAAATCTTTTCCAGATGCCGGTGGTGTATCACGACCGTCGAGGAAACAGTGTACATATACTTTTTCAATTCCTTGTCTCTTTGCAAGTTCCAAAAGTCCATAGATATGTGTATTGTGACTGTGAACTCCACCGTCTGATACTAAACCAAACATATGAAGTGCAGAATCATGTTCTTTGACATTCTTACAAGCTGCAAGAAGTGCTTCATTTTCAAAGAAGTCTCCATCTTGAATCGCTTTTGTAATCTTTGTCAAATCTTGATATACGATTCTTCCTGCTCCCATATTTAAGTGTCCAACTTCTGAATTTCCCATTTGTCCATCTGGAAGTCCTACAGCCATACCACTTGCATTTCCATGTACGAATGGATATTCTGCCATTAATTTATCCATAACAGGTGTTTTTGCTTCATATACTGCATTCGCCTCACACTTGTCGTTTAATCCATAACCATCAAGAATCATTAAAACTGTTGGTTTTTTACTCATTTCGTTCTCTCCTTCATGTATCTTTCTCTTTTTTCATACCTTGTACATTCTACATTATTTTCTTCTCACTTGCAAGACGAACGATTATTTGTTTGTACCAAATTTATAAATCGTTCTCGATTTGAATACTTTGCCCGCTTCTACCACGCTACTTGGGAACTTTGGTTCATTGCATGCATTTGGATAAAACTGCGTTTCCAAACAGAGTCCTCCTCTTTTTGGATAGACTGCACCATCTTTTCCTTCCACATGATTCATAAAGTTTCCAGTATATAGTTGCATACCACATAAATCCGTATACGTTTCCATAAAGATTCCTGTGTCCGGACTTTCCACTTTTGCTATAAGTTTGACTTTTCCATCATTCTCAAACACAAAGTTGTGGTCATAACCACCTGCAAATACAAGCGGTTCGTAATCCACCTCAATATCTCTGCCGACTGCTTTTTTCGTTCTAAAATCCATTGGTGTTCCTTCAACACTTGCAATTTCCCCTGTCGGGAGCAAGTTCTTATCCGTCAAAAGAAACCCATTCGAATAGATTTCTAATTCATGAGAAAGAATATCTCCTTGATCATGTCCAGACAAATTAAAATAAGAATGATTGGTTGGATTAATGACAGTTGTCATATCGCTGACCATGTTGTAATCAATCAAAATCTCATTCTGGTCTGTCAGAGTATAACGGATTTTTTGATCTAAGTTTCCAGGAAAGCCTTGTTCCAAATGTGGACTCACACGATGAAGTTCCACATAATTTCCCTCTTCGCTTGTTCCGGTTGTTGCTTCATAAAATTGGTGATAAGAACGATTTTCTCCACTGTGCAAATTGTTGCCATGATTGTTTTTTTCTAACTGATACTCAACACCATCCAAAACAACTTTGGCATCTCCTATACGATTTCCGTTTCTTCCTACATATGCACCGAATTCACAAGGATTGTCGTAAAAATACTCCAAAGACGGATATGTCAGAAGCACGTCCGTGAGCGCACCATTTTTATCCGGAATCTTAACTGACAAAAGTACTGCACCAAAATCAGATACTTCTACTTCCATTCCATTTATATTTTCCAATAAATATCTACTGGCTTTTTCTCCGTCTCTTGTAATACCGTACTCTGCAATCTTCATGAGTTTTCTCCTTTACGATTTCTTTTTGATCTTTTAAAGCTCTGGCACCGGTGGTCTGTCCGGATCCAAAATCTTCTCTGCATCAAACAAATCTCTTACATTGTTCTGATCTCCAATTGCATTTTTGTAGATGCGATATCCATCTATATTACGTCTTCCTTGACGCATATAATCTTCACCCAAATAAGTTTGATATCTGGTAGAATCTACATTACAGAAAATTCGAAATCCGATGCTTCTTAAATATTGATATTTTTCATTTGACTCTGGATAAGCACCTACACGCGAATGCAAATCTTGTCCGTGAGCAAAAATAATCGTATCTGTCTTTCCAACGATAGGTTCTACATTTTCAATCCACTTCTTACTATCTACTTTAATGCTTTCAAGGCTGCGGTCGCCCACTCGCATGTGACCCCATGTGTGGCTGGCAAATTCCCAACCATTTGCTTTCATCGCATCGGCAACCTTCTTTGCCTCTTTTCGCTCTTCTTCCAAATCAAAACCCGGATGCTCTTCTATCCATTTCTTTTGATGTCTGTCACAGTTCGGATGTTCCAAATCATAAGTCACATCGGTACGATATCCCAACACGCCATTGTATCCAGTCAATGCAATGATTCCTTTTGCTCCTCGATAAGAAGCATCCGGATGCTCTTCTACGAATGCGTCCATCAAAGGCACACAATCATACGCCCCAATCTTTGTATCACCAGATGCATCAATATATTCATTCGTTACTTTTCCATTTTTATCCAAAATTAATTTTGCTGCGTATCCATATCCTTCGTAAGAATGATAATAACTCAAATCATCAAGAGATAAGACAAATGCCTTTTTATCCTTTGGCAAAAGAATCTCGGCTTCTTTCCATACCTCATTTCCATTTTCGTCCGTTGTCACCTCATACAAATCATGAATGCTGACCATCACATATCCACGGTCATACATTTCCTGTGTAATGGCATTGAACTCATCAACAGTTGTCATCCATTGATTGTTACCCGCGGTTTGTGGATCCGACTCGTCTCCAAACGCACGCTCTTCATCCACCACCAATGAGTGATAGAAAATATGTGTCACCTCTTCTAATTTTACAGGAACACATGCGTCCTTTTCTGCTTGAATATCTGAAATCATATTCAAGACTTCTTCGTCTTTTTCGTAATTTTTCACTGTTTTCAAATGCGCCACTGCATCATCATATGCATAAGACAATGCCAATCGTTTCGCTTCGTCGATGGTCTCCTGACGAATTTGCTTTTTCGATTTTTTAGAACCTGCTTCTTTTCCAGTCTCTACAGAACCACCAAACGAAAACCAATTCCAAGGCTTGCATGCCACAAAAAGAACCGCCACCGAAACGACTGCTACACTTGCAAACACAATCAACTTGATTTTTCGTTTTCTTCTTCTTTTTGATCGTTCAAATTTTTTTCGCTCCAACAATCCCATGCTTTTTTGTTTCTTCATTGTTTTCTCCCTCAACTGTATCTTTTACTACTGTATCCTTTATTTCACAATCATTGCATCTCCAAAAGAAAAGAATCGATATCTTTCCTTGATTGCTTCTTCATATGCAGAAAGCACTTGTTCTCTCCCTGCCAGCGCCGATACCAACATCACCAATGTAGATTCTGGTAAGTGGAAGTTGGTAATCAGACAATCCAACGTTTTAAATTTATATCCTGGATAAATAAAAATATCCGTCCAGCCGCTCGTCTCGCGCAGCCTTCCGTTTTCATCCGCTGCAGATTCTACCGTACGACAACTGGTTGTCCCTACGCAAATCACCCGTTTACCTTTATCCTTTGCTTGATTAATCTTTTCTGCAGCCTCTGCACTCACTTGATAGAATTCGGAATGCATATGATGTTCTAATATATTTTCTACCTTTACCGGGCGGAAAGTTCCCAATCCCACATGTAAGGTCACCCTCGCTATGTTTACGCCTTTTTCTTCTATTTTTTGAAGAAGTTCTGGTGTGAAATGCAATCCTGCAGTCGGTGCCGCTGCTGATCCTGAAGTCTTTGCATATACGGTCTGGTAACGGTTCTTATCTTCTAACTGATGAGTAATGTATGGCGGCAAAGGCATCTGTCCCAACTGGTCCAAAATTTCCTCAAAAATACCTTCATACTCAAAGCGAATCATACGATTTCCCTCTTCAACGATATCGACAACTTCTCCGATAAGTAACCCTTCTCCGAAACTAATTCGAGTCCCTACTTTTGCCTTCTTCCCAGGCTTCACTAGGGTTTCCCATGTATCGTTCTCTCCTCGTTTCAAGAGCAATACTTCAATCTTAGCATCTGTCCCAATTCGCGACCCAAATAATCTCGCAGGAATCACCTTGGTCTCATTGATTACCAGGCAATCTCCTTCTTCTAGATAGTCAATTACATCCTTAAAAATATGATGCTCAATCTCGCCTGTCTCTTTATCCAACACTAAAAGCTTTGATCCCGAACGATCCTCTAGCGGATCTTGGGCAATTAATTCTTCGGGTAAATCAAAATAAAAATCTTCTTTTCTCATGTTTTTCTTCCGTTTCAATTCTATTTTTTCTATTATACCACAAGTCTTGAATTTTTTTAACCTTTTCTCTTCTCAATTATAACAAAAAAGAGTTTGCTTGCAAACTCTCGTGCGAGACGCGATTGCGTAGCAATATTTTCCATATACGCGTCTCTGCACATCCTTGCGGAGCGTTTTCATTTTATAGGAACGAAGTGTCCTGTAAAATGAAAAATGGAACTATCTCTAGTTCCATTTTTTGTCTTATTATCCTCTCATTTGTGCGCCAAATTGTTCTCCTAATGCCTGGATTACTTTTTCAATGACTGCGTCTGTCATTTCATCTGTAACATCTGCCGAAGACGATGCTAACTTGATGTTAAATGCCATACTCTTTTTATCCGCTCCAAGTTTTTCACTTTCGAAGATGTCAAATAAAGTAACCTTTTGAATCAACGAATCACATGCCGTAATCGCATCAATTGTTGTTCCACAAGCAACCTTCTTATCAATCAAAACGGAAATATCACGGCTGTTTGCCTTGTATCCGCTTTCCGGAATATACTTGATTGCTGTCTTAAAGAGTTCTGAAAGCAAGCTGTAGTTAAGTTCTGCCACAAAAATCTTCGTATCAGCTTTCTTTCCTCCAGCAATGTTTAATTGATCAACTACTTCATAGCGAAGTTGTCCGAAATGTCCAATTTTCTCACCCTTACAATACACTTCTGCTGTTCTTCCCGGATGTAAGTAGCAAACTTCACCTTTCTTGTAAGAGAATGTTAAATCGTTGTAGCATGCAAAGCGTTCCAAAGTTTCTTTCATTGAGAAGAAATCTTCTTCTGTTCCACAAGTTCCAAGGCAAAGAATTTTTTGCTCTACTGGTGGTTCTGTGAGTGGCAACGCTTTTGGAAGATAAATGTTTGCCATTTCAAAGAAACGCATCTCTTCATTTCCGTTTTTAATATTATTTTCGATTACTTTTACCATAGAAGGTGCCATAATCGTTCTCATAATACTTAAGTTTTCTGTAATTGGATTTAAGAGTTCTACAACTTCACGTTCTTTTGCATCTTCTGGAACTAAGAACATATCAAAGTCTGTTTTTGCTGTCATCGCAATGGTTTGAACTTCATAATATCCTTGAGAGCACAAATACTCTTTTACAGCCAATTCTTTTGATTGGTAACGATTCAGTCCACCATTTGTTACTTTCGCATCATCCAAGAATGTAGGAACTACCTTGTCGTATCCATATTCACGAATCACTTCTTCCGCGATATCTTGATAGGTTTCTACATCGTCACGATATCTTGGAATTGCCAATGTCATTTCTCCATTCTTTAAAGAAACTTCAAATTGGAGTGCTGATAAAATGTTAACCATTTCTTCTTCTGGCACTTCAATACCAAGCACCTTATTTACTTGAGCGGTAGTTACCTTGATCACACGTTTTTCTGTAGATGCTCCACCTGATACATCAAAATGGCTGGAACTAATCTTTGCCACACCTAATGTTTGTGCAAGATTCAACGCTCTTGCCATACCACATTCTACGGTATATTCATCAATTCCTTTTTCAAATCTCGCTGCTGCATCTGAGCGAAGTCCAAGACCTCTAGATGTCTTACGCACGCTATCTTTCAAGAATTTCGCAGATTCAAACAATACTTCTTTTGTTTGTTCTGTAATCTCGCTGTTAAGTCCACCCATTACACCTGCAAGGCCCACAGCTTTTTCTTTGTCACAGATTAACAAGTTGTTTCGAGTCAATACACGTTCTTTTTCATCTAATGTAACAAGCGTTTCTCCATCGTTTGCTCTGCGCACTACGATAGATGAACCTGCCAAAGTATCAAGGTCGAACGCATGCATTGGCTGACCAATCTCTACAAGGACATAATTCGTAATATCTACCATTGCATTAATCGCATTGTGTCCTACCGCGATCAATCTTCTCTTCATCCAAAGTGGTGACTCTACAAATTGTACATCATAAATATAGTGTCCTAAATATCTTGGACAAGTTTCTTTATCTTCTACTGAAACACTGATTGCGTCATTGACTGTTCCATCTTCTGTATAACTATAATCTGGCGCTTTAAATGGTTTATTTAAAAACGCTGCAACTTCTCTTGCGATCCCGATAACAGATTGACAATCCGGACGATTTGCTGTGATAGAAATATCAAACAAATAATCATCTAATTCCAAATAATCTCTCATTTCCATACCAAGAGGTGCGTCTTCTGCAAGAATCATAATTCCGTTCACATCTGCTCCTGGATACCAATTTGCATCCAAACACATTTCCTCTCCGGAACAAAGCATTCCGTAAGAAATCATATCTACCATTTTTCTTGGTTGAATGTCTAACCCACAAGGAAGTTTTGCACCTACCAATGCTGCAGGAACCTTTGCCCCTACAAATACATTGTCTGCACCAGTCAAAATCAAATGGTCATGTCCTTGTTCTCCACAATCCACATGGCAGATTTGCAAGTGTGTTCCTTCGTAGTGCTCCATAGATGTAATCTGACCTACTACTACTTTTTCTAAATTTTCTCCTAAATATTCGATTCCTTCTACTTCAAAACCAGCCGAAAACAACTTCGTCTCCAACTCTTTTGGTCCAAGGTCAATATCTACATATTCTTTTAACCAACTATATAATACTTTCATAATACCCTCCGACTTATGCCTTAAACTGTTTCAAGAATTCGATGTCATTTTCAAACAACTTGTCCATATGATTGATTCCATATTTGAGCATTGCAATACGTTCAATACCAATACCAAATGCAAGTCCTGAATATTCTGATGGATCAATACCACAGTTTTCCAAAACTTTGTTATTGACAATACCTCCACCTAATACTTCAATCCAGCCTGTTCCTTTACAAAGAGAGCATCCTTTTCCTCCGCATTTAAAGCAGCTTACATCTACCTCTACAGATGGTTCTGTAAATGGGAAATACGATGGGCGCAATCTTGTTTTTGCCTCATCAGAGAACAATGCTTTTACAAATTGGTCTAACATTCCTTGCAAATCGCAAAGTGTAATATGTTTATCTACAACCAGCCCTTCCATTTGGCTAAACATTGGAGAGTGTGTTGCATCACTATCTGAACGGAATACCTTTCCTGGCACAAGCACTTTAATCGGTGGTTTTTGTGCATCCATTACACGGATTTGTCCTGGTGATGTATGTGTACGAAGAAGCAAATCTTCTGTCAACCAGAATGTATCCTGCATATCTCTTGAAGGATGATCTTTCAAAACGTTTAATCTTGTAAAGTTGTGATCGTCATCTTCGATTTCCGGACCTTCGAATACATCAAATCCCATACCCACAAACACGTCAATAATCTCATTCTTAATACATGTTAATGGATGTAAATTTCCTGCAAATACTTCTTTTACAGGAAGGGTTACATCAATCTCTTCTGCTTCATATCGAGCCATGATTGCTTGTTTTTCAATTTCTACTTTCTTTGCATCATAAAGACTTTGCACCCAAACTTTTACTTCGTTTACAGCTTGTCCATATGCCTTTTTCTCTTCATTTGGTACATTTTTAATACCACTCATTAATTTCTGAACTTCTCCACCTTTTCCAAGATATTTTGCCCAGAATGTTGCCAATTGTTCTGCATTTTCTACTGCAGCTAGTTCTGCCTGGCACTCTGTTTTGATTGTTTCCATGCTCATATACATTTCTCCTTTTATAAATCATTGTTATAAAACAATAAAAACCCCGTCCCAAAAAGGGACGAGGATTCTTCGCGGTACCACCCTAATTCCTACTTATCATAGGCTCTCGGACTGCGTAACGTGCAGCGTACGTTATCTCCTACTATGGTTCAAAGATACGGCTCCCGTGGGAATTTCGATTCCTATCTGAACTAAAGGGAACTTCCAGCCAGTGATTCCCTCTCTCTGTTAGAAAATAGTGCTCTACTAAACACGTTCATTGCCTTTGTTTATTCAAAATCTTTTATCATTTTACCCACATCACTATGGATTGTCAAGTCGTTGTTCTAGTAAATGATTGATTTCTGCTCCTAAAAGCATGACATACATACAGAAATACAACCATAGCATAATCAATACAATTGTGGTGAGACTTCCATACAAGTTTGAAAAGCCTTTAAAAATATCCATATACACCGAAAATAAGAACGATGCCAAAGTCCATCCTACCGAAGTAAAAATAGACCCTGGAAGTTGATGAATAAATTTTCCACTCTTACTTGGAAGAAATCGATAAATAAACAACATGATAACAATCAAGAGGCACATAACAACCACGATTCTTATGTCAATAATGAAATCAATGATGTATTGAATCACTGGAATATACTTATTAACCAACAAACTAATACTATTTCCAAATCCCAAAAATACCAAGGTAATAATCATAGCCAACAAGAATGCAACGGTGTAGATTGCAGCTCGAAGTCGCAAAAAGAAATAATTGCGTTTTTCTTGATATCCACGCACACTATTTAATCCATTTGCCATTGCAAGCATTCCTCGCCCTGCTGACCAGAATGCTACCAAGATGCTGACAGAAAGCGTTGTCCCTGTTTGACGATACACTTCATTAACAATCGAAATAATCATTCCTTGGATAGTCGTCGGAAAAACTTCATTCACAACAGAAATAATTGTTGCCTGGGTCAGTGGAGTATACTGCACCAAAGTCATCAATATCATAATAATCGGAACTAACGAAAGCATCATAAAAAATGCCGCCTGGGTTGCATATGCACTGACATGATCATGTGCAATTTTCTCTATAATATAACTTGATTTCTTCCATAATTCTTTCATGCTATTCCACCTTTGCATTCGAATAGAAAAATTGCAGGATATCTTTATAGTTCTTACCGGTTTTTGCCATCTCGTTTGCTCCATTCTGGCTCATCCCGATTCCATGACCATATCCTCCTCCTTCAATTATATAATTTTCTCCGATTTTTGCAATGGTAAAAAAAGCGCTCGGCAATAATTTTGCACTTTGAATCACTGTTTGGTCTTGTTTTTCAATTTGATAACCGTCTCCTCCAAGCGCTGCACGAATTTTATTCTCAGTCTCTACAATCACTGTTCCCTGACTTCCTTTGATTGTCAGCTGAAGCGCCACATCCCCCGCACCTCTTTTTGTGACTTCTATATTCTCAAGAGTTCCAATCACCTTCCCTGTATTTAATTCTAACAGTTGACGCAGCAATTCTTGCGGAATACTCGCTTTCCAACGATACCACGGAATATCCTTTTCATACGCATTACCATACTGGTCACAAATGGGAATTCCTTTTAGATATGATTTTGCTTCTGTAACCTCACTTCCCCATGCACGCACATCTGTAGAATGTCCGCTTGATGTCGAATAATAATAAGTTTTCACCACTTGCCCTTCATACCACAATTTCTTTCCGGCAGTTTCTTTCACGGCCTTTGTCGTACTCTCTTTTTCTCCAGAATTTCCATACACCTGAAAAGATACGCTATCATCCACATGTGCCTGGTACTCTGGATATGCAAAATTCAACATCTGACAATAGGCATAGCTTCTCGCACATACCGCTTGACATTTCAACGCCTCTCTCTCATAGGTTGCCGGCATCTCACTTGGCACCACGCCATAGAGGTACTCTTCTAATGGAACTTCATTTACAATTACAATTCCTTCAGCAGTAGAATATAATTCTAACTCTCCGCGATAAGAAGGGGTACCACACCCTCTTGTAAACGAAATAATTTCTATTCTTTCTCCTTTTTTCTTTGGTTTTACTCGTATTCTTCCTTCTTCAAACAAGTCACTATCTGGTTTAATTGTAAATGTTTTTGTTTCTTCTTGGCTATTTTCTATCATTAATCCACTTTCGGAACGTAATTGAACCTCCGCATGTACAATCCCTTGGAATCCACTCGTTTTCAATACCACACGGATTAATGGATTTTCAGAATCTGGCAAATAATTGCCATATGGCAGTTTCGATTCTACTTTTGTCTGTTCAGATTCCTTTCGCCGGAGCAGTCCGTTCGTCAGAATCACATTCAAAAGAGTGATTAGAAGAAACAAAATCACCCATATTGCTTTTTTCCATCTTATCCTCATCTTGTCATCTCTTGTCCACATTTTTTTCTAATATATGAAACAAACAAAACGGATAGAATTAAAAAAAGTTGTTTCCACGTCTGGAAACAACTTTTCATCATTCTTATTTTAATGGATATTTTTCAGTCAATTCTGCAACCATCTTTTGAACAGTTTCAATGTTATCTTCGCTTTCAATTACAAGTGCGATTGCTTCTGCGATAATTTCCATATCAGCCTCTTTCAATCCTCTTGTTGTAACTGCTGGTGTTCCAAGTCGAACACCACTTGTTACAAATGGTGAACGTGGATCATTTGGAATTGTGTTCTTATTACATGTAATATGAGCTCTATCCAAACGTTTTTCTAATTCTTTACCGCTCAACTCTGTTTCGCTAAGATCAACCAACATAAGGTGATTGTCTGTTCCGCCTGATACAATCTTCACACCGCGTTTCATCAATCCTTCACAAAGAGCTTTTGCATTCTTCATGATTTGTGCTTGATACTCTTTAAACTCTGGTTGTAACGCTTCTTGTAATGCAACCGCTTTTCCCGCAATAACGTGCATCAATGGACCACCTTGAATTCCTGGGAAAATCGCTTTATTAAAGTTAAACTTGTCTGCTGCTTCTTGATTACAAAGAATCATACCACCGCGTGGACCACGAAGTGTCTTGTGTGTCGTTGTTGTAACAACATCCGCATATGGTATTGGAGATGGATGAAGCCCTGCTGCTACCAAACCAGCGATGTGTGCAATATCTACCATCAAGTATGCACCTACTTCATCTGCAATCTCTCTAAACTTTTTAAAATCAATGGTTCTTGCGTATGCGCTTGCACCTGCAATAATCAACTTTGGTTGTTCTTTTATTGCAATTTGACGTACATTTTCATAATCGATTACACCTTGATCATTTACCCCGTAAAATACTACGTCAAAATATTTTCCTGACATATTAACCGGTGAACCATGAGATAAATGTCCGCCATGGTCTAAGTTCATACCTAATACTTTATCACCTGGTTGAAGCATTGCAAAAAATACTGCCATATTTGCTTGTGCACCTGAATGTGGTTGTACATTCGCATAGTCACATCCAAACAATTTTTTTGCTCGTTCTCTTGCTAAATCTTCTACAACGTCTACGCAGTCACAACCACCGTAGTAACGTTTTCCCGGATAACCTTCTGCATATTTATTTGTTAAGATACTGCCCATTGCCTCAAGTACAGCCTCACTTACCCAGTTTTCTGATGCGATTAATTCAATATGAGAATTTTGTCTATCATATTCTGCATCCATCGCATTTGCAACTTCTGCATCAATCATTCTAATTTTATCAAAACTCATGTTTCTCTCCTCCCAAACAAAACTTATATACAACTATATCACAAGTTTTCATAATGTCAAACCCTACTTTAATGTAATCTCATATTCTTTTTCAACATACTGATTTCTACTTTGCACATAGCAAGTGATTTTGACTTTTTCACCCTTCTGATGATACTGTAATTCCTCATTCAGATCAGCTAAGTTGCTGATTGTTTTTCCTTCTAATTTAGTAAGAATACTTCCCACTGGAACCTTGGCTTTTTCTGCTGCACCGCCTTTCACAAGGGATTGAATATAAACACCTTGTGGCACACTATACCAACTCGCCACATCTGCACCCAAGTCAACGCCATAGATTCCAATCGTTCCTCGTTTCCCTTCCGGAACTACTTCTTTTGCTTTTTGATTCATGAGATTTTCTAACACTTCTTCTACATCTGAAATCGGAATCGCATATCCCATTCCTTCTACAGCTGAAGCACTTACTTTTGCCGTGTTAATTCCAATGACTTGTCCGTTTGCATTTAACAATGCTCCACCACTATTTCCTGGATTAATCGCCGCATCTGTCTGAATTAATGTTCCTTCAACACCTTCCAGTGTACGGTCTAAAGCACTTACGATACCAAGTGTCACCGACTGTCCATAGCCCAACGCATTTCCGATTGCGATTGTGCTTTCTCCTACTCTTAATTTGTTCGAATCCCCAATCGAAGCTACCTTGATTTTACTTTTTGTTTCCTTCTTAAGTTCAGACAAAGAAACTGCAATTACAGCCAAATCTCTCTCGGGATCTGTCCCTTTAATGGTAGCTTCATTACTTGTACCATCAATCCAAACCACAGTAAGAGTGTTGCTATCTTCAACCACATGATTATTGGTCACAATAAGAACTTCCTTTTCATTTTGTGCAAGAATAATTCCCGAACCACTACTTGGCACTTCATAACGAGTCACACCGCCGAATGGAAATGTTTGCACCTCTTGAACACTCATACTCGTAATAGATACAACCGATGGCATTACTGCTTCCGCTACATCAGCCACATTGGAAACAATATCAATTCCAGACTCTGTCTCTAAATCGGTAGTTCCTATTCCTCCTCCTGATTGTGAATGATTCTCTTGTTCTGTTTTTGGAGATATTATTCCCATCAAACGATCCATCACCACGTTCGTTCCCAAGAAGGTGAGAGAAGCAATGATTCCAAACAAGATTGCCAATGCGATTGTAATAAAAACCTTCCAGATACCTGATTTCTTTTTATTTCGTTTATTTGGTTTTATTGGCTCTACATTCTTTACAGGTTCTATTTCTGGTTCATTTAAACCAAACTCTTTTTCAAATCTATTTTCATCATTCATAGCAAAGTCTCCTTTTTTTGTAAATCTAGGATTACATTATCAAAGAAATGTGAAGAAAATGTGTTTCTAACAACAAAATGGAGATGCCTACACATCTCCATTTTTAATAATTAATCATCTAAATCAATGAAATCTAATGAAAAATTATCGAATGTTTCATCATCAAAAAATGTATCTTCATCATCATCTTCTTTTTGTTGCGCCAGAACCGCACCCAAGGAATCTTCCACCCCTTCTACTGGTTTTACCACAGGTTCAACGCCCTTAACAATCGGCTCTACCTCTTTTACTGTTACTTTCGGTTCTACTTCTGGTATCTTCACTTCTTCTGGTTCTTCCGAGAATAATTCTTTCATTCCTTCTTGCAAGTACAAATCCGTTGGTATATCCGAAGCAATTTCATAATCGTCGTCTTCCTCTTCTGAATCTTCCTCTTCATCTAAATCTAAGAGAATATCATCTTCTACTTCGTCGTCAACACTGATTCCATATTCTTCGTATAATTCATCTAACTCCGCATTTCTGTTATACAATTTAACACTTAAAATAATAACGATAACAACAAGTACTAACAAACCTAATCCTGTACCTAGGAGGAAATAGTCTAAATGTTCTTGTAAAAATGCGTTGAATTTACCAAACCATCCGTCTGTATCGTTTCCTGATTCCTCTGTTGTAACATAGAATCTTTGATACGTATTTTCTTCAATATCCATTTGATAGAACATTCTCTGTCCTTGATCATTCAATGCATAAACCAAGCAGAATCCAGGATTCTCATCACTTTGCCATGCTGGGAATGTGTTTCCACTCAAAGTAGATACTTCTGTTTTCTGATATTTTTCTGGCAACACTGCTGAAGAAACATTCCCCAACAATACAATGCTTGCTTCTTCAGAAACTTTGATTTCTTCGTATGGATAGAATGTTGCATCTTGTTCGTCAAACATAAATAAATGTCCAACCTCTTCTGCATCAATCATATATACGAGATACAAATTTTTCTTTTCGTTATACACTGCATTATATTTATCAAGAAGTTGTGCTTCTTCGTAACCTTCTGGAATCTCATTTTCCGGAACTTCTTCTGCTACGAAATACTCTTTCCCATTGATTTCCTCTGTCATCTCGGTAGCTGTTCCAGAACCTGATGCAACAGGATCACCGGTAATTACAATTGTAGAACTACCTTTTTTATAATCCAAAACATCCCCTGCTACACTTTTAATAGTAGCACTCTCTATTTCAATAACAGCGGTTCCAGCTTTTAATGCTTTGAATTTCATAAAAAATTCTTTTCTAGTACCTACATCACTAGTTGCATCACCGATATATTGAATTTTCCCGTCAGACAACTTTGTAACACCGTCTCCACTTTGGAAACTCAACATGCTACTATCAAACGTCATTGTAATATCAATTTTTCCAAAATTTCCTTTTGCTTTTTCAACAACACCTTTTACTTCCACAGTAGAACCTGTTTCGACTGCAGGACTTTTGTGGTCTGTAAACATAATCTTTCCATCATTAGCAGCTTTTGATACTAATGAAAAACATGGTAAAATTAAACATACTGCCAATATAGAAATGGCTACTTTTTTCATCATTTTCATATCTGTGTCCTCTTCCTTTTTTTCTTTTGACATCTATTACATTTTACACGATTTTGAATCACATGTCTAGACGTTTTACATTAACAAAAAAGTCAGAGTAGATTCTTACTCTGACTTTCCTCTCAACTGTATCAATTTTATGGTGTTACAGGATTGTCTTCGGAATTTCCACCGTCTTCACTTCCACCGCCTTGGTTTCCGCCGCCAGCATTTCCGCCGCCTTCAGTTCCGCCGCCTTCGGTTCCGCCGCCTTCAGTTCCGCCGCCTTCGGTTCCGCCGCCTTCGGTTCCGCCGCCAGCATTTCCACCGCCTTCAGTTCCGCCGCCTTCAGTTCCGCCGCCTTCGGTTCCGCCGCCTTCGCCGTCTTCATTGCCTTCACCGTTTTCACTGTTTTCGCCATCTTCATCCTCTTCATCTTCTCCCGAAGACTCAATCCGTTGCGTTCGCACAATTTCTGCTATATTCGCACTAATTCGTGCGACAGTTGATGACGGTTCGTATCCCTCTGTTCCATATAAGAACTCATGCAACATAGATACATTCTTTTTCAAGTTTGTTGTGAATACACTGCTTCCTCTTCCTCGAATGGTTCCTGTTGATTGCTCAAATGGGAATCCAGAAGTCTCAGTAAATTTGTATTTTTTAAAATCTTTTGCATAAGATAATACTTCTGTCAAAGTAAAGTTTGTGGCAATTCTTGGGAACAACTCATTAACAATCTTATTAATTGTCGCAAGATCCGACTTCATTGCCTTTTCAACTACTTTTTGGATAACCAAACGTTGTCTCTCTGTTCGTGCAAAGTCATCACCCACGTTCTTACGAATTCTCGCATATGTGGTTGCCTGTACACCATCTAGCTTTTGCACACCTGCATGAGTCAATGGACGTGGTGTTTTTCCTGCAACTCCTGCTGTTTCGTACAGGTATTTGTTGACTTCCTTCCATTCTTTCTCTTTGACGTCAACCTCAATACCTCCGACCATATCCACCAAGTCTACAACTGCGGAAAAGTCAACCGTTACATATTTCTTGATGTTCAAGTCCAAATTCATATTCAACATATTAATCGCCTGCATTGCTCCACCACGGCTATATGCAGAATTACATTTTTGAATCTTTCCATTAGACAAATCCAACAGTGTATCACGATATACGGAAACCATCTTAATCTCTTTTGTCTTATTATTTAAACTAACAATAATAATCGTATCCGTATTTAAGTTCTTGGTCACTTCTCCTGAACGAGAATCTCCACCAAACAAAACAAAATTCGTATATCCCTCTCCAACAGATTCGTCCATCTCATTGATGACGATTTTCTTTTCATCAATTTCTGGTGTTTGAATCTTTCCATATAAACTATATGCATAAATAATCATAGATGCAATCGTAGCAACTAAGACTGCTGCTGTGATAAGTAAAATCTTATTTAATAAACTCAACGACTTAAACCATTTGATAAAGCCCATCTGCTTTCTTCTAAGTCTTCTTCTACGTCTTCTTCTGCGTTTCATACTACTTCTCCCCAACTTATAAATGACTGGTTTTTTCCCTCTATATATAATAGCACATGATTTTCATTTTTCAATCCCATAAATCTTTTTTTGTGGAACCCTTACTTTTATCGTTTGAATTTTGAAACAATTCGTGAAAAGATTTGTACAAAATACCGAAACTCTTCCTTTTTATAAAACAGTACAGTAAAGAGCAAGTTTGGAACAACCATACACAATGCCATCTTAAATGCAAAATTTCCTATTGCACCAAAATTTACAACATACGCAATTCCCCAAATCGCCAGTGTAGAAACTACTCCCACTAACAGATACTTGAAAAGCATAATGAAGTATTCAATCAATGGTCTCTTAAAATAATGTTTGTATAAAATACGTGGTTCTACCCACAAACAAACTGCAACCGTGGAGATTGTAGTCCCCACAAACACACCCAATATTCCAATCTGCTTTACTAAAACAATCGAAAATACCAGATTGACAATAGCTTCAATTACACTTTTATATCTATCATTCCAGAATAATCCCAACGTTTCCTTAAAAATATTTGCCGGCATACGGATTACAGAAAGGAAAAAGTTAAATACAATCACCAACACAACTGAAATTGAAAATGTGTAGTCTTTTCCCAACCACAAGTCTATGAATGGATTAAACAACACGCACATGCATACCGAGCAAAAAACTGCCAACCAAGAGGTTGCAAAAAATACATTTTTGAATATAGCATGGGACTTTTCTGTATCCTCATGATTTACCAGATTTCCAATACTTGCGGTAATGGAAGAAAAAATCAAGTTTACTGCTGCCCACAGTGCATTGATAATCATCACATAGTTGGAATACAAACCAACCGCTACAACACCTAAAAACTTCGAGATAATCAGATTATCTGTGCTAAATACGACAAAACTTCCTAAACGATGGAAGGACATCGCCATGACACTTTTCTTTACCTCATTCTTTTCTTCTTTACTTAATTGCTCGTTTGTCCGTTGTTTAATAAACGGAAACATTTTTCCTGCTTTTATGTGAACTGCAAGATTTCCTAAAACAGTTCCCATCAACAAACACAAATAGAAAAAGATGTAATTCTTAAAGACAATTAAAACTACAATCTGTGCTACATATTGCAACACCACGAATCCAAATTTGGTCAGGTTTACGATATAGCTCTTCTGTGCAACATTGATAATGGATGCCCGATAAGAGAGTAAATAGGTCAAGGCCATATTCAGAACATACAACACGTAGATGAGTGTCAAGTTCTTAATATCTGGAACCTCTTTCATAAAATATTTCAAAAATGGAGCCGCCAGCACACCAAGCGCAAAAATGACCACGCCTATCATGGTGTAGATTTTTGCATATGTGCGCATGAGAAGGGCTAACTTTTTCTCGTCATTTTCAGCCATTGGTTTATACATCAAATAAATCAATGCAGAACCTACTCCCATTTCCACCAATGATAACATAGTCAGAATATTGACAAACAATCCATTAATTCCCAGGTATTCTTCCCCCAAGGTCTTAATCAGAACAGTTCTCGATATGAAATTTAACAAAATGGTTCCCAGTTGAATTCCCAAGGATGCAACTGTATTTTTCAAACTCTGCTCTACTCTTTGCATGCTTCTTCCCTCTTAGTTTTGAGCAACATACCATACGAAATTTTTTCTTTGCTCCTCACTATAGTACGATTGATATTTTTGTGGAATTTCTGTTGTTCTTACATAACCGTTTTTATCATAAAAACGTACCGCTCGCGCATTTTCAAGAGAAACGCACCATATGATTTTCTCAAGCCCAAGTTCCTCAAGCCCGATGCGAATGATTTCTCGCATTCCATATGCGGAGTATCCTTTTCCCATAGCACAAGCGCGAATTGTGACCGCAAATTCAGCCATCTTCCATTCTCGATCAATGTGTTTGAGACTTACGGTTCCCATATAAACATCTTGCTCGTCTACAATGGCTAGATTCAAGTTTTCCTCATCGGTTCTGCTTGCTTCTATAAATGCCTGACAATCCGTCAGATCTTTACTGGCAAAATTGGCACTCAAATAACGCACCACACTTTCGTCGTGCATCCACTCTAACATGTTTTCTGCATCTTTTAATTCCAATTTCCGTAATCTCATAATTTCTCCCGATCTATTATTTTCTCAGTACTTCTTCGTATAATGTCACATATTTCTTTGAAACCTGATCGATTTCAAAATTTTCATATGCATATGTTTTGATTTTTTCACAGTCGAACTTTGAATAGCACTGTACCATTTGTTTGATTCCTTCAACCAATGCATCCGTACTACCTCGTTCTACCACGATTGCCGTCTCTTCTGTCACCAGTGAATTGGTTCCGCCCGACGTTGTCACTACCAATGGTTTACCAAGTAGCATCGCTTCTTGCGCAGCCACTCCTGCACTCTCAAATATACTTGCAGAAATGCAAAAATCCATCTGGTCTACAATCGCATAAACTTTATCTTTGTCACAATTTCCATAAAATACGCATTGTTCACTTACACCCAATTCATGAGCCATATTCACGTAATAGTCATAGTAATCACCGCCACCGCAAATATGTAGTGTGATGCGAATT
Source organism: Faecalimonas sp. (assembly GCA_045578495.1). Classification (GTDB taxonomy): domain Bacteria; phylum Bacillota; class Clostridia; order Lachnospirales; family Lachnospiraceae; genus Faecalimonas. The sequence continues at coordinate 31,981 of JAZNKI010000045.1, forward strand.
CCTTGGTCTGAGAGTTCTTTTATCGCTGGTATTAAATACTGATACCCTTTCACTTCTTTGTTATAAAAAGCAGCCACAATACAACAATTAATATTTCCCTCTTTTGCGTAACAACATTCTTTTGGAGGAAGTTCTCTCTGTATAATCCCGTTGTGAATTACCTGGAACGTTTCTTTTTTAAAAAACTCTTGCAAACGCTCCTGCAAATTGCGAGACACGCTTACATTTGCTTTGCTGTTATGATATATAAGTTGGTTTAACTTTCTTGTTTTCCAACTTTCCAATCCCATCAATTCAATTGCATTATGCTCGGTAATTACAACTGGTATATGATACTTTTTCCCCAATAGTATCGCTAATTTCCCTGCCATTGATGCCACATGGGCATGGATAATATCTGGCTGGAATTCTTCTAAAATCTTTTCAAAATCACGGAACCAACGAACATATTTCCCGATTTTCCCAGAATAGAATCTGCTTCGGAACGTCAAAATTCCTTTTTCCTCTGCCATCGTAAAATCTACCTCTAGGTCAGTATCAAAAGGATAATATATTGCAACATTACAATATTTTTTTAATGCAATTGACTGTTCGTAGTGAAAGATTCCCGTGGTGATAACCTCTGCATTCGCCGGACTATACCAGGTAGGAATCATCAAGATGTTCCTCTTTTTTTCCATCGTTTCTATTTCCTCTTATTTAAACGAATTGATTGCATCAACCACATACGTAATTTCTTCATCCGTCATTCCATAATACATAGGAATACTGAGAACGGTACGACTGATTTCTTCTGCGATTGGCAATTCTCCTTCTGCGATTTTTAATTCTTCATAACATGGTTGCATATGCATTGGGATTGGATAATGTTTCACTGTTCCGATTCCCTTTTCATTCAAATATGCCTCCAACTCATCTCTGCGCTCGCAACGAATCACAAACACATGATATACATGGTCATATGTTTCATTCGTTTTCGGCGGTAACACAATCAATGAATTTTGAATCTCATTAAAATATCTTTCTGCGATTCGTTTTCTGTCCGCATTCCAGCAATCTAATCTTGAAAGTTTCACTCTCAAAAATGCTGCCTGTAATTCGTCTAGACGACTATTTGTTCCTTGGTAAATATGGTGATATTTGTAGTCAGAACCATAATTTCCCAAGGCACGTACTTTATCAATCAATGCTTTGTCGTTACTTACAACGGCGCCGCCATCTCCCATTGCTCCAAGATTTTTTCCCGGATAAAAGCTAAACGCTGCGGCATGTCCTAAACTTCCTACTCTTTTTCCTTTGTATTTCGCGCCATGTGCCTGTGCTGCATCTTCAATCACTTTCAATCCATATTTGTTTGCAACATCTAAGATGCTGTCCATATCTGCTGCACGGCCTTGTAAGTGAACTGCCATAATAGCTTTTGTATTTTTTGTAATTACTTCCTCGATTTTCGCCGGATTGATATTATAAGTTTCAATCTCTGGCTCTACAAAAACAGGAGTCGCTCCTACATAAGACACTGCTAATGCAGTTGCAATAAACGTATTTGATGGAACAATGACTTCATCTCCTTGCCCGATTCCATACGCTTTCAAAATAAGATATAACGCATCTAATCCTGTTGCAACACCCACACAATGTTGCGCATCACAATATTTCGCAAACTCTTCCTCAAAATCTTGACACTCCTGGCCTTGAATAAAATAGCTGCGTTCCATCACAGTCTCATAGGCTGCGGTTAATTGCCCCTTTAACTCTTCATGCATAGGCTTGAATGATGCAAATGGTATCTTCATATTTTATCTCCTTAATTACTTATTATTGATAAATGCAATAAAATCCTCATAATTTCGAATATAATCCGACTCATCGTATAACTCTGACGCAAGCACAAGTAGAACTGCATCTGGACTAAAATCATACATTTCACGCCAAATATCATTGGATATGTAGAGTCCTTCACATGGATTATCTAACAAAACATCTTCCTTTTCCGTTCCGTTATCCAACATGATTTTACAACTTCCACTCACGCACACAAGAATCTGCTCCAAATTTTTATGAGCATGAAATCCGCGTCTTACGCCTTCTTTTGTATCATAGATATAATAAACTCTTTTGATATCAAATGGAATGTCCTTAAATTCTTCTAATGCGACCAATTGTCCTCTGTCGTCCCCATGAGACGGAAACATATATTTTTTTATTTGCATAATTTTCCCTCTTCGTTTGGTTCTACATCTAGAACCACTTTATTTAAAAATTTTAATAGATTTTTCAATACATACTTTTCAAAAACAACATATAAATAATGTACACCAACACACACTATATAGATTCCGATTGCCACTCCAACGAGGAACAATACCAGCTTCCATGCAGGTGCATTGACAAATTTCTCAACCGGCAAAAACCGGAAAAATGCTCCATGTAACAAGAAACAAGTGAACACACCTTTTGCCAAAACATTTACTACCGAACTCTTAATTGAGAACTTCTTAAACAATAGGAATCCTGCCACCGCCTCTAAAATCACGAGTGGATTGCAGTACATCCATGCTGTCTTCGGTAATACCAACTCCCACAAACTCAAAAGAATCGCACATCCAATGATGACAAAAATGGATTTCAACTTACTCCACTGAATGTCTGCCATTTTAAGATACGCACCAATGAGATAAAGCAGGATGAAATTCACAATGGTGTAACCGCTCTGATCGCCTTCCAAACCGATGGTATTGAGCCCTGCTAACTCCTGACCAATCACCTCTTCCATGATATCCACCAAGGTCGGCCACACTGAGAATAACAAGATACTTACAATCATCAAAATATTCCGCTGTTTTTCACCCATTTTTCTTAAGCTGAGATTGATATATGGTGAAATCAAATATAATACCACATATAAAATCACATAATAGTTAATCGGCAACAACGCACAAATCGCTGCGCTGATTGAAATTTGAGAATTCCCAACGATGCATCCCAGCAAATAAAGCCCCTCGCGAAATAGCATCACTTGAATCATCAGATAAAGTGCCTTTGTGATTGGTCTTTTATACGAATCACAAAGAAAATATCCAGACACCAATATAAAAACATTTACTGCAGGAATGAATAAACTTTCCAAAAACTGAAGTATGTAAAAATTGATTGTTCCATCTTTTACCAGTTCAAACGCATTGCCGTATTCCCCGTTAAAATGCAACACAATTACACCTAACATTGCAACGACACGAAGCAACTCTATATTGGAATCTCTCATTTGTTTTTTCATATTTCGGACTCCTTTACCTACATCCCCAAATACTTCTCTGCGTGCTTTTGTTCCACGCACTTATATTCTTGTTCAAATTGCTGTCCCTGGACTTTCTTCCCATATAGGAATCGTTCAAAGAACAGAATGTTTTTTACAACCTTATTAACGAAAACCCCTTTTTGACACATTTCATAGTATCGTTTTGCTTTTTTTACCATTCGGTTTTTCGGGTATCGCTCCTCTGCTTCCTGATAAAATGAAATCCAATCTTGAATCAAAATTTTATTCCATTTCTGTTGTTTCGAGGTTGAGATTCCTGTACCGTGCTCATACCAAGTCACAAACTCATCCAAGAAGCAAATTTCATGCCCATCTAACAATGTGTATGCATTCGCACAATCTTCTAAGAAAGAAACCTTTCCTTCGATTCGTTCCAGGCACTCTAGATAATACTCTCTCTCCCACGTATAAGAAGCTCCAGAAATATTATCTCCATTTAAAAACAACTGCTTTTTTATAGTTTTTACATCTTTATTTTTATATGGCTCCAAAGAAAATGGTCGTTGAAGCGGAACCACTTTGATTCCTTCTTCTGTCGGTTCATAGAATGCCAACTTTCCAAACATTTCTTTTGCTTGATGCTCTTCCATGAACTCCACAATGTGCTTTAATGTATGATCCGCATAGAGCATATCCCCAGGTGCAATCACACGAACGTATTTCCCTTTCGCTTCTCGAATACCGGAGATGACATTTTTTACGGTTCCACCATTTTTTTCATTTGCAACAATGCGATAATCTTTAAAACCACACTCCGCAAAGTACGCCTCCGTCTGTTCAAAGCACGGGCTTTTTGAGCCATCGTCTGCGACAATAATCTCATACTCACATTCTTGTTGCGCAAGAATGGAATTGAGTGTTGCCTTTACTTTTTCCCAAATCGGATTGTATTGTATTACGATCACAGAACATTGCTTCTGTCCCATCCTTATTCCTCCTGGCTCACACACAGATTTTTCGGTTTCAATCGGATGCATGCCAGAACTGCAACAATCAAGATTACTCCCCAATACATCCATATTTCAAACATATCCACCCAACTGCCAAAAAAGCTTAACGCAATCGGCACCATGCCATATCCTAACACAAAAAGCAAAAATGGATTCTTACTTTTGATATATAAGCTTTGCATAATTCCAAAAATAGCGGCCCATAAAAGCGTACAAATTACTACACCCCACTCATGGAAGTCGTAATAGAATACGCCTTGCATATTGATGGTCGGCAAATGTTCTCTCACGCGATACCATTCCCCGTTATTTCGCAACTCAGTCAATTTCGGGATACGTAGTATAACGTTAAATGGATAAGCCTGTCTTGCACCCCATGTATATCCTTCTGTATGTTCTACTGCTTCATTAAAATTGTCATGACTTACGGTAAAGTAACCATATAAGAACGACACTTTTGGTGAAAGCGTGGTTTCAACTGGTTCAAAATGTTGATCCAAATATTCATCTGAATATCCTCGCAGACTAGACGTAAACAAATAAACGCCTGCCATTGCAGCAATACATAAAATCAAGACTAACAATTTTTTCTTATTCAAATAAAAGATTGCTGTTGTCAACGATAACCCCGCAACAATAAAGGTTCCTCGCGAAACCACGAGAATTGGGAATAATATAATCAAGTAGAAAATACACGCCCATAAAATCGCTTTCTTCACTCTGCTCAATGGCTGCATTTTAATGCAGTAATAACAGAGTCCCGAAATTGCGGTTGATGCCACTGCAAACATGTGAAACTTTGTATAGAAATCCAAATACGCTGTTAAACTGCTTGAAAAAGCTGGTATAAATCCACGAATCGCAACATTAATTAGGAAACAAGCTAATCCAATCAAAGTTGTCCCTACACAGATAATAAACAACCGTTCTTCTTTTAATTTGAAATACACTCTTTTCCAGCTCAGTTTTTCAGAAAAGTTTTTGGTCTTTGACAAAAGCTTTTCTCCAAACAAAATCCCAATTGTGGCACCGATTTGATATACCAAGTACGCAACTGCAAGTAACACCCAAGTCTTCACAATCCACGGTTTTTGGTACTCGTTAAAACGCATAATTGCCAATCCAATCGTAGCAATCCACACACCAGTGAATACAGCCCTCACATCCATCCAATTGCGTTCTGCGACAAGATAAACCGTAGCTGCATATAATACAAAGGCTAAAACAAGCTGTCCGACACCCAAATAAAAATGATACTTTTCATTGACGAACACGCCTAACAAAAGTGCAAAAAATCCTACAAACGTAATGATCACATTTTTTCCCATATTGTGTTTTGAAATCGTTTTACTAAATGCTTCTGTCACAGCCTTTTGCCCTCACTTATTTCATTATTTTACAATTGCAATATATCGTTTCAATGCATCTTGCCAACTTGGCAATCTGTCAAATCCGTTTTTATCCAACTCTGTTTGGTTCATACGGCTATTCTTCGGACGTGTTGCTTTCACTGGAAATGCAGTAGAATCCACAGGATTTACTTTTACATCCATGCCAGCTTCCTTGAAAATTTCACATGCAAACTCATACCAACTACAATAACCTTGATTTGTCGCATGGTAGATTCCATATTTTTCTGTTTGAATCATGTCCACGCACAATTTTGCCAAATCGTACGTATACGTTGGAGAACCGATTTGGTCATTTACTACGCTTACTTCTCCTCGCTCTTTTCCGAGTCGAAGCATTGTCTTAATAAAATTATGCCCATTTATTCCAAAAACCCACGAGATTCGAATAATAAAATGTTTTTTCAAACGTTCTACTTCCAATTCTCCCTCATATTTTGTCTGACCATAGACATTGAGTGGTTTTCGTTCCCCATATTCCATCCAAGGCTCTTCACCTTTTCCATCAAAAACATAGTCCGTCGAAAAATACATCATCGGAATATCCAACTCTTCACATACATTTGCAATATTTGCTGGACCTTCCTTATTCACTTTTCTACATAGTTCCACTTCATCTTCCGCCTTGTCGACAGCAGTCCAAGCAGCACAGTGGATGACTGCATCCACCTGTGCTGCTTTTATAACCTCTTCAACTTGAACGGGATTCGTAATATCCATTTCATCAATATCTACACCGATTGCCTGGATATTTCTCTCTTCACACTCTCTTACAATATCAAATCCGAGCTGTCCTTTTACACCCGTAACTAACACTTTCATATTATTCAACTCTTCCCTTTTCAACATACATTTTTTGGAAATAATTTTGATATTCTCCTGAAAGAATATTTTGCCACCATTCTTTGTTGTCTAAATACCATTGAATCGTTTGTTGAATACCGGTATCAAAATTATACTTTGGAACCCATCCAAGTTCTGTTTCTAACTTTGTTGGGTCAATCGCATATCTCATATCATGACCTTTTCTATCTGCCACATATGTGATAAGTGATTCTGGTTTATCAAGTGCCTTCAAAATTGTTTTTACTACTTCAAGGTTTGTTCTTTCGTTGTGTCCACCAACGTTATAAACTTCACCTACACGACCTTTACGTACAATCAAGTCGATTGCTACACAATGGTCATATACATGTAACCAGTCTCTGACATTTTCTCCAGTTCCATATACTGGCAAAGATTCATCTGCCAATGCTCTAGAAATCATAAGTGGAATCAATTTCTCTGGGAAATGATATGGTCCGTAATTATTTGAACATCTACTGATTGTAACTGGCAATCCGTAAGTTCTGTGATAAGCTAAAACAAACAAGTCTGCAGCTGCTTTAGCTGAACTATATGGGCTTGAAGTATGAAGAGGAGTTGTCTCAGTAAAGAACAAATCTGGTCTGTCTAATGGAAGATCTCCGTATACTTCGTCTGTAGATACTTGATGGTATCTTTGAATTCCATATTTGTTACATGCATCCAAAAGTGTCGTTGTTCCCATTACATTTGTTCTTACAAAAATTTCAGGGTCTTCAATACTTCTATCCACATGTGATTCTGCTGCAAAATTTACAACCACATCAAATTTTTCTTTTTCAAACAAATCAAAGATAAACTCTCTGTCTGCAATGTCACCTTTTACAAACTTATAATTTGACTTTCCCTCTACTGGTTTGCAAGTTTCTAAATTCCCTGCATATGTCAAATTATCTAAATTGACAATCATATCCTCTGGATACTTGTCCACCATATAATGGACAAAATTTCCACCGATAAATCCTGCTCCGCCTGTTACTAAAATCTTCATATGCTTTTATTCTCCTTCATATACAAAATTACAATCACTCTCATCTAGAATCGGTCCTGTCGTATCTTTTTCAGACAAAATCGGTTCTATACCATTTAATAATCCGCCCCAATCTACCCCAATCGTAGGATCATCGTATCGGATTCCACGATCGTGCTCTTTCGAGTACAAATTATCGACTTTATAACGGAATTCCACATCATCTGTCAGCGTCAGGAATCCATGGGCAAATCCTCTCGGAATAAAGAACTGCTTTTTGTTTTCAGCACTTAATTCAACTGCCACCCATTGCTTGTATGTAGGGCTTCCTTTTCGAATATCTACTGCAACATCAATAACAGCTCCTCTTGTACAAGACACTAATTTCGCCTGTGCCATTGGCGCATTCTGGAAATGTAACCCTCTCAAAGTTCCTTTCTGTGCACTGAAAGACATGTTATCTTGTACAAAGGTATTTGTAATCCCAATTTCCTCATATTTTTTTGTGGAATAGGTCTCCATAAAATATCCGCGATGATCACCAAACACATCCGGCTCGATAATCACGACACCCGGTAATTTTGTTTCTGTCACTTTCATAATTAATCAATATACTTCCCTTCTAATACGTCTTTTAAGTATTTTCCGTATTGATTCTTTTGATACAATTCATAAGCTTTTTGAAGTTCTTCTTTTGATATCCAACCATTCAAATATGCAATCTCTTCTAAGCAAGCAATCTTTCTATGTGAATGGCTTTCGATTGTATGCACAAAGTTTGTGGCATCTACCAAAGACTCATGTGTTCCTGTATCAAGCCATGTGAATCCTTGACCCAATAAAGTAACTTCAAGGTCTCCATTCTCCAAATAGATACGGTTCAAATCTGTGATTTCTAATTCTCCACGTGCACTTGGTTTAATACTCTTTGCATATTCAACGACTCTTTCATCGTAGAAATACAATCCGGTAACCGCGTAGTTTGACTTTGGTTGTTTTGGTTTTTCTTCAATGGAAATTGCCTTTCCTTCTTCATCAAATTCTACAACTCCGAAACGTTCTGGATCATCTACATAGTATCCGAAAACTGTTGCACCTTTTTCTTTCGCAGCAGCCATTCTCAAACGCTTTGTCAATCCATGACCATGGAAAATATTATCACCCAATACCATCGCACAGCTATCACCGTCGATGAATTCTTCTCCTAACAAAAATGCCTGTGCAAGTCCGTCTGGAGATGGCTGTACTTTATATTGCAAATGCACACCAAATTGACTTCCATCCCCCAACAATTCCTCAAATCGAGGAGTATCTGTCGGTGTAGAAATAATTAAGATTTCTCGGATTCCCGCATTCATCAGAATGCTTAATGGATAGTAAATCATTGGCTTGTCATAAATTGGCAACAATTGTTTACTTGTTACTTGTGTAAGTGGGTAAAGACGCGTTCCACTACCGCCTGCTAAAATAATACCTTTCATACTTGCACCTCCGCATTGTTTTCTTATCCTAAAAGGATTTGACATATTTTTCTAGACAACCCTTTTTTGAATATATGATGTTTTCTATAAAAAGAAATTCGTTTCCATTTACTTGTTTTAAAAATTTGTGAGTATTGATAAGTTAATTGATACGTTTCCTCATCCAACTCATCTTTATAAAGTCTTGCGACTTCTTCTGCTTGTTTCGCTGTATCCATCAACGCTTTTTTAATATCACTATTTTTTAATTTCGCTAAGAAAAGTGAAATTCCATATCGCTTTGCCCCAACTGAATTCACCCCATGCTGACGATATAACATCGTCGGACAATCCACAAAACCGATGCTTCCTTTCGCTGCAGCAATTAATGCCGCAATCCAATCATGCATCAAGATCTTGTCCATCTCCATCTCTCTCTTTAACAAAGAAACCAGTTCCTGATTCAACATCGTGGTACATCCGGTAACAGAATTCTGAATCAACAAGTCGTTATATGTTAAATTCTTATTTAATTTGGAATATTCAAAGAAGGATTCTCCCATGATATTTAAGTCTTTGTCTACTACTTTCAAGTCCGTATGTACCAAGACTGGAATTCCATCTTTCTCCTGCTTCTTCATCTCTTCTAAAGTCAAAGAAATCTTATTTGGCAGCCATACATCATCTTGATCACAACACATAACATATTTACAAGTGCTGTTTTGAATCAAATTCATAAAATTTAATTTTGCAGAACCGAATCCAACTTCATTTTTCTTTACAACAAATTTTTCTGGAAATCTCTCTGCATATTCTTGAAGGATTTCATACGTACTGTCTTTCGATGCATCATCACATGCACGAATCATCCAATTCTCATAATCTTGATTTAAGATTGAATCAAGCTGCTCTCTGATAAATTTTTCGCCATTATATGTTGCCAACAAAATCTCAACTGTTTCCATGATTTATCTTTCCTCATCATTTAATTGTGCAAAAAAGGCCTCTTTCGTAAACTTTTCTTCGTAGAGTTTCTTTACACGTGTTCTCATCTGAAGATAATCGTCTATCTTCATTTTTCGAATTGCAGTTACATAATCTGCACACTCGTTAAAACCAATCTGATACTCATCCACAAAGGAAGACGTATCTCCTTTGATATTATTAAGAATCGGTAGCTGTGCCCTAAAATAATCCAACGACTTCATGGTTAATCCAACGCATACCGTAGGCTTCATAATATTCAATCCAAAATGACACTGATCAAAAATTTGTTGTTTTTTGTCATCATCATAGATGGTTCCATGGTCGCAAACGCACACCTCTTTTGCCCTGAGAAGTGCTAAGAACTCCTCTTTTTTCTCTCCATTTGCAATCAGATGAAGCTGAACTGGTTTATATTCCTCTATCCGTTTACAAATTTCGACAATTTTGTCCATATCTATAATGTTATTTACGGAACCTAAATAACATAAATCGATTCGTTCTTCCGAGAGATTCGGTTTGCTTTCCATACTTTTACTTGCTTTTGACCAATATAACACCTTATGGCCCTCTTGCTTTTTAACGCCTAACACATCCTGATATAAACCACACTCGTAATAAATCGTATCTGCGCAATCCAAATTCTTATCTCTTAAATTTTTCCACACGAGAAATGGTGGCGTTTTCTTAAATTTCTGAATCGGCATAGTTTCTGGCCACAAATCAATCAAGTCGAAACATACTTTTACGTTTGGATGTTGTTTTTTATAGCGTTTTGCCTCCTTCGCAAGCGCATTTGCCGGCAACAACACATGCAATAAATCCACATCCATTTTTTCAATTTCCTTAAAGGCATCTTTTGCAAATACAACATGTGAATACAATCGTTGTGGCGAGATATTTTTCAAATAAGGTTTTGTTTTTACATACACATACCCTTCTCGTTCACCTTCCACAAACTTTTTGCTCGAATGAATAAAATCGGTTAATACAACGGTTGTATGATAGCCTTTTTTTTCGTATGCCTCTTTTAATAACTCTATTCTTTCAAGATAAGAATAGGAACTACTGACAATAATTGCCTTCATCCATTACTCCTTCTTTTCACTCACGGCATGAAAGATATATTTTTTTTCACCATCGCCTTGGCTAAATGCTTCCGTACTATCTGATTTCAAGAACACAATTGCCGTTTGAAAGAGAAGTTGTATATCACGAAAGATACTGTATTGTTCAATATACAACAAATCCATCATCAACTTATCTTTTGGTGTAGTATTATATTTACCTGCCACCTGCGCATATCCGGTCAATCCTGCTTTTACACGTAAACGATATCTAAATTCCGGCAATTCAGCAGTATATGCTTCAACATTCTCTATCATCTCTGGTCTAGGTCCCACAAGACTCATGTCACCTTTTAACACATTGATCAACTGTGGTAGTTCATCCATTCGAATTTTTCTAAGAATCTTTCCTGGTTTTGTAATTCGGTCGTCATCATCGGTTACCGAACGATTTTCTACATTCACCTTCATCGTTCGGAACTTATAAACTTGAAAGATTCTTTCGTTGATTGTTGCTCTATCCTGCTTGAAAAATACTGGGCCACCATCGTACAATTTGATAGCCAATGCGCTAATTAGCCAAATCGGACTTGAAACAATCATCATTCCTAATGAAATCACAATATCCATACATCTTTTAAAGATTCTTTGTTCCATGGTCAATCCATGAACATTATAATTCACCACGGAAATGTCATCCAAAAGATAGTACTTCGAACTCATTTCCACAACATCTTCAATTTCAGGATTGAAATAAACATTTTTACGTGTTTTATAACAATATTTTACGATTTCGCTTCTTCGATTTGTCGGCACATCGTACAAGAATACCGTGTCTGCTGATTCTAATTTCCCCAGCAATTCTGAATCTCTGTAATCATAAATTTCTGCAATCTTATATTGCTTTTTAAACTTCTTAATTCCTCTTACAATTAAATCTAAACTTTCTTGTGATGAGGTTACAATATAACAATTTTCCGGTGCATGTATTTTGAAGAAAATGAAATTTCCTGCATATGCGAAACTGATAATAACCACTACCTGCAAGAGCATCGCCAACAACAAGTGACCGATACTGATAAATCGCAACGCTTTGACACTTGGTTCAATCGTATTCATGACCATCAACTGTATATATGTGATGATATCTGTAAAGATTACTGCCAGTGACATGGAATAAATAATCGGTTTACTTTTTCTTCTTCCTACGTCATATTTTCCATAAATCGTTATAAACAGCAGCCCAACGATAATATAAGTACTAAATGTAATACCCATTGTTCTCGAAACTTTTATCAACGCCGGGTTTTCAGGTGACAATGTGATAATAAAGATTGCCATTAATATTACGTAAAGTATCATTTTTACTAAAAACCACATCATTGTTTCGAAACGTTTTATTCTTTTGCGCATGATATTTCACCTTACTTTATCTTTCATACTACTTCCTAATAAACTATAAGAAAATTCCATCATTTTCTAAATTAGTATATCCAATTTATTATATAGTAATTGTACCTTTTTGTCAAAATTGAGGGTTTAATTCCATGTGGTTTTCCCCGCATATGTATATGCGATATAACTCTTCCCTCGATTGATGGAAAGCTCATTTCCTTTCACATCATAAAACTTCAAATATCCAGACTCTGTTCCACCTACTTTTGACCAGCGAATTTCCTGTACAGATCCATTTGAAAAATAATATCCTTTTGCGCTACTTGACCCAGCCCAATTCAAACTTTTGTGTCCACCTTCATCACGCACTCTGATGCTTGTTTCTAACACAAATACATTTGCAAACGATAATTGTTCTCCAGTTTTTCCATCAATGTGTTTATTTCCATTGATTGTCTTGTAGTACTTTCCATTTTCTTCGTTATAAGTAAATCCAGCACTTGCAGCTCCAAACTTAATGCTAACTGTACCACATTTGTCGCCTGTCGGAGTTACTTTTTCGCCCATAGGACAAAAACGAAATGCCGTACCTTTTTTAGACTCAAGTAAGTCTGTTCTTTTTCCCGAATTTACCAAGTGCGACGCAAACTGGGAACCTTTAAAATATCCCGTATGTTCCAAGGAATATCCTGCACTTCTTCTTCCCGAATCTCTTCCAAACAGTCCGTCTTTATTATTCGTCCCATCGTATCGATCCATTTTGAGCGAAGAAACATAACTCGTCACTGTAGGATCCATTCCCCAGTGAACATAAAAAGCATCAAATCCTTTTGCTACTGCTGGATAATAGTAACGGCAACTACGAATAGCACAGATATCTGGCATTTGTGTATAATCCGCATAGAGTGCCATTAACCTTGTCAAATCTCCTTCCACTGGCATTTCAAAAATCACATCTGCTTGGGCAACTCCGTATTGCGGAAGTGCTTCTCTGACATTATTAATCATAACTGCTACCGGTCTTTTCCCGATGGCTTCTGGTGTTAAATCCAATTCCCCAGTCAATAAATTTTCATTTTTTGGCGATTTTGCTTTGCCGACGTTTGGAAGTTCATTTTCCAACACCGAGTTTTCTGCAATCGTAACCTTTGCTTTATCCGCTTCTTTTTCACCACATCCACACAACAAAATAGCCAATATCACCATACATAGTATACATTTTTTCATTTGTCTTTTCCCCTTTGAAAACAGAAAATAGTGAGGACCAAGAATCCTTCTTGGTTACCCCACTTGCATTTAAAATAATTTTTCCGGATATACTCCTGCGGACACTAATCCTCTAACAGATGATACTACCGCTTCTTTATCCTCTTTATATGTAATTCCAAACCACTTCTCATTGGAATTAATAACTTTAACCTCTGCATTTTTAGCGCAAAGTAACTCTTTTACAATTTTTGGAAGTAAATATTCTTCTTTTGTGTAGTCTTTTGACGCCAAGTCACATAAAAATTGTTCAAAACCGTTTTGCAACACTTCGAAAATTTGCGTAGAAAATCCCCACATATTCATTGAGACAGGTGTTTTAATGTCAATAACAACATCTCCATCTTCTCCTCGGCAAATTGCTCCTGACTCTGTTTTAAGGATATTCTTTGTTTCAACCACATCGATTAGCATATTGTCGTCGCTCACCTTACAGAGACCTCTTGTGACACCACCGTTTTCACTGAGCGTATTTTCCAATACGTAACTAATCATACCAATTTGCAATTTGTCAGATTCGTTTTTATCTGAGACAAGATATTGATACCCTGCCTCATATGATTGCTTCCCATAGTAATCATCTGCATTGATTACCAAAAATGGTTCATTCACAACAGGTTTGCAACACAAGATTGCCTGACCAGTTCCCCATGGTTTGGTGCGTTCTGCAAATTGTTTTTGATATTGTGCTGGAATATCATCAAGTTCTTGATACACATATTCCACCTTCACAACTTTTTCAATTCGATTTCCAATTCTCTCTTTAAAATCTTTTTCTAGAGATTTTCGGATTACAAATACAACTTTATCAAAACCCGCATTCATCGCATCATAAACGGAATAATCAATAATCAACTCTCCATTTGGTCCCACAGGTTCTAATTGTTTGATTCCTCCACCAAAGCGGCTTCCAATTCCGGCTGCCATAACAACTAAAGTTGCATTTCCCATACTTACTCTCCTAAACCTTCTTCTATGATTTTCACCATTGTATCCAATGCTTCTTTCTCGTCTTCCCCTTCGCAGATCAATTCAATCTCATCGCCGCTCTTGATACACGCGCCCAGTACACTCAACAAACTTTTTGCATTTGCAGTGGTTTCTTTAAATTGAAATGTAATTCTGCTTTTAAACTGCATCGCAGTCTTGCAAAAAAACCCCGCTGGTCTCAAATGTAAACCAGTCGTATTTTTAATTATAACTTTCTGTGTTACCATTACACTCTCCTATTTTTTTATTTTTTACTTAAGGTAATCTTCACGGTCGTTCCTTCATTGTAGGTACAATCATTCGGTAATTTTGTAATCACTACAACCACATCATATTTTCCAGTCGTCTGATATTCTGTTAAATCGATTTGTGCCACAATATCATCCTCGGTCAATGCTTCTAGTACTTCCTTTGGTCCTGAGAATGTAAGTTCTACCTCTTCTTCTTCGTATTTCAGTTTGTACTCTTGCGGATTGACTACTTGAATTGCCCTTGTAGCAAGTCGAATGGTCTTGGTTCCTGTCTTCTCAATCAAAATACGAACTGCAATCTGACTTGCTCTTGCATCAGCAAGTGAAATTCCTTCTGGCAAGAACTCATTAATATCAATTGTCAACTCTGCATCTTCTGAAATATTTTTGTTTGCTAGAGCATTTGAATGTATATTCAATTGCGTGAGACTTTCCAGTTTATCCGGATTTCCAATTACTTCAATTGTTTGTGGTTCAACCTCGATTCCTGTAAATCGATATCCTTTTGCAGGTTTGATTGCAGAAGTGTCAAAATTCAAGGCAATCTTTTTGGTTTTCCACAAATCTACACTTACAGTAACTCCTTTTTTATCACAGTTACTACTCAAAAGCTCTTTGCTTATCAGATTATCTGCAGCATCGTAATACAACAGTTCTGTTTGGATTTCTGCATCTACAGAACCCTTATTTCTATCTTTCAATTCTGATACATCTACTCTTGCAATTACTTTGCTAATTTTTCCAATCAACGATTCCGGACCACTAACATCTACTGTTTTCGGAGACACCGACATTGTACCTACTGCATATCCGGCACGTGGTGTACCTACTGCAACAGCTGTAATTGGAAAGGTTTTCTTCTGTGTATCTTCTACTTTCAATTGTATATTTTGTGGATTTGAACTAACTTCTTCATACTCTCCTTCAAATCCGCTGATACTAATTCGAATCGGCACTGACGTATCTTGCATTTCACGTAAGTCCGCAGTTGCTACTACATCTTTCTTTTTAATCGCAGCTAATACTTTTCTTCTTGCCTTTACGGTTACGACTACGGACTGAGTATCATCTAAAATCTGATAACTTTTCCCTGCATTTGTAATGACTTCTGCATTCGTAATCGAAACACTTACGTTAAATTTTTTTGAACCTATCGGATCATCCACATTCAATACAATCCACCACAGGAAAGCCGCAAGAAGTACTGCCATAATTTTGAGACCAAGATTATTTTTCAATCTGTCTTTCATCATTGCGCCTTCCTTTCTTTAATACATATTTTTTATGCTTTTCATCTGTATTTGCCTTGATTTGAAGCAATTTTTCTCTCAATTCCCCTTGTGTTGTTGCACGCACAAGTTCTCCTCCGATTGCATAAGAAACACTTCCTGTTTCTTCCGAAACGCAAATAACAAATGCATCCGTCGCCTCACTGGCACCCACTGCTGCTCGATGTCTCGTTCCCAATTGTTTGCTAAGTTTCATATTTTCAGACAGTGGCAAATAACAAGTGGCTGCCACAATGCGGTCACCACGAATGATAATTGCGCCATCATGCAATGGTGTGTTGTGTTCAAAAATATTCATTAACATTTGTTCTGACACAAGACAGTCCAACGCAATCCCTGTATTTTCATAATCCGTCAAAACCATTTCTTTTTCTACTACTATGAGTGCTCCTGTTTTTACCTTCGCCATTTCATAGCATGCAGACACAATCGAATCCACTGTCTGGTCTGTAATTTTTCCTGTGGTTCGATTCACCTCAAACGGAAGAAATCCACTCAAAAAATCTCTTTGACCGAGTCGTTCCAATGCTTTTCTAAGTTCTGGTTGAAATACAATAATAGCTGCTGTAGCCAAAACACCAAATGAATTCTTTACAATCCACAAAATGGTATTCATTTGGAAAATAGATGCCAGCAGAATAAAGACAGCGAGTACTGCTATCCCTTTTAACAACGCCCATGCTTTTGTGTTTTTAATCCATATCATAATATGATATGCCAAAACCGCAATGATAACGATTTCAATAATATCCGTAATTTTCAATTCTGGTAAATACCAACTCCCGAGATGGGAGTTTAAAAACTCACGAATTGTCTGTCCCATTCTGTCACCTTCACTCTATCTTTCTTGCTTCAATTCTTCATCAATAATTCTTTGAATTTCTGAATCTTCTTCTCTTTGCTTTGCTAATCTTTCTTCTTTTTCAGCTTGTTCCACTTTTTTAATCTGTTCTGTATCAATAACGCCAGTTTTCTGTCTCTCATTAATACGTTTTACCGTTTTTTCAGGAATCGCAACAGATACCTTTGGAACCGCTTTTACATAATAGTAATATTCATCATCTTCGAACTGAAGATATTCCGTTCTCGTATATGCCACAGAGAACACAAACAACTTCACAATCAACGATACAATAATTGCAACTAAACTTCCCAATATGAGTGCCAAATAAGATATCTTAATTTCCATAATAATATATCCATACGCCATCACATTTATGTTGCCGAGCACACCTGCCACTGTCGCAATTTCCCAAGAATAATCCACAGACAATTTACGAACGCCGTATACCAACAACAATGTAACTGCAAATGCAACAATTGTACACCACATTTCTGGGTCTGTTAAGATTTTTTGCGCATATCCTACACACTGTTCTAACAACTCTGTTTGTCCTGCAGCTTGAAGGAATGTCGCGTTATTTTCTACATATTCAACTAAATAATGCACCATGATTCCTGCTGAAACCGGCAAGATATAAATTGGTCCACCGATTAAGCCCAATACGATTGGTATCACGATTGGTATGTTCAACATAAATGCAACTGGAACAATCACCAACAAAATAAGTCGTTTTGGTGCATATCTAAAATAGAGTGCATAAAACACAACAAACATTGCAAAGGCTACAGTTGCCATTCCAAAGGATACCGTCAGAATCTGGAACAGAATCACAAAACTTGCAAGTATTACTGTGAATGGTATCGGCAACAACATACAGATAACGGACAGAATCACTGTCATAATCGGGTTTGATGCAACTGGAGAAAATCCAATATGTTCGCTAATATATGTAAACGTCAAAAATGCTAAAACAAATTGACACACCTTGTCTACATATTTGGAATACTTCCCGTAATACTTCATAAGATATCCTTTAATTTCTAAGATTTTACTCATGTTTGGATTCCTCCTCGTACATTTTTTCTAATTCTGCCAAATCTTTTTTAAATTCTTTCACACGGTAATGTGCCTTGGCATGTTTCTTCCTGTAGTGATGTCTCACCTTTATAATATAAATAACCATTAACGAAAGATATCCTGCTCCTAGAACAGCCCATACCATCAATCCTTGCTGTTTCGTCATCTCACTTAAAATCACACGGATAAATGCCATATAAACAAACACAGCCATGACAATATAGGCGATGGTCATCCACAAAATCGACCATATCGTATTTCCATTGACATATGTATTTCTCGACTGAGAACTAATTCGAATCTCTTCCGCTCCTTCTTTCGACTCATAAAAAGCGAGTTTTACCATATGTTTTACTCGTTCTTCATTCAACATAAGTATCACCTCTGCACATAGTTTTCCTAATATAATATCATGAGTTATTATAACACATTCTCAGAAACCTTGTCCAATACTTATAGTCAAAAAGAATACTTTTTGAGCACCTTTCTTCTTTAAGCATTTTGCCACCTCATTGATTGTACTTCCAGTCGTATAAATATCATCAATAATCAAAATATTTTTCCACTCCTTTTTCAGTTTTTGTACCGAAAAAGCATCCTTCATATTTTTCTTTCGCTCTTTGTTTTCTAAAGCTTTCTGTGGTTTCGTATTCTTTGTTCGAAGCACGCAATGCTCCTCTACAGGAATCCGTAGATGCTTTCCTAATAGTTTCGCCAAAACGGCCGCCTGATTATATCCTCTCTGACGTTTTCTTCTTGGATGCAACGGAACCGGAACAATCAAATCAATGTCCCATTCTCTGATTTTTTCTTTATACAGCCGGCACATTTCTTTCGCATAATAGTTTCCATAAATTCTTCGGTTGTGATATTTGAATTGATAAATCGACCAGCGCACAGGTCCTTTGTGAATCCACACACTTTTCCCCTGCTCAAAAAAGTGAGACTCTCCTTCACAATCCGCGCAGCACTCTTTTTCTTCGGAAGAAATCGGCTTTCCACAGATTTTACAGACTGGCTCCTTCACATATTCTATTTCTTTTTCACAAACAAAACACCTGTTGTTTTTGTTTGTCTTCCCACAAAAACAACAGGTATTTGGATATAAAAGTTCAAGGCAATATTCCCATATACTCATATAAATTTAGACTCTCTAGGCCATCGCCGAAATACATTCTGCCAAACTGGTATAACGATTGTTTTCATTTGTGTTTCGAACCATTTCTTGGAATACCTCTTCCGAACCGACGATGGTGACACATTTTCTAGCCCTTGTTACTGCTGTATAGATTAGATTGCGGTGGTATAGCTGTCGTGGACCTTGCAACAGCGGAATGACAACCGCCGGATATTCGCTTCCCTGCGATTTGTGTATCGTAACCGCATAAGCCAATTCCAATTCATCCAAAAGTTCAAACGGATACTTTACCCGTTTCTTTTCTTCGAATTCCACCTGTATAAGTCCATTGAATGCATCAATCTCCACAATTCTTCCGATATCCCCATTAAACACGCCAAATCCTTGGTCTACTACAAGTCCGTATTTTGTAGAGATTTCCCACTCTAATTGATAATTGTTTTTGATCTGCATCACCTTATCACCCACTCGGAAGATTCGATCTCCATACTCCTTCTCACCTTTTCTCGGGTCTGGCGGATTCATGTATTGCTGCAAAATCGTATTCAACCTTTCTACCCCTAACAGACCTTTTCGCATCGGCGTCAGCACTTGAATATCATAAGGCTCTGCATCCACATACTTCGGTAACTTTTTCTGAATCAAAGTTAGACAAACACCGATAATCGTGTCTGCTTCTTGCCGCTTCAAGAAAAAGAAATCTTGGCTTTTATTGTCTAATACCACTTCTTCTCCACGATTAATTTTATGTGCATTGACCACAATGTCGCTCTGTCCCGCCTGGCGAAAAATCTTCGTAAGCTTTACAACCGAAAAACATTGCGATTCAATCAAATCTTTCAATACGCTTCCAGGTCCTACCGATGGTAGTTGATCTTGGTCTCCCACAAAAACTACTCGGGTGCCCACTACGATTGCCTTCAATAGAACATGGAACAACGGCAAGTCTACCATTGACATCTCATCTACGATAATCACGTCCGCCTCCAATGGATTTTCTTCGTTTCTGCCATAATGCATTCGATGTTCCTCTTCATCTGGAATGTGATTCATTTCCAACATCCTATGAATGGTTCTTGCCTCGTATCCTGTCGCCTCAGTCATTCGTTTGGCTGCCCTTCCTGTCGGCGCAGCCAAATAAATGCTCAAGCCTTCGCTTTCAAAAAACTGAATCATTGTGTTGATTGTTGTGGTCTTCCCCGTTCCCGGTCCACCTGTCAAAACAACAATTCCATTTCTTGCCGCTGCTATCACAGCTTGTCTTTGCATATCATCCAACTGGATCTTCGAACTTTTTTCTATCTCGTAAATTCTATTTGTCACTGCAACATCTGACACATCATATTTCACATTGAGATCACACAACATTTTTGCAGCGTTCAGCTCCATATAGTAATATTGCGCCGCATAGATATGTTTCTCATCTTCTCTTTGCTTGATGACTACTTTCTTTTCTATCGACAAATCCAGTAGCTGCTGCGAAAGATCTTGTAATTCAATTTCCAAAACTTGCTTTGTTCGTTCTAACAGTTCTGACTCTGGCAAATAAATGTGCCCTTCTGTTGTCGCCTGTAAAAGTGCATACACAATTCCGCTTCGAATGCGATAGTCGGAATCTACACACACACCCATCTTTTTCGCGATTTCGTCTGCCGTCTTGAAACCTACTCCCGGGATTCGATCTGCAATCTGATACGGATTTTCTTCTAATACACGGTATACTTTTTGTCCGTAATACGCATAAATCTTCACAGACAATGAAATCGAAACACCATATTTCTGAAGATAAATCATGGCCTTTCTCATATCCTTCTTTTCTTCCACCTGCTGCGCGATTTCTCTCGCTTTACGCTCTCCAATTCCTTGTACTTCTGTCAAACGTTCTGGTTCTTCTTCAATAATACGGAACGTGTCGCCCTTAAACTTTCGCACAATGCGCCCTGCAAAAACCACACCCAAACCTTTAATAGCGCCCGAACCCAAGTAACGCTCAATGGACATCAGATCCTCCGGCTCCAACAGTTCGTAAGAAATCACCTGTAACTGCTCACCGTACACATTATGACTTTTATATTGCCCAGAGACTTTTAACATTTCACCTTCTTGAATACACGCAAATGTTCCGACACAAGTCACTTCACCATCTTCATTTGACAATTGAAACACGGTATAACCATTGTCTTCATTTCGAAAAACAATGTGCTCTACATAACCTTTGATTTCTTCCACTTTTTCCTCCAAACGTAAAGGGCTGTCTAATAAGACAGCCCCACATTTTACTTTCCGCTCATAAACTCTACAAATTGACCGGTTCCAATTGCAACTACTTTCATTGGGTCTTCCGCTGTCATTGTATTGATACCTGTTTTTTCTTCAATCAATTCTTCCAGTCCACGAAGCAATGCACCGCCTCCGGTAAGAACAATTCCTCGATCCAAAATATCCGCAGATAATTCCGGTGGAGTTCTTTCCAACACTGCAATTACAGCCTCTACAATCTGTGCTGTTGTTTCTCTCAATGCTTCTTCTGTCTCAGAAGATGTCACTTTTACTGTTTTTGGAAGTCCTGTTACAAGGTTTCTACCTCTTACTTCCATCACTTCATCTTCTACTAATGGATATGTTGTACCAATCTTAATCTTGATATCTTCTGCTGTACGTTCTCCGATTAACAAATTATGTTTTTTGCGCATATAACGTACAATCGCTTCATCAAAGTCATCTCCTGCGACTTTGATAGAAGTATTTACTACTGTTCCTCCAAGTGAAATAACTGCAATATCAGAAGTACCACCACCAATATCTACAATCATGTTTCCACATGGTTTCGCAATATCAATTCCAGCTCCAATTGCTGCAGCCACTGGCTCCTCAATCAAATGAACTTCTCTCGCACCCGCTGAAAATCCTGCTTCTGTAACCGCTTTTTTTTCAACTTCTGTCACACCACTTGGCACACAAATACTAATGCGAGGCTTTTTGAAAAGTCGAATGCCCACTGCTTTTTGAACAAAATATTTAATCATTTTTTCTGTAACTGTATAATCCGAAATAACACCTTGTCTCAAAGGTCTAATCGCAATGATATTTCCTGGTGTTCTACCAAGCATCAATCTTGCGTCTTCACCAATCGCTTTGATTTCATTTGTATCTCGATCAAATGCTACGACTGAAGGCTCTTTTAAAACAACGCCTTTTCCTTTTACATATACCAGCACACTGGCTGTTCCCAAATCAATTCCGATATCTGTTACTGACATCTGATTTCTCCTTTCATTTCCCCTATCAATTTCTTTATCTTATGTTCATCTTCCCACATCCATATATTATAATGGAATTCCCTATAAATGGAAAGAGGTTTTTGCGAATTTTAGCATTTCTTCTTGGACAATTCCCGTTTCAAGTAATATCCCGTATAAGACTTCGGATTCTCAGCAATCATTTCCGGTGTTCCTGTCGCTATAATGGTTCCGCCTTTTTCTCCACCTTCCGGACCGATATCTATGATATAATCTGCAGTCTTAATTACATCTAGGTTGTGCTCGATGACAACAACGGTATTTCCTTCCGCTGTTAATCGTTCCAAAATCTCTGTAAGTTTATGCACATCTGCAAAATGAAGACCCGTCGTCGGCTCATCCAAAATATAAATCGTTTTTCCGGTACTTCTCTTACTAAGCTCTGTCGCCAACTTAATTCTTTGTGCCTCTCCTCCAGATAAAGTAGTCGACGGTTGTCCCAGTTTAATATAGGAAAGGCCTACATCATACAGTGTTTGAATCTTTCTGCGAATGCTTGGCACATTTTCGAAAAATCCTAACGCCTCTTCCACCGTCATATCAAGAACATCGTAAATGCTCTTCCCTTTATATTTTACTTCCAATGTTTCTCGATTGTATCGTTTTCCGCCACACACTTCACACGGTACGTATACATCCGGAAGAAAATGCATCTCTATCTTTAGGATTCCATCACCTGCACAGGCCTCACAACGACCTCCTTTTACATTGAAACTAAAGCGTCCTTTTTTGTATCCTCGCGCTTTTGCATCGGTTGTTGCCGCAAACAAATCACGAATCATATCAAAGACACCTGTATAGGTTGCTGGGTTAGAACGTGGTGTTCTTCCTATTGGGGACTGGTCGATATTGATAATCTTATCCAGCGCTTCCGCCCCTTCTATACCGACATGTTTTCCAGGAATGGTTCTTGCACGGTTCAACTTCTTTGCCAAACTTTTATACAGAATCTCATTCACAAGTGAACTTTTTCCAGAACCCGAAACACCTGTAACACATGTTAAAACTCCTAGTGGAATCTCTACATCAATATTCTTTAAATTATTTTCTGCCGCTCCAAGAACCTTCAAAAATCCTTTTGGTTCTTTTCGTTCTATTGGGACCGGAATCTGCAGGCGTTTGCTCAAATATGCACCTGTAATCGACTCCTCACAGTTCATAATCTCCTCTGCTGTTCCCTGAGCCACAACCCTTCCACCATGTTCTCCTGCGCCTGGGCCGATATCCACAATGTGGTCAGCGGCAAACATGGTATCTTCGTCATGCTCTACTACAAGCAATGTATTTCCCAAGTCTCTCAAATGTTTTAGTGTTCCTAGAAGCTTGTCATTATCCCTTTGGTGAAGCCCAATACTTGGCTCATCCAAAATATACGCAACACCAACCAATCCCGAACCAATCTGCGTCGCCAATCGAATACGCTGTGCTTCTCCACCTGACAAACTTGCAGTAGCACGAGATAATGTCAAATAGTCCAATCCTACATCCATCAAGAAACGAACACGAGCTTTGATTTCTTTCAAAATCTGCCCACCAATCATCTGCTGGGTCTGTGACAATTCTAGCTGTTCTAAAAACTGCGTCATCTTTTCAATAGACAAGTTCGTCACTTCCGCAATATTTTTTTCACCCACAGTTACTGCAAGGGCACTCTTTTTTAAACGCTGACCTCCACATTCGTGACATGGCGTAATGCGCATAAAGCTCTCGTACTCCGCTTTCATCGTCTCAGATGCAGTTTCTCGATAACGTTTCTCTACATTGCGGATCAAGCCTTCAAAAGCAATATCATAATATCCCTCGCCACGTTGTCCAACATAGTGAACTCTTACCTTTTTCCCATCTGTACCATAAATCAATAAATTACGAATGTCCTCTGGATAATCTTTGAATGGCGTATAAAGAGAAAATCCGTATTCTTTAGCCAATGCATCTAAAATGGAGCGAGTAAAACTCGTCTCATCCGTACATGACTGCCAGCCCAACACTACAATCGCACCCTCTGCAATACTAAGGCTAGGATCTGGAATCATAAGGTCGATATCAAATTCCATCTTGTAACCAAGACCAAAACATTCTGGACATGCACCAAATGGATTATTGAATGAAAAACTACGTGGTTCAATTTCCTCAATACTAATGTTACACTCTGGACAAGAAAAACTTTGGCTAAATTGCAATGGTTCTCCACCAATCACATCCACAATTAAAAGTCCTTCTGCCAAAGCCAATACATTTTCAATCGAATCGGTCATTCTCTTTTCAATTCCTGGACGGACAACTAATCGATCCACAATAATTTCAATATTATGTTTTATATTTTTATCTAATGGAATCTCTTCCGTGAGTTCATAT
>JAZNKI010000046.1:0-1873 GCA_045578495.1 Faecalimonas sp.
ATAAGTAAACTGGAAATTGCCCTTAAAGAATGTTATGAAACGGAATATTGGCTTGAGATTCTATATAAGGTTAAGTCTATTGATGAATCAACATGCAAGGGATTATTCAATAAGTGTGGTACAATTTGTAGAAAACTGATTGCATCTATCACTACAGTTAAAAACAAATAGGAGGGAAGTTATGTTCGCTATTACAGATAAAGATATCCTTGCCGTTTACGAACAATTAAAAGACAAATATCCACTGCTAATGACAACCGCATTTGCATTAGACGAAGGGTTCACCGTTGATTGTCCCGTCCTTGTAGGAAAAGCCCACGGGCAGATTATGGAACTGTACAAAGATGGCGACATGTTCATTTTGGATGTGATGGACGAGCAGCAGACAAAAGGTACTCACTGGCATCCCAACGATGCAGATTCTGCGATAGATGATATAGTAGTGTTTATGGAGGGAAAATCAGATTACGAAATGTATCCCTTCAAACAGATTTAACTGTTTGGACAAAAATACAATTCTTGAAAGCGTTGTTTGTTTGAGTAGGGAAAAAGCCGACGATTATATTCGTATTTCGGTTCATACGAAGGATTTGCAAACGAAGTCGAACTGACCGGTAAACCTGAATTTGACGAGGTGATTTGATTATGGAAGCAAAGCTTGAATATTGTGGTGATTATCTTGCAATCAGAGATTTTTACCATTCTATTGATGACGAGAAAAACGGAAATCCATATAACTGTTCATTTGATATCATAGTCAAATCAGGTGTATTTTCTGGTATTGCAGATGGTTGTGAATGCGATTATAAGGAATTACAGAAATTCATTGTGGCACTGGAAGATTTAATCTCATTCAAGAGAAAAAATGTGACTTTTTGTGAGATTGGTTATGGAAACACTATCCAATTCGAATGTGACAGAACTGGACACATCGAGGTGTTCGGAGAAATACAGGGTGATGCGGGAAGCCACATTTTGAAATTTGAATTTATGACAGACCAGACGGTTTTTCCCCAATTTATCAATGAACTAAAAAGTCTGTAAATTTCAATATATCAAACAAACACTTTGGTAGACTCCCTACCTAAAGGGATAACCGTCGAGACGATAGTGTGTTTGTCCAAACCGGCAGACCGCCCACGAACTTAACCCCCGAATGGGAAGCATTTCAATATTACGGACTTATATGAAAGACGGCACCCATCACGGGTGCCGTCTTTATCTGTTCACCATATTGGAATTTACTTCTTAATTATTTTTTTGCACCATGTTCGCTTGTTGCATTTTGGACACTTCAAATAACGAGTGGTGCCCATGTGCATCGCATTAAGCGCCTGTGTGTAGGTAGGCACAATTTCGTGACCACAGTTTTTGCATTTATAGTAGCCTACACTAACTTCAAGCTTCAATGCATAAAAGCTCCGCCGTGATGGCAGAGCTTTGGGTGTTCAATAATCTGCCAGGTATGTATACGACTCTGACACGTTGTATACCACTATAACAGATCAAACGACAAATTACAAGCAAAAATGCTGCGATTGTAGCATTTAATGATAAGATTGCATGAATTAACGAAAGAGGAACCGGTAATATTAGTGAATTCAAGAGGTGAAAGCACCTATTAGACTATCCAAAATCAGATAGACATAATGGACAAAATAAAAAGGTTGTGGTTGTAGGCAAAGTACAGTCAGGCGATTCTTTCGCGGGAAAAATAAGTACTTTCTATGCAAAAAAGGAACCCCCCGGTAAAACCGGGGGTTCTTCATATGCGGGCATAGCCCTATGTTTCTTGCGTAATACGTAAACGCATAATAACAGCCCGCCAACTGCATTGTCTTACTTGCGACCCGTAAACGGGCTGGCGGACAGG
>JAZNKI010000047.1:0-7074 GCA_045578495.1 Faecalimonas sp.
GATGGCATCCAAATCCAAGTGGTTGGTAGGCTCGTCGAGGAGCAGAATGTCTGGGTTACCAAACAAAGCTTGTGCAAGTAAGACTTTCACTTTTTCTGCACCGGTTAAATCTCTTAAATATTTGTAGTGTAAATCGGTTTCGATACCTAAACCGTTTAAGAGAGAAGCTGCATCAGATTCGGCTTCCCAGCCGTTCATAGTGGCGAATTCGCCTTCTAGTTCACTGGCTTTGATTCCGTCTTCTTCTGTGAAATCTTCCTTCATATATAGAGCATCTTTTTCCTTCATAATGTCATAAAGTCTTCGATTTCCCATAATTACGGTATCAAGAACAAGGTAATCATCATATTTGAAGTGGTCTTGTTGTAAAAAAGAAAGTCTTTCGCCAGGAGAAATGATGACTTCTCCTTTTGTCGGTTCTAATTTTCCGGACAAGATTTTTAGAAATGTAGATTTTCCGGCACCGTTTGCACCAATCAAACCATAACAATTTCCTTCTGTAAACTTTACATTTACATCTTCGAATAATGCTTTTTTACCTACACGTAACGTTACATTACTAGTACTAATCATTTATAAAATACCTCCATGGTTTTATTCCAACCGATATCTTAACACGGGACGAGAAAAATAGCAAGAAAAGGCAAAAAGATATTAAATTGATATTAAATTTACTTTACGCGCCGCTTTTGTGTTACGAGAAATTGTTGCATGAAAGATATTTCTATGTTATAATGTAAAAGATTATGGGCTGGGTTGACGAGCCGAGACCACTGAAAAGAGTATCAATAAAGTGGTGCGTTTTTCAGTAGTTTCGGACAACTCGGTCAGAGAAGAAAAAGGAGAACGAATATGTTTAAACAATTTGAAATGCAATTAGCTGGAAGAACTCTCCGCGCAGATATCGGAAGAGTGGCAGCGCAAGCAAACGGTGCAGTTCTTTTGCACTATGGTGACACAGTTGTGTTATCAACAGCAACTGCTTCAGAAAAACCAAGAGAAGGAATCGATTTCTTCCCATTGAGTGTTGAATATGAAGAGAAAATGTATGCAGTAGGAAAAATCCCGGGAGGATTTAACAAGAGAGAAGGAAAGGCATCTGAAAATGCAATCCTTACTTCACGTGTAATCGATAGACCAATGAGACCATTGTTCCCAAAAGATTACAGAAACGACGTAACACTTAATAACATGGTTATGGCAGTAGACCCAGACTGTAGCCCAGAACTTACAGCGATGTTAGGTTCTGCAATTGCAACAGCAGTTTCAGATATCCCATTTGACGGACCTACTTCAACAACACAAGTTGGTCTTATTGATGGTGAATTTGTATTCAATCCAAATGCAGCTCAAAGAGCAGTATCTGATATGCAATTAACAGTTGCTTCTACAAAAGAAAAAGTAATCATGATTGAAGCAGGTGCAAACGAAGTTCCAGAAGCAAAAATGATCGAAGCGATTTTTGCGGCTCATGAAGTGAACCAAGAAGTTATTAAATTCATCGATGAGATTGTAGCAGCATGTGGTAAGGAAAAACATACTTATACAAGTTGTGCGATTCCGGAAGAATTGTTTGCAGCAATGAAAGAAATTGTACCTCCAGCAGAAATGGAAGTTGCAGTTTTCACAGATGAAAAACAAGTAAGAGAAGAAAACATTCGCGTTATCAGAGAAAGATTAGAAGAAGCATTTGCAGATAACGAAGAGTGGTTGGCTATTTTAGGTGAAGCACTTTACCAATATGAAAAGAAAACAGTACGTAAGATGATCTTAGTTGATCACAAACGTCCAGATGGTAGAGCAATTGACCAAATCAGACCACTTGCAGCTGAGACAGATATCATTCCAAGAGTACATGGTTCAGCAATGTTTACTCGTGGACAGACTCAAATCTGTACAATCACAACATTAGGACCTTTATCAGAAGCTCAAAAATTAGATGGATTGGATGAAGCAGAAACTTCAAAGAGATATATGCATCACTACAACTTCCCTGCATACTCAGTAGGTGAAACAAAACCTTCAAGAGGACCAGGACGTCGTGAAATCGGACATGGTGCATTGGCTGAGAGAGCATTGGTTCCAGTACTTCCAAGCGAAGAGGAATTCCCATATGCAATCCGTACAGTGTCAGAAACATTTGAATCAAATGGTTCTACATCTCAAGCAAGTGTATGTGCATCAAGTATGTCTCTTATGGCAGCAGGTGTTCCAATTAAAGCAGCTGTTGCAGGTATCTCAGCAGGTCTTGTAACAGGGGATACAGATGATGACTACTTAGTACTTACAGATATTCAAGGACTTGAAGACTTCTTTGGAGATATGGACTTTAAGGTGGCTGGTACACATAAAGGTATTACAGCAATCCAAATGGATATTAAGATTCACGGTTTAACACGTGCAATCATTGAAGAAGCAATCGCTTGCACAAAGAAAGCAAGAACATACATCTTAGATGAAGTTATGTCTAAAGCAATTGCACAGCCACGTCCAGAAGTTGGAAAATATGCACCAAAGATTCAATCTATGCAAATTGATCCAGCTAAGATTGGTGATGTTGTAGGACAAAGAGGAAAGACGATCAACGCAATCATTGAACAAACTGGCGTTAAGATTGATATCACAGACGATGGAGCAGTATCTGTATGTGGTACAGATGCAGAAAAGATGGAAGAAGCTATGAAGATGATCGCTACAATCGTTACTGACTTCGAAGCCGGAATGGTATTCGAAGGAAAAGTAATCAGCATCAAAGAATTCGGCGCATTCATCGAGTTTGCACCTGGAAAAGAAGGAATGGTTCACATTTCTAAGATTTCAAAAGAAAGAATCAAACAAGTAGAGGATGTTCTTACATTGGGAGATAAGGTGAAAGTGGTTTGCCTTGGAAAAGACAAAATGGGAAGAATTAGCTTCTCTATGAGAGATGTTGTAGAAGAATAAAAAAGAAATACCCGCTGTGTGGCGGGTATTTTTTGCTTTAAAGGATGCTAGATGTTTGCAAGCATGTCAATTCCGCAAATCAATAGAATGTCACGAATGATTGCATAAGTAAACCAGAATGTAAGAAATGCCCAAACCATCCAAGGTTTTACGAAAAATGGTCGTTTCGTTCCTTTGATTAGATAGACAATCATGGTGACTTCATAAATGATAAATGCTACGGCACCGATTGGAACGATGGGATTGTATTTGAAAGAATCTATGATTCTAAAGTTTACCAGAGCGTTGAATGCACGGGTACCACCGCAACCGGTACAGTATAGCTTTGTATATTTATAAAATTTGCAGGCCATAAGAGGTGTTCCGGCAAGATGGGCTCGGTAAAATGGAAAAAATATCAATATAAAAAGAACGAGCGCATTTATTCCTATGAATATAAGCCATTGTTGTTTCTTGTTAAAGTACATATTAAAGACTCTCTTTCATATAATGTTTTAGGCCATTATAGCACAAAGTACTTAGAAAGCGCAATTTATCAAAAAAATAGACAAAATGAGACAATTGTTTGACAAAAAAAGTAGAATGTGTTACTGTAAAAAAAAATGATTTGAGAGAGAGGTATAGTTATGGAAAATTATAATTATTCAGGTGGAAATCAAGATGATTTCTTAAACACAGTAGTAGAAGAAAAACCAGTTGGTAATACAGGATTAGGTATCACATCGTTTATTTTTTCGATTGCATCACTTTTCTGTTGCCCAGGTATTTTCTGTATCGTTTCAATTATTTTGTCGCTTGTTGAGCGTTCAAAATATGGAAAAATGTCAGGACTAGGAAAAGCAGGTCTTATTATTTCAATTATTTCTCTTGCTTTAGTAGTCGTTATATTTGTTATTTATCTTATCGTTGTCGTTATTGGTGGAGTTGCAGCAGCTGGAACTTCAAGCTATTACTATTACTAAAAAGTACATAAAAGCATTTCGGAATTTTTCCGGAATGCTTTTATTTTTTGCAGAGGTTGTAGAAATAAATTTTATTGACTTCATTTTAATAAAGCATTATACTGAACTGAGTGAAACAAGAGGAGGAAAGAAAAATGTCATACGTAGATGAGATTATTGAATTAGTGGAAAAGAAAAACCCAGCTGAACCAGAATTCCATCAGGCTGTAAAAGAAGTTATGGAATCTCTTCGAGTTGTAATTGAAGCAAACGAAGATAAGTACAGAAGAGAAGCTCTTTTGGAAAGATTGGTAGAGCCTGAAAGAATTATCATGTTCCGTATTCCTTGGGTAGATGATAAAGGGCAAGTACAGGTGAATAAAGGATACCGTGTACAGTTCAACAGTGCAATTGGACCATACAAGGGAGGTATTCGTTTACATCCATCAGTTAACTTAGGTATTATTAAGTTCTTGGGATTTGAACAAACATTTAAAAACTCATTAACAGGTCTTCCGATTGGTGGAGGAAAAGGTGGTTCTGATTTTGATCCTAAAGGAAAATCAGATAGAGAAATCATGGCGTTCTGCCAAAGCTTTATGACAGAACTTTGCAAACATATCGGAGCAGACACAGACGTTCCTGCAGGTGATATCGGTACAGGAGCTAGAGAAATCGGTTACATGTACGGACAATACAAACGTATCCGCAACGTATACGAAGGCGTTCTTACAGGAAAAGGATTAAGCTACGGTGGTTCTTTAGCTAGAAAAGAAGCTACTGGATATGGATTGTTATACTTCACAAAAGAAATGCTTAGCTTAGCAGGAATTGAACTTGCTGGAAAGACAGTTGCAATTTCTGGTTCGGGAAATGTTGCGATTTACGCAGCTGAAAAAGCAACACAACTTGGCGCAAAAGTTCTTACAATGAGCGATTCAAATGGTTGGATTTATGATGCAGAAGGAATTGACCTTGCAGCAATTAAAGAAATCAAAGAAGTACAACGTGGAAGACTTACAGAATACAAGAAATATCGTCCGAATTCAGAATATCATGAAGGAAGAGGCGTATGGACTGTAAAAGTAGATATCGCATTACCATGTGCAACACAAAACGAACTTCTTCTTGACGATGCAAAAGCATTGGTTGCAAACGGTGTTACAGCAGTGGCAGAAGGTGCGAACATGCCTACGACATTAGAAGCTACACATTACTTACAAGAAAATGGTGTTATCTTTGCACCAGGTAAAGCTTCAAATGCAGGTGGTGTAGCAACATCCGCACTTGAAATGTCACAAAACAGTGAACGTTTAAGCTGGACATTCGAAGAAGTAGATGAAAAACTCCAAAGAATTATGGTGAATATTTGCCACAATGCAGCAGCTGCAGCAGAAAAATATGGAGTAAAAGGAAATTATGTAGTAGGTGCAAACATTGCCGGATTTGAAAAAGTTGTAGATGCAATGACAGCACAAGGAATTGTTTAATTCGTTAAATAAAATGTAAAATGTGTTGATGATACCAAAAGAGTATCGTCAACACATTTTTTTTTTAAAAGAAAGGAAGTTGATAAAAAGACTTGACTTTACTTCGCTAATTCGCTAATATAAAAAAGTATAATAAATTCAAAGGAGAATATAGTTATGAAAAAAATAATTGCACTTATGTTAAGTATTGTTATGGTACTTTCACTTGCAGCATGTGGCTCGACAAAGGAGACAGAAAAAGAACTGACAGATTTAGAATATGTAAAGGATAAAGGCGTACTTGTTGTTGGTATTACAGAATTTGCACCTATGGATTACAAGGAAAAAGGTTCAGATGAATGGGTTGGTTTTGATGCTGAGATGGCGAAAGCTTTTGCAGAGTATCTAGGTGTAGAAGTGAAATTTGAGATAATCGGAGATTGGGAACTTAAAAATTTGGAATTGGATAACAAAAGTTTGGATTGCGTTTGGAATGCAATGACTATAGATGACAAAGTGAAGGCTGAAATGGATTACAAGGCGTATTGCAACAATCATCAAGTGGTTGTTGTTAAGGCGGATAAAGCAGACAAATATACAACAGAAGAAAGCGTTGCAAAACTTAATTTTGCAGTAGAAAAAGGAAGCGCAGGAGAAGCACAAGCAGAAGCGAGAAATTGGGAATGTTTAGGATTTGATAATCAGGCAGCTGCATTAAATGAAGTGAAAACAGGAGCTTCTGAAGCAGCTATTGTCGATTATTTGATGGCTGTTGCTATGGTTGGACCGAATACAGATTATTCGGACTTGGTTGCAACTTCAATTTATGTTTCAGATGAAAAACTTGGTGTTGGATTCCGAAAAGGTTCTGACCTTTTGGCAGAATTAGAAAAATTTATGAAAGAAGCATATGCAGACGGTACAATGATGAAATGTGCAGAAAAATATGGAATTCAAGATGACATTATTGAACAGAAATAGATTAGAAAGCAGGATATACATATGGAACGAATAGTGGAACAGTTTCCAATCGTTGTAAATGCATTAAATATTGGATTTTTGCAAACGTTGAAATTGTTTGTAGCCACATTGATTGGAGCTATCCCTCTGGGATTGATTATTGCCCTAGGATCCATGTCCCGTTTTAAACCCGTAAGCTATGTAACAAGAG
The DNA here is from genome assembly GCA_045578495.1 of Faecalimonas sp. Classification (GTDB taxonomy): domain Bacteria; phylum Bacillota; class Clostridia; order Lachnospirales; family Lachnospiraceae; genus Faecalimonas. The sequence continues at coordinate 6,525 of JAZNKI010000047.1, forward strand.
TTGTTGTTTGGATTGTGCGAGGTACGCCTCTTATGATTCAACTGTTGATTATTTATTATGGGCCAGGACTGGTGCTGAAAAATCATATTTGGGGTGTAGGTGAAGGTGGCCGTTTTATAGCGGCGACTGTGGCATTTGTCTTTAATTATGCTTGTTATTTTTCTGAAATTTATCGGGGTGGAATCCAGGGTGTTCCGTTAGGCCAGGAAGAAGCAGGATTGGTTCTTGGTATGAAAAGGAGTCAAATTTTCTTTCGAGTAAAATTACTGCAAATGGTAAAACGTGTTATTCCACCGATGTCAAATGAGATTATTACTCTGGTAAAAGACACGTCCCTTGCACGTATTATTGCATTACAGGAAATTATTTATGCGGGGCAAACTTTCTTGAAAGGGTCCCATGGAATTGCAGGTGCTATTTGGCCTCTTTTCTTTACGGGTATCTATTATTTGATATTTAATGGTATTCTAACAGTTCTTCTTAGTCGTTTGGAGAAGAAATTGGAATATTTCCGATAGGAGGTGCGTTTGAATGGCAATGTTAGAAGTAG
>JAZNKI010000048.1:0-26170 GCA_045578495.1 Faecalimonas sp.
ATATGCTTTGGAACAGCTTGAACGAAGAAAACAAGGTATCTTTGTTTGTAAGATACATTGATATCGAAACTGGCAAGTATGAGACTAAGATTGTAAATAAAAACAACTAAGCGGAGGAAAGTATAATGAATGAAATGGAATTAAAATATGGTTGTAACCCTAACCAGAAACCTTCCCGTATTTATATGGAGGATGGTAGTAATTTGCCTGTTACCGTGTTAAACGGTAAGCCCGGATATATTAACTTTTTGGATGCTTTTAATGGCTGGCAGCTGGTAAAGGAATTAAAGCAGGCAACAGGACTTCCTGCAGCAACTTCCTTCAAGCACGTATCTCCTGCAGGTGCAGCGGTAGGTCTTCCTTTGGACGAAACCCTTGCTAAGATTTATTGGGTGGATGATTTGGGTGAGTTATCTCCTTTGGCTTGTGCATATGCAAGAGCGAGAGGTGCAGACAGAATGTCTTCTTTCGGAGATTTTATTTCACTTTCAGATGTCTGTGATGTTGCAACAGCGAAACTTATAAAAAGAGAAGTTTCCGATGGTGTGATTGCACCGGGATATGAACCGGAAGCATTGGAAATCCTGAAAGCAAAGAAAAAAGGAAACTACGCAGTCATTGAGATTGATCCAAACTATGAGCCGAATCCAATTGAGCATAAAGAAGTATTTGGTATTACGTTCGAACAAGGTAGAAATGAACTTGTCATTGATGAAGAATTACTTTCAAATGTAGTGACAGACAACAAAGAAATCCCAGAATCAGCAAAAATTGATTTGGCAATTGCACTTATCACATTGAAATATACACAATCTAATTCCGTATGTTATGCGAAAGGTGGCCAGGCAATCGGTATCGGTGCAGGGCAACAATCGCGTATTCACTGTACACGTTTAGCTGGACAAAAGGCAGACAATTGGTGGCTTCGTCAAGCACCTCAAGTATTAGGATTGCAATTCGTTGACAGTATCGGAAGAGCAGACAGAGACAATTCTATCGATTTATATATCGGTGATGAATACATGGATGTTTTGGCAGAAGGCACATGGCAAAATATATTCAAAGTAAAACCAGAAGTTTTCACAAGAGAAGAAAAACGTGCATGGTTAGATAAGATGACAGACGTATCGCTCGGTTCAGATGCATTCTTTCCATTTGGAGATAACATCGAACGAGCATACAAGAGTGGTGTAAAATACATTGCACAACCAGGCGGATCTGTTCGCGATGACCATGTAATCAGTACATGTAACAAATACGATATGGCGATGGCATTTACAGGAATTCGTTTGTTCCATCACTAATAATAAGGAGATAAGAAAATGTTAGCGATTATTAATGCAGAATTAGTTATGAAAGACCATTATATTCCGGAAGCATACATCCTTTTAAAAGACGGGAAAATCTTCGATTATGGTCTTATGAAAAAAGTGGGAGATTTGAGTGAATACGAAGTGATTGATGCAGAAGGCGCTTATGTGGGGCCTGGATTAGTAGATATTCACACACATGCAGGTGGTGGAAAATGGTTCTTTGAAGATCCTGAGTTCGCATCGCGATTTATGTTAGAGCATGGTACAACAACTGTACTTCCTACTTTATATTTCAACATGACAAAAGAAAAATTGGTAGAACAAATGGATATTATTCGTGATGCTTTGAAGGATAAAGAGGGAACGAACTTTGGTGGATTTTACATGGAGACACCATATATGAATCCAAAATTTGGAGCAGACCGTGAGAATAATCCATGGAAAGGACCTGTTTGTAAAGAAAATTATCAAATGCTTATTGACAAGGCAGGAGATGATGCTCGTGTTTGGGTATTGGCACCAGAAAGAGAAGGGATTGAGCAGTTTGTAATTGATGCAAAAGCAGCAAATCCAAATGTTCGTTTTTCCGTAGGACACAGTGAAGCAACGCCACAACAAATTGAAGAATTAATGCCATATGGTCTTTGCATCGGAACACATCATACAAATGCAACTGGAACTTTGGAAATTTATCCAGAGTGCCGTGGAATCTGTGTGGATGAAGCAGTAAATTATAATACAGATATTTATGCGGAAATTATTAGTGATACAGTTGGTATTCACGTAAATCCATACAATCAACGTTTGATTCGTCGCATCAAGGGTGATGATAAGATTGTTTTGATTTCTGATGCTTGTGTATTTGATGGACCAATTCCACCAGGAGATTTATATGATGGAGCATTTGATATCTTGTTTGACTTTGAAGGAGAAATCGCTGGTTCAAAATTGACATTAGACCAAGCATGTCGAAACTTTATGAAACATACAGGAGCTTCTTTGGTCGATCTCTTCAAATTCGCTTCACGTAACCCTGCAAAAGCAGTTGGATTGAATGACCGTGGAGAAATCCGTAAAGGATTGAAAGCGGATCTTGTTATTGTAGACCATAAGATGAATGTATATAAAGTAATTGTAGATGGAAAAGTAGTAGTAGAAAAGTAAATTTAGTGAGGTAAATTCATATGGGAAAGTATTTTGGAACAGATGGTTTTCGAGGGGAAGCCAATGTTGTGCTTACCGTGGAGCATGCGTTTAAAGTTGGTAGATTTCTTGGTTGGTATTACGGACAAGAGCACAAAGCAAGAGTTGTGATAGGTAAAGATACTAGACGAAGCAGTTATATGTTTGAAGATGCTCTTTCTGCAGGACTTACTGCGTCGGGAGCGGATGTATATCTTTTGCACGTAACGACCACACCGAGTGTTTCTTATGTAGTTCGCACAGAAGATTTTGACTGCGGAATTATGATTTCTGCAAGCCATAATGTATTTTCTGATAATGGAATTAAAGTAATCAATGCAGAGGGACGTAAATTAGAGGCAGAAGTGGAAGACAAAATAGAAGCATATATTGATGGAACTTTTGGAGAAATTCCATATGCTACAAGGGAACGCATCGGACGTACTGTGGATTATTCTGCAGGAAGAAATCGTTATATTGGACATTTAATTTCTGTGGCGACACGTTCATTTAAGGGCAAAAGAGTTGGTCTTGATTGTTCGAATGGTAGTGCTTCCACAATTGCAAAGAGTGTATTTGATGCGTTGGGCGCAAAGACATATGTCATCAATAGTGAGCCAGACGGAACAAATATTAACCGAAATTGCGGTTCTACGCACATTGAGCGTTTGCAAGAATATGTCAAAGAAAATGCCTTAGATGTGGGCTTTGCTTACGACGGAGATGCTGACAGATGTCTGGCAGTGGATGAAAATGGTGAGCTTGTAGATGGCGATAAGATCCTTTACATTTGTGGAAAATATCTCAAAGAAGAAGGCCGTTTGAATGGAGATACCATCGTCACTACGATTATGTCAAACTTGGGACTTTATAAAGCATGTGATAAAGTGGGACTTAAGTATGAGAAGACAGCCGTTGGTGATAAGTATGTATCTGAAAATATGACAGCAAACAACTACTCATTGGGTGGAGAGCAGTCAGGTCATATTATTTTCAGTAAGTATGCCACAACTGGTGATGGCATCTTAACTTCCCTCCTATTGATGGAAGTTCTTTTGGAAAAGAAACAATCCCTTGCCACATTAGCGGAGGAAGTAAAAATTTTCCCACAGTTACTCAAGAATGTGCGAGTAGCGGATAAAAAGACTGCAAGAGAGAATCCAGCTGTGCAGAAGGCGATTGCGGACGTTACAGAAGCACTCGGTGAAAATGGACGAATTCTAGTTCGTGAAAGTGGAACAGAGCCGGTGATTCGAGTTATGGTAGAGGCAGAATCAGATGAACTTTGTGCAAAATATGTGAAACAAGTGATTGATGTTATTTGTGCAGAAGGTCTCATTGTAATTGATTAAGATAGGGCGTGTGCTATGAATGGCACACGTCTTTTTGTTTGCAAGCAAACACTTTTTTATATTTTAAGAAAAGTTGTGCATACTACTTTTTTAAGGGAGGAAAATAGTATGTACGAATATTTACCAATTACAGATGTTTACGCTAGAGAAATTTTGGATTCCAGAGGAAATCCAACAGTAGAGGTGGAAGTTCTTGCTGGAGAGAACGTATGTGGAAGGGCAAGCGTACCGTCGGGTGCATCTACCGGACAGTTCGAGGCTGTGGAATTGCGAGATGGAGAAAAACGATACCATGGGTTGGGCGTACAGATGGCTGTAGATAATGTCAATACAAGGATTGCTCCAGAACTTATAGGCATGAATGTATTCGGGCAAACAGAAGTAGACATGCTTTTGTTAAAACTAGATGGAACAGAAAACAAATCGAATTTGGGTGCAAATGCCATGCTGGGTGTATCTATGGCTGTGGCTCGCGCAGGAGCTAATGCATTACATCTTCCATTGTATCGTTATCTTGGCGGAGTGTCTTTAAAGAAAATGCCAACGCCGATGATGAATGTATTAAATGGAGGAAGACATGCAGATAATTCATTAGATTTTCAAGAATTTATGATTCTACCGGTAGGAGCAACCTGTTTTAAAGAAGGTCTTCGTATGTGTGCAGAAATTTATCACACATTGAAGAAACTACTACGAGAAGAAGGTTTAAGCACAGCAGTAGGAGATGAGGGTGGATTTGCTCCAAATGTAGAAGATGCCAGGGAGGCACTCACGCTATTGGCAAAAGCGGTTGAAAAATCAGGATACAACTTGGGTGCTGATGTGGCATTTGCGCTGGATGTGGCTGCGTCAGAACTCTACAACAAAGAGTTTAAAAAATATGTATTTGAAGGAGAAGATGTCATACGCTCTTCTGAAGAAATGGTAGATTATTACGAAATGCTTATCTCACAATTTCCAATTATTTCTATAGAAGATCCGATGGATGAGGAAGACTGGGATGGATGGAAACTCATTACAGAAAAGTTGGGAAATCGTGTAAGACTAGTAGGAGACGATTTGTTTGTCACAAATACAAAACGATTGAAAAAGGGAATAGAACGAGGCGTTGCGAATTCGATTTTGGTAAAGGTAAATCAGATTGGAACTTTGACAGAAGCGTTTGAAACCATTGAACTTGCAAAGACGTCAGGATATCAAACTATCATATCACATCGTTCTGGGGAGACAGAAGATTGTATGATTGCAGATATTGCAGTTGCATTTTGCGCAGGGCAGATTAAAACAGGCGCGCCATGCCGCACAGAACGTGTTGCAAAGTATAATCAGCTACTGCGAATTGAGGAAGAATTGGTTCCATTTGGAAAAAAGCAATAAGAAATGCTTGCAGATAAGAAACTCTTGTGTTAAAATACTTGTGTTATATGCGCGGGAGGTGTAAGAATGGACGTATTGAAAATAATTTTAACAGTTTTACTTGCTATAGATAGTGTCGTTTTGATTGTAATGGTATTGCTTCAAGAAAGTAAATCCGATGGACTTTCAGCATTAAGTGGTTCATCAGATACATTCTGGGGAAAGAATAAAGGACGTTCTATGGAAGGGACTTTAGTTTGGATTACAAGAATTGCAGCAATTTTATTTGTTGTATTAGCATTTGTGTTAAACGGAAAATTCATGCCGTAAGATTGACATACGAATGAGATAACAGGACACTCTTATTAGTTTAGTAATAAGAGTGTTTTTTCGTATCATCAAGAAAATTTAGAAAGGAAGTGATAGGATGGATTCAAAGTATGAAAAAAGAAAAAAATTGATTTATGAGTTTATTTGCGATGAATTTTATGTACCAATGAAACTGAAAGAACTTGCCATTCTATTGCAAGTTTCAAAAGAGCAAAGAAGCGAATTAAAAGAGATTTTAGATGATTTGGAAAGAGAAGGAAAAATCCATCTCACCGAAAAAGGAAAGTATGTAAAAGGCGAAACAAAGCATTTGGTGGGAGTTTATACGGCTCACGCCAAAGGTTTCGGTTTTGTGACTATAGAAAATGAGGCGGAAGATATTTTTATATCTGAAGAAGATCGCAAAGGTGCTTTTCATAATGACCGTGTGGAGGTTGTAATTAAAGCAGCTCCAAGCGGAAAGAGAAAAGAAGGACGTATTACAAAGATTATAGAACATGGAACTATGCGATTAGTGGGATATTTCCAAAAGAGCAAGAATTTTGGATTTGTGATACCGGATAATCAGAAAATTGCGGAAGATGTCTTTGTTCCATTAGAACGCTCAAAAGGCGCTGTGACAGGACACAAGGTTGTTGTTGAACTTACAAAGTATGGGGAAAACAATCGAAAACCAGAAGGAAAAGTAGTTGAAATCATAGGTCATATCAATGACCCTGGAACAGATATTTTATCAATTGTAAAAGGTTATGATTTGCCAATGGAATTTCCGGAAAAGGTATTAAATCAGGCGGAACGTGTGGCAAAAGAGGTGAGTGAAGCGGATATGGTAGGACGTCTGGATTTGAGAGACTGGACGATGGTGACCATTGACGGTGAAGACGCAAAAGATTTAGATGATGCGATTTCCATTACCAGAGATGGTGACACATATATTTTGGGAGTTCACATTGCAGATGTTACCAACTATGTACAGGAAAATAGTGCGTTAGACCGAGAGGCGCTTGCGCGAGGAACCAGTGTCTATTTGGTGGATCGTGTCATACCGATGCTTCCGCATACACTTTCCAATGGGATTTGTTCTTTGAATGCGAGAGAAGACCGATTGGCGCTCAGTTGCATTATGACCATCAATGAAAAGGGACAAGTCATTGACCATCAGATTGCAGAGACCGTGGTTCACATTGATGAGCGTATGAGTTATACCAGCGTGAAGAAAATCTTGGAGGAAGAAGACCAAGAAGAAATTGCACGCTACAAAGAATTAGTTACAATGTTTGAACTTATGAAAGAACTCTCTTTTATCTTAAGAGAAAAGCGGAAACAGAGAGGTTCTATCGATTTTGATTTCCCAGAGACGAAGATGGTCTTGGATGAGAAGGGACGACCAATCGACATCAAGCCGTATGATAGAAATGTGGCAACGAAGATTATCGAGGACTTTATGCTTCTTGCCAATGAGACCGTTGCTGAGGATTATTTTTGGCAGGAGATACCATTTGTGTATCGTACTCACGAATCGCCAGATGAGGATAAGGTAAAGAAACTGGCGACTTTTATCCATAATTTTGGACATTCTATGCATGTTTCTAACAAGGAAGTAAGGCCGAAGGAGATTCAGAAGTTGTTAGGAAAAGTGGAGGGAACGCCAGAAGAGACACTCATCAGTCGCTTGGCACTTCGTTCCATGAAACAGGCGAAGTATACGCCAGAGAACACCGGACATTTTGGCCTTGCAGCTCCTTATTACTGTCACTTCACTTCTCCAATTCGAAGATATCCGGATTTGCAGATTCATCGCATTATCAAAGATAATCTGCGCGGAAGAATGAGTGAGGAAAGACGGCTTCACTATGAGAACATTTTAACGGAAGTTGCAAAGCAGTCTAGCAGTCGTGAGCGTTTGGCAGAAGAGGCGGAGCGCGAAACAGTGAAACTGAAAAAAGTGGAATATATGGCGGAGCGTATTGGACAGGAATTCGAAGGTGTGATATCCGGAATTACCAAATGGGGGATTTATGTCGAATTACCAAATACGATTGAAGGATTAATTCACGTGACAAATCTATATGATGACCGTTATAATTATATAGAGGATAGATATGAGATGGTTGGAGAGCACACAGGAAAGGCCTATCAGCTGGGACAGACGGTAAATGTCCGTGTAATAGGGACCGACAGGTTGCAGCGAACCATTGATTTTGAACTTGCAGGAGAGGAATAACTATGGCAAATGATTCAATCAAGTTGATTGCGAACAATAAAAAAGCATATCATGATTTCTTCATTCTCGATACCTATGAGGCGGGACTTGCCTTACACGGTACCGAGGTGAAATCACTTCGCATGGGGAAATGTAGCATTAAAGAAGCATTTATTCGTATCGAAAATGGAGAAGTGTTTGTATATGGTATGCACATTAGCCCATATGAAAAAGGAAACATTTTTAATAAAGACCCATTGCGTGTGAAAAAGTTATTGCTTCACAAGGCGGAAATTAACAAGATGCTTGGCAAGGTCAAGGAGAAGGGGATTTCAGTGGTTCCTCTTAAGGTTTACCTAAAGGGAAGTTTAGTGAAGATGGAGATTGGCTTGGCAAAGGGTAAGAAGTTATATGATAAGCGTGATGATATCGCGAAGAAAGATCAGAAGCGAGAGGCAGAACGTGATTTTAAGATTCGAAATATCGGTTAGGAGAAGCGTATGGTACCAAGAACGAAAGAAGAGTTAAGAAAGTTAGTGTCGGAGACGACGATTGAGATGTATGAGGAGATGACGCCTCAGTTAATCAAACTCATCGAGGAGACAAAGAAAGATGACAGTTTGACAGAAGCGCAAAAGCAGGATGAGATTTCCCTTCATATGATGGGATATACGAAGGCGTGTACCAATGAGATTATCATTGAGGTGCTTTCGCAGATTTTGAATTTGGAATAATGGTTAATAGTCTATACTCCTATACAATTGGAGTGTACTAGGAATTTCGGATTGATTTTACTCCGGTGCCCTATGGGCCAGGAGTTTTTGTATTGAAGGAGGTTTGAGTTTCGATTATAATAACAGCTACATCAAAAATATCTTTTGCACATTTCGTGCATCTCTTTTTCAAGGCATTTCAGCCAAAGATTTCAAATTTGATGAGAATTAAATACAGGAGTGATGCTTATGATTGTGGTTGTATGATTTTTATTACTAGACACACGTGCAAACACGTGTTAATATAATGTTGGCGAGAGGAGAATTTATGAAAACGCAGGAATTAATAAAACTGCTTAAAAAGAACAAATGTTATGTTTTAAGAAATGGAAGTCGTCATGATATTTGGTATAGCAAAATTACACAGAGACAATTTGCTGTACCTAGACACAAAGCGGAAATTCCAACTGGCACCCTTAAAAATATATTAAAAGATGCGGGGGTGAAACAATGATTTTAGGAGGATTTAATATGGCAAAATATGCATATCCAGCAATTTTCACACCAGAAGAAAAAGGTTATTCTATCTGTTTTCCAGATTTAGAGGGATGCTATACTTGTGGAGATAGTCTTGAAGAGGGGTTAGAGATGGCACGAGATGCATTGGCTTTGGTTCTGTATGGCTATGAAAAAGATGGGCGTGAGATACCGACGGCTTCAGATTTGAATGCGTTATCTGTGTCAGATGGTGAATTTGTAAGTTATGTTGCTTGCGATACAATGGCATATAGAAAGATGTATAATAACAAAGCTGTTAAGAAGACTCTAACATTACCTGAATGGATGAACGAAGAAGCAATGTTGGCGGGCATTAATTTTTCGCAAGTGTTGCAGGAAGCTCTTTTGCAGAAATTAAACGTTCGTTTATAAAAGGATAAAAAAATAAGGAAAGTAGATACATCAATCCACTTTCCTTATTTTTATTTTTGTACTTTTCCATTTAAAACCACTTCGACCAAGCGGTCTTTTTGATAACGCAATTTCAATGAAAAAAATGGTGCGTCTTCAGCTATCAATTGAAGGAAAATTTTATCGCCTTCCCAAAGATTAAGATGACAAAGCTCCTTTTTGGGAACCCATTCTAATTGACCTTCCTCGCAGGAAATCAAATCTCCTTCAAAAGCATCTGCAGTAAAGAGATGCATATATTCTGCTTCTTCAAGTTCATCTGTTATAAATGTTACAATTCCGCGAAAACGATAAGAAGTTAGGGTGAGACCGGTTTCTTCTTTTACTTCTCGAAGTAAGCATTCTTCTGGCGATTCATTTGCTTCAAAATGTCCACCGACACCAATCCATTTATCTTTATTAATATCGTTCTTTTTTGAAATGCGATGTAGCATTAAATAGCAGTCGTCTTTTTCAATGTAGCAAAGCGTGGTCAAACAATTAGCATGTTTCTGGTTCATCATAAGTTACGCCTTGTGTGTCTACGGTCACGGATTTGATTACTTGTGGTTCAACTGGTTTGTCTCTAAAGTCAGTTGCGACGCAAGCAATTTTATCCACAATATCAAGTCCTTCAATCACTTTACCAAAAGCAGCATAAGAACCATCCAAGTGTGGTGAAGTTTGGTGCATGATAAAGAATTGTGATCCTGCTGAGTCTGGATGCATAGCACGAGCCATAGAGAGAACTCCTGGTTCATGTTTTAAATGATTTGGGAACCCATTTTGTAAAAATTCTCCCTTGATTTGATAACCAGGTCCGCCAGTTCCAATACCTTGTGGACATCCACCTTGAATCATGAATCCACAGATTACACGGTGGAAGATCAAACCGTTATAAAATCCTTTTTGGACAAGTGAAATAAAGTTATTTACTGTATTCGGAGCAACTTCAGGATATAATTCTGCCTTCATAATGTCTCCGTTTTCCATTTCGAATGTAATGATTGGATTTGCCATATATAAGCCCTTCTTTCTTTGTGTTTTTACTGTTTCATATTTTATAATTGTGCGAAGTATTTGTCAATATTGTCATACAACCCATCATCCATTAAATAACTGATATAGAATCCTTGCAAATGATAAGTAAATGAAGTAAAATAAATCGATATATCATGAAAGGAGACGTCAGTGAGCATGATTCAAGCAGAAAAACTAATTTTTGAATATGAAAAACATGATGATGATGGAAATGTCATCGGAGTTCGTCGTGCCATTGACGAGCTTGATTTAAAGATTGAAGCAGGGCAATTTATTGCGATATTAGGTCATAATGGTTCTGGAAAGTCTACACTTGCAAAGCATATGAATGCCATCTTGGTTCCAAATGGAGGAACGATGTGGGTAGATGGGAAAAATACCAGCGACGAAGAGAATATTTGGGATGTTCGGCAGACAGCCGGTATGGTATTTCAAAATCCAGACAATCAGATTATTGGAACCGTTGTGGAGGAAGATGTAGGATTTGGACCGGAAAATTTAGGGGTTCCGACAGAAGATATATGGAAACGAGTAGAAGAGAGTTTGCGTGCAGTGGGTATGTTGAAATATCGCGCACAATCTCCAAACCGATTATCTGGTGGGCAAAAACAGAGAGTTGCAATTGCAGGGGTAGTTGCAATGCGTCCAAAATGTATCGTGTTAGATGAACCGACGGCAATGTTGGACCCAAATGGAAGAAAAGAAGTTTTGCGAACCGTAGAGGAACTTCGAAAGAAAGAGAATATCACAGTGATTCTGATTACTCATTACATGGAAGAAGTTGTCGGTGCAGACCGAGTGATTGTTATGGACCAAGGCCATATTGTGATGGATGGAACAGCACGTGAGATTTTCAGCCAAGTAGAGAAGTTAAAACAATATCGATTGGATGTGCCTCAAGTGACATTGCTGGCGTATGAATTAAAGAAAAAAGGATATCCGATACCGGATGGAATTTTGACCACAGGTGAATTAGTAGAAGCATTGTCTCTGTGCAAGCAGAGTGAGAAAAAAGTAGAAGTTTCAAAAAAGGAAGAGAGAGAAACAAAGAAAGATTCTCCGATTCTTAAAATGGAAAACCTCAATTATATATACAATCCGGGAGATGCTTATGAGAGACATGCATTAAACGATATTAATTTGGAAATCTATGAGGGTGAATTTGTAGGAATTATCGGACATACAGGTTCGGGAAAATCTACGTTGATTCAACATATGAATGGATTGATTCGTGCGACGAGCGGTTCGATGTACTATTTAGGGGAAGATATCTACAAAAAGAAATATGATTTGCGTCAATTGCGAAATCATGTGGGATTAGTATTCCAATATCCGGAGCATCAACTGTTTGAGATGGATGTATTAAAGGATGTCTGTTTTGGACCAAAGAACCAAGGCTTGTCTGAGGAAGAATGCAAGGAACGAGCAGTAGAAGCATTAAAATTAGTTGGACTTCCAGAAAAGTATTACGAGGTGTCACCGTTCGAACTTTCAGGAGGTCAAAAACGACGTGTTGCAATCGCGGGTGTTTTGGCGATGAAACCGAAGGTGTTGATTTTAGATGAACCTACAGCCGGATTGGATCCAAAAGGAAGAGATGAAATCTTAGATCAGATTGCACATTTACAAAAAGAAGGCAACTTGACGGTGGTTCTTGTCTCTCACAGCATGGAAGATATTGCAAAATACGTGGATCGAATCATTGTAATGAATGATGGGAAGAAGCTGTTTGATGATGTCCCGAAGGCCGTATTTGGACAGTACAAAACATTAGAAGAGGTGGGATTAGCAGCACCGCAGGTTACCTATATGATGCATGAATTAGCAAAAAGAGGAGTGCCTGTGAATGTGGAAGCTACGACGATAGAAGAAGCAGTCGAGACAATCTCGAATGCATTTGAAATATAAAGGAGAACATATGATTAGAGATATTACAATTGGTCAGTATTATCCTGTCAATAGTATCTTGCACCGTTTGGACCCAAGGACAAAGATTATGTGCACGATATTCTATTTGGTTTCCTTGTTCTTGTTTGACAATATATATGGTTATTTGATAGCGACGATTTTTTTAGTGACGGCAATTCGTGTTTCAAAAGTTCCGTTTCGCTTTATTGCAAAAGGATTGAAACCAATTCTAATGTTGCTGATGATTACGTTGGTGTTTAATTTGTTTTTGACAAAAACAGGAAAGACTTTGTGGGAATATCGATTTTTGAAGATTACAGATGAAGGACTTCGAACAGCGTTGTTTATGGCGTTGCGTTTGATTTATTTGATTTTAGGATCTTCTTTAATGACATTTACTACGACACCGAACGCATTGACAGATGGGATTGAGAAATTGTTGTGGCCATTGCGAAAAATAAAATTTCCGGTGCATGAAATTGCAATGATGATGTCAATTGCACTTCGTTTTATCCCAATTTTGTTGGAAGAAACCGATAAAATCATGAAGGCACAAATTGCAAGAGGAGCCAATCTTGAGAGTGGGAACATTATACAGAGAGCGAAGGCAATGGTTCCAATTTTAGTGCCACTGTTTGTGTCTGCGTTTCGTCGAGCAACAGACCTTGCAATGGCGATGGAATCCAGATGTTATCGAGGCGGAGACGGTCGAACAAAGATGAAACCGTTGGTTTATAAGAAGAAGGACTTTTTCACATATGCAGTTACACTATTATATGTTGCTGCAGCGATTGTAGTTGGAAGGTATCTATGAAACGAATAAAATTGACGATTGCCTATGATGGCACGAATTATTGTGGTTGGCAAATTCAACCAAATGGAATTACAATTGAAGAAGTGATTAATAAAGCATTGGAGAAACTGACAGGAGAACCAATTCTAGTAATTGGTGCCAGTCGTACAGATTCGGGTGTGCATGCCATGGGAAACGTGGCGGTGTTTGATACGGAGACGACGATACCTGCGGAAAAGATTGCTGTGGCATTGAACCAAAAACTACCGAAAGATATTGTAATTGTAAAGTCTGAAGAGGTGCCACTTGATTTCCATCCGAGATATTGCGACTGTAGTAAAACTTATGAATATCATATTATAAATACACAGATTCCAGTGCCTACCAAACGATTGACAAATTGGTTCGTGTCTTATGAATTAAATATAGACAAGATGCGACAGGCAGCAGGATATTTAATTGGGGAGCATGATTTTGTCAGTTTTTGTAACGTAAGAACCGATGTGGAAAATACGGTGAGAACAATTACTGCATTAGATATTTTGACTGAGGGAAATGAAATTACGATACGAATTACAGGAGAGGGATTCTTGTATAATATGGTGAGGATTATAGTTGGAACATTGATTCGTGTCGGCAGAGGATTTTATGAACCTGAGAAGGTGAAGGAAATTTTAGAAGCAAAAGACCGTAAGGCCGCAGGAGTGACAGCCCCTGCAAATGGATTGATGCTTATGAATATTGATTATAAATAGAAGAATTGGGAATTTTTCCCAATTCTTCTTTTTTTGAAAAGGATAGATTTCAAAAAAAGAAGAATAATAAGAATGAAAAATCAAAATAGGAGGAAAACATTATGGGAGAAATTTCAATTTTAGACTTACAAAATTTGCGTCATTTGATTGGTGGATATGATACGACACATTGCAAAATGACAGAGTATGCAAACCAGGCACAAGACCCACAAATCAAACAATTATTTCAGGATGCAGCAAATTCAGCAATGAAAAATAAACAGGATTTAATGAAATTCTTATAAGAGAGGAGAAGAAAGATGACAGAAAAAGCGATGGTTTCAGATGCACTCGTAGGAGTAAATGGGGAATTGAAAATGTTTGGTGATATGATTCCTCAAACAGAAAATAAAGAATTAAAGCAATGTTTAAAACAGATTCGAAATGAATGTGAAATGTCACAGGAAAAACTTTATCATATTGCTCGCGAAAAAGGATATTATGTTCCGGCAGCAAAGGCCAGCCAAGAAGAAATTCAACATGTGAAGAGTATTTTGACACAACCAACAATGAAATAAAAAAGGAGGGATGAAGTGTTTGCTTCATCCCTTTTGTTCTGGCTTAAAAGAAGACATTGCCTCCAATTACAACTCCCGGACGACCAGAACTGGCAGCGCGGAAGTAGAGGCAACTGCCTACATTATTCTTTCCGTTCAAGGCATCGGTAGCAGCCTTGACACAGGAAGATTTTACGCCACGGTTTAATATGCGGTCGACTTTCCCATTATGTGCTGGAGGAAATTGACCGGTATGGTATACAACACCGCGCAGTGTATTTGGAAATTTATGGTGTTTCATCCGATTTACAACGACTGAACCAACGGCCAGCATTCCTTCGTAGTTGGTGCTTCCCGCTTCGCATTCAATCAATGCGGCGAGCAACGTTACATCGTCGACAGTATGGGAAACCCCTCCGTTTCCTGTGGAAGGTGAGGATCCAGTTCCGCTATTTCCGCTGTTTCCAGAGTTTCCACTGTTCCCTGTACTTGGAGTAATTGGCTTTACCTCTTCTTTGGAAGAAGATTGTGCGTTGTCTAATTTATCTTTTGCATCTTCTAATTTTGCCATGTAGGAAGAGAGATTTTTGGAAGTGTTTGCAATTTTGTTCTTCAATTCCTTCTCTTTTACATCTAATTCCGCTTGAAGTTCTTTTAAATAGGCCTGATCTTCTTGAAGTTGTTTTTCTTGATGTTCGATTTCTTTTCTCGTATCAGAAAATTCCTTGAGAAGATTTCGGTCATATTTTGAAATTGCCAGAACGTATTCTGCACGGCTAACTAGTTCACTTAAACAACTTGAAGAAAAGAGTAATTCAATCGTGCCTAAATTTCCGTTTTCATACATATATTTAATTCGAAGCGTCATAGATTCGTATTGTGCTTGCTCTTTACCAGTAGCAATTGCCAGAGCTTTTTTTGTATTCTCTAAACGGGTAGAAGTTTCTTTTACCTGAGACAAAATATCATCCAGATCTTTTTCGAGAGCTTTTAATTCCTTATTTAAGTTGGAAAGTTCAGACTTTAATCCAGAGGTTTTGTTTTCTAAGTCGCTGACTGATTTTTCAGCAGACGCAGGGCAAACAGAAACAAAAAATATCACGAATGAGATTAGAATTGCACTAATGCGAATCTTTCGTTTGATATCAAATCGTTTCATGTAGGTTCCTTTCTTATAAAGTGTTATGAACCATTATACTATAAATTGCGTTTTGACGCAAATTTTGTTAAAATGAAAGATGCTATAAGAATAAAAACAGAAGAGGACGAACATGAATCAAAATATTAAAATGGTGGGTTTGGATTTAGATGGCACACTTTTAAACAGTCAAAAGAAAATCAGTGACTACACAAGAAAGGTATTAAATCAAGCTATTGAGCAGGGATGCGTGGTGTTGATTTCCACAGGAAGACCAATTTCAGCAGTTTCAAAAGAAATCCTTGATTTTAAGGGAATGAAATACGCAGTTACGGTCAATGGAGCGAAAATTCTCGATTTGGAAACAGGAGAAGTATTGTATTCAAATCCAGTTCCATTTGAAAACGCGGTGGAAGTGTTAAAACTTTGTGGAGAATACGACGCGATTCCAGAATTGATTACCAGTGACAAGATTTATACAAAAGCAAGTTGTCTTACGCATTTAGAAGACTACTATTCTAGTCCAAGCATGATAGAGTATGTCTTGAATACGCGAACTCCGGTGGAAGATGTGAATGAGATGTTATATCAGACAAAACAGCCAATTGACAAATTAAGAGCGGTGTTCCGTTATCCGGAAGAACGCGCAGAGGCGAGACGACGTTTGGAAAGTATGTCAGGACTTGTGATTGCAAATTCTTCAAGTGTAGATTTAGAAATCAATGTAGAAGGTGCGGATAAGGGAACCGGCCTTTTATGGTTGGGAAAACAACTGGGAATTCAAAGAGAAGAAATTATGGCTTGTGGAGACAGCTATAATGATTATGAAATGTTAAAAGCTGTGGGATTTTCTGTTGCTATGGAAAATGGAGAAGAGGTCGTAAAAGAAATCGCAGATTATGTGACTGATACAAATGATAATGATGGAGTTGCGAAAGCATTTGAAAAATTTGTATTGAAATAGAGGCGATTTTTAGAGTGAATGTAGAAATGTTAAAAGTAGTCTTGCTGGGTATTGTGGAGGGGATTACAGAATGGCTTCCAATTAGCAGTACGGGACATTTGATTTTATTCGATCAATTTTTGCAATTAGAAGCGCGTCCATTGTTTAAAGAAATGTTTCAAGTTGTGATTCAACTTGGAGCGATTCTGGCAGTGATTGTGTTGTATTTTTACACACTGAACCCGTTTTCACCCAAGAAATCAAACAAAGAACGATTAGATACCATCACACTTTGGAAAAAAGTGATAGTCGCCTGTGTGCCAGCAGGAGTGGTCGGCGTCTTGTTTGATGAGTGGATTGAAGCACGCTTATATAATTACATCGTGGTTGCAATGATGTTAATTGTATATGGTGTGCTTTTTTTATTAGTGGAACTTCGCAATATGGATAAAAGGAGTTCCGATATGAAGTTATCGAATATATCTTATAGCACAGCCCTTGGTATCGGGGTGTTTCAAGCTCTTTCTTTAGTGCCTGGGACATCAAGGTCAGGAGCAACAATTATTGGAGCAATGCTTTTGGGAGTGCCGAGATACCGCGCTACAGAGTTCACTTTCTTTTTGGCAATCCCTGCCATGTTAGGAGCGAGTGCTTTAAAGCTGTGGAAATTTTTTTCGGAAGCAAGTGGAATCACCAAACAGGAATTTGTGATGTTGGGGATTGGATGTTTGGTTGCGTTTATCGTGTCCATTTTTGCAATGGAGTTTTTGCTGAAATATATTAAGGGAAAAGATTTCAAAGGGTTTGGTGTTTATCGAATAATTTTAGGAGTTTTTGTATTATTATACTTTTTATTGCAATAAAGCACTTGACAAATAGAAAATAAACTGTAATATAGAGAATATCTATTGAATTTTTATGCAGAAAAAGTAAATATTTATAAAAAGTAGGAGGAAATAAAGATGAAAAAAATCGTGAGCGTATTATTAGCGACAGCTTGCATGCTATCATTAGTAGCATGTGGCACAGAAGAAAAGAAAATCGCAAGCATTGATGATTTGGAAGGAGCAAGAATCGGTGTTCAATTAGGAACAACTGGTGATATTTATGCATCTGATGATTATGGCGATGAGAATGTGGAACGTTACAACAAAGGTGCAGAAGCAGTTCAAGCATTGAAACAAGGAAAAATCGATGCAGTAATTATTGACAACGAACCAGCGAAAGCATTTGTAGCTGAAAATGAAGGACTTAAGATTTTGGAAACAGCATATACAGAAGAACAATATGCACATGCATTCAAAAAAGGAAGTTCATTAGTAGAAGAATTTAACAAAGCCATTAAAGAGTTAAAAGAAGATGGAACATTTGACGCAATCGTTGCATACTACATCGAAGGAAAAGGTGAACCATACAAATCACCAGAAGGAATCGAATACAAAAAGAAACTTGTGATGGCAACAAATGCAGAGTTTCCACCATATGAATATTATGATAATGAAATAATTGTTGGTATCGATGTTGATCTTGCTAGAGCAATCGGAGATAAATTAGGATATGAAATCGAAATTGCAGATATGGCATTTGATTCAATTATTTCAGCAGTAAAAGCAGGAAAAGCAGACTTTGCAGCAGCAGGTCTTACAATTACAGAAGACAGAATGAAAGAAGTAGACTTTGCAGATTCATATTACACAGGTGTGCAAGTAGTTATCGTAAAGAAATAAGAGCTTAATGAGAAATGTTGTGCAATTTTGCACAACATTTCTTTTGGCGAATGGAAGGAAAAGAAAAAAGAAGTTATGGAAAAATTTTTTATGACAGTTTATAGTGCGATTGCGAAAGTTGGAGTCGATTTTGTGCAAGAATTCGAACGAAATTTTATTGCAGATAATCGCTGGAAATATATTGTAGACGGGTTGAAAACCACATTGTTAGTAACATTTTTAGCATTGGTTTTAGGTGTTGCTCTTGGTTTCCTCGTTGCAATTATACGTGCAACTCATGATAAAACCCAAAAAATTAAATTCCTCAATGCAATTTGTAATCTCTACATTACAGTTATCCGAGGAACTCCGGTAGTTGTACAACTTTTGATAATTTATTATGTTATTTTTGCGAGTGTTAATATAGACAAAGTATTTGTGGCTGTTTTGGCATTTGGTTTAAACTCGGGTGCATATGTTGCTGAAATTGTACGTTCCGGTATTATGGCTGTGGATGAAGGACAATTTGAAGCGGGACGCAGTTTGGGATTTAATTATGTGCAGACAATGGTTTACATTGTAATGCCGCAAGCATTTAAAAATATTCTTCCTGCACTTGGAAATGAGTTCATTGTGCTTTTGAAAGAAACATCAGTAGCAGGTTACGTTGCACTTCAAGATCTTACAAAAGGCGGAGATATTATCCGAAGCCGTACGTATAGTTATATGCCTTTGATTGTGACGGCATTGATTTATTTGGTTATGGTAATAGGATTTTCAAAATTGTTGGGTATACTAGAAAGGAGGTTGCGTAACAGTGAGCGCTAATGGTGAAATTTTAATTCATGTAGAAGATTTATATAAAACATATGGAAAATTGAATGCGTTAGATGGCGTGACCGAGGATATCCGAAAAGGAGAAGTAGTAGTAATCGTAGGGCCTTCTGGTTCTGGAAAATCTACATTTCTTCGTTCCCTGAATTTATTAGAGGTTCCAACAAAAGGACATATCTTCTTTGAGGGTGTTGATATTACAAGTCCAAAGATTGACATTGATATGCATAGACGAAAAATGGGAATGGTGTTTCAACATTTCAATTTGTTCCCACATAAAACAATTTTGGAGAACATTACGTTGGCTCCAATAAAATTGTTGAAAAAAAGTAAAGAAGAAGCAAATGCGAAAGCCATGGAATTGTTGGAAATGGTAGGACTTTCAGAGAAAGCAAATGCATATCCATCTCAATTATCAGGTGGTCAAAAGCAACGTATTGCAATTGTTCGTTCCCTTGCGATGGAACCAGAAGTCATGCTATTTGATGAGCCAACTTCAGCGTTAGACCCAGAAATGGTTGGTGAAGTATTGGAAATCATGAAACAGTTGGCAAAAGATGGAATGACGATGGTGGTTGTCACGCATGAAATGGGATTTGCAAAAGAAGTTGGTACAAGAGTCTTGTTCTTTGATGAAGGAAAAGTAAAGGAACAAAATGGTCCAAAGGAATTTTTTGAAAATCCACAGGATGAAAGATTGAAAGAATTTTTATCAAAGGTATTGTAATGAAATATGAACGTATAGAACAAGGGCGCTTTTTAGAGCGCCCTAATCGCTTTATCGCGTATGTAGAAATATTAGGGAAAAAAGAAGTAGTACATGTAAAGAATACTGGGCGCTGTGCAGAACTCCTAGTGCCAGGAGCACATGTCTATGTCCAAGCAACAGAAAACCCAGAGCGAAAAACAAAGTGGGATTTAATTGCAGTTCAAAAAGGGGAACGCATGATTAATATGGATTCTCAGATTCCAAATAAGGTGGTTGAGGAATGGATTTTGCAAGGAAATTTATTCCCCAATGCAACCCTCGTTCGCCCAGAGACCACATATGGAAATTCTCGGTTTGATTTGTATGTGGAAGAAGAGAACAGAAAAATTTTTATAGAAATCAAAGGTGTTACACTTGAAGAAGAAGGTGTGGTTCGCTTCCCTGATGCACCGACCGAACGCGGAGTCAAGCATGTGGAAGAATTGATGAAGGCTGTCGATGAAGGATATGAGGCATATTTGTTTTTTGTGGTACAGATGAAGGGAGTGCACTATTTTGCGCCAAATCGAAAAACCCATTCGGCATTTGGAGATGTGTTGGAAAAAGCATATAAAAAAGGGGTGCGTATTTTGGCATACGAGTGTCATGTGGAGAAAGACAGCATTGAAATAGAGAGAGAAGTTCCAGTTGTATTAGGAAGTGAGAACTTGTATCAATTACCACAGCCACTCATAGAATGGTACCAAAAAAACAAACGAAAATTGCCGTGGAGAGATATTCAAGACCCATATCGCATTTGGGTTTCAGAAATTATGTTACAGCAAACACGAGTAGAAGCTGTGAAAGGATATTATGAACGATTTTTAGCGGAACTTCCTGATGTTGTGTCATTGGCAAATGCCAGTGAAGATAAATTGCTAAAACTTTGGGAAGGCTTGGGATATTATAATCGTGTTCGAAATATGCAAAAAGCGGCGCAACAGATTGTAGACGAATATGAAGGTGTTTTTCCAGAGTCCTTTGAAGAAATTCGTTGTCTAAAAGGCATTGGGAATTATACGGCTGGTGCCATCGGTTCCTTTGCCTTTGGAATACCAAAACCGGCGGTGGATGGGAATGTGCTTCGGGTTATCTCTCGGTTGACTGGCAGCAAGGAAGATATAGGAAAAGCGAGTGTTCGAAGCAAAATAGAAGAACAGTTACAAGAAGTGATTCCAAAGGATGCGGCAGGAGATTTTAACCAAGGTCTTATCGAATTGGGAGCAATCGTGTGTGTGCCAAATGGCATGCCAAAATGTGAAGCGTGTCCAGTGGCAAATTTCTGTGAGGCTTGTCAAAAAGGGCTGCAAGAGGAACTACCAGTAAAAAGCAAAGCAAAAGAGCGCAGAATTGAAAAGAAAACGATTTTGATTTTGAAAGACGGTGATACGGTAGCTATTCGAAAACGTGATTCGAAAGGATTGTTAGCAGGACTTTACGAGTTCCCAAATGTGGAGGGACACCTGAGCGAAGATGAAGTGATTGCATATTGCAAATCGATTGGACTGTCATCCCTAAGGGTAAAAAAATTAGATTCTGCAAAACATATTTTTAGCCATGTTGAGTGGAGGATGATAGGATACTATGTGCATGTGGACGAATTAGAAAAGTTTTGCAAAGAGGACTTACTGTTTGTTCATTGGGATGAAATAGAGAAACAATATCCAATGCCTACGGCATTCGAAAAATACACACAAAAATAGTGGGGCTTTAAAGTCCCACTATTTTTTATAAAGGTTTCGCAGTAATAACGCGGATTTTTTCTGGTGTGCAGTTGGCTTCCAATTGCTTCTGCAAGAAAATTGGTTCCCCGTCTGTATGAATTGGAAGTGGACGTTCTGCAGAAATCTTCACATGCTTTGTTCTGTGCACGCAAATTCCTTTGAAACGAGTGTGAAGTCCTATAAATGCAGAAGGGAAAAGCATGAGAACTTTTAACTTTGGCATATTATAGGCCACTACAACATCAAGCATATCGTCGTCGTTCTTTGCATCTGGTGCGAATTTCACACCGCCACCTTCAAATTTATTGTTCATCAGTGCTACAAAGTAAGCTTTTGGATAATGAAGTTCTTTTTCGTCATCCAGAGTAAGCTTAACTGTGCAAGGTGTTGTCAGAAATAGACGATGAATGGCAATTCCTACATAGGTTAATTTTCCTAATTTGATTTTGTTGAGAAATGCTTTAAAGTGAGATACCACGGATTCGTGGCAAATATCTGCGTCAAAACCGACTCCAGAGCTTACCGCAAAGCGTCGCAATTTCTCTTTATAACGTATTTGTCCAACATTCATCGGGTGAAGATGAGGTTTTGATAAAACAATCTTCAATGCGTTGATTGGATTTTTTGGTAATTTTAACCCGCGAGCGAAATCGTTGCTAGAGCCAATCGGAATATAGCCGAGAATGGTGTTTTTGAAATTCACAATACCGTTTACGACTTCATTTACGGTACCGTCTCCACCTAATGCGACTACAATATGTTCCTTATCGCTCGCTGTGATTCTTCGAGTGATATTTGTTGCATCTTTTTGATATTTTGTAAAATAAACACGATAATCAATTTTCTCGCGTTTTAAAATCGTTTCTAGTTTGTCCCAAACTTTTTGTCCGAGTCCAGAGCGGGCGTTTGGATTCACAATAAAACTATACATAGAGGAGTCCTCCTTTCTTTACTCACTTATTATAACAGTATATAAAAAGTGCGACAAGTAAAAGAACGAGAAGTGTCGAAGTTTGAAAAATAGAGTAGAAGAGGGGAGGTTCATTAAAAAACAGAATTGACTATAAGTGCAATAAAAGTTAAAATCATAATAAAAGAATTTTAACGTGGGAGAGTGTGAAATGAAGACACAGTTAATTGAAGAATTTAAAAAGATTTATGGAGTAGAAGATAAAATTTATGCATATTTTGCACCAGGGCGTGTGAATTTAATTGGTGAACACACCGATTATAATGGAGGCCATGTATTTCCATGCGCATTGACACTTGGTACATACGGAATCGTAAGAAAAAGAACAGATAATAAATTGAGATTCTATTCTGTGAACTTTAAAGATTTAGGAATTATCGAAACGGATTTAAATGATTTAAAACCATATAATGAAGCAGGATGGACCAATTATCCAAAGGGCGTGATGTGGGCATTTGAAAAACGTGGATACCATATTCCATGTGGAATGGATATTTTGATTTATGGAAACATTCCAAATGGTTCCGGACTTTCTTCTTCGGCATCTTTGGAAGTTCTTATTGGAACAATGTTGAAGGATTTGTTTGGGTTTGAGGTGTCCATGGTAGACATTGCATTGATAGGTCAATATTCTGAAAATAATTTCAATGGTTGCAATTGTGGAATCATGGATCAATTCGCAAGTGCAATGGGTAAAAAAGACCATGCTATTTTCTTGGACACAAACACATTGGAATATGAATATGCACCAGTTGTTTTGGAGGACGCTAAGATTGTTATTATCAACAGTAAGGTAAAGCACAGTTTAGTAGATTCTGCTTACAATGATCGTCGTAATGAATGTGAAATGGCTCTTAAAGAATTACAAAATGTTGTAGATATTCAAACACTTGGTGATTTAACCGAAGAAGAATTTGAACTACATAAGGATGCGATTCAATCGGACATTAGACGCAAGCGTGCAAAACATGCAGTTTACGAAAATCAAAGAGCAATCAAAGCAGTGCAAGCTTTAAAAGATAATGATGTGGAGACATTTGGAAAATTAATGAATGCTTCGCACATATCTCTTCGAGATGATTATGAAGTTTCTTGTGATGAGATTGATGTTTTGGTAAATCTTGCTTGGGAGACAGAAGGTGTAGTTGGCTCTAGAATCACTGGAGGTGGATTCGGTGGTTGTACAGTAAGCATCGTAAAGAATGAAGCAGTTGAGCAATTTGTATCAAATATAGGTAAAACATATAAAGAGAAAGTCGGCAAAGAAGCTGAATTTTACGTAGTCGATATTGGTGATGGGGCACACGTGTGCGATTAGGAGGACAGCATGTTTTTTACAAATCTAAAAAAATTAGTACAGTATGGAATTGATACAGGTTTAACACCAGAGTGTGAGCGCATTTATACAACCAATTTGTTGTTGGATGTGTTCGGGGAAGAAAATTATGAGGATGTTGATATTTCGGGACAAGAAATCCAGTTGGAAGAAGTTTTGAAAGTATTGTTGGACGAAGCAGTGTCGAGAGGAATCATCGAAGATAGCATCGTGTATCGAGATTTGTTTGATACAAAGTTGATGAATTGCCTGATGCCAAGACCGGCACAGGTGCAAGCGGAATTTTCCAAACGCTATGAAAAGAATCCGATAGAGGCGACAGATTACTATTATAAATTAAGCCAAGATAGTGATTATATTCGCCGTTATCGCATAAAGAAAGACCGCAAATGGAAAGTGGATAGCCCATATGGTGTTATTGATATTACAATCAATTTATCAAAACCGGAAAAGGACCCAAAAGCAATTGCAGCAGCAAAATTAGCAAAGGCAAGCAGTTATCCGAAATGTTTGTTGTGTGTCGAAAATGAGGGATATGCAGGAAGAGTGAATCATCCGGCAAGAGAAAATCATCGAATCATGCCAATTACAGTAAATGACTGTGCGTGGGGATTCCAATATTCACCGTATGTATATTACAACGAGCACTGCATTGTATTTAATGGTGAACACACACCAATGAAGATTGAAAAAGCAACGTTTGTGAAATTATTTGATTTTGTAAAATTATTTCCGCATTATTTCTTGGGGTCAAATGCAGATTTACCAATCGTTGGTGGTTCTATTTTAAGCCATGACCATTTCCAAGGAGGAAATTACACATTCGCAATGGCAAAAGCACCAATGGAAGAAACCTTTGAGATTAAAGGCTTCGAAGACGTAGAAGTTGGAATTGTAAAATGGCCACTTGCAGTACTTCGTCTTCGCGGAAGTGACTCGGATCGATTGATTGAGTTAGGTGCTCATATTTTGGATGTATGGAGAGGCTATACAGATGAGGAAGCATATATTTATGCAGAAACGGATGGAGAACCACACAATACGATTACTCCGATTGCAAGAAAAGTAGGAGAGTTATTTGAACTAGATTTAGCATTGCGTAATAATATCACTACGGATGAACATCCATTGGGGTTATATCATCCACATGCACAGTGGCATAACATCAAAAAAGAAAACATAGGGTTGATTGAGGTTATGGGACTCGCAGTTCTCCCTGCAAGATTAAAGGGTGAAATGGAAATTCTTGCAGATTATTTGGTGAATGGGAAAAATATTCGTGACAACGAAATGATTGAAAAGCATGCGTCCTGGGTAGAAACATTCCGTGATAAATATGACGTTTTTACAGCAGAGAATATTATGAGTATTTTGGAAGAAGAAGTGGGAATTGTATTCACCAAAGTGTTAGAAGATGCTGGTGTATATAAATGTACACCAGAGGGAAGAGAAGGTTTCAAACGTTTCATTGCAACCTTATAGGGTGATCATTGATTCTTAAAGGTCATTTTGATATAATGGAGAGAAGGTAAAAAGGAGGCAGCAAATGAAAAAATGTCCAAAATGCAAAGCGAAACTTCAAAAAGGAAGACGCCGTTGCCCAGAATGTGGAGAGTTTGTTGTGAGAAAGAGATCAACAAGAAAAAGAATTCTCCGTTATCTGGCTGATATGACAGAAGAAATAAAAGGGATTAAATCGCCGAAATTAGTATTAGGAGGCGGCGTAGCACTTCTTGGAATTATTGCATTGATTATCATCGTTTCAGTCGCAGGTAACGGTGGAGAATCAGCACTTTACGTAAAACAATCAGACATGGCAATCGTAAAGGGTTCTGGAACAAAGAAAGTGCAATTGACCGATAAGTTGGTTTACGAAAATAGTCTGGATCAGTTTGATTTGGAATACATGGCAAACCATTATTATTCAAAGTTGATTAAGAAAAGCGAGAATGGAGATAGAATTTTTTATCCTTCAAGCATTATCCGATTAAATAATTACACGTTAACTTATCGCAATTTGAACGAAAAAGATGGAGAAATTGTTGAAGTTGCGAGTGGTGTTACCGATTATCAAATCAGTGAAGACGGAAAAGTTGTAGCATATACCAGTCAAGGTGTTTTGTACCGCTATGATGGAGACGAAGCAGAGACAGTAGGAAATGGTGTTTCAACGTTTGCTATTTCAAAGGATGGAAAAACAATTATTTATGTAGATGGTGAAAGAAATGTATGCTCATACAAATCTGGAAAATCAAAAAAATTGGTAAAAGATGTTTCCATGCTTGAGCATATCAGTGAAAACTTTAAAGAAATTTACTATACAAAAGACAACAGTTTGTAT
>JAZNKI010000049.1:0-7590 GCA_045578495.1 Faecalimonas sp.
CCTTCTGCTCCAAACATTTGTCTGAATGCAAGACGTCCAATACGTCCAAAACCATTAATCGCAACTTTTACTGCCATGATTAATTCCTCCTAAAATTGAATAATTTAATAATCTATGGTGATACTCTTTAACTTTGTTAAAGAATAATCAACTCCGCATATAATTGTACTAAAAACCATACAGAATTTCAAGTAATTTTTCAATTTTATCAAAATTTACAAAATTTTGGAGTTCTATTACGAAATTCTGTATAATATGCAAACCCACAGGCCTCTAAATATGCTTTTACGCGATCAAAATCGTAAGCTACATGTTCTGGTTTGTGCGCATCTGAACCTATGGTAATAATTTCACCACCGAATTCTTTATATCGTTTTAAAATATCCTGATGTGGATGTGCATATGTAAGGCCATATTTCCATCCACTCGTATTGACCTCTAATCCTTTTCCGTTTTCAACTAAATGTTTCAAAACAGGATCTATATAATCTGCGTATTTGGCATAACTGTATGCCGCTTCTTTTTCTGTTCCATATCGCGTAATATAGTCCATATGACCAAGCACATCTATTTCTTTGGTGGCACGAAGCCCCTCCAATGTCAATTCAAATGCTCTGCGATATCCTTCCTCATCTTCTATTTGTTGAAAATAATCCGGATAATACGGATCATATCCATCAAAAAGATGCACAGAACCAATGATAAAGTCGAAGGAATATTTACTTGCAAGTTGCTCACAAACTTTTCCAAGATGGGACTGCATTCCAAATTCCATACCAACCAAAATTTCACACTGGTCTTTATACCGTTCTTTCAGTTGTAACAAGGTCTCCCAATATTTTTCAAACTCTATTTCTGCCGGTTCCACAAAATCCACATCGTGATGGTCCGTAATACAGATCACCTGCAAGCCCTTTTGAATCGCTGCTCGGACCATTTCCTCTGGTGTGCTTTCCGAATCATACGAAAAACCTGTGTGCACATGAAAATCTGCTTTCATCTATTTATCTCCTATAATTGTACCTCCACCGAGCACATACTCTCCGTCATAAAACACAACTGCCTGTCCCGGTGTGATTGCCCGTTGCTTTTCCTCAAATGTACAGAGTACTTCATCTTCACCGACTTTTTCAATGGTACACCAAGCACCTTTGTGGTTATAACGTATTTTTGCAAATACACGAAGAGGCTCTGTCAAATCTTCTATTGACATAAAGTTGATTTGATTTGCTCGAACATAATTCGACATAGAATCTTCATTTGTACCAATCACAACTTCATTGGTTTCCGGTCTTATCTCAATGACAAATGCCGGATATCCTAGTGCAAGTCCAAGACCTTTTCGCTGTCCGACTGTATAGTGTGTGATACCTTTATGTTTTCCTAGCACTTTTCCTTCTAACGTTACAAAATTCCCTGTTGGAAGCTCTGTATCCACAGACTCTTTGATAAACGTTGCATAATCTCCGTCTGGCACAAAACAAATATCTTGACTATCCGGTTTGTTTGCTACACGAAGATTGATTTTTTCTGCAATTTCACGCACCTCGTCTTTGGTATATTCTCCTACCGGCATTAACGTGCGAGACAATTGTTCTTGAGTCAAATTATAGAGTGCGTAAGTCTGATCCTTGGCTAAAGTCGCCGAACGCCTCACACTATATCGACCATTTTCCAACTTTTCTACCCTCGCGTAATGACCCGTTGCAATATAGTCTGCACCAATCTCTAAACTACGCTTCAAAAGAGATTCCCACTTTACATAACGATTGCATGCAATACACGGATTCGGTGTTCTTCCGTGTAAATATTCATCTATAAAATAATCAATTACATTCTCTTTGAATTCTTTTTTGAAATTCATCACATAGTACGGAATTTCCAAATCATTGGCTACGCGTCTAGCATCGTCCACGGCAGTCAATCCACAGCAACCACCATTTTCTTCTTCCACAACACGTTCTTCTTCCTGCCAAATCTGCATGGTAACTCCAATCACTTCGTACCCTTGCTCTTTGAGCAGATATGCCGCCACTGAAGAGTCTACCCCTCCGGACATTCCAACTACTACTTTTTTAGTATTCTTCACTTTCTTCTTCCTCATCTTCATGAATGTCAGATTTTGGTTTTTCTAATCCTTCAATAGTGAGACCATGCTTTTCTGCATAATCCCAGAGTGCTGCATGAATGGCTTCTTCCGCCAATAGCGAGCAGTGTACTTTTACTGGTGGAAGTCCGTCAAGAGCTTCCATAACGGCACTGTTTGTCACTTTTAACGCTTCATAAATTGTTTTTCCTTTTACCAATTCTGTTGCCATACTGCTCGTTGCCACTGCAGCTCCACATCCAAATGTTTTGAATTTTACATCTTGAATTACTTGATTTTCATCAATATCAAGATAAATTCTCATAATATCTCCACACTTTGCATTTCCTACTGTTCCAACACCACTTGCATTTTCAATTTCCCCCATGTTTCTTGGATTTTGAAAATGGTCCATTACCTTTTCTGTATACATATTCATTTCTCCTTATTTGTTCTTCTTTAAAAAGTCTTCATACAATGGTGACATGTTTCTCAAGTTTTGTACGATTTCCTTGAGACAATCCACTACATAGTCAATTTCCTCTTTTGTTGTCTCTTCGCTGAGTGTCAATCGCAAAGAACCATGTGCAATTTCATGCGGAAGGCCAATTGCCAAAAGTACATGCGATGGATCCAAGGATCCTGATGTACAAGCTGAACCACTGGAAGCACAGATTCCTTTCATATCTAACATAATTAACAATGACTCCCCTTCAATAAAACGGAAGCTAAAGTTCGCATTGTTCGGTAAACGATGCTGCGGATGTCCATTCAATTTCGTGTATGGTATTTCCTTCAACACGCGTGCAATCAAATAATCTCGAAGCTCAATTTCTTTTGCTGTGCGTTCTTCCAATGTCGCAAAAGCTCGTGCTGTTGCTGCACCCATACCTACAATTCCCGGAACATTTTCTGTCCCTGCACGACGTTTTCTTTCTTGACCTCCGCCATGGATAAAAGAACGAATTTTTACCCCTTTTCGGATATACAAGAATCCGATTCCTTTTGGTCCGTTCAATTTATGTCCGCTAGCACTGAGCATATCAATATTGCATTCATCTACATCGATAGAAACTTGTCCAAATGCTTGTACCGCATCTGTATGGAATAAAATGTTGTGTTCTTTTGCGATTGCTCCGATTTCTTTGATTGGTTCGATAGTTCCAATCTCATTGTTCGCAAACATTACAGAGATTAAAATCGTAGTTGGACGAATCGCCGCTTTTAACTCTTCTAAATCAACGACTCCATTCTCATCCACATTCAAATAAGTCACTTCAAACCCTTGTTTTTCCAAATACTCACCAGTATGAAGAATCGCATGGTGCTCGATTTTTGTAGTAATAATGTGGTTTCCTTTTTCTTTGTATGCTTCTGCTGTGGCTTTCAATGCCCAGTTATCTGATTCAGAACCACCAGCTGTAAAATAGATTTCATTTGCCTTTGCACCAAGTGCTTCTGCAATGATTTCACGTTGTTTCGTAATCGCTTCTTTATTTCCTGCTGCAAAGCTATACACACTGGACGGATTCCCAAAATTCTCTGTAAAGTATGGAAGCATTGCCTCCACAACCTCAGATGCAGTTTTTGTAGTCGCTGCATTATCTAAATAGATCAACTTTTTCATTCTTGCCTCTCCTTTAATTGCTACATTTCTTTTGTATAGATGCATTGGTATTTTGAACAGTTTTACTTTCTTCCACCAATTGTTTCAAACTAATTTCGTCTACTGTTTTATTAATACTTTCATTGATTCTTTGCCACACATACTTGGTTACACATCCGCCTGCAGCCTCGCAAGATTCTCCACTTTGAAATGCTGCGCATTCTACCGGTTCTAAACTACCTTCCAAAGCACGAAGCACATCACCCACCGAAATATCTGCAACCTCTCTCGCCAGCACATATCCTCCTTGTGCTCCACGAATACTTTTTATAATTCCGGCTTTCTTTAGCAGCGTCATCAATTGTTCCAAATATCGCTCCGAAATGCCTTGTCTTGTCGCAATGCTACTGATAGACACAGGCTCAATCTCACTGTACTGTGCCAAGTCAATCAATGCTCGTAGTCCATATCTTCCTTTTGTTGATATTTTCAAGGTTTCACCTTCTTTTTCATTTAATTCCTAGCATTTTACTAGGATTTGCCACGTGTAGAATATCACTCTCTTTTTGTTCTGTCAAGGGGCTCTTTTGAATATCTTAAAATGACAATGTTTTAAGGTGAATTCATGTCTAAAAATACCATTATCAAGGGAGCTCTGATACTTACCATCACTGGACTCTCAACTCGTTTTATAGGGTTCTTTTTTCGCATTTTCTTGAGTCAAAGTTTTGGAGAAGAGCAAATGGGGCTTTATCAATTAATTTTTCCTCTATACGCACTTTTCTTTTCTTTTACATCTGCTGGTATCGAAACTGCTCTTTGCAGAAGTGTTGCCGAAAAAATGTCCCGCGGCAAAAAGAGCGAGGCGGACACGCTCCTATACTATGCGTTGTGCCTTTCCGTTTCTCTTTCTCTTTTATCCACAATCTTCTTGCGAAAATGGGCTTCCGCATTATCTATTTATCTGTTAGGAGATTTAAGATGTGAGGAATTGATCCGCATGATGGCTTTTGCATTACCCTTTGCTTCTATTCATAGTTGTATTTGTGGATACTATTTAGGTATGAAACAGACAAAAATTCCTGCGCTTTCTCAATTCATCGAGCAACTTTTTCGCGTGGGCGCTGTCTATTTCATTTATCGACTATTTCTTTCAAACGGGCTCTCAGTAACGATATGGGTTGCTGTTCTTGGCATTGTAGCCGGTGAATTGATATCCTCCTTCTTCTGCCTTCGCTACTATTGTGCCCAAGAACCAACTTCCATATCATTTTCTTTACTTCGCAAAAATTTACACCTTGGAAAGGAACTGTGTTCACTTGCAATCCCTCTTACTTCCACTCGCATCTTGACAAACATCCTACAAAGCGTCGAAACGATTTCCATTCCTCTTTTTTTACAAAAGTATGGTTATACCAATGCAAACGCTCTCAGCACATATGGTGTATTAACTGGAATGGCTCTCCCTTGTATCCTGTTCCCTACTGCTGTCACAAATGCGTTATCTACCATGCTACTTCCCACAGTTGCGGAAATCGAAGCAGAGCATCATCTTTTTCGGCTTAAGGAATTGATCAAAAAGGTAATCTTTTTTGGTTTCGGCTTAGGTTCTGTATGTGGTCTATGTTTTCTGTTATTGGGACCTCTTGTTGGTTCTCTCATTTTCAACAGTGAATTGACTGGTGATTTTTTGCGTATTCTTGCTTGGCTGTGTCCATTTCTGTATATGAACACAACGCTCATCAGCATTTTAAACGGACTTGGAAAGGCAACCCAATCTTTTCTTATCAACATCATCAGCCTATCAATTCGAATTTTAGGCGTATGGTATGGCATTTCAAATTGGGGGATGAACGGATACTTATGGGGGCTACTACTTAGCCAACTCCTTGTCAGCTTATTATGCGTTCTCTCATTGAATGCATACATTAGTTCTAGAGAATTAGACTAAAAAAATCGGTCCGAAGACCGATTTTTTTCATTAGAAAATGACTTTTAACATCCACTTGAGAAGTGCAGGATTTACATAAGACTCCATAAGAACTCCCATCGTAAACATTACAATTACAAAAATGCTTTTTGCGCGATTCCATGAAAGTTTCGGATATTGAAACCAATAATTTATCATCATATAGGCGAGCATCCCATAAAACAAGCCCTGCGGAATGACACCGACGATACAAAGCGCAATTCCCTTTATGCCTAATTGTAACACAGCCGCAACTGTAGCAACTCCCATAAAAAAGCCTGCGCTCACCACCAAGAAAATGGAGAATAACTTCTTCCACTTTATACACCCTAATACGGAAATTCCTGCAAACAGCAACAGACGCTCTCTTAACACATAGATGATATATTTCTTTGTCACAACTTGCGTCTGCAAATACAATTCCAAATTACTTTTCAAGAACAAATCTGCCATAATCAACTTTTGTTCCGCCATAATGTTTTCATATACTATTCCAACAAAAAAACCAATTGCTAAACAAACAATAAGCAATTGATTTTTCTTTTGATACCTTCTCAAGCAACTACCTCCTGCACAATTCTAATTCAGTATATGCTTGGACTTTTTCTTTATTCCTTTTCCATATTGCATGCGTAGGCCAGCAAACCTGCAACTGTTTTCGAATCTTGAATTTCTCCTCTGAAGATTTTTTCCTGCAGTTCTTCAATCGTATAGGTTTCTAATTCTATGGATTCTTCTTCATCAAACTTCTGCTCGGATGGGATTAAATCTCGCGCCACAAAGATTTCAACCTGTTCGTTTGTAAACGGTGGCCAACTATGTATTGTGACTAACCATTCAATATTTTCTGAACGATATCCCGTCTCTTCTTCCAACTCTCGTGCTACGCAGTCCTTACCACTCTCTTCTGCATAATTGAGAGCACCTGCTGGAATCTCTAATGTGTATCGGTCAATTGCATTTCTCCATTGGCGAACCATCAAGATTTTTCCTTCCTTTGTCACTGGTACTACGGCCGCTCCTCCGTTATGATGAATGAAATCCCAATCAGACTCTTTCCCATTGACTTTTACACGGTCTGTGTACACTTTTAAAATCTTCCCTTGATATCGAAGTTCTCTCCCTAGACGTTTGAACTCTCCCATATACTACACCTCTATTTTACATCTTCTATCTTTTTTAACTTATGAAAAGAACCCTTGTAAATATACAAGGGTTCTTTGTTATTTTGCGTAATCTGTAACACGTGATTCACGAATCACATTTACCTTAACTTGACCTGGATATTCCAATTCAAATTCAATCTGTTTCGAAATATTTCTAGCCATTAGTACCATGTCTGCATCAGACACTTGTTCTGGAACTACCATGATACGAATCTCTCTACCTGCTTGAATAGCAAAAGATTTATCGACTCCCTTGTATTGGTTAGCGATTTCTTCTAATTGTTTTAATCTGTTTGTATATGTTTCTAATGTTTCTCTTCTTGCACCCGGTCTAGCTGCAGAAATTGTATCTGCTGCCTGCACAAGGCATGCAATCAGTGATGTTGGTTCTACATCTCCGTGATGAGATTCTACCGCATTGATAACAGTTGCAGATTCTTTGTATTTCTTACAAAGGTCTACACCGATTTGAATATGTGATCCTTCTACATCATGGTCAATTGATTTACCAATGTCATGTAAAAGACCTGCTCTTTTTGCCAATCTGACATCGAGCCCAATCTCGCTGGCAAGAAGTCCTGCCAACTGAGCAACTTCAATAGAATGCTTCAATGCATTTTGTCCATAACTTGTTCTGAATTTCATTCTTCCTAACAGACGAATGAGTTCTGGATGAATTCCATGGACACCTACTTCTAACGCTGCCGCTTCACCTTCCTCACGAATCATTAATTCAACATCTTTTTGTGCTTTTTCTACGGTC
>JAZNKI010000050.1:0-12435 GCA_045578495.1 Faecalimonas sp.
AAGACATTACTCGGTCGATATGATGAGGAAAAAGCAAAGCAATACTTTAGTCCTGATATATTGATTCAGGATGGAGATGTACTTACACTTGGCAACACTACGATATCTTTTATGGAAACCCCTGGACATACAAAGGGAACAATTTCATTTTTCTTTGAAACAGAGGAAAATGGAAACATTTATCGTGTGGGAATGTTCGGAGGCGCAGGCGCCAATACAATGGTAAGAGAACATTTCGATTATGATGGGTGCAGAGAAGGATATCGTAACTCTATCCATAGACTACAAAAAGAGAATGTTGATGTCTTTATCGGAAACCATGTGTGGAATAACAATACATATGAAAATGGGAAACTTTTATTAGAAACTGGAGAAAATCGATTCGTTGACCATAAGTTGTGGGGTGCTTTTTTGGATTTTTGTGAAAAACGGTTAGATTCCGTGATTGAAAATGAGAAAGGAAACAAAGATACAATATGACAATCGATAAAGAGTATATTGTAGGTATACGACGTATCATTCATGAATATCCGGAGATTGGTTTCGATTTGCCGAGAACAACGGCACTTGTGAAAGGTGAACTTGAGAAGATGGGCATTCCTTACACGGAAAAATATGCGCCGGGGAGTGTTGTGGGATATATTAATCCAGAGAAAACAGACTTTACAATCGGCTTGCGTGCAGATATGGATGCACTCCTAATCCAAGAAACCAATGATATTCCGTTCAAATCTAAAATAGATGGTCAAATGCATGCGTGCGGACATGATGCACATACGGCTATGCTTCTCGGTGCGGCAAAGGCCCTGAAAGAAATAGAGGATAAACTAACATGTCGTGTGATTCTTTTGTTTCAACCGAGTGAGGAAGGTTTGCAAAGTGGTGCAGAAGTTATGGTTGAGAACGGTATTATGGATGAGATTGATATCATTGCGGGTATGCATGTGGAAGGAACTATGGATGCTGGGAAAATGGGAGTGTGCAAAGGTGCATCTCAAGCTTCCAGCAGAAATATCAAGATAGAGTTCTTTGGCAATACAGCACATGCTACGCTTCCTCATTCAGGGAATGACGCTTTGGCTGCTGCTGTGAATACTTATACGAATATTCAGACCACACTTGCCCGTAAGGTGAATCCTCTTGCAGAATATGTGTATTCGATTGGGAAAATGCAAGGAGGAACTTCACAGAACGTTGTGGCAGATTATGCACAGATGCTTGGAACTGTTCGTACCTTTGATATGGATGTAGATCAGTTGATTATAGATACAATTGAAGAAGTGGCAGAACATACTGCCCAAAATTATGGATGCACCTGTAAAGTTACAAGCAATCTGAAGTGTTTTGTTGTATATAACGACTATGAACTTTCAGAACGTGCTTTAGAGGCGATGGCACAAATTATCGGAGAGGAAAATATTGCTCAAATGCCAAAGAAAATGGCAGCAGAGGATTTTTCTAGATATTTGCAAAGAAAGCCAGGTGTATTTATGCGTATTGGAACAAGAAATGTAAAAAAAGGAATTACGACTTTGGCTCATAATAATGATTTTATGATTGATGAGGATGTACTGGGAGATGGAAGTGCCACTATGGTACAATTCGTTTTGAATCAGATGGAATTAAGGGGTAAAAGCGTGATTTTAAATAAAATGTAGAAAGGTAAATAGATTCAATGAGTAAGATAGCATTTTTAGGATTCGGTGAAGTGAACACACCGGTAGACGTAATTGTTCGCAAATGTTCAGCAGCAGAGGCTGCTTTGAAGGCGGAAGGGTTAGATTTAGTATCGGTATATCCAATCGCAGATGATTATGAAGAAAAAGACGTGGCAAAAGCAGTTGCCGCATTAGAAAATGAAAATTTTGATGCAGTAGTTGTTTGCATCGCAGGTTGGATTCCAACACATGCAGTATTAAAAGTAACAGAACACTATAGACATCTTCCAATGGTTCTTTGGGGACTCTGCGGATGGTATGAAGAGGACAGACTTGTTACAACAGCAGACCAGGCAGGCACAACAGGTCTTCGTGCAACATTTGAAGGACTTGGATACAAGTTCAAATATGTATACGATATCATCGGCAAGAAGACAAGAAGCGATGTAGTCGCAGACTACTGTCAGGCAGCGATTACTGCAAAACAATTACTTACAGATAAAGTAGGTATGGCAGGATACCGTGACATGAATCTCTACGGAACTTTGTACGATGGATTGTCACTGAAAAAAGAGACAGGTGTTGAGATTGAGACATTTGAAATGTTAGAGATCCAACAGAGATATGAGAAGTTAACGGAAGAAGAGAAGAGAGACGTTGTAAACAATCGTATTCTCAAATGGAACTTCTTAAAACCTGCAAATGATGATGCTATGATGATGGCAGCAGGATATTACTTGGCAGTGAAACAGATTGCAGAAGAGAGAAATTACAAAGCGATTTCCCTTAAGGACGTTGACGGTATGAAGAAGCTTTGTGGCTTCCCGCCGGCACCAATCTTTATGCTTCTTTCAGAAGATGGATACACAACCGTTCCGGAGAATGATTCACTCGGTGCAGTGACACAGCTTATGATGAAGAACTTAACAGGACAACTTGCAGGATACTTAGAGTTCTATGAATTCTTCGATAACAGTGTACTTGCAGGAGTTCCAGACTTCGTAGCAGCTGATATGGTGGACGGGGATACATACACAGTAATTCCTGCAGCATTCGGTGCACTCAACCAAGGTATTCTTAATGTATCAAAGGTTAAGACAGGTACAGTTACAATGAGCCGTCTGACATACATGAATGGCAAATATGTAATGCAAATGGTACTAGGTAATGGTAAGACACCGCCGAAGTGGGAAGAGTGTGGATGGGATCAACCGGCACCACAGCTCTCAGCACTTGAAATTGAACTTCCAAGTGTAGAGAAATTTGCAGATAACGTAGCTTGTCAGCATTATATTATTACATATGGTGATAACCGTGCAAAGATTAAAAACTTATGTTCAATCTTAGGAATTGAAGTGTTTGAAATGTAAAATATATAAAAAGAGGAGAACTTGCTATGAAACTTGGAATTGTTAGTGCGATTTATGATGGATTTTCTTTCGAGGAAATGATGGATAATGCGTCAGCCAATGGATACGAATGTGTGGAAGTGGCTTGCTGGCCACAAGGTAAGGCAGAGCGCCGTTACGCAGGTGTATCTCATATTGATGTAGATAATACATCTGCTGATTACATCAAATATGTAAAGGATTACTGTGCAGAGAAAAATATTGAAATCTCATCGCTTGCTTTTTACCCAAATACGATGGATGAAGACTTGGAAAAGAGAGCAGCGAATATTGAGCATTTGAAGAAAGTAATCAATATGAGTGCCTTATTAGGTGTGAATATGGTTACTACATTTATTGGGAGAGCACAGAGTAAAACAGTAGAAGAAAACCTTGAATTATTTAAGGAAATTTGGCCACCAATTATTAAATTTGCAGAAGAGAAGGGTGTTAGGGTTGCAATCGAAAACTGCCCAATGCTTTTTGGTGCAGACCAATGGCCAGGCGGACAGAACTTATTTACAACTCCAAAACTTTGGAGAAAGATGTTTGAACTCATTCCATCAGATAATTTTGGTATCAACTACGATCCAAGCCATTTTATTTGGCAACAGATTGACTATATTAAGCCAGTATATGAATTCAAGGATAAGATTTTCCATGTGCATTATAAAGATATCAAGGTATATGAAGATAAATTAAATGATGTGGGCATTATGGCATATCCGTTGGAATATATGAGTCCAAAATTGCCGGGATACGGTGATGTGAATTGGGGCAAATATGTGTCAGCATTGACGGATATCGGATATGACGGTTATACTTGTGTGGAAATAGAAGATAAAGCATTTGAAGGTTCAAAAGAACGTGTGCTTGATTCGGTTACGTTGTGTTACCGTTATATGAGACAGTTTATTATTTAATGGAAGAAGGAAAAATTGATGAGTACAGAAGCATTTGAGTTTGTAAAAGAATTTCCATGTAGTTGTGGGATGATGCACAGCACCCAAGTGGACGATGTGATCGTAGAAAAAGGCGCAATCAATAGGCTTCCAGAAGTGGTTACAAGATATAATGCAAAGAAAGTATTTCTTCTTGCAGATGAAAATACATACAAAGCAGCTGGAGAAAAAGTTTGTGCTATATTAGAAGAAAATAAAATTGCATATACAAAGTTTGTATTTTCAGGCGAGTCACCAGAACCAGAAGAATTTGCAGTTGGTTCCTGTATGATGCATTATGATTCATCCTGCGATATCATTGTAGCAGTTGGCTCAGGTGTTATAAATGATATCGGAAAGATTGTTGCACATGTAACGAATCATCCGTATGTAATTGTAGGGACAGCACCATCTATGGATGGATATGCATCTGGAACCTCGTCTATGGCTATGGATGGACTTAAAGTATCCCTTCCATCTGCTTGCGCAAATGTAATCATTGGAGATATTGATATTTTGAAAGATGCACCAAAACGCCTGTTACAAGCAGGTCTTGGAGATATGCTTGCAAAATACGTCAGTATCTGTGAGTGGAGAATTGCACACTTAATCACAGGAGAATATTACTGTGAAACGATTGCAGAAATGGTACGCGTGGCACTCAAAAAATGTGTGGATAATGCAGAAGGACTTTTGAAAAGAGATGAAGAGGCAATCAAAGCAGTTTTTGAAGGTCTCATTATCGGTGGTGTGGCTATGAGCTATGCGGGAGTTTCAAGACCGGCCTCTGGCGTAGAACATTATTTCTCACACGTGTGGGATATGAGAGCTTTAGAGTTCGGAACTAGCATGGACTTACATGGGATCCAATGCGCAATCGGCACATTGATTTCGGCAAGAATCTATGAACAAATCAAAGGTATGACACCAGATAAGGAAAAAGCACTTGCGTATGCAAGTCAATTTGACTATGCAGAGTGGAGCAAGGTGTTAAAAGAGTTCTTAGGAAAAAGTTCGGATGCGATGATTGCACTAGAGGAGAAGGAACACAAATATGATGTAGAACTTCATCAAAAGAGATTGGAGTTGATTCTCGAAAAATGGGATGACATTCTTGCGATTATTGAGGAAGAATTGCCGTCAAGTGCTCAAATTGAAAAGATTTTGGATGATATTGAAGCACCAAAATCCCCTGAAGAGATCGGACTTGGAGATACCAGTTTGGAATTGACATTTAAGGCAACAAAAGACATTCGAGATAAATATGTGCTTTCTAGATTAGCGTGGGATTTAGGCGTAATTGAAGAATTGTGTAAATAGTGAGGAGAAACATGATGCTGAAACAAGTGATGACAAAACCAAAGGAAATTATTTTTGAAGAAGTACCAGTTCCAGAAGTAAAAGAGAATGAAGTGCTTGTAAAGATTATGAATATTGGAATTTGTGGTTCGGATATTCACGTATATCATGGAGAACATCCATTTACATCTTATCCAGTTACACAAGGACATGAAGTATCTGGTGAAGTGGTAGAAATAGGCAAAGGTGTAACAGAATTTTATGTTGGTCAAAAAGTAACGATTGAACCACAAGTATATTGTGGAGAGTGTTATCCTTGTCGCCATGGAAAATACAATCTTTGTGAAGAGTTAAAGGTAATGGGATTCCAGACAACTGGAACAGCATCTGAGTATTTTGCAGTGGATGCTTCCAAGGTAACACCAATTCCAACAGAAATGTCCTACGAAGAAGGTGCGATGATCGAACCATTGGCAGTTGCAGTACATGGTGTAAAGCAAATGGGCGATGTGACAGGAATGAACATTGTAGTCATCGGAGCGGGACCAATCGGGAACTTGGTTGCTCAGACTGCAAAGGGTATGGGCGCTGCAAAGGTTATGATTACCGATGTAAGCGAATATCGTTTGGAAAAAGCCAAAGAGTGTGGAATTGATGTCTGTGTTAATACGAAAGAGAAAGATTTTGGCGAGGCAATGGTGGAAGTGTTTGGACCGGATAAAGCGGATGTCATTTATGATTGTGCCGGAAATAACATTACTATGGGACAAGCAATTAAGCATGCGAGAAAAGGAAGCGTTATCGTTTTAGTAGCAGTATTTGCTGGCATGGCAACCATTGATTTGGCAGTTGCAAATGACCACGAATTAGACATTAAGAGTACCATGATGTATCGTCATGATGATTATGTGGATGCAATCCGTTTGGTGAATGAAGGAAAGGTATTATTGCAACCATTGATTTCAAAAACGTTTGCTTTTAAAGATTATTTAAAGGCATACGAATATATTGAAGAAAATCGTGAAACGACAATGAAGGTTATTATCAATGTGCAAGAATTATAAGCAAAATTTGCATACAATGGGTGAATAATATGATAGACGTAACAGCGTTAGGCGAGATTTTAATAGATTTTACGCCTTGTGGGAAATCCGAAGCGGGGCAGAGAGTGTTTGAACAAAATCCGGGAGGGGCACCAGCGAATGTACTTGCTTGCTTAAATAAGTGTGGAAAGAAGACGGCATTTATAGGAAAAGTCGGCGATGATATGCACGGTCAATTTCTGGTTGATGTATTGAATAATAGTGGAATCTGTACAGATGGAGTTGTTGTGGATAACAGTGTATTTACCACACTTGCATTTGTGGCTTTGTCGGATTCTGGAGAGAGAAGTTTTGCTTTTGCTAGAAAACCAGGTGCAGATACTTGCCTCAGGCAGGATGAGTTAAAAGAAGAGCTGATTCGTGGCAGTAAGGTGTTTCATATTGGTTCTTTGTCTTTGACTGCA
The DNA here is from genome assembly GCA_045578495.1 of Faecalimonas sp. Classification (GTDB taxonomy): domain Bacteria; phylum Bacillota; class Clostridia; order Lachnospirales; family Lachnospiraceae; genus Faecalimonas. The sequence continues at coordinate 6,794 of JAZNKI010000050.1, forward strand.
GAACCAGCGAAAGGAACCACGTTCAAGGCATTGGAGATTGCGAAGGAAGCAGGATGTATTATTTCCTACGACCCAAATTATCGTGCTCCGTTATGGGATAGCAAAGAAGCAGCCATTGAAGGGATGCGTTCTGTTGTGTCCTATGTAGATGTGATGAAGATATCTGATGAAGAAACAGCCTTGTTGACGGATGTTGAAGAACCAGAAGGTGCAGCTAAGAAATTAGTGGATTTAGGCGTGTCTGTTGTGGCAGTAACTCTTGGGGCCAATGGTGCACTGGTATGCACAAAAGAAGGATGTAAAGTTGTGCCAGGATTTTTGGCAAACATGGTGGATACCACTGGAGCAGGAGATTCTTTCTGGGGCGGTTTCTTGAAATGTTTGATAGAATCAGGGAAACATCCGACAGAGCTTTCCTTAGAGGATGTAGCTGCATTTGCAAAATATGGTAACGCAGTTGCCAGTTTATGTGTAGAAAAACGTGGAGCAATTCCTGCGATGCCATCAATAGAAGCGATAGAAGAAAGATTGAAAAAATAGAAGATATGATTAAATATGCAGTCATTGGAAGAGGAAAAATAGCAGATACTTTTATAAAAGGTGCTAGTTTGAGTGGGAAATTCGAACTAGAAGCAATTTACTCGAGACAAGAGGATACAGGACGAAATTTTGCCAAAAAACATGGGGTAGATAAGGTTTACACAGATTTAGCAGATTTGATTCGGGATCCAGAAATAAAAGCAGTGTACATTGCATCTCCCAATAGTTGTCATGAATGGCAGAGTGAGATGTTGCTAAAAGGTGGAAAGCATGTTATATGTGAAAAACCAATTGCAACTTCCGCAGAAGGGTATGCAAGATTAAAAAAAATAGCAGATGAACAAGGTCTCATTTATATGGAGGCGATTATTCCTGTATTTGGGAAGAGTAGAAGTAGAATCAAAGAAGCGCTTACGAAAATAGGAAATATTGCGTTGGCGAAAATTGATTATTGTCAGCTTTCTAGCCGATATGATGCATTTATAAGTGGTGAGCAGACGAATATTTTTGATATGTCCTTGGCAGCAGGAACGCTGATGGATTTAGGCATATACTGTGTATATGCGGCTGTGGATTTCTTTGGTATACCACAAGATATTCAAGCAAAAGCATCGTATCTATATAATGGTGCAGATGGAAGTGGATGTGCGATTTTTGAGTATCCGACATTTCCAGCAGTACTGACATACAGTAAGGTGGGACAAAGCAGAACGCCTTGTGAAATCATCGGAGATAAGGGATCAATTGTCGTAGAACGAGTGGGGCTTTATATGGGAGCATACCTCGTGCAGGGAGAAGAAAAAATACCTTTGTATGATGAAGAAACCAAAGAAAATTTAATGAGCAACGAAGCAATGGCGTTTGAAGATTTTATTCAAGGGAATTTTTTGGAACGATATGAGGAGAGTAGCCAGTTGTGTATGAAGGTACATTTGTGTATGGATAAGATAAAAAAAGATGCTGAAATACAGTATTAGAAGATGATTAAAAGGGAGTGTTACTTAATGCAATTGATTGAGTAACAACTCCCTTTTTTGCTAAAATGGCTTTTACTTCTGACAACTTGACAAAAGATTGGCACACCGATATGATGTAAAAGAAAGGGAGGCAAGATGGTTATGAGCCAGGTTTATAGTTTGAAAATTTATGATACAGAACTGATGAAATTTTCTTTGGAAAAACGCGGTTTGGAAGGATTAGTAGTTAATATATTATTCACAAATGAAGAATGTAACCATTTGATGCCACTTGATATGGAATGTACCGGTGAAGGAATTCTGAAATGGTTGGAAAGGCGAGTGATACCAAAGAATCGTACCTTTGTAGACCAAATATTGAAGACATTGAGACTTAGTCATAACGATACAAAGGGGATTATTGATGTTTGTAAAGGATTGTCTTTAAATGATAGTTATTGGATTGTACCAGAAGGTTTCAAGGGAACCTATGAACAGTACAATTTATATGACAATCGTTTTTCAGAAATGCTGGCACTGGTTGCGTATACCGGAGCAGGACAGACAAAACAGGCGTTTACAACATCGCCGGAATTGACCACGAATGGAATGCTGCCGAAGGCATGGAGATTTATAGAAGGCGATGGAATCTATCTTTATAAAGGGGGCACGAGTGGTGCTTCTAATGCAGGGAGAGAACCGTTTTGCGAATATTATGCATCGCAGATTGCGGAGGCTATGGGTTTAAATGCGATTCATTATGATTTGGAAAACTGGAAAGGAATTACGGCTTCCAAATGTAAACTATTTACAGATAAAGACACCTCTTTTATTCCAGTTGGCAGAATTGTGAAATCGGGTGGTATTCAAAAATGCTTGGACTATTATGATAAATTAGGAAAAGCTTTTTCGGAACAGATTCGTAGTATGTTAGTGTTTGATGCATTGATATATAACGAAGATCGCCACTTTGGCAATTTTGGAGTATTGCGAAATAATCACTCGGGAAAAATTGTTGCACCTGCACCGATTTTTGACAATGGATTGTCGTTGTTCTGCTTTGCAGGACAAGAAGATTTACCAACGCTTGAAGAATATGCAAAGACTCGTACAAACCCATATTATATTCCTTTTGAAGAAGTATGTGCGGCAGTAATGGGAACAAAACAGAAAGAACAGCTCAGGCGAATGATTGGTTTTAAATTCACACGACATCCGAAACTGAACTTACCGGAGGAACATTTGGTTGCTGTAGAACAAGTTTTGGAAAGAAGAGTGAGAGAGCTACTTGAGATTCCAGTGAGGGTGAGATAGATTTTGGTAATCAAGAGTACAGAACAAAAGTTCGATTTGTTCTGTACTTTTCTTTTATCTTCTGCTATAATCTAGTAGAATAAGTAGATACTAGTAGTAATTATGCAAGTGACTTGCACAATTATAAATAATTTATCGCGGGGATTAACAATGGATAAATTTGTTTTAAAATCAGAATACAAGCCAACCGGTGACCAACCAGAAGCGATAGAAGCTCTTGTAAGAGGGTTCCAAGAAGGTAACCAATGCCAAACGTTACTTGGTGTTACTGGGTCTGGAAAGACGTTTACGATGGCGAATATTATTGAAAAACTGAATAAACCAACACTGGTCATTGCGCATAATAAGACCTTGGCGGCGCAATTATATAGTGAGTTCAAAGAGTTCTTCCCTGATAATGCGGTGGAGTACTTTGTTTCCTATTATGATTATTATCAACCAGAAGCATACGTTCCATCGTCGGATACTTATATTGCAAAAGACTCCTCGATGAACGATGAGATTGACAAATTAAGACATTCTGCGACAGCAGCACTTTCGGAGCGTCGAGATGTTATTATTGTAGCTAGCGTTTCTTGCATCTATGGATTGGGGTCGCCGATTGACTATAAGGAAATGGTGATTTCGTTGCGTCCAGGTATGATAAAAGACCGAGACGATGTGATAAAGAAGTTGATTGAGATTCAATATGATCGAAACGAAATGGATTTCAAACGAGGTACTTTCCGTGTTCACGGAGATGTGTTAGAAATTTTCCCGGCATATTCTGAAAAGGTAGCGTATCGTGTGGAATTTTTTGGAGATGAAGTGGACAGAATTACGGAAATCGATGTTCTTACAGGGGAAGTGAAGACAGCCCTTGATCACATCGCTGTTTTCCCAGCATCACATTATGTTGTATCTCAAGATAGCATGAATCGTGCCACACAGGCTATAGAAGAAGAATTAGAAGAACGCGTGCGATATTTCAAAAGAGAAGATAAATTGTTAGAGGCGCAGCGCATTGCGGAGCGTACGAATTTTGATATAGAAATGATGCGAGAGACAGGATTTTGTTCTGGAATCGAAAATTATTCGAGACATTTGACGGGACAAGAGCCAGGAAAACCACCGCATACATTGATTGATTATTTTCCAGATGATTTTCTAATTATGGTAGATGAGTCCCATATGACCATTCCGCAACTAGGAGCCATGTATTCAGGTGACCAATCTCGCAAATCAACGTTGGTGGATTACGGGTTCCGTTTGCCTTCGGCAAAGGATAATCGCCCGCTGAATTTTGAAGAGTTTGAGGGGAAAGTGAATCAAATGCTTTTTGTTTCTGCGACCCCTGGAAAATATGAAGGACAGAATGAACTGCTTCGAGTAGAGCAGATCATTCGCCCAACAGGTCTCTTGGATCCAAAGGTAGAGGTGCGCCCAATTGAGGGACAAATTGACGATCTTGTTGGTGAAGTGAATAAAGAGATTGCAAAGAAGAATAAAGTGCTGATTACAACGTTGACTAAACGAATGGCAGAGGATTTGACAGATTATATGAAAGAACTCGGCATTCGTGTGAAATACTTACATTCAGATATTGATACGCTAGAGCGAACAGAGATTATTCGTGATATGCGTTTGGATGTGTTTGATGTGTTAGTGGGGATTAATTTGCTGCGAGAAGGATTGGACATTCCAGAAATTACGTTGATTGCGATTCTTGATGCGGATAAGGAAGGATTTCTTCGGTCTGAAACATCTTTGATTCAAACTATCGGACGTGCGGCGAGAAACTCAGAAGGGCATGTAATTATGTATGCAGATACGGTTACAGATTCTATGAGACGTGCGATTGAGGAGACGGAGAGAAGAAGGAGCATTCAAGAAGCGTATAATGAGCAACACGGAATTACGCCACAGACGATTAAGAAAGCAGTTCGAGATTTGATTCGTATTTCTAAGAAAGTGGCGGCAGAAGAGCTTCGCATGGAAAAAGATCCAGAGTCAATGAGTAAAACAGAATTAGAGAAATTGATTCAAGATGTTTCAAAACAAATGCGAAAGGCAGCAGCGGAATTGAATTTTGAGGCGGCTGCGCAACTGCGAGATAAGATGGTAGAATTGAAGCAAATGTATCAGGAGATAGAGTGACAAGATGAAACAGTATATTAAAATACGAGGTGCGAATGAGCACAATCTGAAAAATATAGATGTAGATATTCCACGTGATCAGTTGGTTGTGTTGACCGGACTGAGTGGTTCAGGGAAATCATCCCTGGCGTTTGACACCATTTATGCAGAAGGGCAAAGAAGATATATGGAGTCTTTGTCGTCTTATGCAAGACAATTCTTGGGGCAAATGGAAAAGCCGAATGTAGAAAGTATTGAAGGGTTATCACCAGCAATTTCGATTGATCAAAAAACAACCAATCGAAATCCACGTTCTACCGTGGGGACTGTAACGGAAATCTATGATTATCTTCGTCTTCTTTATGCGAGAATTGGGATTCCACACTGCCCAAAATGTGGAAGAGAGATAAAAAAGCAGACGGTAGATCAGATGGTAGACCACATCATGGAACTGCCAGAGGGGACAAAGATTCAGCTTCTTGCACCGGTTGTTCGCGGAAAAAAAGGACGCCATGAGAAATTGTTTGAACGTGCGAAGAAGAGTGGATATGTTCGTGTACGTGTGGATGGGAACCTATATGAACTCACGGAAGAGATTCCATTAGATAAAAATATAAAACATAATATTGAAATTATTGTGGATCGATTAGTTGTCCGTCCAGGAATTGAAAAGAGAATGACCGATTCGATTGAAAATGTATTGGCTTTGGCAGAAGG
>JAZNKI010000051.1:0-13054 GCA_045578495.1 Faecalimonas sp.
CAGTGGTTGTCTTCCTAAGGCCGCCTTGGCCTCCGACTTTGAAGAACTCTCGGATAAACTGTTAAGGCAGATGGCCGAGTTCGATAATTTCCGAAAACGTACAGAGAAAGAAAAATCTGCAATGTACGAGATTGGAGCAAAAGATATCATCGAAAAATTACTTCCGGTAGTGGATAACTTTGAAAGAGGTTTGGCTGCTGTTCCAGAAGAACAAAAAGAAGATGCTTTTGTAACAGGTATGGAAATGATTTATAAAGAAATGATGACAATGCTCGAAGGTGTTGGCGTCAAGCCAAGCGAAGCGGTTGGTCAAGAATTCAACCCAGATCTTCACAATGCAGTAATGCACGTGGAAGACGAAAACGTGGGTGAAAATGTAGTAGTTGAAGAATTTCAAAAAGGATACACCTACCGTGATTCTGTAGTGAGATACAGCATGGTAAAGGTAGCTAACTAATTAAGGAGGATTTTAAAATGGGAAAAATTATTGGTATTGACTTAGGTACAACAAACAGCTGTGTAGCCGTTATGGAAGGTGGACAGCCAACAGTTATTGCAAATACAGAAGGAGCTAGAACAACACCATCTGTAGTAGCATTTACAAAGACAGGAGAACGTTTAGTAGGAGAACCTGCAAAACGTCAAGCAGTTACAAATGCAGACAAGACAATTTCTTCAATCAAAAGAGAAATGGGTAGAGACTACAAAGTGTCAATTGATGACAAAAAATATTCTCCACAAGAAATTTCAGCAATGATTCTTCAAAAATTGAAAGCAGACGCAGAAGGATATCTTGGAGAAAAAGTAACAGAAGCAGTTATTACAGTGCCAGCGTACTTTAATGACGCACAACGTCAAGCAACAAAGGATGCAGGTAAAATTGCAGGTTTGGAAGTAAAACGTATCATCAACGAACCAACAGCTGCAGCACTTGCTTATGGTCTTGACAATGAAAAAGAACAAAAAATCATGGTATACGATTTAGGTGGTGGTACATTCGACGTATCAATTATCGAAATCGGTGATGGTGTAATCGAAGTATTATCTACAGCAGGGGATAACAGACTTGGTGGAGATGACTTTGACCAAAAAATCGTAGACTATATCGTAGCAGATTTCAAAGGTGCAAATGGTGTTGATTTGTCAGCAGATAAAATGGCTCTTCAAAGAGTAAGAGAAGCTGCTGAAAAAGCGAAAAAAGAGTTGTCAACAGCTACAACTACAAATATCAACCTTCCATTTATTAGCATGAATGCTTCAGGTCCTCTTCACTTGGACTTGAACCTTACAAGAGCAAAATTTGATGAACTTACAAACGACTTGGTAGAAAGAACAGCAGAACCAGTAAGAAGAGCTCTTTCTGACGCAGGACTTTCTGCATCAGAATTAGGTCAAGTATTGTTGGTTGGTGGTTCAACACGTATCCCAGCTGTACAAGATAAAGTAAAACAATTGACAGGAAAAGAACCAAGCAAATCTTTAAATCCAGATGAATGTGTTGCTTTGGGAGCATCTGTACAAGGTGGAAAACTTGCAGGAGATGCTGGCGCAGGCGATATCTTATTGCTTGACGTAACACCACTTTCATTGTCAATCGAAACAATGGGTGGAGTTGCTACAAGATTGATTGAAAGAAACACAACCATTCCTGCAAAGAAGAGTCAAATCTTCTCTACAGCAGCTGACAACCAATCTGCAGTAGATATTCACGTAGTACAAGGTGAAAGACAATTTGCAAAAGACAATAAGACATTGGGACAATTCAGATTAGATGGTATTGCTCCAGCACCACGTGGAATCCCACAAATCGAAGTTACATTTGATATCGATGCAAATGGTATCGTAAATGTATCTGCAAAAGATTTGGGAACAGGAAAAGAACAACACATTACAATTACAGCAGGATCAAATATGTCAGATGCTGATATTGAAAAAGCTGTAAAAGAAGCAGCAGAATTTGAAGCTCAAGATAAGAAACGTAAAGATGCAATCGACGCAAGAAATGATGCAGATGCAATGGTATTCCAAACAGAAAAAGCGTTAGCTGATGTTGGAGATAAGATTGATGCTTCAGAAAAAGCAACCGTAGAAGCTGATATCCAAAGCTTAAAAGATATCCTTGCAAAATCAACTCCGGAATCAATGAGTGAAGCTGATGTAGAGGAAATCAAGGCTGCGAAAGAAAAATTGATGACAGATGCACAAGCGCTCTTTACAAAGGTATATGAGCAAGCTGCAGCAGCTGGGCAAGCACAAGGTGGACCAACACCAGAAGCAGGACCAGCACCAAACGGATTCGAAGGCGATGACGTTGTAGATGGAGATTACAAAGAGATTTAATAGGAATTCATACGTTCTGCGGAACTCTGTTTCGCAGAACTTCCTTATGAAATAAGAAAGAGGCAGAAAATTATGGCTGACACAAAAAGAGATTATTATGAAGTCCTCGGCGTTGACAGAAACGCAGATGCGGCTACAATCAAAAAAGCATATAGAGCCTTGGGTAAAAAATATCATCCAGATGCAAATCCGGGAGATAAAGATGCGGAAGAAAAGTTCAAAGAATTGTCAGAAGCATATGCTGTGTTGAGTGACCCGGAAAAGAAACAACAATACGATCAGTTTGGTCATGCGGCCTTTGATAATGGCGCTGGCGGAGCTGGTGGTTATGGCGGTTTTGATTTTAGCGGCATGGATTTTACGGATATTTTCGGTGATATTTTTGGAGATATGTTTGGCGGTGGGCGCCGCTCAAGACGTTCTTACAATGGGCCTATGCAAGGGGCGAATATTCGAAAAGGAATTCGCATTACATTTGAAGAGGCTGTGTTCGGTTGTGAAAAAGAGTTAGAGGTTGTAATTAAAGACCCATGTGAAACTTGTAATGGCAGTGGTGCGAAGCCGGGAACTTCACCAGAAACCTGTCCGAAATGTGGGGGACGCGGTCAAGTGGTTTACACAACACAATCATTTTTTGGAACCATGCAGAATGTACAGACTTGTCCGGATTGTAACGGAAGTGGAAAAATCATTCGTGAAAAATGTTCAGATTGTGCAGGAACAGGGTATGTGGCAAGTAAGAAGAAGATTGCAGTCACCATACCAGCTGGTATAGATAATGGACAAAGTATTCGTATTCGAGGAAAAGGAGAACCGGGAGTAAACGGTGGACCAAGAGGAGATTTGCTCGTGGAAATCACGGTTTCCAGACATCCGATTTTCCAAAGACAAGATGTTCATATCTTATCTACAGCAAACATCAGCTTCGCGCAAGCTGCGCTTGGCGGAGATGTAAGAATCAAAACGGTAGATGGTGATGTGTTATATACGATTGCCCCGGGAACAAAGACGGATACAAAAGTAAGACTCCGTGGAAAAGGAGTTCCGACCCTTCGCGATAAAAAGATTCGTGGAGATCATTATGTGACATTAGTTATTCAAACACCGGAAAAATTAAGTGCAGAGGCAAAAGAATTGCTTCGCAAGTTTGATGCCCTTACAGGTAATTCCCTAAAAGAAGGGGAAAAACCTGCAGAAAAGATTAAGAAAAAAGGGTTTATGGACAAAGTAAAAGAAGTGTTTGAAGATTAAGAGTATCAGAAGACAGGAGAATGGTTATGAAAGTAATTATAGCACCAGATTCATTTAAAGGAAGCGTTTCAGCGATTGAGGTTGCAAAGAGTATACAGGAAGGTGTTTTGAGTGTAGACAGTATTGCGAAAACCGTGATTATGCCTGTGGCAGATGGTGGTGAAGGAACTATTGAAGCAATCGCAACTTGTGTGGAAACAGATATTCATGAAGTGGCAGTTTGCGGACCAATGGGAGAACCTGCGAAAGCTTATTTCGCAACGGTAGATGGCGGTAAAACTGCGATTGTTGAAATGGCACAAGCATCTGGACTACCGATGGTGCCTCAAGAAGAAAGAAACCCTCTTGTTTCTACTACCTATGGAACCGGCGAGCTGATGAAGGCGGCATTGGATCTTGGGTGTGAAAAAATGATTATCGGAATCGGAGGTTCTGCCACAAATGACGGTGGAGCAGGAGCTTTGATGGCATTAGGCGCCGTTTTGAAAGATGCAGAAGGCAACTCCTTAGGTCTTGGCGGTGGTGCGCTGTCTAGACTGGCAGAGATTGATTTAACAGGATTCGACAAACGAATCTTTGATATTGAGATGGTAGTTGCGTGCGATGTCACGAATCCATTGACTGGACCGAATGGAGCGTCTGCGGTGTATGGACCACAAAAGGGTGCAACACCGGAAATGGTAAACGAATTGGATGCAGCGTTGGAAAATTTTGCACAGGTAAGTAAAGAGAGCCTAGGAGAAGACTTTTCAGTCTGTCCAGGGGCAGGTGCGGCAGGTGGACTTGGGTTTGCGCTTTTGGCATTCTGTAAGGCGAAGTTTGCTGCGGGAATTGACATTGTCCTTGATGTATGCGGATTCGAAAAAGAACTTCAAGACGCAGACCTTGTGATTACAGGGGAAGGTAGAATTGACGGTCAATCCGTACAAGGAAAAGTGTTGTACGGAATTGGTATGCGTGCAAAAGAAAAGAATGTTCCGGTTATCGCAATCGGAGGAGGGGTAAGAGAAGATAGTGAAGCCCTTCTTGATTGTGGAATTTCCGCAATGTTTAGCATTGCCAATGGGCCAATGACTTTAGACTATGCGATGAAGAATGGAGCAACGCTTATCAAACAAGTGACGAAAAATGTGATGCGTGTATTTGTGAAATAAGTAGACAAAAAAGCATTCCGAATGTGAAATTCGGAATGCTTTTTCTAGTATATACATTATACATTTTCATCTTCCAATTTACAGAAACGTTGATAACATTCTGTGTAATCAGTTCCAGAAGGTGTGTAGGTTTTGTGAAGAATAACAGCTTTACTACAAGCTTCTTCAACATCTTTGAAAAGTCCAGCTGCAACACCTGCGAGGATAGCAGAACCAAGACAAGCTGTTTCGTTGTTTTTCAATGTGACCAAACGTTTGTTACACATGTCAGCTTTGATTTGCAACCAAACATCACTTTTTGCACCACCGCCCATGGAACGAATTTCTTCGCAGTCGACACCGAGATAGTCGATGTAACTCTTGAGCATGGAAGAAACAGATTCCATTATACTGCGTACGAAATGTCCGCGCGTGTGTTCCAAAGTTAAACCGTGGAAAATACCTCTTGCATCTGGGTTATATTTTGGCATTGTAGAACCACAAAGATAAGGCAAGAATGTAAGGCCATTACTTCCGGCATCCACTTTTTCTGCTAATTTATTCAAATCGTCGAAAGAATAGTCTTCACAGAGGTTTGTCTTAAACCATTTTAATGCCATTCCTGCAGTAGCAGAGAAGATCAATAATGCATAATTCCCATCATAGTTCATGTGACATGGAATCTTGCTACCAGGAACATATTCTGGTGCTTTGTCCGTAGGAACAAATACAGCCATTGTAGTACCTGTCATTTCACTTACGATGCCAGGTTTCACAACGCCCGCACCAATTGCACCAGCAACTTGATCCATTGCACTCGTTGCAATCTTAATGCCTTTGTATTCGCCGACTAATTCACCACTGTTGCACAAACGAGGCAATTGTCTTTCTGATATGCCAATAAAATTGAGCATTTCTTTCCACCAACAATCATTGTGAATGTCGTAGTAGATGGTAGATGATTGCAATGTTTTTTCTGTGACAAATTCTCCCGTTAATTTGTAAAGAAGATAGTCTTCTAACAAGAAGATTTTATCAATCTTTGGCCAGATATCTTGACGATTTTCTTTTAACCACAAAATTTTTGCGGCAGGCCAAGTTGCGATGATTTCAGGTTGTCCTGTTACATCATATACTTTTTTTGTTCCAAAATGTTTTTCAATGGCTTCCGCCTCAGCTACAGCGCGGTTGTCCAACCAAACGATTGCATCTGTCAATGGATTGCCTTTAGAATCTGTCACAATTAAAGTTTCGCACTGAGTATCAATACTCAGTGCGAATACATCATAGTCTTTTGAGATTTCTTCTAAAGCTTCCGAAAACAATGACCAATATTGTTCGGCAGGAAATTCCACAATATTATCTGTAGCGTTTAAAGTATAGTCTTTTACGACTGTTTTTACTGGGTTGGTATTTTCGTCAAAAAGCACTGCTTTAAGAGAAGTGGTACCAACGTCAACGCCTAATAAATATTTCATGTTAACCTCAAAAATTATTTAATTATTCATTTTCTTTGTATGTTCTAGCATCTAATTGTAATGTGTAGTGAATGTCGTGAGCTTTTTCATCAGCAGTGAATTTGTGATTTGTGTCTACGATTTCACCGTTGTTGAATTTTCTGCTTTCAACATCTTCTGTTGTTCCCATTACTGTAACGTTAACTTGTCTCTTACGAGCACGTACGTGATCCCAGTCGATGAAGTAGATGTGAGCAAATTCACCAGCATCTAATTTACCATCTTTGATTGTGATTGTTTCGCTTCTTCCGAAGAATACTGAACGAAGATGTCCGTCTGTGTTCATACTTGTGTAGTCACCTGGTTCGTCAACCCAACGGCCGAATTGTGCGTGGATTGGACCTGGATGACGGTATTGATGTTCTTCAGCGAAATCTGGAATCATTTTTCTCATGATGTCAAGTAAATCATGTTGTAAGTATTCTAAATCGAATGTGTCAATATCATGTGAACATTCTTGAACCATAACAGAACATGTTGTGTGGTGAGATACTACAGAAACTGTTCCGTTTTTAATTCCTGAAGCTTCAGCGATTTCAACAACTTCTCTTGAAATATCGTGGAAAGTTGGAATCCATCCTCTTGATTGTAATTGAATCTCTTTTTGTACTACTTTAAAATCCATTTTGTTTTCCTCCTAATAATTAGATTATTTATGTAATTCATCCCACGCTTTGCGTAGTGAATACAACATTTCCTCAACCATAGCATATGGATCTTCGGCTTTGATAATACCGCTAGTAGAACCAGTAGCTTGGGCACCGAGTTTGATTGTGTTATATACGTCTTGACCATTTGAGATACCAGCGCCTTGAAGCACCATGATATCAGGATTGATTGCGCGTACTTGTTCGATTGTTTGAATTACGTAATTCGCATCACTTGTTTGACCTGTACCAATTAATTCTGTTGGCTCTGCAACGAGTAAGTTTGGTCCGAGTTTTGCAATGTTAGTAATATCTTCAACTGTATCAGCACATACGATAGTAGCGAGACCTACTTCGTCAGCACGTTTGATTGTTTTCTCGATTTCTTCCATTGTAAGCGGTTTTTCGGCATGGTTAAGCATAACGCCTACTGCACCAGCAGCTTTTACAGCTTCTGGAAGAACAGAACCAAGTCCACGTCCAACTGGGAGGTAATCCATGTGTTGCGCGAATACAAGAATACGTTCTGTGTTGTTTGCTAAAAGACTGATGTCTGTATATTGTGGAGTTACAATCACGTCTACATCATACTTCATAGCGACTTTGTCAATTACTTTTGCCAATTTCAACATGCCTTCTCCATAAAGAAATGCTTTTGGGCCTACTTCGAAAAATGGCGGTTTGATTTTAAAATCTTTGTACATGTTTTTTACGACCTTTCTTCTTATTTGTCAAGCACACAACCTTTCGAGTGCTTTCGAATTAATTTTATAATGCTTTCGTTTGGTTGTCAATCGTTTATACCATTATAACGTGCTGAATTAATTGTTTTAATTGTTCCATTTCTTCCGTGTTTGGCATATCACTGTTGGTGATGATATAATCGGCTTCTGTAACGTCTGCAATTTTTGCAAATGCGGTTCTGCCTAACTTTGTAGAATCGGCAGCAATGATTCTGGTTGCAGAATGGGCTAACATGACTTTATCTAATTCTACTTCGCGGTTATAGAAAGTAGTCAATCCATTTTCGGGTGTAATTCCATCTACGGATAGAATCAACTTATCGGCATGATATTTTTGGAGGTGAGAAATTGCCTCGTCTCCGTAAATGAACTGATGTTTTGAATTAATAGAACCGCCAAGCAAAATCACATTAAAATTTGGAATCGCACCGGCTTCTAATGCAATCGCAACGGAGTTTGTAACAATGCTAAGATTCATAGTGGTAGGAATCATACGAAATACGGTAAGTGTTGTAGTTCCTGCATTTAGCATAATTGTATCATTTTCTTCAATCATCCCAACGATGTGTTTTGCAATGGCCTGTTTCTGTTCGTGATTGGCTGTCATACGCTGTTGCATATTCATATTATAATATGTTTTGTAAGAACTTACCGCACCGCCATGAACGCGGGATAAAAGGCCTTTGGCTTCTAGATCCGCAAGGTCCATGCGAATGGTAACATCGGAGATGTCAAATAGGGCGCTCAGTTCATTCACCTTTACTTTTCCATCGCGTTGAAGCATTTCCAATATCTTTTGTTTTCGTTCAAAAATATCCATAATTTATTACTTCCTTTTTAAGTAGAATCCTTAACGTTATATGGTAATTTTATAATGAAAAATTAGGCTTGTCAACGTGGCCGAGCATGGAAAAACGCATTGACACACATGGGAACACATGATATGATTTATATAATGTAAAACGTAACCACATGAAAGGTTTCGAAAGAAAACAAAAGCGTGAGAACGGAGGACGGTTTTATGAATAAATTACAAGCAGGTTTTGGCAGAGTAAATGTAACTCCAATGATGGGAATATATATGGATGGCTACTTTGTACCACGTTATGTAGAAGGAGTGCTAGATGAATTAGAAATCAATGCAATTGCATTGTCTTGCGATGAAGAGAAAGCAATTCTTATTTCGTTAGATAATTTAGGAATAAAAGTAGATGCAGCGGCAGAGTTCAGACAACACATTTCTGAAGTGACAGGTGTTCCAGAAGAGGGCATTTATATTCATGCTACTCATAGTCATACGACACCTTATATTTTGAAAGATTCTGAGGAAGTGTTAGAACAAGAATATTATAGAACAATCTACCACAAGATGGCAGATGTTGCGAAACTTGCATTGGAAGATTTGAAACCGGCACAAATGGGCTGGGGAGTTGGAAAAGCACCAAACATCGCTTTTGTTCGTCGTTTCCGTATGAAGGATGGAAGTGTTCAAACAAATCCAGGTGTAAATAATCCAAATATCTTAGAACCAATAGGCGAGATTGATGACAATGTAAGTGTACTTCGTTTTAAACGTGAAGGTGCAGATGATCTTGTGTATGTTAATTTTGGAGACCACCCAGATACAGTGGGAGGCTGCAAAGTTTCAGCAGATTGGCCAGGGTTTACAAGAAGAACAGTTGAAAAAGTACTTGATGGAACAAAATGTATTGTGTTTAATGGAGCACAAGGAGACATTAACCATGTAAATGTACACCCAACAGGCGGATACCTTAATGACATGTTCAATGATTTTGATGATGTAGCTAGAGGATACAAACATGCAGAATATATGGGACGTGTAATAACAGGTGGTGTTTTGCAAGCATTTGATAAAGTGAAATATGAAGATGTAGAAACTTTGAAATGTATTAGACGTGGAATCAAAATCGCATCTAATATGCCAAAACCAGAGCAAATGGCAGAGGCACATCGTATCAATGATTTACATAATGCAGGTAAAGACAGTGAACTTCCATATGAAGGGATGATGCTTACAACTGTTGTAGCTGAAGCTGGACGTATGGTAGCTCTAGAACATGGACCAGAATATTATGATATGGTTCTTAGTGGTATTGCATTAGGAAATGTAGCCCTTGTTGGTATTCCAGGAGAACCATTTATGGGAATTGGCAAAGCATTAAAAGAAACAGAGGGATGGGATTTGGTACTTCCAACATGTATGACAAACGGAAGCCAAGGATATTTCCCAATGAAAGATGCTTATGAACAAGGTGGATACGAAGCAAGAAGTTCATTCTTCAAAGAAGGTGTTGCAGAAACAATGATTGAAGAAGGAAGAAATTTATTGGCGGATTTACGCTAGATAACGGTTATGATCGCAATGACAGTATGAATTGCATTGCGTCTTAATAAATGAAAAATGTAACCTAGGGAAGGAGATTACAAACATGAAAGACATTATTTATGATCCAGCAACGAAATTTGACTTTAAATGTGCTGATTATGTGCCATTTAAAGACAGAGAGCTTTGCGAAAAACTTCGCTTAATGAGCGGAACAGAATTAGAAAAAAGAGAGGCATGGCATCATCCAGAATTCAACATCAAAGTCATGATGAATCCACATCCAGTGTTGATTGCTACTTTATTCTCAAGATTAAAAGCAGCTTCAGAAGCAGGAAAGAAATTCACAATGATTCTTGGAAACCCAGAGCCAGATACATATATTCCACTTGCTCAATTAATCAACTATTTCCAAGTAGATTGTAGAAACGTACATATCTTTGCTATGGATGAATGGGCAGATGATTTGGGACGTATCGCTCCAGAAACATACGAAGCAGGTTTTGCACACTCAATGCTTAAATATTTCGTATACCAAATTGATCCAAAATTACGTATGCCATTAGAAAACGTACACTATCCAACAACAGAAAACATTGGATACTACTCAAAAATGATCACAGAAGTTGGTGAAGGTGGAGCAGATATCTGTTCTTCATCTCCAGGATGGACAGGTCATATGGCATTCATCGATCCAGTTCCAGAATTCTTCCCACAAGCAACAGGAGAAGCAGGAATTGAAGAATGGTTAAATATGGAAGCTCGTCTTGTAAAATTACATCCATTGACAGTAGCTCAAAACTCACTTCACGGTGTATTTGGACAATCTGGATATATCCAAGCTGTTCCACCATGTGCTGCTACAATCGGACCAGTTGACGTTAAGAATTCAAGAGAACGTATTGAAGTTCATGCACTTATGACAAATGGTACATTCTCATCATGGCAAAGAATGACATCACGTCTTGTTCTTCACGGACCAGTAACACCAGAAGTTCCAAGTTCTATGTTACAATTAATGAAGACACAAGTATTAGTTAGTGATGAACTTGCAGCTCCATTCGAGTGCTGGGAAAAAGTAGGATACTAATTAGAAAAAATAAAGCCCATCAGGCAACAACAACAACTGGTGGGCTTACTTATTTGTCGAGAGCAGAGGGGCTATTGATAAATATGGAGGAATAAAATGGGTAAATTTTTTAGTTATGATGGCGGTCTAATTGGTTTTTTGAATAAAATCGTGGACTGTGTATTTTTGAGTTTTTTGTGGATTATATTTTCGATTCCAATTGTGACAATGGGTGCAGCGACAAGCGCATTGTATTATACAGCATATAAAGTAATTCGCTATGATAGAAGTCACGTTTTGAAAGAATTTTGGCGTGCTTTTAAAGATAATTTTAAACAATCAACAATTGTGAGTTGTCTGCTACTTGTGTTTTATGTAATTTTAATTGAAAATATATATCTTTATTTTGGCGGTTTTTATGAAGGACTTATTAGTCGCCCCCTTCTAATTTTTAATCTTGTTTTTGGATGTATCGTTACGGCGTGGGCGCTTCATGTATTTCCGTTTATATCAAGATTTGAGAATAAACTTAAAATGAGCCTAAAGAATTGTGTGTTTATTGCAATTCGTCATTTGGGGTCATCGATTTTATTGTTTGTCCTTTTCTTGATTGCAGTTTTCGCACTTTATTTCTTTCCAATAGCAATCATTCTTGTGCCAGCATTATATATGCTTTTGGCGACATTCATTCTAGAACCAATTTATCGAAGATATATGTCGGATGAAGATTTACAAGCTGAAAATGAAAGAAATATGAGATATTATAATTAAAAAAGATGTGGAACAAAAAGTCCACATCTTTTTTTAATTGTCTTCTTCACGATTATCAGTTGTATATACTTGACGTTTTCTTGCCATTTCATCGCTTTCAAGGTATTCATCATAGGTTGTGATTTTATCAATTAGCTTACCGCCAGGGATAATTTCCATAATACGGTTTGCAGTAGTTTGTACAACTTGATGGTCACGAGAAGCGAAGAGAAGCACGCCAGGGAATTTGATTAATCCGTTGTTTAATGCAGTGATTGCTTCCATGTCAAGGTGGTCAGTAGGTTCATCTAATACTAATACATTAGCGCCTGAAATCATCATTTTAGAAAGCAAGCAACGTACTTTTTCTCCACCAGAGAGAACTTTTACTTTTTTCACACCATCTTCTCCAGAGAAGAGCATTCTTCCTAAGAAACCGCGAACGTAAGTCACGTCTTTTTCTTCGGAATATTGAGTCAACCATTCGACAATAGTATCTTCGTTGTCAAACTCGTGTGTACTATCTTTTGGGAAATATGCTTGAGTAGTAGTGACTCCCCATTTGTAAGTACCTTCATCAGGTTCCATCTCGCCGGTTAAAATTTTGAAAAGCGTTGTTTTTGCAAGTTCATTTCCGCCTACAAAGGCTACTTTGTCTTCTCTGCCGATTGTGAATGAAAGATTGTCAAGAATCTTTACTCCGTCAATTGTCTTTGAAAGCCCTTCTACAGAGAGTACTTCGTTCCCAATCGTGCGGTTAGGACGAAAATCGATGTATGGATATTTACGACTAGATGGTCGAATGTCTTCCAATTCAATTTTTTCCAATGCACGTTTTCTAGATGTCGCTTGTTTTGATTTTGATGCGTTTGCGCTGAAACGTGAAATAAATTCTTGCAACTCTTTGATTTTTTCTTCTTTCTTTCTGTTAGCTTCTTTCATTTGGCGGATAATTAACTGACTTGATTCATACCAGAAATCGTAGTTTCCAGCATATAATTGAATCTTTCCGTAGTCGATATCTGCAATTTGTGTACAAACCTTATTTAAGAAGTAACGGTCGTGAGATACCACAATAACAGTATTATCAAAGTTGATCAAGAATTCTTCTAACCACGCGATGGCATCCAAATCCAAGTGGTTGGTAGGCTCGTCGAGGAGCAGAATGTCTGGGTTACCAAACAAAGCTTGTGCAAGTAAGACTTTCACTTTTTCTGCACCGGTTAAATCTCTTAAATATTTGTAGTGTAAATCGGTTTC
>JAZNKI010000052.1:0-22059 GCA_045578495.1 Faecalimonas sp.
CAGGCAATCTGTGCCATTGAGAAACTTACAAACCTTGCAAGCTACAAAGTTGCAGATAGTGAAGGCGGATGTGCTGGATGCCAGGGGTGTAAAAAACATGAATAATATAATAGGACCAAGAAAACTGCGTCCGGAGGAACATGTTAAAACAAGAGTCTTATATGAGACGGCATTTCCTCAGGATACAAAAGAGTTTTTGGATTATTACTATTCTGTGAAAAGTGAAGAAAATGAAATCTATGTCATTGAAGATGGTGGGGAAATTGTTTCCATGCTACATTTGAATCCGTATCAAATGAGAATTGGGTCAGACATCTATCCAACGAATTACATTGTGGCAGTTGCGACTGCGGAGGCTTATAGAAGACAAGGACTTATGGCAAAACTTATGCATCATGTGTTAGACGTGATGAAGGAGCGAGGAGAACCATTTACGTTTCTAATGCCAGCCAATGAAGCAATTTATAAGCCATTTGGATTTTCTTTTGTATACCAACAATCTGTTGGAAAACTGAGAGGCAGAAAAGTAGAAGATAGTATAGATTTTCAACTTGCGACAAAAGAGGATTGTCAGGAAATTGCGGATTTTGCCAATGGTCTTCTGAAAGAGTTTGATGTGGTTACATGGAGAACAGCAGATTACTATCAAACAATTTTAGCCGAGCAAGCCAGTGAGCAAGGTGGAGTTTTGATTGCGAGAAAATCAAGTGGAATAGTAGGTGTGTTTTGTTATGCGAGAGAAGAGCGTGTAGAAATTCGAGAACCGCTATTTCAGGAAGAGACAATTTTGAAACAAGCCATCTATGTTATTACTGGCAATGAGACAGAAGAAGTGGTCTGCATTGGTCATGGAGAGGAATCAAAGCCAATGATTATGGCAAAAGTGTTGCAATCAGAGTTTGAAACCTGTTTTACGAATGCAAAAGTTTTCATAAATGAAGTCGTGTAAAGGTTGACAAACGTTTTGAATTTGAATAAACTGTAAAGGAAATAAAAAAATACAGTGAACGAAAAGAGTAATATATTCAGAACTATCAGAGAGAAACTGCCGGCGGCTGAAAGCAGTTTTTAGGGAAAGATATATGAAGTGCATTCGGGAGTAGATCTGATGAACGACAGTAGTCAGGTACGGGTTACACACGTTACGTGTCTGAGTGAAGAAGAGAAATTTTCTTTATTAGAGTGGAACCGCGGATATACTTCGTCTCTAGCATAGAGGCGAAGTTTTTTTATGTAAGAAAAAGGAGGAAATTATGAAAGTATATAACACCTTATCAATGAAAAAAGAAGAGTTTGTTCCGGTAGAAGAAGGAAAGGTTAAAATGTATGTATGTGGACCTACGGTTTACAACTATATCCACATCGGAAATGCAAGACCAATGATTGTATTTGATACAGTCAGAAGGTATTTTGAGTACAAAGGATATGATGTAAATTTTGTTTCAAACTTTACGGATGTGGATGATAAGATTATCAAGAAAGCAATCGAAGAAGGAAGAACAGCAGACGAAGTATCCAAACAATTTATCGAAGAATGTAAAAAAGATATGGCTGGCATGAATGTAAAGCCGGCAACAACGCATCCACTTGCCACGGAAGAAATTGACGGCATGATTGAGATGATTCAGAAATTAATCGATACAGGATATGCGTACGAAAAGAATGGAACTGTTTATTTCCGTACAAGAAGATTTGAAGAATACGGAAAATTGTCACATAAGAATTTAGATGATTTACAGTCGGGTGGACGTTCTTTGTTAGTGACTGGTGAAGATGAAAAAGAAGATTCCTTAGACTTCGTGCTTTGGAAACCGAAAAAAGAAGGTGAACCAGCTTGGGTTTCTCCATGGTGTGACGGGCGTCCAGGATGGCACATAGAATGTTCTGTTATGTCTAAGAAATATTTGGGAGAACAGATTGATATTCATGCCGGTGGAGAAGATTTAGTATTCCCGCATCATGAAAATGAAATTGCACAGAGCGAGGCGGCAAACGGGAAAGAGTTTGCAAAATATTGGATGCACAATGCATTCTTAAATATTGATAACAAAAAGATGTCAAAATCTTTAGGAAACTTTAGAACGGTTCGTGAAATTAGTGAGCAATACGACTTACAGATTCTTCGTTTCTTTATGCTGAGTGCACATTATAGAAGTCCACTAAACTTTAGTGCAGACCTTATGGAATCGTCAAAAAATGGTTTAGAACGTATAATCACAGCTGTTAAAAATTTGAAATATTTAACAGATACAACAAGTGTTGAACAAATGACAGATGCAGAAAAAGCAGCGTTAGAAAAAACAAACGAGTATGTGAATGATTTTGAAGCTGCAATGGAAGACGACTTTAATACAGCAGATGCAGTGTCTTCTATCTTTGAACTTGTAAAATATGCAAATACAACTGCGACAAGTGACAGTTCAAAAGAGTATGTGGAATCTTTGAAAGCACTGATTGTGAAGTTGGCAGATGTGTTGGGATTAATTGTAGAAAAAGAAGATGAAATTCTTGCAGAAGACATTGAAAAATTAATTGAAGAGCGTCAAGCGGCAAGAAAAGAAAGAAACTTCCAAAGAGCAGATGAAATTCGAAATGAGTTGTTAGAAAAGGGTATTATATTAGAAGATACTCGTGAAGGAGTAAAATGGAGAAAAGCGTAGGATTTGAATTGGATTCTTATATGCGTGAAGTGTTTCAAATGGAAGAGGTGGATATTCAGACATATTCCCCTCTTGCATTGGCATATATCGGTGACTGTGTATATGATTTGATTATCAAAAGTATGGTGCTTAGCAAAGGAAATAAGCAGGTGAATAAAATCCACAAAGATACAAGTGGCTTGGTACAGGCATCTACGCAGTCTTTGATTATGCGAACCATACAGGCACATTTGACAGAAGAAGAACATGTCATTTATAAAAGAGGGCGAAATGCAAAATCAGTGACACCAGCAAAGAATCAGTCAATTACAGATTATAGAAGAGCTACGGGATTTGAAGCGTTACTTGGGTATTTATATCTGAAAAAAGAATGGAAGCGACTTGTAGACTTAGTAAAGATTGGTTTGGATAGTTTGGAAGGGGAATAAAAATGAGTGAAGAAATGAACATTCAAAGCTTAATAATTGAAGGGCGAAATGCGGTCATAGAGGCCTTTCGCTCGGGAAAACCGATAGACAAGCTATTTGTGTTAGATGGATGCCAAGATGGACCGGTTCGAACAATTGTAAGAGAAGCAAAAAAACATGATACGATTATTAATTTTGTGACAAAAGAGAGATTGGATCAGTTGTCTGAGACAAAGAAGCATCAAGGTGTAATCGCATATGCTGCGGCGTATGAGTATTCTGAAATGGAAGATATCTTTGCGCTCGCTGCGTCTAAAGGAGAAGATCCGTTTATCATTTTGTTAGATAACATTGAAGACCCACATAACTTGGGGGCGATTATTCGTACGGCGAATTTGGCAGGTGCTCATGGAGTGGTGATACCGAAACGACGCGCAGTTGGTTTGACGGCAACTGTTGCGAAGACTTCTGCAGGAGCAATTAATTACACTCCGGTTGTGAAAGTGACAAATTTAGCAAAGACCATGGAAGAATTGAAAGAAAAAGGTCTTTGGTTTGTCTGCGCTGACATGGGCGGAGAGTCAATGTATCGTTTGAATTTGACAGGACCGATCGGATTGGTTATCGGAAACGAAGGAGAAGGAGTTAGCAGATTAGTGAAGGAAAACTGTGACTTTACTGCATCCATACCTATGAAAGGAGACATCGATTCGTTGAATGCATCTGTGGCAGCAGGTGTGTTGGCGTATGAGATTGTTCGACAACGTTTAAAGTAATATGAAAAATTATGAGACTATGGCAGACGAGCAATTGATTCGAAAATTGCGCGAAGGGGAGCAAGAAATTGCCGATTTTATTGTAAATAAATATAAGTTTCTAGTGAAGAAAAAAGCGAAAGCGATGTTTCTTTTTGGCGGAGAGAATGATGACTTGATTCAAGAAGGCATGATTGGACTTTTTAAAGCAGTCAGAGGTTATGATTTAAGTCAAGAAATGTCATTCGCAAGCTTTGCAGACTTGTGTATTTCAAGGCAAATGTATACTGCGATTAAATTGTCGCAGAGACAGAAACATATTCCACTAAATTCCTATATATCGCTCTACGATACAGGTGAGGCGATTTCTGATGAAAAGCAAACTCCTTTGATTGAACAATTGCGAAATTCGAAGGATAATAATCCAGAAGATTTATTTTTGGACAAGGAATATTTCCACACAATTGAACAAAAATTGAAAGAAAGATTAAGTGAATTTGAGAGCCGAGTGCTGCATCTTCATTTGATGGGAGAGGACTATCGAACGATTGCAAAATTGTTGGATAAAAGCCCGAAATCCATTGACAATGCATTGCAAAGAATCAAACAGAAAGTGTTTGACATTCTATCCAACGTATTGTAGTATAGTAAAGTACTGTCAAGGACAGTGTGCTGTTGTGGCGCAGTCGGTAGCGCGTCGCCTTGGTAAGGCGGAGGTCACGGGTTCAAGTCCCGCCAACAGCTGTTGAAAGGCATTGCATGAAGCAATGCCTTGTTTTGTTTTCTGAACAAATATAGTTGTGAAAAACAATGTTTTATGATAAAATAATTAGATAATGTAGAGACTTGTTGAGGAGGGCTACTATGGAAAAAGAAGTAGTTTCAAAGAATTTTATAGAGCAAGAGATTGAAAAAGATTTAAGAGAAGGCGTGTATGACACTGTATGCACCAGATTTCCACCAGAACCAAATGGATATCTTCACATTGGTCATGCAAAGTCTATTTTGTTAAACTATGGATTGGCTCAAAAGTACAACGGGACATTTCATATGCGTTTTGATGACACAAACCCAACGAAAGAGAAGATTGAGTTTGTGGAATCGATTAAAGAAGATATTCAATGGTTAGGAGCAGATTGGAAAGAAAATTTATTCTTTGCTTCTGATTATTTTGAAATCATGTATGAATGTGCTGTAAAGTTGATTAAAAAAGGAAAAGCATATGTTTGTGATCTTTCACCGGAAGAAATCCGCGAATATAGAGGAACACTTACAGAGCCTGGTAAAAACAGTCCATTTCGTGACCGTTCAATCGAAGAAAATCTTGAACTCTTCGAAGCAATGAAGGATGGAAAATATGAAGATGGTGAACGCGTGCTTCGTGCAAAAATCGATATGGCATCTCCAAATATTAATATGAGAGATCCGATTATTTATCGAGTAGCGCACATGACACATCACAATACGGGAGATAAATGGTGTATCTATCCAATGTATGACTTCGCACATCCGATTGAAGATGCTGTAGAAAAGATTACACACTCTATTTGTACATTGGAATTTGAGGATCACAGACCATTGTATGACTGGGTAGTAAGAGAGTGTGAATTCCAACCAGCACCAAGACAGATTGAATTTGCGAAAATGTATTTGACCAATGTTGTGACTGGAAAGAGATATATTAAGAAATTAGTGGAAGACGGAATTGTGGACGGTTGGGACGATCCAAGATTAGTTTCAATTGCGGCACTTAGAAGACGTGGTTTCACACCAGAATCTTTGAAGATGTTTGTGGAAATGTGCGGTGTGTCTAAGAGCAATAGCTCCGTAGATTATGCAATGCTTGAGTATTGTATCCGTGAAGATTTAAAAATGAAAAAGCCACGTATGATGGCAGTTTTGGATCCAATCAAATTGATTATTGATAATTATCCGGAAGGTCAAGTGGAATATTTGGATGTTGCAAATAACTTAGAAAATGAAGAGCTGGGTTCAAGAAAAGTTCCATTCTGTAAAGAATTATATATTGACAGAGAAGACTTTATGGAAGAACCACCAAAGAAATACTTCCGCTTATTCCCAGGAAATGAAGTGCGTTTGATGCATGCATATTTTGTGAAATGTGAGAGTTATATAAAGGATGAAAATGGTAAAGTGACCGAAATCCACTGTACGTATGATCCAGAGACAAAGAGTGGTTCTGGATTTACAGGACGTAAAGTCAAAGGAACCATACATTGGGTTCCTGCACCATATGCTACGAAAGCGGAAATTCGCTTATATGAAAATATTGTAGATGAAGAAAAAGGTGTTTATAACAAAGAAGATGGTTCGTTGAACCTGAATCCAAATTCATTAGTTGTATTAAAAGACTGTTACTTGGAGCCAAGTTTCGATGGAGTGAAGGCTTATGATAGTTTCCAATTTGTTAGAAATGGATACTTCTGTGTCGATGCAAAAGATTCAAAGCCAGATGCATTGGTGTTTAACCGTATTGTTTCATTGAAAAGCTCATTTAAATTACCAAATTAAATTTGAGGGGACAAAAGGCAGCCTTTTGTCCCTGTTTTTATAGGGAAAGTATGAATGAATTAACCATTAATTTAAATACAAAAATAAATATTCCGCTATATGAACAAATTTATCAATATATCAAGGAAGAAATCTGTTCTGGAAATTTGGCTTGTGGAGAAAAATTACCTTCTTCAAGAGCATTGGCAAAACATCTGGATGTCAGTCGAAGTACGGTGGAAACAGCATATGAACAGTTGCTTTCGGAAGGATATATCGAGACGATTCCTTGTAAGGGTGTGTATGTCTCGGATTTGGAAGGTTTATATAGACATGTTGTAGATAAGAAAAAACGGGAAGAGAAGAAAATTCAAAAGCGAAAAACTTATCGTTATGACTTTAGTCCGTATGGAATTGATTTGCGCAGCTTTCCATATAATACATGGAAGAAAATTTCGAGAGATGTTTTAAATCATACGGAAACAGAATTGTTGAAAAGCGGAGAATCACAAGGGGAAGCATCGCTCAGGCATGCAATTCAAACCTACTTGCATCAGTCGAGGGGTGTCAACTGTGAAATTGAGCAGATTGTAGTAGGGGCAGGTAATGAGTATTTATTAATGCTTTTAGGAATGATCTTGGGAACTCGGAAAAAAGTGGCGTTTGAGAATCCTACTTACAAACGAGCATACCGATTGTTTGAAAAATTATCATATGCGGTGACTACCGTTGATATGGATAAATATGGAATGAAGGTAGAACAATTAAGAGAAAGTGGAGCGGATATGGCATATGTCATGCCTTCGCACCAATATCCTTTGGGCATTGTTATGCCGATTAAACGAAGGACAGAGCTACTGCATTGGGCGTCAGAGGCAGAAGGGCGTTATATTATTGAGGATGATTATGACAGTGAATTTCGTTACAAAGGGAAACCTATTCCAGCTTTGCAAGGGTATGACGTTGACGGAAAGGTGATCTATTTAGGCACATTTTCACGTGCGATTGCCCCTGCTATTCGTGTCAGCTATATGGTGCTTCCAACCTCCTTGGTTGCAACTTATCGTAAACAGTGTGAGTTTTTGAGTTGTACAGTTCCTAAAATGGATCAGGTGATTTTACAACACTTTATGGAAACAGGAAGCTTTGAAAGACATCTGAATAAAATGAGAGCAATCTATAAGAATCGCAGAGATGTACTGTTGGCAAATTTGAAGCCACTGGAAGGAATGTGTCAGATTACCGGTGAAGATGCCGGTGTACATTTGTTGTTACAATTTAAGAATGGAAAGACAGAAGAAGAATTGATTGCTTTGGCAGAGCAGCATGATATAAAAGTGTATGGGTTGTCTGCATACGATACAGAACATCGTGAAGTAGAACGTGCAACCATACTTTTGGGATTCGCCAATCTAAAAGAAGAAAACATTATTGCAGCAACAAAGATTTTGTGTGAAATCTGGGCGTAAAAAAAGGACTGTCGATTACTTCCGACAGTCCATCTATTTACACCGCATCATCAAAATCGAAATCTTCCTCTTCGAAAATTTCGGAAACCTCATCGTCCTCTTGTTTTTTCGATTTTATCTTTTTTAAATTTTTCCATGCAAACACAGCCAAAATGGCAGCGGCGATAACCACGAGTGCGAAACATATTCTTTTCAAAGTTTTAGACATATCAGCTACCTCCTTTTTATTTATTATAATATGTTTTTTTGAAAATGAAAAGGGGGAAATCCATATAGTTTTTTGAAGAAAGGAGTGATTAGTATGGCAATAAAGAACAGTCAACCTGTAAAAAAAGCAAAAAAAGGAATCTTGAACATTATATTTAGTAGAATGTTCATTTTGCTCGCACTGATTTTGATTCAATTGGTCGTGTTTTCTTCAATGATTACGTTTTTGAAAGACTATGCAACCTATATATATGGAAGTTTTTTAGTACTTAGCATTGTGGTTGTGCTTTACATTATTAACAATCAAAGTACGGCGGATTTTAAGTTGACCTGGATTTTATTAATTATGGCAACACCGATTTTAGGAACAGCATTTTATGCGTTTGTAAAAATGCAGCCAGGAAGTAGATATTTGGGAAAACGATTATTAGAACAAGAACGAGTAACAAAACCTTATATGGAACAAGAAAAAGAGGTGCTAGATGATATTCGATTATCTAAACCGGCAAATGCGAATCTCGTTTCATATTTGAATAATAAAATATCGTATCCGGTATATCGAAATACAAATCTCACTTATTTTCCATCAGGAGAAGTATTTTTTTTAGAATTAAAAAAGCAGTTACACAATGCGAGAGATTATATTTTTCTAGAGTATTTCATCATTGAAAAAGGAATGATGTGGGATGAAATATTAGAAATTTTGCAAGAAAAAATTGCACAGAATGTAGAGGTTCGCGTGATGTATGATGGAATGTGTAGCATGGCTATATTGCCTTATCATTATGATATGGAACTTCGAAAAATGGGAATAAAGTGTAAACAATTTAGTCCAATACGACCGGTGTTATCTTCGTATCAAAACAATCGAGACCACAGAAAAATATGCGTGATTGATGGAAAAGTTGCGTTTACAGGTGGAGTCAATTTGGCGGATGAATACATCAATCAAAAAAAACGATTCGGATATTGGAAAGATACGGCTATCATGTTGGAAGGGGAAGCGGTACAAAGCTTTACCATGATGTTCTTGCAAATGTGGAATATATCCGAACGAAAACCAGAAACTTATGAACGGTATCTTTCTCGCAAGTTGGAGGAGACAAAGCGCGAATTGGGATATGTACTTCCATATGGAGACAGCCCGTATGATAATAGAGATGTGGGAGAACAAGTGTATTTGCATATACTAAATCATGCGAAAAAGTATGTGCATATTATGACGCCATATTTGATTATTGATGATGATATGATTTCTACTTTGGTTTATACCGCAGAATGTGGCGTTGAGGTAAAGATTATTATGCCTCATATTCCGGATAAATGGTATGCGTATGTACTTGCAAAAACGTATTATCGGAGATTGCTTGAGTCAGGGGTTCAAATTTATGAATATACGCCTGGATTTGTGCATGCAAAAATTTTTGTGTCAGATAATGACACTGCAACCGTTGGAACTATCAATTTAGATTATCGCAGCATGTATCATCATTTTGAATGTGGGACCTTTATTTATAATAACCCTGTGGTATGGAATATTGAAAAAGATTTTCAAAAAACATTGCACAAATGCCAGGAAATCACATTGGAAGATTTGAAGAGGCAAAATGTGTTTGAAAAAATATGTGGTCATGTTTTGCGACTGATTGCACCGTTGATGTAAAGCAAAAGGTTCAAGATATCAAAAATTTGATCTTGAACCTTTTGCTTTCTTATAATAGCTGGATTCCGTTTTCCAACGCTTTTTGAACAATTTCTTTTGGCCATGTAGAAGATTGTACTTCGCCAATGTGTGCCTTTCTGAGACAGAACATGCAAATACGAGATTGTCCGAGGCCACCACCAATCGTGTATGGAAGCTCATGATTTAGAAGTGCTTTTTGGAATTCCAATTCTGCACGTTCTGGACATCCCGCAAGTTCTAACTGATGAAGCAAAGCCTCTTCATCGACACGGATTCCCATAGAGGATAATTCCAATGCAATGTCGAGCACAGGATAGTAGACGATAATGTCTCCGTTTAATTCCCAATCATCGTAATCAGGAGCACGACCGTCATGCTTTTCTCCAGAAGTTAAGTACTTACCGATTTGAGAAATAAATACAGCTCCTTTATCTTTTGCGATTTGGTACTCGCGTTCTTTTGAAGAGAGGTTAGGATATAAATCAGCCAGCTCCTGCGAGGTGATGATGAAAATTTCATCTGGAAGAATCGGCTCTATGTAATTATATCTACGAGAAATAAAATCCTCGGTCTCTTTCAATGCAGCATAGACTTTTCGAACGGTGTATGAGAGTGTTTCCATATTGCGTTCTTCTTTGGAAATGACTTTTTCCCAATCCCACTGGTCTACATAAATCGAGTGGATATTGTCTGTGTCTTCATCCCTTCGAATGGCATTCATATCAGTGTAAAGTCCTTCACCTGAATGGAAGTCATAACGTTTCAATGCATAGCGTTTCCACTTGGCAAGCGAGTGAACGATTTCAACAGGTGCATCATCTTGTTCCTTGATTCCAAAGGAAACCGGTCTTTCAACGCCGTTTAAGTTATCATTTAATCCGGATTCTGGCTTTACAAAAAGTGGAGCGGAAACGCGAGTTAAATGTAATGACTTTGCGAGTGCTCGTTCAAAATGATCTTTGATTTCTTTAATAGCTACCTCTGTTTCTCGAATCGTCAGAGGAGAGTAGTAACCGTTTGGTATTGTTAAATGTTCCATAATTTTAACTCCTTTTACAATAGTAATAGTATAGTCATGTTTCACATTCTATGTCAAGTAAAAGAAAGCTATTGACCAAAATAATGGCGAATGATATGATACAAAATGGACTGAAGATTTTTAGAAGAAGGAGATAGAAAAATGGCATTATTACAAGAATGGCGTGATACAGCATATTCAAATGAAATGGATCAAAATACAGCACAACAATTTTGGGGAACGTATTTTGAACTTGAAAAAGGAATTTATGAGCAATTATTGGCAAATCCAGATGAAGAAGTAAAAGGGACTGTAAAAGAACTTGCAGAAAAATACGGAATCGAAGTATTTACAATGACTGGATTTTTGGATGGTATCAATGATAGCTTAAAAGAAGCAAATCCAATCGAAGAGATGGAAGAAGATACCGTTGTTAGCCTTGCTTTTGATAAAGAAAAATTATATAAAAATATGGTTGCAGCAAAAGCGGAATGGTTATATGAACTTCCACAATGGGACAATGTTTTTACAGAAGAAAAGAAGAAAGAATTGTACAAAGAGCAGAAAAATTCAACGACTATTCGAAAAGAGAAAAAAGTTGGAAGAAATGATCCATGTCCATGCGGAAGTGGTAAAAAATATAAAAAGTGTTGCGGAAAGTAAATCAATAAGGAAAAAATTAGCTGAAAAATTAAATTTAGAAATCAGTAAGATTTACAAATAAAAAAGGTGTAATTGGGCATACTGACTATGTGAAAAACAAATAAAGGAGGTATGGCCATGCCAGAATTAAAGTGTGGAGTAGTTACTTGTGTTCACAACAAGCAAAATCTCTGTGAGTTAGATTCGATTGAAGTAATCGGAAATACGGCACAAGTTCCGGAGCAAACTAGCTGTGGAAGTTTTGTGGAGAGAAAAGGAGAGCAATATAGCAATCAAGCAAAAGACGCTTCTCCTACAAGTAATATTGTTTGTCAAGCAGTGGAATGTAAATACAACGATGCGAAGAAATGTTACGCTGGAAAAATCAGTGTAATGGGATCTGATGCTTGCAAAACAGAAGAAACAGAATGTGCAACATTTAAAAAATAAGAATCAAACGGTATAGTGAAAAAACTATACCGTTTTTAGTTGACTGATATTTCCTTTCCAATGTATAATGAGCATATGCTTGAAAGGAATTAAGGTATATGAATTTTCACGATAAAGAACCGAAATTGGTAGAAAATCAACCATCAAAATTAAAAGAACATTTTCAAAGAGGAATGACCGCTTTTTTAGTGATTGTGGCAGGTGTACTTTTCTTTTTTGCAATGTATCGAATGGATGAAATTGCAGACACGGTAAAAAAAGGATTAGAAATACTTTCTCCTGTAATCTACGGATTTGTTTTTGCGTTTTTGTTAAATCCGATTATGAAAAGAACGGAAAAGATTATCCAACCAATTCTGAAAAAGATGTTCAAAAAAGAGGATGTGATGCAAAAAGTTTCCAGAGCGATTGGTGTTTTTGTGGCACTGGTTTTTGCAGCACTTATTGTTGTTGCTCTTTTCTATATGATTATTCCAGAATTGTATAACAGTATTCGCGACTTAGTAGTTACGCTTCCGGAGGAGATTCATCGATGGAGTGAAAAATTTAATTCCATGATGGAGGCAAACTCTACGATGGATAAGATTTTAAAAACAGCAATCCTGAAGGCAAATCATGCGATTGAAGATTGGGTTTCAAAGGATTTGGTGAATTGGATGCAGAAAGATATGTTGCCACAGACAGGAAACTTTTTGACGAGTATCACTGCGGGTGTGATTAGCGTGGTGCAGACCATTACCAATCTCTTAATCGGAGTGATTGTATCTGTTTATTTGTTGTTCAGTAAAGAGAAGTTTTTAAGACAAGGCAAGAAAGTAGTATATGCATTATGTAAGCCGAAGAGAGCCAACCTGATTTTGCATATCTCTAGAAAAGCCAACGAAATTTTCAGTGGATTCATTATCGGAAAGATTATTGATTCGGCGATTATCGGTGTGCTTTGCTTTATCGGTTTAAGCATATTTAAGATGCCGTATGCATTGCTTGTAAGTGTCATTGTAGGTGTGACAAATGTCATTCCTGTTTTTGGACCTTATATTGGCGCAATCCCGAGTGCAATTCTAATATTGTTAGTAGACCCAATGAAGGGAGTTGGGTTCATTATTTTCATTATTATATTACAGCAGTTAGATGGAAATGTAATTGGACCTAAGATTTTGGGAGAATCGACTGGGTTGTCGTCATTCTGGGTGATTTTCTCCATCCTTGTAGCGGGAAAACTGTTTGGGGTTATAGGTATGATTATCGGTGTTCCGACTTTTGCAGTGATTTATTATATTGTGAAATTGTTTGTACAACAAAAGCTAGAAGCAAAGAATTTACCGATTGATACGAATGAGTATACGGATAAAAATCATGTGACAGATGATGGAGTATTTGTTCCACATCAAGAAATTAAAAAAGAGGAGGAAGAAAATGCCGATTCGAGTACAAAATGATTTGCCGGTTCGAGGCATTCTTGAAGAAGAAAATATATTTGTGATGGATGAATCGAGAGCGATGCAACAGGATATTCGTCCAATCAAGATTGGGTTGCTCAATTTGATGCCACTTAAAGAAGATACAGAGTTGCAGATTTTGCGCATGCTTTCCAATACACCATTACAGATTGATGTAGTGTTTGTAAATGTTTCTAGTCATGAATCAAAGAATACATCTACAAGTCACTTGAATAAATTTTATGTTCCGTTTAAAGATATCAAAAAGAAAAAGTTTGATGGATTTATTATTACAGGCGCGCCAGTAGAACAACTTCCATTTGAAGAGGTTGATTATTGGGAAGAATTAAAAGAGATTATGGAGTGGACGAAAACACATGTTACATCTACGATGCACTTGTGTTGGGGTGCTCAAGCAGGGTTATATTATCACTATGGTGTAGAAAAAGAGCCGTTAGATGCAAAGATGTTTGGTGTATTTGAACATCGAGTGCAAAACAGAAAGACACCGCTGGTACGTGGCTTTGACGATGTATTTTATGCGCCACATTCTAGACATACAACGATACCAACGGAGACGATTCGCCAGATTCCAAATATGATTATCTTGGCGGAATCAGATGAAGCAGGCGTATTCCTTTGTATGTCAGAAGATGGAAAACAGATTTTTGTAATGGGGCATCCAGAATACGACCGTGTTACTTTGCACAATGAGTATATGAGAGATAAGAATAAGGGATTAGAAATTGCCGTTCCGAAAACTTATTATCCAGAAGATAATTGTGAGAATAAGCCATTGTTAACATGGCGTTCTCACGCAAATAATTTGTATACCAATTGGGCAAATTATTATGTGTATCAAGCGACGCCATATGTATTAGAAGATGATGTGTAGAGAGAAAGTAGATTGCTGATAAAGCAATCTATTTTTTTACCAAAAATGAAGGTGTATTTCAGTGTAAAATTTGTGTATTATTACTTCTTGAAATTTGTTGACGATAGCAACTCTCGGTGTTAATATAGATAATGCAAATAAACACAATATCTAGTGATTGGCAGCTTTATAAAATACTTAATATAGATAAAAGTGATAAGAAAGGAAGAGAAAGATATGATCAGAGTTGTGAAAAAAGATGGTACAAAAGAAGATTTTAACGTGCAGAAGATAGTTGTTGCTGTAAATAAATCGGCATATCGTGCTTTGATTAAATTTACAGATGAAGAATTAGACTTTATTTGCAAATTTGTAGAAGATGAAGTGAAAAAGATGGGCATTGAAGATATTCAAATTGCTCAAATGCATAACGTGGTAGAAGGTGCACTAGAAAAGGTAAATCCTTTGGTTGCAAAAAGCTATCGTGATTATCGTAATTACAAACAAGATTTTGTTCAAATGTTAGACGATGTATATAAGAAGAGTCAATCCATTATGTATATTGGCGATAAAGAGAACAGCAACACAGACAGTGCATTGGTATCGACAAAGCGTAGTTTGATTTTCAATGAGTTGAATAAGGAATTATACAAGAAATTTTTCCTTACAGTAAAGGAAATTCAAGCGATTCGCGATGGATATATTTATATTCATGATATGTCAGCCAGAAGAGATACCATGAACTGCTGCTTGTTTGATGTAAAGAACGTATTGAGTGGTGGCTTTGAGATGGGAAATCTTTGGTATAACGAACCAAAAACATTGGATGTTGCATTCGATGTAATTGGAGATATTGTATTGAGCGCCGCAAGTCAACAATACGGTGGATTTACAGTCCCAAGTGTAGATGATATATTGGAACCATATGCTGAGAAATCTTATAACAAACATTATGAGAAATATGTTTCTTTAGGACTTTCAGAAGAAAAAGCAAAAGAAGTGGCATGGGCTGATTTAGAAAAAGAAATGGAACAAGGTTTCCAAGGATGGGAGTATAAGTTTAATTCTGTATCCTCTAGCCGCGGAGATTATCCATTTATTACAGTGACAGCGGGAACTAATACTTCAAAGTATGGTAAATTAGTAACCATTTCTATGCTCAAAGTGCGTCAAAATGGTCAAGGGAAGAAAGGGCATAAGAAACCAGTGTTATTCCCGAAAATTGTGTTCTTATATGATGAGAATCTTCATGGACCTGGAAAAGAATTGGAAGACGTATTTGAAGCAGGGATTGAATGTTCTAGAAAGACTATGTATCCAGACTGGCTTAGCTTGACAGGTAAAGGTTATGTGGCAAGTATGTACAAACAATACGGGAAAATTATCAGCCCAATGGGATGTCGTGCATTTTTATCTCCATGGTATGAGAGAGGTGGCATGAATCCTGCTGATGAAAACGATACACCAGTATTTGTTGGAAGATTTAATATCGGTGCAATCAGTCTTCACCTTCCGATGATTTATGCGAAAGCAAAACAAGAGGGAAAAGATTTTTACGAAGTGCTGGATTACTATTTGGAATTAATTAGACAGCTTCATATTCGTACGTATGATTATTTGGGAGAAATGAAGGCTTCAACAAATCCTTTAGCGTACTGCGAAGGCGGATTCTACGGCGGTAATTTGGGATTGTATGATAAAATCAAGCCATTACTTAAAGCGGCTACAGCTTCTTTTGGAATCACTGCATTTAATGAATTGCAACAACTTCATAATAAGAAGTCACTTGTAGAAGACGGGCAGTTTGCTTTAGAAGTATTGGAATATATCAATAAGAAAGTAAATCAATTTAAAGAAGAAGATGGGCATCTCTATGCTATTTATGGAACACCGGCAGAAAACCTTTGCGGCGTGCAAGTACAACAGTTCCGTAAGAAATACGGAATCATAGAGAATGTTTCAGACCGTGAATATGTGAGCAATAGTTTCCATTGCCACGTATCAGAAGACATAACACCAATTCAAAAGCAAGACCTGGAAGGCCGTTTCTGGGAGCTTTCTAATGGTGGAAAGATTCAGTATGTAAAATATCCAATTAACTACAATAAAGAGGCGATTAAAGCCCTTGTACGTCGCGCTATGGATCTTGGTTTCTATGAAGGAGTCAATCTATCTTTGGCGTACTGTGATGACTGTGGACACGAAGAACTGTCTATGGATGTATGTCCAAAATGCGGTAGTACCAACTTGACCAAAATTGATCGTATGAACGGATATTTATCATATTCCCGTGTCAAAGGAGATACGAGACTCAATGATGCCAAGATGGCGGAAATTGCGGAAAGGAAAAGTATGTAATGAGATACCATAATATAACAAAAGATGATATGTTGAACGGCGATGGCTTACGTGTGGTATTGTGGGTTGCGGGATGCTCTCATTGCTGTAAAGATTGCCACAATCCTATTACATGGGATCCAAATGGCGGTTTGGAATTTGATGAAGATGCAAAGCAAGAAATCTTTACAGAGTTAGAAAAAAGTTATGTGCATGGCATTACTTTTAGCGGGGGAGACCCGTTACATATCAATAACGCGTTTGATGTTGCAGAGTTGGCGAAGGAAATTCGCGAAAAATATCCACACAAATCAATTTGGTTATACACCGGTGGATTGTGGGAAGATGTGAAGAATATGCGAGTGATTCCATATCTTGATGTATTGGTTGATGGCGAGTTTGTAGCAGACAAAAAAGATGTGAATCTCCATTGGGTAGGAAGCTCAAATCAAAGAGTAATTGATGTTCAAAAAACATTAGAAAAGGGAGAGGTTGTATTACATGAAAATTAATATTAAAAAATTAACAGAGACAGCAGTACTTCCAGACAGAGGAAGTGCATATGCTGCAGGATATGACTTGTTTGCGGATGTTGCAAATGTTTTTGAAATCAAACCGCATGAGACTGTAATGGTTCCAACAGGGCTTGCAATGGAAATTCCAGAAGGATACTGGGGAGGAATCTTTGCGAGAAGTGGATTGGCTGCCAAAGAGTCCTTAAGACCAGCAAATTGTGTGGGTGTGGTTGATGCAGATTACCGTGGGGAAGTAAAGGTTGCATTACATAACGATGGTGAAGTAACTAGAACAATTACACCAGGACAGAAGGTGGCACAGTTAGTGATAGTGCCGTTCCTTAGTGTAGAATTTGAAGAAGTAGCAGAGCTTAGCGATACCGTTCGAGGTGTTGGCGGCTTTGGTTCTACAGGAAAATAATAGGTAAAGTGGAATAAAACCTCCGTAGTTGGAAATGCTTTGTATAGAGTAGACCCACGCGGAGGTTTTTTTATGTTAAAAGAGAAGAATACAATTTTTGAAACCTTAGAAGAAAATGTTTCTTATATGAATAGTATCTTGCCAGTAAAGGAAAGTTTTGACCTTATACAAAGAGATATTATTATTGGAGAAAGAAAATCCACATTTTATTTCATCGACGGTATGACAAAGGATGAAACAATGCAAAAGATAATGTCGGGCTTTTTCATGCTAAAAAAAGATGATATGCCTAGTAATGCAACGGGATTTTCCAAAATGGCATTGCCTTATGTAGAAGTAGATGTGATTGCGGACTTTGATTTAATTATCCGCAATATTTTGTCAGGAGTGACGTGCCTATTTATTGATGGCTATGAAGCGTGCTTAGCTATTGATTGTAGAACGTATCCAGCGCGAGGTGTAGATGAGCCGGACAAGGATAAATCTTTGAGAGGATCTCGTGATGGGTTTGTAGAGACAATCGTATTTAATACGGCCTTAATGCGTCGAAGAATTCGAGATCCACATTTAGTGATGAAAATGTTTGAAGTAGGGGAAATTTCTCGAACCGATGTAGCTGTTTGTTATATGTCAAACAAGGTGGATTCTTCGCTGCTACAGAATATTACGCAGAAAATTGAATCTTTGGAAGTAGAATCATTGCGTATGAATCAACAGAGCTTAGCGGATGCGCTTTTTAAACGAAAATGGTTTAATCCGTTTCCGAAGTTTAAATTTACAGAGAGACCTGACACGGCTGCAGTATGTATCATGGAAGGCAAAATCGTATTGTTGGTGGATAATTCGCCGTCGGCAATGATTATTCCGACTTCTGTGCTTGACATTATTGAGGAGGCAAATGATTATTATTTTCCGACATTGACAAATGTGTATTTGAAGATATCTAGAGCTATCATTACATTAGCTACTGTTTTCTTCACGCCGTTATTTCTGCTCTTTATGCAAAATCCAACATGGATACCAGAGATGTTTCGATTTGTTGCAATCAAGGATGCAATGAACATCCCGCTTATTTTTCAATTTCTCATATTAGAGTTGGCGATTGATGGACTTCGATTGGCGGCAATGAATACCCCAAGTATGCTGAGTACACCACTTAGTGTTATTGCAGGTATTGTTCTGGGAGAGTTTGCTGTCAAGTCGGGGTGGTTTAACAGTGAGGTAATGTTATATATGTCATTTGTTGCTGTTGCAAATTATACACAGCCAAACTTTGAACTTGGATATGCTTTGAAATTTATGAGACTACTATTGTTAGTCCTTACAGCATGCTTTGATTGGGTGGGATTTTTAATTGGAACATTGATTGTGATTGGATCGATAGTATTTAACAAAACTTTATCTGGAAGAAATTACTTAAATGTAAAATTAAGGTAAAAACAAGAAATGTTCACAAATTTATGGTATATTTTTCTAAATACAGATTTCGAAGGGAGAAATTTATGAGTAAATTTTTAATTGTTACAGATAGTACAACAGATTTGCCAAAAAATTATTATGAAGAAAAGCAGATTCCAGTAGTGGCTCTATCCTATATTATGGATGGAGTTACATACAGAGATGGAGATGGGTTGTCAGATAAAGAATTCTTTGATAAAATCAGAGAAGGTGCAATGCCAACTACTTCTCAAATTAACCCGGAGCAAGCGAAAGGTGTGCTAGAATCAATTGTAAAAGAAGGAAATGATGTTGTTTATATTGCATTCACCTCGGGATTGAGTGGAAGTTATAATAGTGTAAGAATTGCAGCGGAAGAGTTAATGGAAGATTATCCAGAAAGAAAGATTGCTGTGATTGACAGTTTGTGTGCATCTATGGGAGAAGGTCTTTTGCTTTACAAAGCAGTAGAACTTCGTGACCAAGGAATGAGCATGGAAGAACTGGTGGAATGGATTGAGTCTAACAAGTTGAACGTTTGTCATGATGTTACGATTGATGATTTACATCATTTGTATCGAGGAGGACGCGTGTCAAAGACTTCGGCAGTTTTGGGTAGTATTATTAAAATCAAACCTATCATTCATGTAAATGAAGAAGGGAAATTGATTGTAATTGGAAAAGAACGTGGAAGAAAACGAGCAATGCTTTCTTTGGTTGATCGAATGGAAATTAAATCGATGGGATTTGATAATGATACCGTAATGATTGTCCATGGAGATGCAAAGGAAGATGCGGAATTTTTGAAAAATGAAATTGAGAAGAGATTTGGAATTACAAATATTATCATTAATGGAATCGGCTCTGTGATAGGAAGTCATACAGGACAGGGAGTTATCTCCATTTTCTATATGGGAGATCGAAGTAAATAAAAATAAGCCACACACTTTTCATCCGTGTGTGGCTTTTTCTATTTGAACAAACTTTCTAAAAATAACATTAAACAGTAATCCAACCCAAACCTTCAGCTACTGAGAATGCAAGGATTGCAAGAATGAAGATCGGAGCAATCCATTTAATCATTACAACAAATAATTTTTCGCTCTTGAATTTTCCATCAGTTTCTTTCACTTCATCGATAACAACTCTTGGTTTTACAATGAATCCCACTAATACACAAGTGAAGAATGCAACGATTGGCATCAATACACTGTTACTGATAAAGTCAAAGAATGTTAATAAGTCTTGACCTAGTGGTGCAATGTGTGCCCATACATTGAATCCTAAAGAAGAAGGAACGCCCATGAGCAAACAGAAAACAGCAACTACAATACAAGTAGTCTTTCTTCCCCATTTTGTCTTATCCATAACAATGGATACAACTGTTTCCATCAAAGAAATAGATGATGTTAAAGCGGCGAAGAATACTAATAAGAAGAATGCAACACCAATGATTGTTCCCACTGTCGTTCCCATTTCGCCAAAGACTTTTGGTAAAATAACAAACATAAGTGTTGGACCTTTTTTCAATCCTTCTGTCGAACCATCAAAGAACATATACGCTGCCGGTACAATCATAAGACCTGCGAGGAAAGCGATGGCTGTATCGAAAAGTTCGATTTGACGAACAGAACTTTCTAGGTTGTTATCTTTCTTCATGTAAGAACCATATGTTACCATAATACCCATAGCAAGAGACATCGAATAGAAGAGTTGTCCCATGGATGCAAGAATTGTAGTAAATGAGAAATCGTTAAAGTTTGGTTTGAGGTAATATACAACACCAGCCCAAGCACCAGGTCTTGTTACAACGAAAACTGCAATTCCTACGGTAAGCACTGCCAAGATCGGCATCATTATTTTGCTTACTTTCTCAATTCCTTTTTCCACACCGAAAAGTACGATGATAGCAGTTAAAGCGATAAATAAGAAGAACCAAGCAAGCGGCTCTAATGGTTGTCCAATAAAACCGCCGAAGAATGAATCGTCAGCAGCACCATTGATTCCGCCAGAGATAAAGGTCACAAAATATTTAATTACCCAGCCACCAATTACACTGTAATATGGAAGGATAATAATTGGAACGATCGCTGTTAGTATGCCAACAAAACCAAAACGTTTATCTAATGCTTTATAAGCACCGATTGCGCTTAATCCTGTTTTTCTACCGATGGCTAT
Organism: Faecalimonas sp.; assembly: GCA_045578495.1. Taxonomy (GTDB): domain Bacteria; phylum Bacillota; class Clostridia; order Lachnospirales; family Lachnospiraceae; genus Faecalimonas. The sequence goes on from JAZNKI010000052.1 coordinate 21,005, forward strand.
TTCGGCAATCATAAGTGCGAAACCAAAGGTGACAGCTAGAATGAGGTAAGTTAATAAAAAGGTTCCTCCACCGTGTTGTGCGGCAAGGTAAGGAAAACGCCAAAGGTTTCCAAGCCCTACAGCCGAACCGGCTGCGGCGAGAACAAAGCCAAGTTTGCTCGTAAAGTTACTACGTTGTTTCATATGTAAAAATCCTCCTTGAAAACGTACTTTTAATACGTTATTGTGATAAAACATTACTGCATAATATTATGCCATAGTAGGTGGATAATAGCAAGAAAAATGTTGGAAAAAAAGTGGTAAAAAGTACTTGACATAGAAATGTGTATATAGTAAACTCATAAATGCGTGAAGCGGAAAAGAAAGTAGAGTTCCACTCTCACCCCAGCATAATTGGATGACTGGTGGTCGATATAGAAGCATAACTTGAGCGATTTATACGTGGCTGAGTGTGCAGATATGGAGTGGATAGTCTGTGACTATTCATTTTTTTTGCGCGAATGCGAAAACAAGTAAAGTAAGTATTATTTTTTGGAGGTGACTACCATTAGCGTATTTCTGAATAATGAGCAAATCACAGACAAAGAAGTACGTGTCATCGGCGAAGACGGTGAACAATTAGGAATTATGTCAGCAAAAGAAGCGATGAAGTTAGCGCAAGAAGCTGATTTAGATTTAGTCAAGATTGCTCCAACAGCAAAACCACCTGTTTGTAAGATTATCGATTATGGTAAATACAGATATGAACAGGCAAGAAAAGAAAAAGAAGCAAAGAAAAAACAAAAAACTGTTGACGTGAAGGAAGTGCGTCTTTCACCAAACATTGATACGAATGACTTGAACACAAAGGTAAATAGTGCCAAGAAGTTCATTCAAAAAGGTGATAAGGTAAAAGTTACTTTACGCTTTCGAGGAAGAGAAATGGCTCACATGCAAACTAGCAAACATATCTTAGATGATTTCGCAGATATGATGAAGGAAGTTGCAGTTGTAGAAAAGCCGGCGAAACTCGAAGGAAGAAGCATTAGCATGGTTTTAACTGAAAAACGTTAAAA
>JAZNKI010000053.1:0-14279 GCA_045578495.1 Faecalimonas sp.
AATTCTCTCCCATGCACCATCAGCAAGTACATCCATATATTCATCACCAATATATAAATCGATCGAATTATCTCTGTCTGCTCTTCCAATCCCATCTACAAACTGCAAACCAAGTACTTGCGGAGACTGACGTAGCCACCAGTTATCAGCCTTTTGTCCTGCTAGTCTTGTACAGTGAATACGTGACTGCTGTCCTGCGCCGATTCCAATTGCCTGACCTCCTTTTGCATAACATACAGAGTTAGACTGTGTATATTTTAATGTAATGAGTGCAATTGCAAGGTCAATCTTTGCTTCTTCCGAAATCTCTTTATTGTCCGTCACTACATTTGCGAGTAACGCATCATCAATCACCAGTTCATTTCTTCCCTGCTCAAATGTGATACCAAACACTTCTTTATGCTCGATTGGATTCGGTTCATAGTTTGGATCAATTTCAATGACCGCATAGTTTCCTTTTTTCTTTTGTTTTAAGATTTCCAAAGCCTCCGGCTCATATCCTGGTGCAATCACACCATCAGAAACCTCACGTTTGATTAACTTCGCTGTCGCCACATCACAGACATCTGACAACGAAATGAAGTCACCAAAAGAAGACATTCTGTCCGCGCCTCTCGCTCTTGCATATGCGCAAGCAAGTGGAGATAAATCTTCCACATCATCTACCCAATAAATTTTTGCCAACGTCTCATCTAATGGAAGTCCTACTGCTGCCCCTGCTGGCGAAACATGTTTGAAAGATGTCGCTGCTGGAAGCCCCGTTGCCTTCTTCAATTCTTTTACTAATTGCCATCCATTGAAGGCATCCAAGAAGTTAATGTATCCTGGTCTTCCACATAACACTTTAATTGGAAGTTCTCCCTCGTTCATATAGATTTTTGAAGGTTTTTGATTTGGATTACATCCATACTTTAATTCTAATTCTCTCATCTTTTGTCTCCTATTGATTTTTATTTACGATTTTTGTTTCATAAGTTCCTGTTGCAATATCAATATAACGAACAAATAACGATACTTTATTCTCTGCATTCAAACTATTCCACAACATGTCTGTATATGTATCCATGTCATCTAAAATGCCTACCCATTTTGGTTCTCCTTCAAAACTTGGAAGTGGATTTCCATCGCATTTGTAAGTATGAATAAAATGACCTTCTCCTGCAACTGGATTCTCGTATGTAAATGTATATCGATTGCTCGCCGCTGGATTTCCATTATTGCTCTTTAAAATAGACATTGCATAATGGAATTCTCCGTTTTCAACTTGCAACACACCTGAAATACGTGGTGTATAGTTTGGACCATCTGGTTCGAACTCTCTGATACGAAGTGATTGTTCAAAAGTCAATCCACTCTTCATTCCGTCGTAAGCAGTGTCTGTTTGATCACCGTTTGTTACAATCGTTTTGTTTCCCAAAACGCGAACTGGTGCATATATAATTAAACTTGGATCTGTTAACTTTGATGGATCAAACGCTTGTGTGCGAATGCCTTCTCCTTCTGTTACAAATACACGATTTCTACTATTTTCGCTTCTACCCATAATAAAATATGCTGTAACAGCTTTTGTTCCGTCCGGTGTCTTTCCGATGATAATTCCACGCCCTGGATACGCATTACTTTGCAATTCTTTTTCAATCGATAACATTTCCATAAATCTTTTCTCCTTTTCGTCTATCATAATAAACTATTATATCTCAAATCCTTATACAATTACTAGTATTTTCTATTAAAACTTGCGTAATTCTTCCACCTCCCCTGGCGGTGCCATACGAATGGTCTTAATTTCTACATAGTAACCTGCATTAGGACTGATCTCTATCCACACTCGATCACCGACTTTGTGTCCTAATATGGCTTTTCCAATCGGAGATTCTGTGCTAACTAGGTTTTTAAGCGAATTTCCTCGAACCGTAGTCACAATCTTGAATTCTTCCACCTCGTCATCTTCTTCAAAATAAAGCTCTACGATTTTGTTAATTCCCACTTCATCCGCTTTTGATTGATCACTTACAACAATCGCTGTCTTCACCATTTTTTCCAAATATCGGATACGACTTTCATTCTGATTCTTCGCCTGCTTTGCTGCTTTATATTCAAAATTTTCACTCAAATCTCCATGTGCTCTGGCAGTCTTGACATCTTCCAATAGTTCTTTTCGTATCACACATTTTCGGTGCTCGATTTCCGCCATCATATCGTCAATATCTTTTTGCGTCAATTCATTAAACATCTAGTCACTCCTGTTCTTACATCTCTATATATTTCTTCATAAATCCAACAAATGTCTCCACATACTTTTTGGTATCTGTCATATAACTCATCCCGTGGTCTGCGCCTGGCACAATCAAAAGTTCTTTTTCAGAGGCACAGGCCTCGTGATTCTTCCGACTCATAGAACAAGGTACAAAACTGTCATCTTCCCCGTGAATCAAAAGTACTGGCACTTTGGCTTTCGCCAAAGCCTCCTCTGCAGACGTCTCATCTGGGTCGAACCCTCCATAAATTTTTGCACTTAACCGCACAAGCGAATACACCGGACCAACCGGCAATTTCATTCCTTTTATCACATGCCGCAAAATCTCTTTCGGAGAAGAATAACCACAATCCGCAATAATACCACGCACATTTTCTGGCAAATCCAAGCCCGATGCCATAAGCACCGTAGATGCTCCCATAGATAGACCAATGAGAAACATCCTGGTATCTTCTCCAAACGTATTTCTCAAATGTAACATCCAATCCAGACAATCATATCTCTCTTTTACCCCAAAGGTAATCGTCTTGCCACCACTGTTTTTGTGCGCCCGTTGGTCCACAACCAAAATATTATATCCACATTCTTCCGTAAATCGAATTGCACCCATTGCATCTCTAAGCGCACTGCTTCGATAACCATGAAACATTAAAATAACCGGAGCCCCATCTTTTCTGTGATAATATCTTCCATATAATGAAACCCCATCTCTCGCTTTGATTCTCATCTCTTGAAATGGTGTTTTTTTTATTTCTTCAATTCGCTCATGTACATATTGGGCATATTCTGCATATTTTTCTGCTTCCGGCACCTCATCATCAGCTGCCAAGCGCTTAGAATTTACACCAAACGCATGTCTATAAATCATATATAACAACATTCTTTTATCCTCCAAGTACTATTAAACCACTAATTCATAGGTTTTTAAATAAGAAAAACCATTATTTCAAAGGTTATTGAAAAAAGAGGCAACCGTTTTGATTGCCTCTTGCTTTTTTTCCTATTTTGAACATCTAAATAATAATTCTTCCCATCTTCTATCCACTTCTTTTTGAAATGCTTCGATGAGATGTTCATTTCCTTTTTTGAATAAATGTTTGAATCTTCCCTGCTTGCTTAAGAATTCTTCGATTGGAAGTTTTTTCTTTGGCTCGTAGTTGAGAATCCATTTTCCTTCTACCACTTCAAACAATGGCCAGTAACAAGTTTCCACACCCAATTTACAGATTTCCATAATGTCTGGTGCATCATATCTCCAACCACGTGGGCAAGGAGCCATAATGTTAAGGAATGCTGCACCTGGTGTATAAATTGCTTTTTCTGCCTTAATATGTAAATCTTTGAAGTTCTGTACAAATGTTGTCTGTGCAACATATGGAACATCGTGTGCCGCGATTACAGCTGCCAAATCTTTTCGATTTTGTGGCTTTCCGTTACTTTCACTTCCTACAGGTGTAGTTGTTGTATCTGCGTACATTGGAGTCGCTGAAGAACGTTGAATACCTGTGTTCATGTAAGCACCATTGTCATAACATACGTATACCATATCATGGTTACGTTCCATTGCTCCTGATAAAGATTGGAAACCGATATCATAAGTTCCACCATCACCACCAAATGTGATGAACTTATAAGTTTCATCTAATTTTCCTTTTCTTCTAAGTGCATTGTAAGCACCTTCCACACCACTCATAGTTGCGCCTGCATTTTCAAACGCATTGTGGATATAACTATCTTCCCAAGCAGTATATGGATATGTAAATGTAGATACTTCCAAACATCCTGTTGCATTACCGATTACTGCTTTATCCCCTTCATGAAGTCCACGAAGTACGTTTCTTACTGCGATTGTACCACCGCACCCTGCACACATTCTGTGCCCCGGAGCAAGACGTTCCGGTTTGTTCATCGTTTCTTTAAAATTATAAGCCATTCTCGTCCTCCTCCTTATTCTCTCACGCCAAGATAACGATAAGTTTCTCCCGCATCGCCATCTGCTACTATTTGTTTCAATGTTTCATATACGCCTTCCATATCTTCTACGCGTACGTCGCGTCCACCCAAACCATAAACATAGTTCACTGCCAACGCATTTGCCTTTGCACGATATAATGCAGACATTACATCTGCTCCCAAAGGTCCACCATGGTTTGTATAACCTTCTGCACGATCCATAATTGCAACTGCTTTTACATTCTTGAGTGCTTCTGCAAGTTCTTCTGCTGGGAATGGACGGTAAAGACGAATCTTAACGAGTCCAACTTTTTCACCTTTTGCTCTAAGTGCATCTACTGCATCTTTTGTTGTTCCAGCTGCTGAACCGATGATTACAACTGCTGTTTCTGCATCTTCCATACAATACTCTTCAAAAAGACCATATTCTCTTCCTGAAATGCCTGCAAATTCTTTTGCAATTTCTTTCACAACTGCAACGGCATTCTTCATACCTTCTGCTTGGTTACGTTTTGCTTCCATATAGTAGTCTGTAATTGAATAAGGACCTACTGCTATCGTTTCCTTTGGATTTAACAAATAATTTTCTGGTTCATATTCACCAACAAAATCTTTCACTTCTTTGTCATCCAACAATTCAATATTTTCTACCGCATGACTTGTGATGAATCCATCTTGGCAAATCATAATTGGAAGACGCACATCTTTGTGTTCTGCAATACGGAATGCTTGCACCATATTGTCGTATGCTTCTTGATTGTTTTCTGCATAAATTTGAATCCATCCAGCATCTCTAGCGCCCATACTATCTGAATGGTCGCAGTTGATATTGATTGGACCTGAAAGTGCACGATTTACAAGTGCCAATGCAAGTGGCAATCTGTTTGATGCTGCAATATATAATTCTTCCCACATGTAAGCAAGACCACATGAAGAAGTCGCTGTAAGTGCTCTGGCTCCTGCTGCAGAAGCTCCGATTGTAGCACTCATAGAGCTGTGCTCACTTTCTACTGGAATAAATTCTGTATCTACTTGTCCATTTGCTACAAATGAAGAAAAGTATTGTGGAATTTCTGTAGAAGGTGTAATTGGGAATGCCGGAAATACGTCCGGATTAATTTGACGAAGCGCGATTGCAACTGCTTCATTTCCCGATAAACGTTCTCTTTTTCCCATATTATTTCACCCCTTCCATTGTAATCGCACCGAATGGACATGATTTCACACAAATTCCGCATCCTTTGCAGTGCGCAAAATCAAATTCGCCACGTTTCATATCTTTTACTGGAATACAACTATCTGGACATACCGGAGCACATAACAGACATTGTTTACATTTATCCTCAATAAATACTGGCTTTACAGAAGACCATTCACCTGTTGTGAAATCTTTTGATGTACCTGAGCCAACAATAATCATACCTTCTGTCAAATCTTGCCATTTTGTTTTAACGCCCAATTTTGTGATATCTGTTGCCATTATTGCACCTCCTGCATTGCCATTTTAAGTGCTGCCATATTTCCTTCAATTACTTCTGGCTTGCTGGCAAATTTGTGTTTGAAAGAGCTTTCCATCTCGCAAAGGAATCTCTCTTCTTCCATAATTCCTGCCACTTTTACAATTGCTGCAAGAAGTGGTGTGTTTGGAAAATATTTTCCCATAGTTGCCATAGAAACTTTATGTGCATCTATGGTATATACTTTACCTTCATATCCCTTTAACTGTGGAATAATTTCCTCTTTTGTGCGTTGTGTATTAACCAAAATCGCACCATCTTTTTTCAATCCTTTTGTAACATCAACCGTTTCCAAAAGTGATTCATCTACAACTACTACATACTGTGGATCATAAATATTTGAATGTACACGAATCTGTTTGTCACTGATACGGTTATACGCTGTAATTGGAGCGCCCATACGTTCTGGACCGTATTCTGGAAAACCTTGTACGTATTTTCCTGTCTGGAAAGCCACATCTGCCAAAAGTAGCGCAGCTGTTTTAGCACCTTGACCGCCACGGCCATGCCATCTGATTTCTGTAAGATTACTCATCTCGCTATTCTTCCTTTCCTTTTTCTCTCTTCTTTTGAATATTATGTCTATTTTACTAGAATATTTCTGTTTTGTCTAGAGTACACTCTGTTTTTTCTTTCTTGGAGCCACTACCACAATCACTGTATATCCAATAGCCACAACGACACATATCACCCATACCGAAAGTTCGTCCTGTATCTGTCCACAACACCACATATACTCCCACACTGTAGGATGAAGCCTCTGCAATTCTTTTACACTCAAAGCAATCGGCTCACGCGTGGCCAATGAAGTAGAATAATCTAGTGCATACCTTGCTGTGTGTTTGCAATCTTCAAAAGTTGCTCCGACCACCTTTCCTTTTTTGTGCATATTTTTATAATACTGATATTCTCCCTTCAGCCAAGACCCTCCTACTGCCAATACACATAGGAAGGATACTATCCCTATGAGAACTAAGATTTTTCGTTTCAATAATTTATCCTCCTGATAATTGATAACGTGTTCTTTCTTTTAGAGACTTTGAATCTCTTTTAGACGTTCGATAATTTCCAAATGCTGGGTACATGCTTTTTCACATTTTCCACAGGCAATGCACTCCCCTGCCAACGTGTTCTTCAAGCTCCAATGCATCTTCAAACGTTCCGTGATTTCTTCTTTCCTATCTGTAAGAATATACTGATTATAAGCATCCATGAATTTTGGAATTTCAATCCCTTTTGGACACCCTTTTACACAATAACCGCATCCTGTACAAAGATTATTCAATGAAATCCCTTGATTTTCATATTTCTTGATCACCTCTTTTGCTGGCATCTCTTCCAAATCTTCAACTGCCTTCACTGCATCATCAATATGTTCTTTTGTCGTACAGCCCGCAAGTGTGATTGTGATTTCTTTATGCGATGCAACAAAACGTAGCGCTGCCTGTGGAACAGTCAAATCGGTTCCTTCCGTCAGATAAGCAAAAGCTTCTGGATTTTGTGGAATCATGCCTCCGCCCAGTGGATTCATTACAACAACACCCATACCATTTGCATGTGCCGCCTCGATACCACTTTGTCTAAAGCGATAGTTCAAGGCATTGTAACCAATTAGCATACCCTGAAACTTTCCTGTATCTACTACTGTTTCTATATCGTTCCCTTGCATATGTGAAGAAAATACGATATTTCGAATGAGCCCTTCTGATTTTGCCTCTTCAAAAAAACGATATAATGCTTCCATATGTTTTTCCCAAGATTCCAAATTCAACATACACCACATGTGATAGAAATCAATATAATCTGTTTTCAATCGTTCTAATGAAGTTTCTAATCTTCTTCGAAAATCATCTCTCGTAGGAGTGGTTGTCCCTAATGTATTAAAATTCACTTTAGAAGTCACATATACGTCACTTCTTTTCACTTGAGACAATGCAATTCCTGTTACGATTTCGCTTTTATCATTACAATAAAACGGGGCGGTATCCCAATAATTGATTCCTTTTTCCAATGCATACAAAGGAATCTCCGCGCATTTCTCGTATCTTCCTGCTTTGATATCCTCGTGGTCATATCTCATCGTTCCAAGACCAATAGCCGAAACCATCATATCTGTATTGCCATATTTCTTATAATACATAATGCACCTCCGTTTGATATAGTGTTATTGTATCTTATATGATTTTGTTGAGCAATAGCTTCAAACGAAACAAAGACAAACAGTCATTCATAACTGTCTGTCTTTGTAATTATCACTTTTAAGAATTTCCCACTAAATACTCTTCTGCAACCGTTTTGTCTAACTGAAATTCTTCCACTAGCTGTTCTACAATTTCCTCATCCGTTGCTCCATATTTACGTGCAGTTTTTATCAAGGAACCTATTACCTGTTGTATTCCCTGTTGTATTCCCTGTTGTATTCCACGTTCCAACGTTCTTTCTACTAATCCTTCTCCTACATTACACATCGAACTGATTCCTCCTTCCAATTCTCTTGTCATCTTCATATCATATTTTTGTTCTAAAATTTTCTTCTTTGTCTCCGCATCCATTGTTTCAGAAAATAATACTGACAGCATATCGATTAATCTATTCTTGCTTTCTTCCATATCACCCTTTGGCAACCTTATAAAAGATATCGATATGTAATCATATTTTCCTCCAATCACAGGATTTCCATATACATCTTTTTTCTCAAGCGCATATTCGGTGATTGTATCACTATCTTTTTCTGGTGCGTTAAAAAATATCCATATGGAATACACCTTTTTGAGTCCGTCATAATTATCAGTTGTAAACTCTCGATCTATTTGTTCAGAAATCATTCTTGCGCAATAAACAATCGCTCTTGGCTCAAAATGATATCCTGGGTAATATGATTTTTGAGCTTCTACATTTACAATAACCTTAATCCTTTCCGCATCCATTGTTCTCATAAAGAAACGTATATCAAAGGTTAATTCTCCTTCATTGCGTTCTTTGCTCTCCGAATTCATTCCTGTAATAGCTTCAGCTCTATCTTTTCCTGGATATACTGGTCTAATTGAAACCTCTGGTTCTCCTTCGATGCATTCTATAATTGTTGGTATATCGTAGTCCCGAAATTCTCCAATTCGATTTTGTGCAATTCGAGCCAATACCTGTTTGTTCACAAGTAACGCCTTAATGCTGTCATCATATGCCGACTCGTTTATGGTCTTTTCAATCCCATGAGCCAAATGGGTTTTTGCTGTTTTTTGCATTTGTTTTCTCCTTCCATTTTAGCAGAATGGAAACTCTGAGTAAACAAAAAGATATATCAAAGCTTCATGTTCTGCCATTGTTATTTTGTTATTCTTTTTTGAAATCTGCGGCTGAACTGCCTTGATGTTTCAGATACGTCCTTAGACGCAAAATGCCTAGAATGATTCACCTGAATCTGCATTTCTTAAGTGTTCACAGTTTAACACAAACTTTAAATTGATACAAGTAAAAAACATCGCCTGAATATTTTAAATTAAATTCGTATAAACACCTTTGCCTGTTCCATGAGGGTGGTGAGGCGCAAAACGTCCAGTGGACGTTTGCTCTGCCACAAAAAAAGGATCCAGATTTTCATCTGAATCCTTTTTTTCTATGCGGATGGTGGGACTTGAACCCACACGAGGTCGCCCCCGCAAGATTTTGAGTCTTGTGCGTCTGCCATTCCGCCACATCCGCGTATTCAAAACACAACGTGTTTCAAACGACTTGTTTATAATAACTTACTTTTTCCATAAAGTCAACTACTTTTTTAACAATAGAACAAAGAGTTTTCTTGCAACCTCGCGCAGTATTATTGCTTTATAGGAACGAAGTTTCTATAAAGCAATAAAAAACTCATTCAGACAAGTTCCTTATCTGAATGAGCTTAATATGTAATCTCATTTTATTTTTTTGCTTTTTTACTAAATACGTTTAAAATATCTAAGATTGTCAATACACCAATGATCGTTGCTGGAATCAAATGTAAGAACCAAAGATTTCCTGCTCTCAATTCTGGTTTAATAAGGTATCCACCTACTGTGATAATAAAGCAAGCGATTGGTGCAATTGCATAACTTCTTTCTGCTACGATTAAACATGTTATAAAAGTTGCAACTGCTGTAATAAATACAAACACAGGAACAATGATTGCGCTATTAATCGTAATGTTTGAATCTATACTTTGGAAATATCCTCTGAATTCTGGGTGTTTATACACGAACCACAATAAATCTGAGATTGATAATTTTTTTCCATCAATTGTCCAAAATGGTACGAACTGAAGTGCTACCATAACGATTGAAAGCACGATAGAAGTTACTCTTGGAATTGTAAGAAAAAATGGTAATTTAACTTTTTTTGACATCTTTTTTTCCTCCAGTTTAAATATTTACGCTCCCTCATCAATGCCTTTTTTTGAGGAGCTACTTATTCGTCACTTATTCTTTGATTTTAATCCATAATGTATATTTTGTCAACAGTTTTCCTCACCAAAGACAATTTATCTCCATTCATTTTTTCTTCCAACAAATAGCACTTAGATTTTATTGAAAATACGCTTTTTTTCATATATAATATGTTTACAACCTGGGGTGTTCGATACTTCCGCTATTTTGAACCTACAATATTTAAAACGGGAATCCTATATCTCTGTAATATGTCATGCCTCATAATGTGGACGACAAAAAAGCAGATGCGGACACCCACCTAGCGAAGGCTAGGCGTCAAAATACGGAGAACGGCATTTCGGGGGATTACAAAAGATAAAGGCAGTTGCGAAGGCAGCTGCCCTTTTTACATACTTCTCTATTTTTTCTACCTTATTCCTGACAAAAAGTATTATTTTTCCCCCACAGCAGTTTACTTTATTTCCAAAATGTATTAGAATGAGACCGTACTAATTTAAAAAGGAGATATTGTTATGAAAATTTCATCATTACAAAAAGCTAGATATGAGTATGCTCCAAAACTTCCTGGAATGCTTAGAAACGGTATTGCAGATATTTGTGTAAAAGAAGGTGCAGAAACTCAAAGCGTAGCTGACCAAGAAAAAATCAAAGCTCTTTTCCCTAATACTTATGGCAAAAAGGAAATTACTTTCCAAAAGGGTGCAAATACATCTGAAGCTAAAAAACAAGTAGTAGGTGTTATTCTCTCTGGTGGACAAGCTCCAGGTGGACATAATGTTATTTGTGGTTTATATGATGCTTTGAAAGCAACTAACAAAGATAATGTTCTTTACGGTTTTAAAAACGGTCCTATCGGACTTATCGAAGATGACTATTTAATCTTTGATGACGAATACATCAACGAATACAGAAACACTGGTGGTTTCGATATCATCGGTTCTGGAAGAACAAAATTAGAAACAAAAGAACAATTCGCTATCGTTGCTGAAGTTTGTAAGAAACACGGAATCACTGCAATCGTTATCATCGGCGGTGATGACTCTAATACAAACGCTGCTGTACTTGCAGAATACTTTGCTGCAGAAGGTACTGGCGTTCAAGTAATCGGATGTCCAAAAACAATTGACGGTGACTTGAAGAACGAAGACATTGAATGTTCTTTCGGTTTCGATACTGCTACAAAAACATACAGCGAAATCATTGGTAACATCGGTAGAGATGCCAACTCAGCAAAAAAATATTGGCATTTTGTAAAAGTAATGGGACGTTCTGCTTCTCACGTTGCTTTGGAATGTGCTCTTCAAACACAACCAAATGTTTGCTTGATTTCTGAAGAAGTTGCTGAAAAGAAAATGTCTCTTGCTGAGCTTACAGATTACATTGCTGATTCTGTAGAAAAGAGAGCTGCAAAAGGCATGAACTTTGGTGTGGCTGTGATTCCGGAAGGTGTTGTTGAATTCGTACCTGAATTCTCAGTATTGATCCATGAAATCAACGAACTCCTCGCAGGAAGCAAAGCAGATGCATTCAACGAACTTCCTACATGGGCTGAAAAATATGCATTTATCAAAGCAGGTCTTACAAAAGAATCTATGGAAGTATTCGCAATTCTTCCAGAGGCAATTCAACAACAATTATTCTTAGAAAGAGATCCACATGGAAACGTACAAGTTTCTTTGATCGAATCAGAAAAATTGTTCTCTGCTATGGTAAAAGAAAACTTGGCAGCTAGAAAAGCAGCTGGTACATATACTGGTAAGTTTAATCCACTTCACCACTTCTTAGGATATGAAGGAAGATGTGCTTTCCCTTCTAACTTTGATTCAGACTACTGCTACTCATTGGGATACAACGCATTTATGTTGATTCAATACGGATATACTGGTTACTTATCAAAGATTTCTAACCTTTCAAATCCTGCAAGCGAATGGGTTGCTGGTGGTATGCCAATCACAAAGATGATGAACATCGAAAGAAGACATGGCGAAGATAAACCAGTTATCAAGAAAGCTCTTGTAGAGTTAGACGGTGCTCCATTTAAATACTTTGAAGCACACCGTGAAGAATGGGCTGTTGAAACAAGCTTTGTATATCCTGGTGCAATTCAATACTACGGACCAACAGAAGTTTGCGACACAACAACAATCACACTTGCTCTTGAACAAGCAAAATAATAACAAACAAAACCCTCGGATTCTTCCGAGGGTTTCTTTATGACTTCTATTATCGATTTGTTGGAATATATGGGCGAATCGCATTTGCCACACCATAAATTGGCATTGTTTGCAAATATACTGTTCCAGGTCCTTTAATAACGGTATTAAACAAACCTTCCCCACCAAAAACTGCATTTGTGAATCCTTTTACTGTCTGCACGTCCATTGTACAACTTCCAGTATATGCTGCAACATATCCAGTATCCACAATAATGGATTGTCCTTCTTTTAATTCATATTTCTTGCAAGAACCATCAATTTCCAAGAATACAATTCCGTTTCCGCTAACCTTTTGCATAACGAAACCTTCTCCACCAAAAAATCCTGCACCTAGTTTCTTTTGGAACGCCACACTCAATTGAAGGCCTTCTTCCATAGCAAGAAATCCTCTTTTTTGAACAATAATTTCATTTCCTGGTGTAACTTCATAAGGAATAATTGATCCTGGGAAGCTTGATGCAAATGCAATCATACCCGGACCTCCTTCTGCACGATACTCATTCATAAAAATGGATTCTCCAGTCATCATTCTACCAAACACACCACCGATTCCACCGCCGGCATTTGTAGACATCTTCATATTTGGCGACATCCAACTCATTGCACCTCTTTCTGTTTTCAAACATTGTCCTGCTTCTGGATAACAGATTACAACTGGAAGATCTCCTCCTTGAATTTCATATTTGATCATTTCGCCCACTCCTTTTCTTGATGTAAATTTTTCTTATTTATTTGGTTCCGAAGATTCGGTCTCCTGCATCACCTAATCCCGGACAAATATAAGCTCGTTCGTTTAATTCTCTATCTAAATTTCCAATAAAAATTTTGATATCCGGATGTGCTTTTTGTAACTTTTCAAGTCCTTCCGGAGCCGCAATTACACACATAAAAGTGATGTCTTTTCCTCCATGTTGCTTGATAAAGTCAATCGCTGACACCGCCGAACCACCTGTAGCAAGCATTGGGTCTACCACAAAAATTTTACGCAATTCAATTGGCGCTGGGAGTTTGCAATAATACTCGTGTGGCTCATGAGTTTCCTCATCACGATACAAACCAATATGCCCAATCTTTGCTGCTGGCATCAACTTCAACAATCCACCAACCATACCTAGTCCTGCTCTGAGAATCGGTACAATAGCTGGTTTTTTCCCTGCAATAACAGGACACATCGCTGTTTCAATTGGAGTCTCTACTTCAATATCTTCTAAATCTAATCCACGCAATGCCTCGTATCCCATTAGCATCGCAATTTCTTCTACAATTGCACGAAACTCGTTAGTTCCTGTTTCTTTATTACGTAGCATCGTAATCTTATGTTTAATTAATGGATGGTCACAAACTGTAATTTTTTCATTTCCTTTGTACATGTTGTTCTTCCTCTCATACCATTTATATAGTGTAAATCATTGAAATTATTATAACTCTAATTCACGAAAAAATCTATATGATTTCTCATATGCATTTTTAATACAAACAAAAAGGACTTTGGAACTGAATTCCAAAGTCCATATATTTGTATTTTTCTCCGATAATCGATGATTAACGTTTTGAGAATTGTGGTGCTCTACGAGCAGCTTTAAGACCGTATTTCTTACGTTCTTTCATACGTGGATCACGTGTTAAGAATCCTGCTTTCTTAAGAACTGGTCTGAAATCTCCGTCTGCTTGAAGTAAAGCTCTTGAGATACCGTGACGGATTGCGCCAGCTTGTCCTGTATATCCACCACCATGTACATTTACTAACACATCAAATTTATCTAATGTTTCTGTAGCAACCAATGGTTGACGTACAACAACTTTCAATGTTTCTAATCCGAAGTATTCATCCATGCTTCTTTTATTAATTGTAATATTACCTGTTCCAGGTACTAAGTATACTCTTGCGATTGATTTTTTTCTTCTTCCTGTTCCGTAGAATTTT
>JAZNKI010000054.1:0-101792 GCA_045578495.1 Faecalimonas sp.
TCGTGCGTTGCACTTCGAACTTTCTTCCCCGAACGTTACCTTCGCAGTTAGCTCAGCCCAGGCACCCTCACGGCACCCGGAAGGTTCTACTTAGTGCTGCTTCGTTCCCGACCTGACACGGTTCATAGATTTCCGTCGCGCGAGACCCAAACATCTACGCCACTTACAAAGGGCAGCTTCGCAAAACAAAGCCCTCCATGCAACATCACCCCTACTATAGCGGATTGTAGGTTCAAGGTACCGCTAACACCCCGGCTGCACGGTTACTAATTATACTATTCTTTTTATACAAATGTCAATGCTCTTGCTTCTTTTTCTCTCTCAGTTCTTGAAAAAAACGTTTCATCAAATTACTACATTCTTCGCCCAAAACACCGACTTCGATATCCACTTGATGATTAAACGCTTCCATTTGCAACAAATTTAATATAGACCCTGCGCACCCCGCCTTTGGATTCATACAACCAATCACAACTTTCTCCATGCGTGACTGCACAATCGCTCCCGAACACATCTGACATGGTTCTAGCGTGACATACATTGTACACTTCTCCAAGCGCCAATCATTCATTTTTTTGCTCGCCCTCTTAATAGCCATCATTTCCGCGTGAGCCAGTGTGTTTTTATCTGTCGTTCTTCGGTTGTATCCTCGTCCGATAATGTTGCCTTCATACACGATGACGCAGCCGATTGGAACTTCTCCCAATGCATATGCTTTTTTTGCCTGCTTCAATGCTTCTCGCATATATTTTTCATCTTGTTCCATTGTACATTTCCTTACTTCGTTTATTATGGTATGTATTATACTCAAGAAAGCGGAATCTGTCGACACCAATATCCAAAATCTTCATATACATTTTCTTCCTCTTTTTCCAATTCAATTTGCACCTCGCTTCTCCTTCGAAATTCTCCAAATCCAAATGCCGCAGCAGCCGTTTTCTCTTTGTCATGATAGATGCCTGGAACCCCTATCCAAACAGCTCCGTTTTCTTCAATATATAGCAAATGATGATAATTGTAATATCCATGCAAGAGAAAGCTATTGTTTGCCAGTCTCCATTCCCGTCTCGGCAATCTGGAAAGGTCTTGTCTTCGTATTTTTTCATGATTGATACTCGATGTATGGATATATTCTTCCACATCTTCTTGTTTCGCAACCACCTCTGTTACTTCCTCGTTTCCTTTCGTTGGAAACAACTCCGGTTCCCAACAGCCCAAATAGGTCTCTCCATTGTCCTTTTGGAACAAAATTCCTTTTACACGGTCCATCTGATTTGCATAAACTTGCATTGTGCATTTTCCCATCTGATTCTCTATCTTCAACAATCCGATATTTCGCACTCGCTCCCCTTCTTGATATTCATATAAATACTGCTTGTCTTTCTCCATTTTCGTCTCCTTTATAACTTGTCTTATTACTCAACTTTATTCAGATAGACGCAAAAAAATGTCATTACATTTCTGCAATGACATTTCTCTTTAAATAATACCATTTAATTCCTGATATAAGCGTTTCGCATAACTGTCTGTCATACCACAAATATAGTCTGTGACAAGCAACAATCTCAGGTACAATTTTTCTTCCTCGCTCTTTCCCTGTGCTTGATGATGATATGCACTCTTATAATTTTCAGAAATAAAGGAAATCAAACGCTTATCAATTTCTGACAGTGATTGTTCCGTATCATAATAAAGTACCGCCTGCACAAATCGATCCATCAAGAAATTCAAAATCACCGATTCTGTCATCTCCATTTTGTAAATTGTCGGAGTAGCAAACACCTTTCGATATGCCAAATCTCCCAACAACTTCATAAGACTCTCTGCGTAGGTTCCACAAAAGACATCTTTGTCATAAGTTCCTTCCATGATCGCTTTGTAATTAGAAGTAAATCCATACGTAGCACAGTTAATTAAAAATCCTTGAACTTGTATAATCCAATTTTTCACCGCATACTCTTCTGGGTTTTTCACATTTCGCTTCAATCCACTTTGATATTTGTGCTCCAACTTTTCCAATGGCAGAAACGGATTCTGTGAATTTGAATTCTGTAGCAACCGCAATTCTTCTCTCAACTGTTCGTATGAAATGAATCCTTTTACAAATGCGTCTTCAATATCTGCGGTCTTATATGCAATGTCATCTGCCGCTTCTAAAATGAATGTGAGCGGATGACGTTTTCCCGCAGTCTTTGTTTCCTCAACAACGGCTTTGAAGATTTCCTCATCTGCATAATAGTAACCCATTTTTTTATCTTTTATATTTCCGGAACTCGGATTAATTTCTATAGAAGAAACCGGATATTTAATAATGGTATTTAACAAGGCATAGGTTAAATTCATTCCATTCTCATCTACCAAATAGTGCAGTTTCGTTACCAAACGAAGGGCTTGTGCATTTCCTTCAAAATGGTAAAAATCTTCTTTCATTTGTTCTGTCAAAAGCCGCTCAATACTCTCGCCCTTGAACATCATTTTTGGCAGATTTTTTTGAAACCATTCACGAATAACCACTTCTCCAAAATGTCCAAACGGAGGATTTCCAATATCATGAATCAACCCTGCACATTCCAAAATATTGCAAATTTCTTCTTTGTGTTTCCAAGTGAATCCAGGATCTTTTATATAGTTAATAATATATTCACCGATATTTTGTCCAAGTGATTTCCCATAAGATGATACCTCCAAAGAATGAGTCAGTCTCGTCCGAATAAAATCACTTTTATCTAAGGGAAATACTTGTGTTTTATCCTGTAATCTTCGAAACGATGCGCTGCCGATGATTCGATGATAATCTTTTTCAAATTCATTTCTCAAATCTTCTCTCGTTCTAGAAGTCCCTGGCGATTCTCTGTGCCGCTTCGCAGATAATATTTCATCCCATTTCATAAATGATCCTTCTTTCTTAAATAAGCCACGCAAAATGCGTGGCCTACATTTTAATCTAAATAAATTGGTGGTTTATAGTCTTTCCCCAAAAGCTTTTTCTTTCGCTCTTGGAATCCGAGGAATGCCCACTCTGTCATATCTGTCCATCTGTGGAATTCTTGATCATATACTTGCACATATCCGATTCGGCTCGGATGCGTTCTTACACTGTTCGACTCATACTCACGTTTTGTATACGGATTAATTTCACCGAGATTTTCTTTTCCAAAACTTGGTTTTTTGAAAAAGCCCTTTGATTCTCTACTTGGTGTCTCCACAGTTGCCGGGCGCTCCCAAGTGGTAACCGTTTCTTCTATTGGCTTTTCTTCTATTGGCTTTTCTTCTATTGGTTTTTCCTCAACTGGAAGCAACTCTTCGACTGTAATATCACGTCCATCTGGTTCCGTAGCCACTTCTGGTTCCATGATGCTCAACGTGAACGTACATCCCAAAATCTCTGCAATCATGCGCATATCTTGCTCTTGGAAATTATCTCTTCCTAAACGCTGTGTCATATTTTGACGAGACATCGGTTTCCCTGTATGCTTTTCTACAAGTTCTGCCAACTCTTTAATCGTCATCCCTCTTCTACTTAAAATAATCTTTACTTGTTCTCCAAATGTTAATTTCATCATATGGTAATCCTCCTTTAGGATTGTGCCTCTATAATACCACACATTCCTTTTCATTTTCCACAGAAATTAATTTTCTCTCAAAAGTGGAATTAATCGGCTGGTTCCAAGTCTATCCGCACCCAAAGCGACAAAAGTCTCTGCGTCCTCAACAGAGCTAATTCCGCCTGCTGCTTTTACCTTCACATTTGTTCCAACATGCTCTCTCATCAATTTCACATCTTCAAAAGTGGCTCCACCTGTTGAAAATCCTGTCGAAGTTTTAATATAATCTGCCCCCGATTCTGTGACCACCTTGCACATTTGAATTTTTTCTTCTTCTGTCAAGAGACACGTTTCAATAATCACCTTCAACAACTTCCCGTCGCAGGCTTTCTTTATAGAACAGATTTCTTCTAAAATTTTCGAATAATTTCCTTCTTTTACATCACCCAGATTAATCACCATATCAATTTCGTCCGCACCATTTTTTACAGCATCCTCTGTCTCAAATACTTTGGCTGCCGTAGTCATATTCCCATTTGGGAATCCGATAACCGTGCAAATTGCAACTTTGCCTTGGACATAATCACTCGCTCTTTTCACAAAACATGGAGGTATGCATACGGAAGCCGTTTGATTCTGAACTCCCTCATCACAAATCACTTTGATTTGTTCCCAAGTCGCCGTTTGCTTTAACAATGTATGATCTACTTTACTTAAAATTTCTTGTTTATTCATATCGATTCTCCTTTATAGTTCTTTCAACAATGATGTTCCAATACATTCCTTAGGCATATCCACTTGAAAATTCTCCGCAATCGTTGCTCCTACAACCGCAAAATTTTCTTGTTCCGAAAGAATCTTTCCTTCTTTCATAGATGGTGACCATGCAATAAATGGGACTTTCTCTCTCGTGTGATCTGTTCCGGAATATGTTGGATCATTTCCGTGGTCTGCTGTTAAGATGAGCAAGTCATCCCCTTTCAACACACTCATCAATTCACCTAGTTTTTCATCAAACAACTCTAGTTCCCTTGCATATCCTTCTACATTTCTTCGATGTCCCCATGATGCGTCAAAATCCACTAAATTCGTAAAACAAAGTCCCACAAAATCTCGTTTGGAAATGTCAATGGTTTGTTCCATTCCATGCACCGATGATTTTGATTTGTTGGATTCTGTAATTCCTTCTCCTGCAAAGATGTCATATATTTTCCCTACAGAAATCACAGAATAACCCGCATCACTCAATGCATTCAACACCGTATCTCCACTTGGCTTAATTGCATAGTCGTGTCGATTGGAGGTTCGTTTAAATTCACCTTTTTTCATTCCCACATACGGTCTGGCAATTACTCTTCCGACTTTCCACTCATCCTTCATGGTTAATTCTCTCGCAATTTCACAGTAGCGATATAAAGTATCCAGCCCCATGGTTTCTTCATTCCCACAAATTTGCAACACAGAGTCTGCTGATGTATAAACAATCAAATGTCCCTTTTGAATCTCTTCTTCTCCCAGTTCCTCCAAGATTTCAGTCCCGCTGGCACTTTTATTTCCAATAATCGTTCGTCCTGTACGTTTAGAGAGTTCTTCTATTAATTCTTTTGGAAATCCAGTCTCTGTAAATGTTTGAAATGGTTTATCTGTATAAAGTCCCATCAACTCCCAATGACCTGTCATGGTATCTTTTCCCAAACTTTTTTCATTCAGTTTTGCGCAGACTCCTCCTGGCACTTCGTCAGGAATAAAACCAGTTCCTTCACACAAATGCATCAATCCCAATTTCTGAAGATTTGGAATAGAAAGACCAGGTATCTGCTGCACAATGTGTCCAAATGTATTTACTCCTACATCTCCATATTCTGAAGAGTCTTTCATTTCTCCGATTCCCAATGAATCGAGTACAATTATGAAAATGCGTTTATATTTCCCCATAAGAACTCCTTTCTTATTAAATTGTAATTCACTTATTTTTATTTTTCAACAAAAGATGTACTGATAAACACGAAAATATATAAAAGACTTTGAAAGCAAAAAATCCGCAACAACTGTTGCGGATTTTTTTATCAAGTGCGCGATCAGGGGCTCGAACCCTGGACACCCTGATTAAGAGTCAGGTGCTCTACCAGCTGAGCTAATCGCGCATCGCATCTTATAACGCAAGGACTATTATATAATGCTTTTTTTATAAATGCAAGTGTTTTTTTCTTTACTTTGAAAGATCACAATTACATTTCGTATTGCATCTCGGATTCAGTATATCATACACTTCCAAAAAGGAGCGCCGAAATCTTCTCATACATTTACGACACCACTTACCGTAGCAAAAAAAGTAGCCATTATGCTTCATAGATAAACGCCTCTTTCAGTCTTTGCTATTATAATATCCGAGTTGCAATCAATTTGTGAATTGGATTCCCCATGCTTGAAAATTTTTCTTCGTACTCCGTCATAACATTGCCTTCATTCATTTTTACATCGTGATGCAAATCAAAAGTAGAACCTAATAATTTCCATCCCGCTTCTTCCACTTGCTCTAGAGAAAACTCAAACAACAATCGATTGTCTGTCTTAAATTCTACAACACCTTCATCCGCAAGTACTTTTGCATATTGCGCCAAAAATTGTGTGGAGGTCAGTCTTCTTCTTGCATGTCTTGCCTTTGGCCATGGATCTGAAAAATTCAAATATATCTTGGACACTTCATTTTTTTCAAATACTTCTGGAAGAGTCATCGCATCCATACAAATAAAACGAACATTCTGCAATTCACAAAACTCCTCCGTGTCATACTTTTCTATCGCCCGAAGCAGTACACTCGAATATCTTTCAATTCCAATATAATTAATATTCGGATTTTGCTTTGCCAAAGTAAGAATAAACTGTCCTTTCCCCATCCCTATTTCAATATGAATCGGGTTGTCATTTTGGAAAATTTGATTCCATTTTCCTCTTTGCTCTTTTTCTTGCTTGATAGCAATCGGATGACGCATAATCACGTCATCCGCTCCTGGTATATTTCTTAATCTCATAAGTTTTCCTTCTTGTCTAAAATTCAAAAATAGCAACTCCATACGGTGGCAAATCATATGCAAATGAATATGGTTTTCCATCACACTCCTGCTTGATACCCTTATAAACAAGAGGACGCTCTTTTCCGCTTCCGCCATATTTCTTCTCGTCACTATTAATGACTAATTTATACTGTTTTCCTCTTGGCACACCCACTCGATAATCTGGTCTTGCCATTGGTGTAAAGTTACATACAAATAACAAGTTTTTCTTTTTATCTCTCGAGTGTCTTGTGAAACTATAAATGCTTCGATCGGCATCATCGGCATTAATCCATTGGAATCCTTCCCAATCGCCTTCGCACTCATAAAGCGCTCGATTTTTCTTGTACAAATGCAACAAGTCTTTCGTAAACTCTTGTACATTTCTATGCCAATCTTCTGCAAGCAAGTACCAGTCTAGCTCTCTTGCCTCACTCCACTCACGAAGTTGTGCAAAATCTTGTCCCATAAACAATAATTTCTTGCCCGAATGCCCTATCATAAAAGCATATCCCACTTTTAGATTAGCAAATTTATCAAACCCCAGTCCTGGCATCTTGTTTAACATAGAGCATTTCAAATGCACTACTTCATCGTGCGACAAAACAAGAACATAATTCTCACTATGTGCATAAGACATGGCAAATGTCATATTGTAATGATTGAACTTTCTAAAATATGGGTCCAATTTCATGTATTCTGTAAAATCATTCATCCAACCCATGTTCCACTTGAAACTAAATCCAAGTCCATCGTATTCTGGGTCTCCCGTTACTTTTGGCCATGCCGTAGATTCTTCTGCAATCATCATCACACCCGGATTGCGCTCCTTCATAACGGAATTCAAATGCTTGAAGAATTCAATCGCATCTAAATTTTGGTTGCCTCCGTATTGGTTTGCAACCCATTCGCCATCTTTCTTCCCATAATCTAAATATAACATAGACGCTACCGCATCCACACGAAGTCCATCAATGTGGAATTGTTCTGCCCAAAACATTGCATTTGCGATCAAAAAGTTTTGTACTTCTGCTTTTCCAAAATCAAAAATCTTGGTTCCCCAATCAGGATGTTCTCCTTGCCTTGGATCAGCATACTCAAACACAGCTGTTCCGTCAAAGTTTGCAAGCCCATGCGCATCTTTCGGAAAATGAGCTGGTACCCAATCCAAAATAACTCCTATATTATTCTTATGAAAATAATTTATCATATACGCAAAATCTTCTGGCGTTCCATAGCGGGAGGTCGGTGCATAATATCCTGTCACTTGGTATCCCCAAGAACCATCAAACGGGTGCTCAGCAATACCCATCAATTCGATGTGAGTATATCCCATTTCTTTGATATATGCTGTGGCTTCTTTCGCAAACTCTCGATAAGAATAGAACCCGTCGTCATATCTTCCTGGATGACGCTTCCATGAGCCAATATGAACCTCATAAATAGAAATTGGTCGTGTATGACAGTTCCATTCTTTTCTCGCATTCATCCACATTTCATCGGTCCATTTCAATTGACGAATATCTGACACGATTGATGCATTCTCTGGTCTCACTTGGGCATGATTTGCAAACGGATCTGCCTTATATAACAGTTCGCCTTTTTTGGTCTCAATACAATATTTGTATTTTGCGCCTACTCCGATATTTTCAACAAAGCATGTATAAATACCCAGCGGTTCATTTCGTTTCATTTTATGAACCTTCGGTGTCCACTCATTAAAATCTCCCACTACAGACACTTTTTTCGCATTTGGTGCCCAAACCGCGAAATAAACGCCTTTGCGTTTTCCTTCATCTACAACATGCGATCCAAGCTTTTTGTATATTTCATAATGATTTCCTTGTCCGAACAAATATTGATCTAGTTCGCCAAGTTCAAATTTTTTACCCATACGGCATCACCTCTTCTCTCTTATTATACTTTAGTTCCTTCCAAAAAGAAAGAGTTTTGAGATATTGAAATCCCAAAACTCTTTGGCTTATCTAAAGTCTTCTTCTTTTAAAATAATTCTGTTTGATTCGTCTTTGCTTTTTCCAATCAATTTCTTCACTAACTTCTTGAATGTTGGTCTCTTTGCATTTTCAATCGCATCATCAATTAATGCTTTTACATCTGCAACAGTTACTACTTTTTCTTCACGTTGCAAGATATCAATGTCGCTGTACAATGCAAGGATTCCCATGTCGTCAATCTTGTAACCATTTTCTTTTGCATAGGTTTGTCCAAAGGTTACTAACTCGTCATTCAAGAATACTGGCACATCAATTCTTGATGTGAATTTTTGTTTGAAGTTTGGATGCTCTGCAAACAATTTTTCAATTGCTTTTCTTTCATCTTCCAACACAACTAAAAGTTCTCCCGTTTGACCTTCCATTACACTGCAAAGAATCTCAACTGTACTTCGTTGCAAGCGCGATGCTTTCTCAATAACAAGTGCTCCTCCATGCAATTTCACAATGATTTCACGAGCATCTTTCTTATTCAAAGATTCCGCCTTAACGATGGCAACTTTTCCATGTTTGATTTTTCTTGCTTTTTGAATTGCTTTTACCAAATCAACTGCAAGAACTGTTTTTCCAGAACCTCTACGGCCAACAATAACGATATTACCGACCTTAGATGTTCCATATCTTGTCTTACAGTTTCTATCATCTTCTAAAACTTTTACAAGTTGCTCACTCATACCATGAACTGGCACGAAGTATGAGAAGAGTTTTTTCTGTTCTTCTGTAAGACCTGCTTTTAGTCCAACCTCACTCTGTACTTCTAAATCATAACGTCCTTGCACAATAAACCCAGTGTCAAATTTCGATTTCGGACTTTCAACAGGCTGTTCCACTGCAACACTCACTGGAGCTGGTGCTTCAGCTGGAATCTCAACTTTCACTGCATTCTCTAACGCTTTTGCGGAAAGGGCAATTGATTGGGTATCTCCAAGCTTAATTCCTTCTTCTTCATCGTCCTCGAGTTCTTCAATCGGTTCCAATTCTTCTTTTTCTAACTTTTTATCAAGCGAAGACAACTGTTCTACCACTTTCTGGAACAATGGTTTTTCTTCAACCACTTCCTCTACTGCTACCTTTTGCGCACTAATTTCTGCCGACTCTGCTTCCAACTCTTCCATCAGTGTTCTGACATCATTTGGTAAAATGTCTTCCTGTTCCTCTTCAGGTTCTGCCTCTTCTTCTTGTTGTGCTTTTTCTTGCACCACTTGTTCGAATTTAGCTTGGATCATCTGAGCATTTTCTTGCTGTTCTTTTTCCCAAGCTTGAACCATTTCTTCTATGCTAGATCCCGAACCTTGTGTTTCTGCTTTTTCTTCAGTTGGAAGTTCTTCCTGAAGTTCTTTCTGAAGTTCTTCTTGAACTTCTTCTGCAACTTTTTCCACAGGCTCTTCTGTGATTACTTCTTCAGGCTCTTCTACGGTTGGCTCTTCTGCCACTTCCTCTTGAGCTTGTTCTGCAGATTCTTCTTCCACAGATTTTTGAACTTGCAATTCTTGTTTGTCTGCTTCAAATCTACTCATATACTTTTCATGCTGCAATGGTGTAAGAGGCTTGTACTTCATCTTCAACTCCATTGCTTTATAAATATATTTTCCTTCGCTAAACCACAAAATCAAATCATCGCATTCTTCTAAGCATTCTGTAATCATTCCAGCTTCTTTGTACAACAATGCCAACTCAAACGCCCATTTTTCGACATATTCTACCGCTTTAAATTCTTCAAGAATCGCAATCAGCTCTTCTACCGGAGCTTGCTTTGCTTTCAAAATTTTGTATTTTAAGATAAAGCGATTCGAATCCTTTGGTGCTACAATCAAAAATTCTTCGTAACAATCCATCGCTTCTTTTAATTCACCTTGCTTCAATGCAAGAATTCCCAAACGATAGATTACTTTCTTGCTGTCCGGCGAAATATCATATGCTAAAAATAGCACTTCTCGACCTTTTTTATATTCACCACACGCTTCATATACTTCACTCGCAGCACAAAGAACTGCCAAATTTCTAACTTTTTTCCAATTGATGCTTTCGGCAATCTCATATGCTTCTTTGTAAGATTGCTCTTTCATAAATTGCATCATTTGTTCTATTTTCAAACGAAATTCGTTTTTATCCACTGCTTTTCACCCCTTAAAAAATCTTTTTTCTATTTTAGCATACCATACAGACAATGTCAAAACGGTTGTAACAAAAACGTAACATTTTTATCAAACCAAAATCGGAGCATTTTTCTTTATAGGAACGAAGTTTCCTATAAAGAAAAAAGACCAAATCTTCCGACTTGGTCTTTTAAAATGGATGGAGGTGGATTCGAACCACCGAAAGCGTTGCTAACAGATTTACAGTCTGCCCCCTTTGGCCACTCGGGAACCCATCCATACGTGGACGAATGTCGTCCAACACTTTAATTTTATAACATATTCCATAGAATATTGCAACTATTTTTTATAACGCAAAATCGCCGCTGATGTCTGTCCCATCGAAAGAATTAAAGCTCCATCATCTACAGGCAACAAAACGCTCTCCTCTGAATATCCCTCTTCACTTGAATATAAAAGTTGTTCCATTTCCGCCTGCATTGGAACTTCCGCCAGCCACACAGGGATTCTCACAGCTGATTTTTCACAACCATGGTTTACTACGACTACAACCACTTCCGTTTCATCAAACCTAGCATATGAAACAATATTATTTGTGCCATACAAAATTCGCAGAGAACCGGTTCGCAAAGCACGACTCTCTTTGTGAATTCGAATCGCCGTTTTATGGAATTCTAGCAAACTTCTATTTTCTTTCCCCCAAGGATAAGTTCTTCGATTGTCTGGGTCTGTAAAACCGCAAACACCCGCCTCATCCCCATAATAAATTGTCGGAGCTCCCATCCACGTCATTTGCATAATCACAGCTTCTCGCATCACCGCTTCATTGGTATTATAAGATGCGGCTTCATATCCCAAATGACTCACTCGGCCTACCATTCGATTTGTTCTTGTCAAAAATCTAGAATGATCATGATTTGAGAGTTCATTCATGGAAACCATCAGCGATGGTGTATACATATTTATCATCTGAGATTTCATGGCATTCACAAAACATTCTGCATTTCCACAGAGCTCTGGTTTTTGTCCATCGCTGTGTTTTTCCATTCCTGTCAAATACCATGTGAGTGGTTCCATAAATGCATCATAGTTCATAACGGTATCCCACTCATCTCCTTGAAGCCACGCATTTGGATTTCCATAATGTTCTGCCAAAATAAGAGCGTTTGGATTTGCTTCCTTTACGACCTTTCGAAACATTTTCCAAAATTGATGATTGTACGCATTGCCGTGTCCTAAATCTGCTGCCACATCCAATCTCCAACCATCTACATTGTACGGTGCAGACACCCATTTCCTTCCAATATCCAAGATGTACGCCTCCAGTTTTGAAGACCCCTCATAATTTAACTTTGGTAAGGTATTGTGTCCCCACCATCCATCATAACTTCCATTGTATGGCCATTTATTATTCTCATTTTCTCGGAATTGAAAGAATTCACGATATGGACTTTCCGAAGAAATATAAGCTCCTGGACAATATCCTTCAGAGCCCTCGTAAACACGCTCTCGATCCATCCATTTATTGAAAGAACCACAATGATTAAACACTCCATCAATAATGACCTTCATTCCTCGTTTGTGCATTTCTTCTACAAGACGCGCAAACAGCTGATTACTAGCTTCCAAATTTTCTTTTGCAGTTACACGCTGTCTATATTTAGTTGCATACGCATTGTCATTTTGTCCTTCTCTCAGGACATCGCCTCCATCTACTACGATTTTCCCATAGTGTGGGTCGATGTAATCATAATCTTGGATGTCATATTTGTGATTTGAAGGCGATACAAAAATCGGATTAAAATAGATAACCTCAACACCCAAATCTTGCAGATAATCTAGCTTCTCTAATACACCTTGCAAATCGCCGCCGTAAAACTCACGAACACCCATATAGGCTGGATATTTCCCCCAGTCGGTCACTCTCGCACAAGGCTCTCCTATATAGATATATTCTCCACTTTCCACATCATTTGTCGAATCACCATTATAGAATCGATCCACATAGATTTGGTACATCACTGCACCCTTAGCCCAGTCAGGTGTGGCAAACCCTGGAACAATCACAAATGCATATTCCTCTCTGACGTTTTCAGACACTCCTAAACGATTGAAATAGCAAATTTCACTTCTTCCATGCGCTTCTCGACCATTCACCTCAAACGTATATCTCAATGGTTTATCATCTAGTTTCCATTTCAATTCGAAATAATCAAATTCGCCTTCTGTCCACGCTTTTCGCATAACAAAAGCGCGTGATCCTGAAATTACGCGCACAAAATCCACATCATTTTTTGCTGTTCTAAATCGTATTGTAACATACTCAAATTCTTTAGGTTCAGATGGGACTAGATAATTTCCAGTCCCATCACTAAACAATGCTTCTTTATTCATGGAATAATGCCTCAAACTCTTCGCCCGTAATCTTTTCTTTTTCCAGCAACAATGTCGCACAAGAATCCAATATCGAGCGATACTCTTCTATAATTTGTTTTGCTTTTTGATAACAATCATCAATAATTTGTTTCACTTCACGGTCAATTTTTCCAGCAACTTCTTCGCTGTATCCTCGAGAAGTGTGTCCAAAATCTCTTCCTACAAAGACGTCTTCACTGTCATTGTTGTAATGAATCAATCCCAATTCATCCGACATTCCAAATTTTGTTACCATCGCTTTTGCCATTGCGGTTGCCTGCTTGATGTCCTGTGAAGCTCCCGTTGTAATATCATCCAACACAAGTTCCTCTGCCACACGTCCGCCAAGTGACACCACGATTTCTTGTAACATTTGTCCCTTTGTATTAAACATTTCATCCTTTTCAGGCAATGGCATCGTATATCCTGCTGCTCCATTCCCCGTAGGAATAATCGATACCGAATACACTGGTCCCACATCCGGAAGAACATGGAACAAAATCGCATGCCCTGCTTCATGGTACGCGGTGATTCTCTTTTCTTTTTCAGAAACCACCTTACTCTTCTTTTCTGCACCGATTCCTACTTTTACAAAGGCCATTTGAATGTCTTTTTGTCTAATAAATCCACGGTCACCTTTTGCGGCAAGAATTGCGGCTTCATTTAACAGATTCTCAAGGTCTGCCCCAGTAAATCCAGCTGTCGTCTGTGCCACTTGCATCAAGTCCACATCATCGCCCAACGGTTTTCCCTTTGCATGCACATCAAGAATTTCTTTTCTTCCTTTGACATCCGGTCTTCCGACTGTCACTTTTCTATCAAAACGTCCTGGTCTCAAAATCGCCGGGTCCAAAATATCTACACGGTTCGTTGCCGCCATAACGATAATGCCTTCATTCACTCCGAATCCATCCATCTCCACGAGAAGTTGATTTAATGTTTGTTCTCTTTCGTCATGTCCACCGCCAAGACCGGTTCCTCTACGTCTTGCAACCGCATCAATCTCATCAATAAAAATAATGCATTGTGCATTTTTCTTCGCATCTTCAAACAAATCTCTTACACGCGAAGCTCCGACACCGACAAACATTTCCACAAAATCAGATCCTGAAATCGTGAAAAACGGAACTCCTGCTTCCCCTGCAATGGCTTTTGCCAACAATGTTTTACCTGTCCCCGGAGGTCCCACAAGCAAAACACCTTTTGGAATTCTTGCACCTAACTGTATATATTTTTTTGAATTTTTCAAGAAATCTACAATTTCTTCTAATTCTTCTTTTTCTTCTTCCAAACCAGCTACATTTGCAAATGTAATTTTCTTATCTGAAGGGTCGCTCATCTTCGCACGATTTTTTCCAAAATTCATCGCCTTTGCATTTGCTCCAGATGGACGATTCATCAGCAAGAATAAGAACACCACTGTTCCTATAATCATCAATGTCGGAAGCAATGTCGTCATAAACCAAGAATCTTCCGGTACATCTAATATTTCAATATTTTTAACGCCTTCTTCTTCCAAAAGTTTTTGCGATTCATTTACATCAGAAACCTGCAATACATAGACAGTTTCCGATTCCTTTAAACGAATTTCCAAACTTCCGGTCGGAACTGCTTGGTCCTGCACAATAACGACCGATTGAACTTTTTTATCTTCAAGGGCCTTTACAAACTCTTTGTTTGTCATTTCTTTCTGCTGCTGTCCAAACATACCGAAAACCAAGTACACCCCTATTACAACAAAAACAATAAGAAGTGTAGAAAAGCCACCTATTCCCCTACTTTTTTGTCTCAATATTCTACTCCTCCTCTATGCCTTCCACAATCCCAACATATGGTAAATTTCTATATTTTTGCGCATAATCAAGGCCATATCCCACAACAAATTCATCTGGAATTTCAAATCCCACATAATCCACTTTCACATCGCGTACACGTCTGTCTGGTTTGTCTAACAACGTACACAACTTCAAACTTGCAGGATTTCTCTTTGCAAGAACTTCCATCAAATAAGACAATGTTCTTCCAGAATCAATGATATCTTCAATCAAAAGAACATTCTTTCCTTCTAATGATTCGTCTAAATCTTTTGCAATTTTAACGATTCCACTTGACTTTGTTCCATCTCCATAGCTACTTACACTCATAAAATCTAAAGAAACTGGCACCGTGATTCTTTTTGCCAATTCACAAGTAAAGAACACGCTTCCTTTCAAGATACAAATTAAATGAACGGATTTTCCCGCATAATCTTCGCTAATTTGTTTTCCCAATTCTTCAATTTTGCGATTCACCACTTCTTCTGATATCATCATACTAACTTTTTCTGCCATCTGTCTCTTCTCCTTTGTATATGTTAATTTCCAAAATTTTTTGTGTGTCTTTGTTCACCTGATAAGTACAACCTCTTCGATATCCAACAATCCATAAAACATGATTTCCTTCTGCTACAAGTAATATTTGATCTCTTTCCTTTTGCGGAATTTTCTCATTAATAAAATAGGATTTCAGTTTTTGCGTTCTTCCGTCTGGATGTATGGTAATATAGTCTCCTTCTCTTCTAGTTCGAAAACTAATATTGCCTTTGATTATATCACAATTAAATCGTTCCGTGTTATTTTTTTCAAAAACATCTGTCGCTGTAATCTTGCAAGATATTTTTTGATTTCCATATTCAAACTCAACATCCCCTTGGGATAAATCATAACGAATTTCTTTACTGAAAATCGCCTCTGAAGCTTCTTTTTTGCATATAAAAACGCCTCTATAAGTTCTGCTTGCTTCCATTTGATATGGCAAATCTATTTTTCGTCCCGTCTGCTTTTCAAACAACTCTTGTACTTGACTTACATGTATTACTTCCAAATCTTTCTCGCATCCAGAAAGTTCTGCCATTACACGTTTCAACAGCAGAGACTGAATCACTCCAGGTTGCGCCCGGTAAGACGCTTCCTCAATACGATATCCTTCTTCCTCTTTGCAAACACAACTCTCCCAAGCATCTTGCGTGAGTGTATCCAGTAGCTCCTGTACCTGACGAATCTGTTCCATAGTTTCATTCATATGTTCGACGGTTTTTCGATTCACCTGTTCTTCCAAATACGGAAGCACATGATTTCGTATCCGATTTCTTGTATATTGATCACTTTTATTTGTCTGGTCTACACAATAAGGCTCTCCAGCGGATTCCAAATACGCTTCCACTTCTTTTCGCCGCACGCAGAGAAGTGGTCGTATCACATTTCCCTTAATTGGGGAGATTCCGCCCAATCCACGAAGTCCAGTTCCCCTCGACAAATGAAGGAAGAATGTCTCCGCGCTGTCATCCTGATGATGCGCCAATGCAATCTTCGTTCCGCCATGGTCCTGCAACGCCTTCGCAAAAAACTCCCTACGGACTTCTCTGCCTGCTTCCTCTGTAGATTGTTTCCTTTTTTTCGCAATTAATTCCACATTTGCAAAATAACTCTCACAAGGGATTGCATGTCGCTTACAAAACTGCTCCACAAAAGATTGATCCCGATTTGCATCTTCCCCACGCAAACCATGATTTACATGAACAGCAACCATCTCAAATCCAATGGTTTTTTGTAACTCTAAGAGCACCAAAACAAGGCATATGGAATCTGCTCCTCCCGATACGCCTACAATCACTTTGTCCTCACTGT
The DNA here is from genome assembly GCA_045578495.1 of Faecalimonas sp. Lineage (GTDB taxonomy): Bacteria > Bacillota > Clostridia > Lachnospirales > Lachnospiraceae > Faecalimonas. The sequence continues at coordinate 16,787 of JAZNKI010000054.1, forward strand.
TTAACATATGCCATTTTTCAATATAACTCTTTACTTTACTTAGCATAGCCCATGTTTTCCTTCGTAAATTTATAACAATTTTATCGTATTCTTCTCTAATTTTCAAGACTCCATATGCCTACGACCAAAACCGTCATATCGTCAATCGGAATATTTCCGGAGCACTCCAACACTTGTTCTAATATGCGATGTGCCATTTCTCTCGGATTGTGCAAATTTGTGCCTTCCACAATCATTTGCATCAAAAAATCTTGCTCTCCAATCGGAAGGGCGTCCATCACACCATCCGTCATCATAATGACAAAATCCCCATCTTTCAGCTGATATTCCGCATAATCCATTTCCAAATCAGAAATTACGCCTAATGGCAAACTGGTCGATTTCATTCTCTCAACCTTATCTTTTCGCTTAATAAAAGTAGTGGATGCTCCTGCCTTTATCAATTCACACTTTGCCGAATACAAATCAAACAAACTCATATCAATTGTGGAAAAGCGAACTTCTTCTCTGCCGATTACCATCGCTGTATTTAACATTTGCAATGCCGTTTCCTGCGGAAATCCCGCATTCAACAACTCCTCCAATACTTCTACAACCATCGCACTTTCTCGAAATGCAACTTGTCCAGCTCCCATTCCATCTGAAAGAATGACCCCTTGTTTTCCTCCCGCAAGCTCCAACAACGAAAAATTATCCCCAGAAATTTGATTGCAGCCTTTCGCAATTCGCGCAACCCCTTGTAAAGTGTGATATCTAGCCGCTTCCACACAGCCCACAGTATCATATTCGATTCCGACCATATTGCGTTCATCTTTGCCCAACACCATCAATCTTCCTGTACATTTCGAGATTACCCGGGCCACTTCTTTGGTAGTAACGCAGCGTCCTTTGGTCGTTTTAACAGTCACATGAATTTCATAACGTCCACTCTCCCCAACCAAAAACACCGAACTCAACATTTTGATTCCGATTTTTGAAAGTCGCGTTTTTAATTTTCGCTCCAAATGTTCATCTTCAAAAATGCTTGCATTTAATTCCTTTGTCGAATGCCGAATCATCTTCGCAAACGAATCCAATTGAATGACACATCCCGCACGATTTTCTGACATTCGTTGCTTCCACATCAAATTTTGTTTTTCATTTTTATATACATCTAAAACTGCTCTGATGAATTGAGCGGCATGCACACACCTTCTCTGTGTTTTCCTTTTGATTTCCACGTTCAATTCCGCCCCATAATTTTCGACGGTGTACAACAGCTCTCTCAACATGTCCTGTTCCCGGCAAAACGAACTGCGTTCACACTGTCTACAAACGCGTTCTTTAATCTCTTCCTGCATCCCTTGATAGATTTCTTCTGTAATTGTATGGTGCTTGTCCTCCAAATGTAAAAATGCATGCGACAGTTTCTCCAATGACGTCACAAATTTATCCATTTGAATGACATATGGATTCATCTCTAATTCTCTCATCTTTTTTCTCCTTCTAAAGCCTTTTACTCAAAAAAATAGCTTTAGAAAATTTTCATTTTCTAAAGCTATCATTTGTATCATCCATTCTGTTTTCATTACGGTTCTGGCTTGAATAAAATTTCATTCTCGTACGCCAATCCCTTGTCTCTTGCAACATCTTCTATGTATTTATCTGAATTGTAATATTCTTCTTTTTCTTCTAATTCTTCTTTTCGTTCTTCCTCAGCAGCTTTTTGCTTTTCTAATTCTGCAATCTGTGTCTCCTGCGCATCCTTTTTTTTAAGTAAATGGACACTTCCTACGGACAACATCCCTATCAGAACCACAAGAACTGCCGATATTAAAATCACACTTAACTTATGTCGAGAAGCGTTTTTTTGTACACGTTTGTTTCGTTTCTGTGTTCCACTCATTATTATACTCACCTTATACCCCTACTATTATTCGTCCAATAGCAATTTTATATTACTCTTTTTTCTTCCACTTCGCAACATATTTTTTTACTAACTTCATCACAAAACAATAAGTACATACGCCTCCCAAAAGAACACCTATTACAAAATACCAGCGAATCATCCCATCACTTGTCTTATACATTTGCACAAACAAATAAATTCCCGTACAAATCCAAAACAAAATATCTTCCACAGACACAAAAAACAAATTGTGTTTTATAATGCGACGCAAAACACGAAGGAAACAATATACAAGGCACACCAGATTTCCAGCCAAAATTGCTTGTATAAAAACCAAGACTTCCTTTTCGATTCCAAACATATCCATCACCGGAAGAGTTTCATAAATAAACTCTCATTCTTTTTCCCATGATGATGTGCATCCGAATATGCCACACTATCTATTTGTCCAGAAAGATCCACTTCTCCTTTTTCCAAACTCAGTCGATTCACATGCAAATCTTTCCCCTTAATCATCAACATTCCTTGTTCTGTCTCCAATAGAATCTCATTCAAGTCGAACGCCAAAACATCTAGCACGCCAGTTACTGTACTTGTTTTTCTATTGTTAATCACTAATTTATGCGCCTTTGATACTTGTCTCTCTTCCAAACATTCACAACCTTTCTTTTTTACTATTGTATGAATGCGTGAGACGAGTTATGACTGTAGATGCTTTTATAAATATCGAAACAACTCTTTTGCTTCTTCTTTCTTTGTCGTATCTTGAATATCCAATACTTCAGCCTTTACACTCTTTGTTCCAAATTGAATCTCTATGACATCTCCAACCTTCACTTTGACAGACGCCTTTGCAATCGTTCCATTAATCATCACACGTCCCGCATCACAAGCTTCATTGGCCACTGTTCTTCTTTTAATCAAACGAGAGACTTTTAAAAATTTATCTAACCTCATAGTTCCTCCTCAAAAACAAAAGGGCGTGCCATTGCACACCCTTTTGAAAAACTCGCATCAATAACTAGTTGATAGCATCTTTTAAAGCTTTTCCAGCTTTGAACTTAGGAGCTTTGCAAGCTTCGATCTTCATAGCTTCACCTGTTAATGGGTTTCTTCCTTCTCTTGCTGCTCTTTCGCTTACTTCGAAAGTTCCGAATCCAACTAATTGGATTTTTTCACCTTTCTTTAATTCAGCTGTTACAACTTCTGTAAATGCTTTTAATGCTTTTTCTGCATCTTTTTTGTCTAATCCGGCTTCTTTAGCCATTGCTCCGATTAATTCAGCTCTGTTCATGGTATTTCCTCCTCTGATATAAACGTGTATTATGACCACGCCTCTGAATACAGTTATAACGTTTCCGCCTTTATTTGTCAAGCAAATTTAGGCTTTTTGCACTATATTTCAAGCACTTTTTCCCACTTTTATAACATTTTGTCTATCATATTTAATATTTCTTTTCCCACCTTGGCAGACTTTTCGTTGGCATCCTCTAAAGAAGTTCCCTTCACGCCATAGTAGAATTTCACTTTTGGTTCTGTTCCTGACGGACGCACACATACCCAAGAGTTATCTGGTAAATCATAATACAACACATTGGAAGCTGGAAGATTCGTAGTAGAAACTTCTCCTGTCACCATGTCCTTAATTGTGTCCACTTTATAATCTCTTGCTCTCAACACTTGGTATCCCGCAATTTCAGTTGGTGGGTCATTGCGAAGTGATTCCAATATTTCTTGAATCTTCGCGAGACCTTCAATTCCTTTTAATGTGATAGATTGAATGTCTTCTTTATAGTAACCATATTTTTCATAAATATCCAACATGGCATCCCACAATGTTTTCCCTTGTGTCTTATAGAAAGCTGCTGCTTCACAAAGTGCCATCGTCGCAACAATTGCATCCTTGTCTCTAGCATGGGTTCCGATAAGGCAACCGTAGCTTTCTTCAAAGCCAAATAAGTAGGTTCCCTTTCCACTTTGTTCAAATTCAAGCATCTTTTGCCCAATAAATTTGAATCCAGTAAGCACTTCGATAAAACGAGCTCCATATGCAGATGCAATCACTTCTGCCATATTAGAGGTTACAATGGAACTAATCACCGCTCCATCATCAGGCAATGCACCGTTTACTGCTTTTCTTTGGCTCAATTCATATTCTTCTAACAAGCATCCAGACATGTTTCCTGTCAACACTTTGTATTCTCCGGACTCGCTATCCTTCACATATACACCAAGACGGTCTGCATCTGGGTCTGTTGCAAGAATCAAATCTGCATCTACTTCTTTTGCAAGCTGAAGTCCCAACTCAAACGCCTCTTCTGATTCTGGATTTGGGTAAGAAACAGTTGGAAATTCTCCATCTGGCAATTCTTGCTCTTTTACTACATATACATGCTTAAACCCAAGTTCTTTTAAGACGCGTCTCGCAGGAATATTTCCCGTCCCATGAAGTGGACTGTACACAATCTTCAATTCATCTGCAACTTCTTTGATTGCATCCCAATGAATCACTTGTTTCTTTAATTCTTCAATATAGGCATCATCAATCTCTGCACCAATTACTTTATATAGTCCTGCTGCTTTTGCAGCTTCCTTATCCATCGTCTTCACAGTATTGTAATCTACCACTTTTTGCACTTCGTCCATGATACCTTTATCATGTGGTGGTGTAATCTGTGCGCCATCTTCCCAATACACCTTATATCCATTGTATTCCGGTGGATTGTGGCTTGCAGTGATGTTGATTCCCGCAGTACATCCCAACTTGCGAACCGCATAAGAAAGTTCCGGAGTTGGTCTCAATGACTCAAACACAAATGCTTTGATTCCATTCGCCGCAAGACATAACGCCGCCTCATCTGCGAACTCCGGTGACATGCGTCTTGAATCATAAGCAACTGCAACGCCTTTGCTTTGCACTCCTTTTGCAAGAATATAATTTGCAAGTCCTTGAGTCGCCTTTCTTACCGTGTAAATATTCATACGATTTGTTCCAGCACCAATGACTCCACGAAGTCCTGCCGTACCAAATTCTAATTCTTTGTAAAAACGCTCTTTGATTTCTTTCTCATCATCCTCAATCGCTTTTAATTCTGCTTTTGTCGCTTCATCAAAATATGTATTCGTTAACCATTCTTGATATTGATTTTGATAATCCATACCTTATGTACCTCCTATGGCTTTTCTTACTCACATTATACAACACAACTTTATAATTGAAAAGAAAATATCTCTTTTAAGAAAGATTTCTTTTCTTCCGTCTGTCGGATAACCAATTCTAGTTTTTCCAAATTCTTTGCCGGAATCCAAACTTTTCGAGATCGACCATAAGAATTGGCCACTTTCCAAAACTTTTCCGGATAAGCCAAACAAATCGCCATATACTCCATTTCTCCTTTTTGAAAAGGGATTCGCTTTTGATAACAATTTAGCATTTGGTCTCCTAAGGAAGTATCCCACTGATTCTTTTCCATTACTTTGCGGAAAAAATAATAAAAATCTGTAATCTGTATATTTTTTTCAACATGTTCAAAATTGGTAGTGGCAATTCCATCATAAGTCATTAACACGTTGTGATAATTGTAATCTCCATGAATGCATTTTTGACATGTCATACTCTCCTGCAACAATTCACCATAATTAGATTCATTTAAACGCGCCAATGCAGATTCCGCTCGTTCATACATTCCATCAAAATGCTTTAAAAATGCAATTTCAAAATCACTCTTTCCCACTCGTTCTCTCATGAAGCTTCGCACTTTTTTCATTTCTCTATTGTGTCGAAAAAAGGTTTCCCTCAAATCATCCCCTTCAGAAACAGAGCATTCCACATTGCGAAGAACCTGATGAATCCTTGCCAAATTCACGACTGCATCCAACACATCTTTTTCCTTGTAAACCTCGCATTCTCGCCCTGCAAACCACCTCTTTAGAACATATTTTATACCTTCTTCTGAAGTGGCATAAAAAGCTCCCTCTTTCGTTTTTAAAATCCAATCTATCGGTTCATAGCCGCAAGCTCTCATATGTTCCCCGACATCATTCAATACAGAAAGCCTTTTTTCCGAAAGACGCATTTCCCTCACAAGAAACAGTCCTTGCGCTGTTTCGCACAAAACAGCATCACGTACCTTTCTTGTATTTTTCACATCTATCTCATACTCGTTTAAAATAGCTAGTTCGTTTTCTTTCATATTGCCTCCTGCATAAAAACTCCATTTCAGTCTAATGTATGACGAGCACTCTTCAAGTATTACCGCTTCTTACAAAAGCAAAAGCGACTGTTTGCTCACAGTCGCTTTACAAGTTATTCTTTAATTGTAATAATGTTTCTTTCGTATTATATTCTGGCGTTTCAATGACGAGGTCTAATAGTTTTTGCAAGGTTTCCCCGATTTCTTTTCCAGGCTTCATGCCTGCTTCTATCAAGTCACTTCCTGTAATCGCCAGGGTTTTCAAAGACACGCATTCTTGTCGTTCCAAAATTTGCTCATAGCACTCTTCCACTTCTTGAATGTCTTGTAACTTCTCTTCTAACTGATATTCGCTTTGTGCCAACGTATCAGCTCTACGCACCTCTAAATAATATGGGAAAAGTTCAAGACTGATTTTGTAAATGGCTCTTCGCACATTTTTTGGTTGCGTCGGCATCCGATAATCGTGATAGCGTACAAGTTTTGTCACTTTATTTAACGTATCATTATCAAATTTCAGTCGTTTTAAAATTTCTTTTGTCATCTCGACGCCTTTGATATCATGCATGCTGAAATGAGCTCTTCCATTCGCATCAATGGTTTTCGTTGCTGGTTTTGCAACATCATGAAGCAGCATGGTCAAACGCAAGACCTTTTCCGCGCGAACGCTCTCCACAGCTTTCAAGGCATGTTCTCCTACGTTGTATTTATGATGTGGATTTTCTTGCTCCGTTTCCATCATCGCATCAAACTCCGGCAAAATCACCTTTGTAATCCCTAATTCGTATGCCATGCGAAGCATACCGGGATTCTTGGAAACTAAGATTTTAACCAATTCGACCTGAATACGCTCTGCACTAATCAAAGAAAGTGTCGGTGCAAGTTCTCGGATCCCCTCTTTTGTTTCTTCTTCAATTTCAAATCCCAATTGCGCCGCAAATCGAATGGCTCTTAAGATGCGCAATGCATCTTCTGAAAAACGCTCTTTTGCAGTTCCCACGCATCGAATCTTTTGATTTTCCAGATCTTCTATTCCACCGAAAATATCTACCAAACCTTCTTTATCATTGTAAGCCATGGCATTGATTGTAAAATCTCTGCGTAACAAATCTTCTTTCAAGCTTCTAGTAAATGTCACCTCCGATGGATGTCGATTGTCCATGTACTTTCCATCCACACGGTAAGTGGTTACCTCAAATGCATCCTTGTCTAACAGTACGGTAATCGTTCCATGCTCAATTCCCGTATCAAAGGTTCTTGCAAACAATTCTTTCGTCTCAAAAGGAGTCGCAGACGTAGTGATATCCCAATCATCTGGAATTCTTCCTAAAATGGAATCTCGGACACAACCGCCTACCGCATAAGCTTCATACCCATGCGCTTGCAATGTCTGAATAATTTGATTGACCTTTTCTGGCAACTGAATCTTCATCGGCTGCATCCTCCTTTCCTATTTTTTCTCTTATTATGCTCTTGGAGTTACTTTTTCATTAATTTCTGCAAATAACTTCGCTTTTAATGCTTGGATTTCAGCAATTGCTTGATCCAAATCGATTAATTCTGAAACGCTCTTATCACGAGTCATCATTTCCACTTGATTATTCTTCAAGTTCTTTGGTCCCACAACCACACGAATCGGCACACCAAGTAAATCCGCATCTGCAAACATTGCACCTGCTCTCACTTCTCTGTCATCATAGATGACTTCGATTCCTGCATTTTGAAGTTCTTGATACAATTTGTCTGCTGCCGCTTTGCATTCTTCTTGGTCCGCACGCATACAACACAAATGCACTTCCCAAGGAGCGATGGAAATCGGCCAAATCGGTCCGTGGTCATCGTGTTTTGCTTCACATACAGAAGCTGCCAAACGTCCCACGCCAATACCGTAGCATCCCATGATTGGAGTTTGTTCATTTCCTTCCGCATCTGTATATTTCATTCCCATAGATGCCGAATATTTTGTTCCTAATTGGAAGATATTTCCTACTTCAATACCACGTTTTACTTGGATCGTTTTCTTTCCACAAACTGGACAGATGCCACCTGTTTGAATCTTCGATACATCCACATATTCTACTTCACCACAGTCGCGGGCGATGTTGAGACCTTTATAGTGGTAATCTGCTTCATTTGCTCCGCAAACCATGCTTTCAAGACCTTTGAGTGATACGTCAAAAATCACTTGGCAATTGCTCTTCATTTGGTAAGGTCCTGTAAATCCTGCAACAATTCCACTTTCTTCTGTCACTTCTGCTGGATGAACTTTTTCTCCCAAATAATTTGTGAGTTTTGTTTCATTTACGTCGTAGTCGCCACGTACAAATACAATCACATATTCATCTGTCATATTCTTTTGATAGATTACTGCTTTACAAGATGTCTCTACACTTGTTCCCATAAAGTTTGTTACTTCTTCGATGGTTTTGCAGTTTGGGGTGTACACTTTTTCCAATGTTTCTACTGTTGTGAGGCCTGTATTGTCCACACTGTTTTCTGCTGCCTCCATATTAGCTCTGTATCCACATTCCTCACAAATAACAATCGAATCTTCTCCTGCATCTGCAAGAAGCATGTATTCGTGAGACACACTTCCGCCCATCATACCTGAGTCTGATTTTACTGCGATTACTTCTGGAACACCAGCTCTTTGGAATACACGATTATATGCTTCAAAGCAAACATCATAGTATTGTTCCAAATCTTTCTGTGAAGTATGGAATGAATAAGCATCTTTCATTGTAAACTCTCTTACACGGATAAGACCTGCACGTGGTCTTGCTTCATCACGGAATTTAGTTTGAATCTGATAAATCATGAATGGATATTTTGTGTAAGTCTGTCCATATTCTCTCACCAAATGTACTGCTGCTTCCTCATGTGTCATACCAAGTACCATTTGGCTGTCGTTACGGTCTTTGAAACGAAGAAGTTCTTCTCCCACGCTTTCAAAACGTCCTGATTCTTCCCACAAGCTTCCTGGAAGCGCTACTGGGAACATCACTTCTTGCCCGTCAATCGCATCCATTTCTTCACGGATAATATTTTCAATTTTTTTGGTAATTCGTTTCATTGGTGGGTAGAGTGAAAAGATACCATTTGCAACATATTTGATGTATCCGCCTCTTACCGAAAATGCATGACTGTCAATGACGCAGTCTGATGGACGTTCTTTAAAACGATCCCCAACAAGATTTTTAAGTTTCATTCTTTTTCTCTCCTTCTGTATTAATTTTCTATCGATAAGGAATAAAAAACGCCAAGCGTTTCCATCCCATAAGGGACCGAAATACTCGGCGGTACCACCCTTCTTAATCATAAACTTATGATTCTCTTTTATCACCATTAACGCTGGTTTCACGCTGCGTTTTCACACAGAGACTCCAAGGTAGGTTCGGTACATTTCCTGCAAGAATCTCTCACCATATGATTCTCTCTCTGGGGCACTTCCTGTATCTACTATTCCTTTTCACAGTCTACTTCCTAATAATCATCCCAATTTTATGGGAAAATAGAGGTTTTGTCAAGCATTTGCTGGATATCTCTTCCCTGTTTAAACTCTTTTACAGCAACAAAAACCCTTCCCCTCTGGGTTCTACCTCAAACACCATCTTCTCCTTACTCTTTGGATGTACAAACTCCAATCGATATGCGCACAACGCAATCGGACGGAATCTTCGGTCCTGTACCTGTGCTGTATTGTATTTTGCATCTCCCCAAATCGGACATCCCATATGTGCCATCTGCACGCGGATCTGATGGTGACGCCCAGTTTCCAAATGTATCCTTACGAGAGAAATGTCTTTGTCCGCGTCCATTCCTCTTGATAATACTTCATAACGAAGAACCGCTTTCTTTGCATCCTGTTCATTTGCACCTGCAACCCTTGAAGTGTTTGTTCGTCCATCCTTTACAAGGTAATCTTCCAAAACATCCTTTTCTTTTTGAACATTTCCCCAAAGAACCGCTTTGTAATATTTCCCAAAGCCTGCTCCTTGTAGACCCTTATTTAACTCTTTTGCCGCAAGAGGTGTCTTTGCAAACACTAAAAGACCTTCTACCGGTTGGTCCAAACGATGAATCACTGCAAGATATCCGCCTTTGAGATGATTCTTTAAAAGGCTTTCCATGTCTGCTTCCCCTATTTTTCTCGTTTGCACTGATATTCCAGAAGGTTTATAGCAAACAATCACTTCTCGGTCTTCATATAATATTTCTAATTGCATTGTAATCTCCCTGTACTGATTTCTCGTTTTATTATACCTTACTCTTTTTGTTTTAACAATGAACTAAAAAAGCAAAGCTGCCAACTGACAACTTTGCTCTATTATTCTGCCTGTATTATTCTGCCTCGTCGAATGCATCTTCTTGTAAAGCTTCTTCATACTTTGCAAGAATCAGCGCTTGAATACGTTCTCTTGTACCCGAATTAATTGGATGTGCGATATCGCGATATTCACCGTCTACTGACTTTTTGCTTGGCATGGCAATGAAAAGACCTTTTTCTCCTTCAATCACCTTGATATCATGTACTACGAATTCTTCATCCATAGTAATCGATACAACTGCCTTTAATTTTCCTTCTTTTGTTACTTTGCGTACGCGTACATCTGTAATCTGCATAACTTACCTCTTTCTGAAACTTGTTTCTTTCTTTTTCCATGTTTCTAACTTCCCACATGGCGGGTATTAATGATATGCAATTTTCCTCATTGCATTTCTTATAATGTGTTTAAAGATACCCCTCCACACTATAGATTCAATATATTATAACATGTTATAAAGTTTTCGTGAACATTTTTTACAAAAAATAACATTGTTTTTTTATATTTTTATTACATTTTCACAATTTTTATATTTAAAAACTATGCAAAATATCAAATTCTCTGTGTATAGTACCCAAAATTATCTGAAACCCTATAACTTTTTTTCAACAAATTAGTTGGTTTTTTTTCTATATCTGTATATAATGGAGAGGATAGGAAAGGATGTGCTTTTATGTACGAAATAGATTTTAAAAAACCACTACATGTTCACTTCATGGGAATCGGCGGAATTAGCATGAGTGGCCTTGCTGAAATTTTATTAAAAGAGAATTTTACAATATCTGGTTCTGATACAAAACCGTCCTCTTTGACCGAGCACTTGGTCTCTTTGGGCGCAACTGTTTTTTATCCACAGAAAGCATCTAATATCGTGGACGGAATCGATGTTGTTGTATATACAGCTGCAATTCGCGAAACAAACGAAGAGTTTATCGAAGCAAAAAGAAAAAATCTTCCAATGTTGACTCGAGCAGAACTCTTGGGACAATTAATGAAAAATTATAAGACTCCAATTGCGGTTTCCGGCACACACGGAAAGACCACGACAACTTCTATGCTTTCTCACATTTTATTAGAAGGCGAGAAAGACCCTACCATTTCTGTAGGAGGTATCCTCCCTGCAATTGGCGGAAATATCCGCGTGGGCGAATCCGATGTCTTTATTACAGAGGCTTGTGAATATACCAACAGTTTCCTCGACTTCTTCCCAATGATTTCGATTATTTTAAATGTGGAAGAAGATCACATGGACTTTTTCAAAGATATTGATGACATTCGCAATTCTTTTCACAAATTTGCCGCTCTCCTTCCAAAAGAAGGCGCGCTTGTAATTAATAAAAACATTGAACAAATGGAAAGCATTACAGACGGTCTTGCATGCAAGGTCATTACATATTCCGAAACACAGGACGCGGATTACCGTGCAGAAAATACTTCCTTTGACGAAAAGGGAAATGCTTCTTTCGACTTAATTAAATACGGAACTTTTGTAAAACGCATCAAACTATCTGTAGCAGGAAACCACAACGTTTCCAACGCACTGTCTGTCCTTGCAGTTTCTGATTTATTAGAAATTCCATTGGATACAGCTCAAAAGGGAATTTTATCCTTTACAGGAACAGACCGTCGCTTCCAGTACAAGGGCGAACGAAACGGTTTCACAATTATTGATGATTATGCACATCATCCAACAGAAATTAAAGCAACGTTGACATCTGTGCAAAATTATCCGCACAGAGAAGTGTGGTGCATTTTCCAACCACATACTTATACAAGAACAAAAGCCTTCTTCCACGAGTTTGCAGAGGCACTGTCACTTGCTGACCACGTGATCCTAGCAGACATCTATGCCGCTCGTGAAACAGACACCTTAGGAATGTCTTCAAAAGCGTTGGCAGAAGAAGTTAAGAGCCTGGGTGTGGACGCTCACTACTTCCCTAGCTTTGAAGAAATCGAAAATTTTGTTGTTGAAAATTGTATCCACGGTGATGTGTTGATAACTATGGGAGCTGGAGACGTTGTAAACATTGGAGATTCTCTCCTGAAGTAAAAGTTATCCACACTTTCCACATTTTTATTATCCACAAAAAACATGAGATATCCACGTAAAAGTGCTTTGTACTTATATTTCCGAATGCTATAATACGATTACTGATTTGATAAAGGATGGGATATTCATGACAAGAGCACTAACGTTAAAGAACCGTTTTCAAGGGAATACAACCATTGTTGAAAACGATTTTATAGATCACTATATGGCAAAAGCAAACGGCGAGTATGTAAAAGTTTACCTACTCTTATTGCGCCATTTACACGCGAATACCGACGCAATTTCCATCTCGAAATTGGCGGATTTATTAGATTGCACAGAGAAGGATGTTCTGCGCGCATTTAAGCATTGGTCTAAGGAAGGTCTGCTTAAAATTGATTATGATGATGCAGGCAATATCTGTGGACTCGCCATCGGAAACGATAAGGTTTCATCCGAACCACAAGAGGCTCCTGTTCCAGTAAAACCAGCGCGTCAAAAGCCTGCAAAGAGCAAGACAACAGAAAATCAGCAAGAACTTCGTCAACTGTACTTTGTAGCAGAACAATACATTGGCAAACCGTTATCTTCCACTGAAATCAGAAAGATTAACTTTTTCTTTGATTCTTTAAATTTTTCAATTGATTTGATTGAATATTTGATTGAGTACTGCGTGGAAAATGGACACCGTTCTTTCCATTACATAGAATCTGTTGCACTCGCTTGGGCAGATTCCGGCATTCAAACAGTGGAAGATGCAAAGATGAGTACAGTCTCTTATTCTAAGAACTATTTTTCTGTTTTAAATGCATTCGGCATCAAAGGACGTGCTCCTGCTCCTGCTGAAATTGCTTTTATCAAAAAATGGACTGACGAACAGGGCTTTTCATTAGAACTTATTTTAGAAGCTTGTAATCGTACCATTCACAACACACACAAGCCAGACTTTAAATATGCTGATACTATTCTCTCTAATTGGTTTGCCAACCAAGTGGTGACAATGCAAGATGTTGCCCGCGTAGATGAAGCTTACCTAAAAGAGAAAGAAGCAAAGAAAAAAAATGTAGCAAAACCTGCTGCACCAACGAATCGTTTCAACAACTTTGAAGGTCGTTCATACGACATGAATTCCTTGGAACAGCAACTTTTAAATACACAATAGTTAAAGGAGTTATGACGTGGCTATAAGTAATTCTCAGTACGATTTCATTCTTCGTACTTACGAACAGAAACAATTTCAAACACGCATCGAATTGGACAAGCGTTATGAAACCGTATATCGCCAGATTCCGGAATACCAAAAAATACAGCAAGAAATTTCCTCATTAAGTGTGCGACAAGCGCGCAAACTATTAGAAGGAGATAACACTGCTTTGCAAACACTAAAAGACCAAATGAAATTGTTGTCTAAACAAGCAAAGGACTTGTTAATTTCAAACGGTTTTGCTCCTGATTATTTGGAGCCAGTTTTTGTTTGCAACGATTGCAAAGATACCGGATACATTGGGAACGAGAAATGTCACTGTTTCCAAAAGGCCATTATCGATTTGCTTTATACACAGTCTAATTTGAAAGAACTTCTTCAAAGAGAAAATTTTGATCATTTTTCTTTTGATTACTATTCCGCAAATCACATTGATACCAAGACGGGTACGAATTCATTAGCGAATATGCAAAAAGCATATTCTGTAGCACAGAAGTTTATCGAAACATTTGGCAAAGAATTCCACAATCTATTCTTATACGGTGATACGGGAGTTGGAAAAACCTTTCTTTCGAATTGCATTGCAAAAGAATTGATTGATCGATCATTCTCTGTAATTTATTTTTCTTCTTTTGAGTTGTTTGATACACTTGCGAAGAGCAAATTTGAAAAGGATGCAGACGCAGATGAGATGAATGAACATATCTTTGACTGCGATTTGCTCATCATAGATGATTTGGGAACAGAACTTGCAAATTCTTTTACAGTCTCACAATTATTCCTTTGTTTAAACGAAAGGTTATTACGTGGAAAATCAACCATTATTTCTACAAATCTCTCTTTGGATTCTCTGGTTGATATTTATTCTGAACGAACCTTTTCTCGAATCACAAGTAATTATACAATGCTAAAATTAACGGGTGATGACATCCGTATTAAAAAGAAACTAATGAATAGGGAGGAAAACTAATGTTACACCGAACAGAACGTACACTCGAAAATATTCCTGTAGGGCCGATTGGATTTATTCCAATTATTGGTTGCCAAGAATTAGGAAAGAAAGTTGATGATTACCTTGTAAGATGGAGAAAGGAATCTGTTACAAACTTAAAAAATAACGCTGCTTTCAATGAATATTCAAAAGACACTTTTATCGTAGACGCAAAAGTGCCTCGATTTGGTTCTGGAGAAGCAAAAGGTATTATCAACGAATCTGTAAGAGGAAAAGATATCTTTATTATGGTTGATGTCTGTAACTATAGTTTGACATATTCCTTATCTGGACATACAAACCGCATGTCACCGGACGATCATTTCCAAAACTTAAAAAGAGTGATTGCAGCTATTGGCGGAAAAGCTCGTAGAATCAATGTTATCATGCCTTTCTTGTACGAAAGCAGACAACACAAAAGAAGCTCTAGAGAATCTTTAGACTGTGCACTTGCACTTCAAGAATTGATTCGCATGGGCGTCGACAATATTATCACATTTGACGCACACGACCCTCGTGTACAAAATGCGATTCCTTTGCATGGATTTGAAACTGTTCGTCCAACTTACCAATTTGTAAAAGCTCTCCTTCGTAAGGTACCTGATCTTACAATCGACAGCGATCACATGATGGCAATTAGCCCTGATGAAGGTGCTACCGGACGTGCAATTTACCTTGCAAACGTATTAGGATTAGACATGGGTATGTTCTACAAACGTCGTGACTACTCTAGAATCGTAAATGGACGTAACCCAATCGTTGCACACGAATTCTTAGGAACTTCTGTAGATGGCAAAGATGTTATCATTATTGATGATATGATTTCTTCTGGAGACAGTATGTTAGATGTGGCAAAACAGTTAAAAGAACGAAATGCAAATCGTATTTTTGCCGCTTCTACTTTTGGTCTTTTCACAAACGGTTTGGAAAAATTTGATAAAGCTTACGAACAAGGCATCTTACACGGTGTTCTTACAACAAACTTAATTTATCAAACTCCTGAACTATTAGAGAGACCTTGGTATATCAATTGTGACTTGAGCAAATACATCGCTCATATCATTGACACATTGAACCATGACGGTTCTATCAGTGATATTTTAGATCCAAGTGCAAGAATCCAAAATATTATGGAAAAATACAAAGACGGAAAACAAATCTAATTTAAAAATCGCTGGTGATTATTCGCCAGCGATTTCTTGTATTTCTTCGTATTCAATTCCCTCTACTTTATCTAATCTCTTCTGAATCATGTCACTTCTGTCACGCAACAAATCCGCCGCCTTTTGAGCATCTGAGATTTTGCTTTGAGTCTTCGTAATCAAATCATTGAATTTTTCAAACTGGCCTTTAAAATTCGCCAATGTCTTCATGATTTCTTCTGACTTTTTGTTAACTGTCAAATATTTGAAGCCCACTGACAAGCTATTTAGAATTGCTGTCAAAGTCGTAGGACCAGCAATTACAATCTTATACTTTTCTTGACATTCTTCTACAAGTCCGTCAATTCGAAGCACTTCTGAATACAGCCCTTCCGTTGGAAGAAACATAATCGCAAAATCCGTTGTATGTGGAGGTGCAATATATTTATCACGAATCGTCATCGCCTCTTTACGAATGCGTGTTTTCAATTCACCAATCGCCACTTTTAACCCTTCCACATCTGCATTTTCTGCCGAAGATAACACTTTTCCATAGATATCAGCCGGAAACTTAGAGTCAATCGGAAGATAGAGAAATCCTTTGTTTTCTTTATCCGGAATCTTAATCGCAAACTCCACTCTCTCGCTACTTCTCGGTCTTGTAGCCACATTGACATCATATTGATTTCGATCCAAAATATTTGCCAACAAATTTTCCAGAGCCATTTCTCCGTAAACACCTCTTGTCTTCACATTCGACAAGGTTTTATTTAAGTTTGCAACTCCATTTTCCAAACTCTTCAATTCACCCAAGCTCTGATATAAGGATTCTAATCGCTCCCCGACCTGTTTGAAACTTTCATCCAATCTTGTATGTAAGTTCTTTTCTAACTTTTCATTCATGTTTTGCTGGATATCGGATAACTTTCGATCGTTTGACTCTTGAATGCTTTTCAAACCATTTAAGATGGATTCGTTTACATTCTTATTATCTTCGCGAAGTCGCTTTTCAGTGGACTCTTGAATCTGAATTAAACTTTCACGAATCATTTTTTCGCTTTTAATCTGTCCTTCAGAAATCTCCTTAATGACGCCTACTCGTAAGTCTTGATTTTCTTTTTGCAATTCTTTCAACTGGTTTGAAACTTCTTCTCGCTCTTTTTTCCCTTTTCCCTTGAGCAAAATAAAAATTTCAACCACAAGAACAATCACTAGTAATACAACTATTATTTTCTCCATAAAATTTCCCCTTTTGATATAAATAAGCGTGAGAAACAAAAGTTTCCCACGCCCCTAACATCCTATAATTCACAGTTATTTACTGTTCTTGGGAATGGTAAAACGTCTCTGATATTTGACATACCTGTCAAGTACATAACACAACGTTCAAATCCAAGACCAAAACCAGCATGTCTTGTAGAACCATATTTTCTAAGATCTAAGTAGAATTGATATTCTTCTGGATTCAATCCCATCTCATTCATACGCTTCAACAGTTTATCGTAATCGTCTTCTCTTTGGCTTCCACCGATAATTTCACCAATACCTGGAACCAAACAGTCAACTGCTGCCACTGTCTTATTGTCATCGTTCATTTTCATGTAGAACGCCTTAATATCCTTTGGATAATCAGTAACGAAAACTGGACGTTTGAAAATTTCTTCTGTCAAGTAACGTTCATGTTCTGTTTGAAGGTCACATCCCCAAGAAACTTTGTAATCAAACTTATCATTGTTTTCTTCTAACAATTTGATTGCTTCTGTGTATGTCACACGAGCAAAATCCGAATTTGCCACATTATTCAAACGTTCCAACAAACCTTTATCTACAAATGAATTAAAGAAGTTCATTTCTTCTGGTGCATGTTCCAAAACATAGTTGATAATGTATTTGAGCATAGACTCTGCAAGATTCATATCATCTTCCAAATCAGCAAATGCGATTTCTGGCTCAATCATCCAGAATTCTGCTGCATGTCTTGTCGTGTTAGAATTTTCTGCACGGAATGTTGGCCCAAATGTATAAATATTACGAAATGCTTGTGCGTAAGTTTCTCCATTTAATTGACCACTTACTGTCAAACTTGTTTCTTTATTAAAGAAATCTTTTGAATAATCTACTGTTCCATCTTCATTGAGTGGAAGATTATCCATATCCAAGGTTGTCACGCGGAACATTTCTCCTGCGCCTTCACAGTCACTTCCTGTAATAATTGGGGTATGAACATATACGAATCCTCTTTCTTGGAAAAATTGATGAATCGCATATGCAATCAAAGAACGCACACGAAATACTGCTTGGAATGTATTTGTTCTTGGACGCAAGTGTGCAATTGTTCTTAAATACTCAAAACTATGACGTTTTTTCTGAAGTGGGTAATCTGGTGCAGATGCTCCTTCTATCGTTACTTCTGTCGCTTGAATTTCAAACGGTTGTTTTGCTTGTGGTGTCGCAACCACTGTTCCTTTTACGATAATGGCTGCTCCTACATTTAGCTTACTGATTTCTTCAAAATTATCCATTGTATCGTGGTATACGACTTGCAACGTTTCGAAATAACTACCATCGTTTACTACGATGAATCCAAATGTTTTGGAATCACGAATGCTGCGAACCCATCCCCCCACGGTTACTTCTTTATCAAAATATTGTTCACGGTTTTTGTACAATTCTCTTACTGTTAACAAATCCATGTCTCGTACTCCTTTTTCTCGTTTTCCTTCACTATTTTTCTAGTATAACCTATTTTTACGCTTATCGCAATTATTATTGATAAATACCGTTCACTACGACCTTAAATACTGCTTCTTTTCCTTTCAATTCTTCATTTCCATACTCTTCCGGGAATGTTACTACAACTTCTACCTTATCTCCCGGATGTGAACCAATCAGTTGTTCCTCAAAATCATCGATGTACATACCGGAACCAATTGTTAAATCTGTTCCATTTCCTCCTGTGCTTCCCCCTTCGAATTCTACTCCGTCAACACTTCCTACATAGTCGATATTTACTGTATCACCATCTTTTACTTCTAAACTCGTATCTGCGACAAGTGTAGTTGCTGTATTTTCCGTATTTTTCCCAAAAGGGTTGACTACAATCAGCACTACTAAAAGCAAAAATGCCACCGATGGAATTACTATCATCGCCACTTTCCCTAAAACCTTCATTACGGCTTGTTTTTTGCGTGCTTTTGCTCGTTTTTGTTGTGCCAACTTTTTATTTTCTTTTCTCATTTCGATATACTCCTTACTCTACTCATAGTCCCAAATAATAATACACAATTATGCCCATTTTGTGAAGACAAGATTTTTTCCTTGTCTTTCTTTTTGTTCCGTGTTATACTCCAACAGTCAGTTCGAAACCATCCTGACGTAAAACAAAACTAAGGAGAATAACCATGAAAAACAAGTCCGTATTATTTATAACACAAGCAGCAATGATTGCTGCTATTTATGTTGCTTTGACAGTGATTTTTGCCCCATTCGGTTTTGGAGAAATCCAAATTCGTATTTCCGAGGCACTCACGATTCTTCCTGCCTTTACACCGGCAGCGATTCCTGGACTGTTCATCGGATGTATCATCGGAAATTTTATTGGAGGGGCAATCATTCCCGATATTATATTTGGTAGTCTTGCAACACTCATCGGAGCCATCTTCACTTATTTACTTCGCAAGAAACATAAATATCTCGCTCCACTACCACCAATCATCTCGAATGCTATCATCATTCCACTGATTCTATCATTTGCTTACGGAATCCCAATCGCGATTCCTGTAATGATGTTGACAGTTGGTATCGGAGAAATTATTTCTTGTGGTGTATTGGGAATGATTTTATATACTCCACTTGCGAAATTCCGACATAAAATATTTAGATAAAGACGAGAAGGCCTTTGCTAACAAACAAAACGCATTGAGCCTTCCCTTTTTACATTTCAAACATGTTCTATTTTATATAGGCAATCATGGTACAACCGCTACCTTCCAGGAGTTGGTCCACTTTTTCAATTGCATGGGTAAATACTTCTCCGCTCATTGGATCCACATAGGTAACTGTCTTCGCATCATAACCTACAAGTAAAATTGCATTCGAAGAATTCTTCATCGCGATTACTGGAACACCTTTATTTATCAAGTAAAATACATCTTTCACTGATGCTCCATGGAAACGTATCGTTTCTGTTTCTAACTGTTGACTCAAAATCTTCTCCGCATTTTTGATATCTAAACTTGATAATTCGCCTGCTTCTTTGCGCTCATAAGTAAGAATTCTTCTCACGCAAGCCGCCAAACCATTTTCTCCCTGTTTCGCAGTGAATCGTTCTATCTTCGCATTTCGATACCACGCTTCACGGTTGTTCGCTTCCCACACATAATGTTGATTTTGTGAAACTACAACGCCCGAACAAGATTCTGCCAATACGATTGCATCACTTGGTTCTCTAAATGCATCAATGTTCTTTCCGTGCCCATACACATAATAATAGCTTCCATTATTTTCTTGCGTTTCAAACACTACTGAACGCTCTTGCAATACTTGCTTTGCTTTTAATGTTTTTGCTTTTTTGCCTTTGATGCCTTTGCTAAAAACGAATCGATACTGGGTCTGCTTTAAATCTGTCCAATAGGATTGACGTGAAACAAACTCGTTCGCCGTCTCATTATTGGTAATATAATCTTCTTCGATTTCAATATAACGGTCTCCACTTTTTCGACCTTGTTTCAATCGAATTTGATTCTCCTCGATTGTTGCATCCAAAATATAACTGTCTTGCTTTTCGTAAACCTTGACTACCTTTTGGTTCTGATCACGAATTTCTAATCGATGCATCGCTTGCACTTTCATTCCAGATGCGCTTATTCCTTCATTGTCTTCTAGTGCAATTCCATATACAAAATCATTTTCTACAAAACCTAACGGGAAAACATTCTGTCCAGACTCTGGTTCAACATTCCATTTACTGTCCTTGGACAAATCCCAAATTTCTATAACGGAATCCTTCTCGCGTTCCACTTGGTAGGCAATCATGTTTCCATTTGGAGAGACCACATAATTTTTGCTCTCCAAGTCTTCCATCACAACGGTATATCCCGTTTTTTTAGATTTGGATTTTAGCAGATTTCCGTCCGCAATTAGATAGAGCTCCTTCTTTTCCTTATTGTAATAAGTCAACTTATCCAACTCTTTTTCAATCACAGAAAGGGAATCCGTGCTAGGAATAAATGCTTCTTCTTGCACTGTATTTTGAGATGCATTGTAGTAATAGATCCCCACTCCAGACTCGCCTTCATGCACTCCGCGATTCATATATCCACACACGGTAAAGGTTACATTTCCCTCTTCATCTATGGCCGAAATACGAATGGAATGATTGTCTGTACGATTTCTTTTATTTTCATTTTCAGAGTCTACAAAACTAAACAACAGCGAAAAAGCATCTTTTTCTTTACTATAACTCCATAATTCATTCGCCTGCATAAATGCAATTGCCGTACCATCTTTGTTAATTTTATAAGAATTTTCTTCATCAGAAATTCCCAGGACAACACCTTTGTCGCTCAATACCACGTTCGAAGTATCAAACACCTCTTCCATCGTTCGGTCGTACTCCAATACATAGAAACGATTTTTTCCGTAGAACACTTTGAAAAATTCATCTACTTGGTAAACTTCTTCTTTATTGTTGTCTCCCTTGCACGCTACGCGGTAACTGAGCAGGATTGACGTATATGCCTTTTTGACTTCTTTAATCTCAATGCTGGCATCATTTACCAACTTCGGGCTTAAATCTCCCCACATCACATGCTTCAAATCGGAATGAATATTCACATGCTGCAGTGTCTTATTGTTGCCTTTCTCATTTGGCTCTAATACTAATTTAATGCTTTCTTCGTTTTGTTTTTTTATCGCATTCATGTGAAATTCTTGCACATACTCTACACATTCATTCACATGATATCCGTTATCCTTGATAATTCTCGTATAATAATAAAGATTTTCTCCTTCGCAGTTTAGCGTAATTTTCAAAATCCCTTCTTGCTCTCTGTTCAACGCACGGTCAACTCTAAGAGTCAATGATTTCTTTACATCATCTACTGTTTCTTCGCGGAGTTTTTCTTTTCCGTCCAATGATAAAATCTCATATTTTAAAGAATCGATATGTTTCCCATAAGGTTCCAAATGAACGTTGAGTTTTCCGTTATCCTCATATGCTAGAATCGTATCTCGCACCGCAGCAACCTTCATCTCACGTTTGTATCCCACAAGAGTGTTAACCTCATGGTCTCCCACTTGAAATGAAATCGTCGGAAATGTCGCTGTTCCCATGTCTGCTGTCATATGGGAATTGCCACGATTCGTCAAAAAACTAAACCCAATGATAGAGAAAACAAAGACGACGGCCAATACGCCTATCTTTATAATCCGTTCTCTTTTCATCTATTTTCCTCTTTCTTTTAATAATTTTCCTAGCGTCGGCGTAATATGAAAAAACGCTTCACACGCTTTTATCTTCTCTTCATTATTTTTCTTTCGTCCGGTCTTGATTGCACGAATCAAAATATTCTTCGGTGTATGCTCCATGTCTATGAATTCTAAGATTTGCGCATCGTATCCAAAGGACTCCAAATATTCTGCACGCATGGCATCCGTAATAAGCGCCGCCATACGTTCCTTAATTAAACCATATTTAAACAACGGTTCCAATGTTTCATTCTGAATCTGCCCATTCAATTCATGCTGGCAACATGGAACAGATAGAATCACTTTTGCATTCCACCCTACAGCTTTATCTAAAGCAAAATCCGTCGCCGTATCACATGCATGAAGCGTCACCACCATATCTACCGCATCTACACCCGTATAGTCAGCAATATTTCCTTCCAAGAAACGAAGTTTCTCATAACCATATTTCTCTGCCAATTCATTACAATGTTTAATAACCTCTGTTTTTAGGTCCAAACCGATAATGCGAATGTCGTACCCTTGCATCTCATGCAGATAATAGTACATAGCAAACGTCAGATAGGATTTGCCACAGCCAAAATCCAGGATGGTAACTTCACGGCTCTTATCTAATTGTGGAAGCACATCCTCTATAAATTCTAGAAAACGATTGATTTGACGAAACTTATCAAACTTGGTCCGTACAATTTTTCCTTCTGTAGTCATTACTCCAAGATCTTGCAAAAACGGAATTGGATTTCCTTCCTGTAAAATATATTTCTTGCTACGATTATGTGCGAAATCCACTTGTTTTACGCAACCATCCTGTTTCTTTTTTTGCACAGTCACTTTCCCTTTTTTGCTCACCAAAACAGTATAGCGAAATTGTTTGGTTTCCATTTGCATCTGCTTAAACGCTTGCATATGTTCCGCCAGGGCCCTCTCTGCTTCTTCCTTTTCGTAATTCTCGTGAAACACTTGATTATTCTCAAATCGTTCACATTGAAACAGCAATGTCTCCTTTTTTAAAATTGGGCGCACTTTCACCTTTTTGATTCCATCTTTCGCTTTTGGATTGCTCAAGGTGGCTGATAGAAATTCTTGATTTAAATTTTGTTCCAATAATTCTTTTATCTGATTCATCATACTCTATATTTTACTCCTTTTTACGCCCCGTGACTAGACTCATTCTAACTCTGCGCACAAAAAAACCCATTTAGACATTTTAACATGTCTAGATGGGTTATTCTTCTTCAAATTTCAGAATGTCGTTTGGAGTACACTCCATATATTCACACAATCTGCTCAAAATATTCAGGTCAACTCTTCCGACCTTATTTTTACAATAATTGTTCAATTGTGTTCTTTGCAAGTTACAGTGGAGACACAACTGATTTTTACTAATCTTCTTTTCTTTCAATATACTTTCTATATCAATATAAATTCGACTCATATTCTTCACCCATGCTTATTATATTGAATTGTATATTGAAATATAAGTTCTATTGTTGTAGACTGTATTGTACTATATCCTGTTTTATTTTGGAGGTGTATGATGAAAAAGAGAGTTCTTTTTATTTGTAGCTTGGTACTTCTTGTACTCGGAATTCTATATCTACAATTGGGAAGGAGTCCTAAGGTGAACCACACTTTGACACACACGCATGCCGATGGCTATGACCTCTCGCTCGTCGTCACCACAAACAAAATCTGCATTTTTAACAGGACGGAACTTCAAAAAGACCTTCTGCAGAAAACATTGGAGAATCAATTCAAAGATGTCTATTTTTCCTACGATGTTTTAGGCAAACCGGACACCATCACGATTACGGTTTATTCCAATCGTTTGATGCGAGCACTGAATATCACTGCTTTTCAAATCAACTATGACACAAAAACAGGGCGGATGTAACTGACATTCCTTACAACTTTACTTTTATCACACTCTAAATTATAATAAAATAATCATTAGTGTCTGCAAAAGACGTGTTTTGAAAGGATTTTTGTCATGTTAGATATGCTAATAAAAAATGTGGAAGTCTTCGATGGCACTGGGGCTTCTCCTAGTATAAAATGTGTAGGTATTAAGAATGGAAAAATTGTTTGTGTTTCGAAAGAACTATCTATGGAAGCAACTACTTTAATGGATGGCACTGGACTTTCGCTATCACCAGGCTTTATTGATTCCCATACTCATTCCGATTTTCATTTGTTTCAAAACCCTTCGCGCTGGGAAAAATTGAAACAAGGAATCACTACTGAGATTGGAGGACAATGCGGATGGTCGTTAGCTCCATTTCCTAAAACTGCACCAAAAACTTTCTGCGACTATGCTGCCACCTTTTTAAATAGCCCTGGGTTTGACTCATACGCCCAAGCTATGGAGTGCCTTGACACCATGAAGCTTGGCACAAATCAAGCATCATTTGTCGGACATGTTTATCTTCGCGGAGTCGCAATGGGTATGGAAGACAGAGCCCCTACTGAAAGCGAACTTGCTCATATGTGTGCAATGCTCGAAGAAGCTATGCAATCTGGCGCTTTAGGCTTCTCTTCTGGCTTAGTCTATGCTCCAAGCGTTTATGCCGACAGAGACGAACTGATTGCATTAGCAAAAATTGCTGCAAAATATGGCGGTAGATATAATTCACATATCCGTGATGAGGGGGACAACTTGGTTGAAGCAGTCGAAGAAGCAATCGAAATTGCCAAAGCCGCCGAAGTTTCGCTTAATATTTCTCATTTGAAGGCTATGTTCCCTATGAATTTCCATAAAATAGACATCGTGCTTGAAATGATTGATGAAGCAATCGCACAAGGAATGGATATCACGTTTGATGCATATCCCTATGCCGCTTGTTCCTCTACGATTCTTTCAACACTACCACCTAGCTATTTGGTTCAAGGTGTTGATTGGCTAACAGAACACTTACAACATAAAGAAAATGTAGATATTCTTCGTAAGGCAATTTACGAACCTACTGAGACATGGGAAAATCCAATCGCAAAAATTGGTATTGAGAATCACTTGATTTGTAGTGCAGCTCGCACTCCAGAAGCAGTTGGAAAACGAATTTCAGAATATGCAAAACTCAAAGGTCTTGATGACATTGAAGCCTATGCTGAAATTATCCAACTTAATCACGGAGAAGTCATGGATATTCGTTTTGCCATGTCAGAAGATAATGTAGAACAAATATATCGCCATCCACGTTGCATGGTAGGTACTGACGGTTTGTATGAGGGAGATGACGCCCCATCCCATGTACGCGCATTTGCCTCATTCCCTAGATATTTAGGACATTATATCCGTGACAGAAAACTTCTTCCAATGGAAGAAGGTATTCGACGCATTACAGGTATGCCAGCGGATGTTTATGGTCTAGTTGGAAAGGGTTACATCAAAGAAGGATATGATGCCGACTTGGTTTTGTTTGGCAAAGCACAGATTTGTGACAAAGCTACATATACCGATCCTTTCATTCCAAACGAAGGAATTCACATGGTTATTATAAACGGAAAAGCTGTGGTCATTAATAATGAGTTGACCGGAGTAATGGAAGGTAGAAAGATTTTGCGCAGCAATGAAAGAAAATAATATTTGAAGATTTATATGAAACAATTATTTTAGACAAGAAAAACAGCTCTGTTCCAGAGCTGTTTTTCTTTAGTTATCTAAAGGAATGAGAGTAAAGTGTCACCTTATTCATACTAAGGTTCTACTTTGTGAGGGGGTGATAGTTTTATTATCAACTATCTGTACTCAGTATAAAAAATAATTGTGTTTAAATTATGAGTAAATTATAAAAACAAAAGAAACTTTATAAACTCTATTTAAGAATTACTTCTTTTATCCAACCACATCAAAAGATCTTGGAATACATCTTCGCGGTCTAACTCATTTAAAATTTCATGTCTGTCGTCTTCATACAAGCGCATTTTCACATCTGGGATGCCCATAAGCTTGTATTTTTTATACACCTTCCGCACACCCTTTCCAAAGTCTCCAACCGGATCATCCTTTCCAGACACAAACGCCACAGAAACACTTCTAGGAATTCGTCCCGCCTTCTCTTGTTCATTCATTTGAATCATTCCTGAAAACATATGATAATATGCATTTACAGTGAACATGTATCCGCAAAGGAGGTCATTCTTATACTTCGTTACATTCTCTGGATTTCTAGATAGCCAGTTTGACCCATCTGTTTCCTTTTCAAACGCCTTGTTGTAACCGCCTGCTGCCATACTATCCACAAACGCACTACGACAAGTCCACCCTTTGAACAAAGCTGTCAACTTACAAATCGCCTTCCCTGCAGATAAAATCAAATTCGGCTGATTCCCCGTTCCCATGATAATGACACCAGTCAAACCAGCTCCATAGAAACCAAGATACTGTCTTACAAGAAAAGAACCCATACTGTGTCCTAGGATAAAATACGGAACATTCGGATACATTTCTTCTGTTCGTACACGCAATTGATGTATATCGCCAATCACATATTCATTCCCATTCGTCTCATGAAAAAAGCCCAATTGCTCAGAATTTGAAATAGATTTCCCATGCCCCAAATGGTCGTGCCCTATCACATAATATCCATTCTGCGATAGAAATTCTGCAAAATCATGATACCGATCTATGTATTCCACCATTCCATGACACAATTGAACGACACCTTTTACTCGTCCTTGTGGTTTCCACTCAATCGCATGAATCTGTGTCATTTCATCTTTCGAAGTAAAATAAAATTCTCGTTTCATTCTTTCTCCCTCTTGACAAAAAAGGATGAAAACCAAAGTCTTCATCCTGTCATTGCTTATCGGTCACTAATATTCTTATAGTCTTTATATGGACAAAGTGGCATATATGCCGGTCTGATAATCTTATCCACATTTTCAAGTTCTTCCAATCGATGTGCACTCCATCCTACAATACGCGCCGCCGCAAAAATCGGTGTGTACAATTCTTTTGGCAATCCTAACATACTATATACAAGTCCACTATAGAAGTCTACATTCGCATTAACACCTTTGTACATTTTGCGCTTATCTGCAATCAATTTTGGTGCCATATGTTCCACCATTTCATACAAAGCATATTCTTCTTCGCATCCCTTTTCAATTGCCAATTCTTTTACAAAGCCTTTGAAAATTTCTGCTCTTGGGTCTGAAATCGAATAAATGGCATGCCCCATTCCATAAATAAGACCTTTTTGGTCAAATGCCTGTTTATCCAACAACTTTGTCAAATAAGCGCGCACTTCTTCTTCGTCTTTCCAATCCTTAACGTGTTCTTTCATGTCTTCAAACATCAGGGTCACTTTTATATTCGCTCCACCATGCTTTGGCCCCTTTAATGACGCCATCGCTGCTGCAATCGTAGAATAAGTGTCTGTTCCCGAAGATGTTACCACGTGAGTTGTAAATGTAGAGTTATTTCCACCGCCGTGATCCATATGAAGAACAAGCGCCATATCTAACAGTTTTGCTTCCAATGGTGTATACTGTCTATCTTCACGAAGCATCATCAAGATATTTTCCGCCATAGAAAGTTCCGCTTTTGGAGCGTAAATAAACAAATCTTCGCCTCTCTTATAATTATAAGCGTGATAGCCATAAACCATTAACATTGGAAACTGACTAATCAAGTTTAATGATTGACGCAAAACATTTGGTAATGATGTGTCATCTGCCTTATGGTCATATGTATAAAGACTCAAGATAGAACGGGACAAACTGTTCATCATATCTGGACTTGGTGCTTTCATGATGATATCCCTTACAAAATATCTTGGCAAGGATCTCCGTTCTGCAAGCATCATAGAAAATTTTTGAAGTTCTTCTCGCGTTGGAAGCTCTCCAAACAATAATAGGTATGTAATCTCTTCAAACCCAAAATGCCCGTCATTCAAAAAACCATTTACTAAGTCTTTAATATTATAGCCTCTATAATACAAATTCCCTGGAATCGGAATTCGCACACCATCCACTTCTTTTGATGCGCAAACATCAGAAATATTGGTTAATCCCGCAAGGACACCTCTTCCATCAAGGTCGCGAAGTCCCCTCTTTACATTGTTCTTTACAAATAGTTCTCGATCTATAGCATTATTCTTTTCACACAAATTTGAAAGATTCTGAATATCAGGAGTAATATCAAATAAAATCTCATCTATATTCTTAGTTGTCACGTGTTTGTCCTCCTTCTCTGTAACTCTTATAATTGTTTTCATTATACTAAAATTTCCAAATAAATACAACGAAAAAAATAGAAGGTGAAACAATTCCACCTTCTATTTTAGGTTTTTCTCTTAACGAGCATTACGGCTTTTCTTTAATGTGAAAACCAGAACTACGGCTGAAGCTATTAGCGTAAGGAGTGGAAGAGTAATCATCATCACATCTCCTGTTTGTACTCCATTACCTGGTTCCTTATAAGTATTCTTAAATACCGGATTCTCTCCATGGTAATCTACTTCTGCTTCCATCATTCCTTTCAGGTCATCTGTAACTTTCACTGTTACTTTGTAAATGCTATCATCATAAGTAACATGTTTTACATTTCCTTTTTCTTCTGCAATAGTATACTCATAAGTTCCTTCTTTGTCATACTTAATTTCTTCAAATACGATTAACCCATTGGCGTCATTTGTAGCTGTTGCTACCACTTCACCATTCTCATCTTTCAACAAGAATGTGAATTCTTTTTCATCCAGCCTACGGCCTTCTAATGCTTTTGCTGCACTGATTTGAATTCCCACTGGGGTCGCCTTGTACTCATTTGTAAATGTGAGTGCCGCTTCTTCTTGCCCTTGCATATAGGTGACATCTGCCTTGAGATATCCGCCAGCATCTTTTACTTCTACTTTTATAGTATAAACCGTTTGATCATAGCTTACACCACCCAAATTTGTGTTTTCTTCCACAACTGTATAGTAGTAAGTATCTGCCTTTTTAAAGGTCAATGGTTCAAATGTAAAGCTTCCATCCGCTTTGTTTTTTGTTTCTTTTTGAACAGTATTGTTTTTATCCAGCAATTGGAATGTAAATTCGCCTTCCTCAAGCGTACGCCCCTTCAATACTTTCTTTCCTTTCAGAGCCGTTTCACCCTTCAGGATTACCGGATCAGGAGTATATTTGTTTGTAAATACCACAATTGCTTCTCCATTTTGATCCTCAATACCTGTAACTTCTGCTTTCAACGCTCCGCCTACATCCGTAACCTTTACTGTCACTGCGTACTTCGTGGCATCATAAGTATAACCTTTCACGCCTTTATCTAATTCCGTGATTTGGTAAGTATATTCGCCCACTTCATCATATGTAATTGTGCCAAATTGGAAGAGACCGACAGCGTCATTGCTCACAACTTCTTTTCCTTTTTCTGGCATTGGCGTGTTCTCTTTATTTTGACCTGTTGCTTCCAATTTGAATTCAAATTGTTCTGCCACTAAATCAATATGTTCACTGTCTAATACTTTCTCACCATACAGAACTGCAGTTGCTTTATCTGGAGTATACTTGTTATCAAATTTGAGCTGCGCTGCTTGACCATCTTCTGTAATGGTAACAGCTGCCTTCAATTTTGCACTTGTAGTATCGTCTGTCACTACTACAGTAACGGTATATTTCGCATCATCATAACCGATTCCTGCAACCGTTCCTGAAACTTCATGAACAGTATATACGTAAGTTCCTGTTTGATTGTAAATAGCACCTTCTGCAAATGGAATGGTTCCATCCGCTTTGTTTGTTACTTGCTTTTTAGCAATTGGATCGTTTGCCGGATTCGTATTTGCCGGAGCAATTTCAAATGCGAATTCTCCGCCAATCATTGTATAACGATTACCCTTTGTAGGTGTTACGACCTTGAGACCATCAATTGTCACTCCATCTGTCTGCGTTGTTGTATATTTATTTGTATATACAAAAGCATCTCCTTCTGCTTTGCTATATACAACACTTGTTACTTCTAACTTTCCTACATTCTTATCTTCTACAGTAACTGTTACTGTCACTCTGTTTGTAGCATCTGTTACACCGGCAATGTTTCCAACTTCTTCTTTAATTTCGTATTCATAAACACCGGCTTTTGTGAAGGTAATTGGTGCAAATGCGATATTGCCGGCCGCATCATTTTGTACGGTCTTAACTAACGGCAATGGAGCTTTTCCAACTGCACTGATTGTGAAATCAAATACATCCGTGCTCATCAATGGACGACCGGTCATTTTCTTAAGACCTTTCAAGGATACTTCTGTAGCTTGCGCTTCATAAGTATTCGTAAATGTCAATGCGTTACTGCTTGATGTAAGCGCAACCGCCATTGTACCGTCACCTTTATCGAGTACGTTTACAATAACCTTTTTCGCTGTTTTATCGTAGTTTACGCCATCAATGCTTCCTGTTGTCTCAAGAACCACAAATTGATATTGCCCTTCTTTTGTAAATGTAATATCACCAAAATAAGCATCGCCCTTGTTCGTCTTATTCACAACAATTGTTGGCGCTGTTAGCATAATATCACCAGCTGCTACTGCTTCTACCGTATCATTATGCTCTGGATCTGCCGCTAATGTGAATTCGAATTTATCGGTATCCAACCATGCATCATTTGCGCGGCCTGTAAAGTTCTTCGTCACTTTCAAGTTTGTCTTTCCTTCCAACGTACCTGAAGAACTATATGTATTTACAAACTCAAATTTTGTGCCGGTTTCACTGCCTTCTGCATCCATTTTCTGGTACGCAGTTGTGTGTTTCAATGTTCCATTTTCATCTGTAACAGTCACTGTTGCAACAACATAGCCCTTGTCGTTTGTCACACCTGAGATGTATCCTTCTTCGCGGATAATATACTTATAGACGCCTTCTTCCTTATATGTGAATGGTCCAAAAGTGATTTCATCCATTAAGTTTTGAAGACTGATGACTGACGGCAATGGCGTATTTTCTTTTGAGCCTTCTGCCACTTCAACCGTGAAGTTAAACTTATCACTCGCTGTAAGTGTACGACCAATCAGTTTCTTTGTGCCTGTCAATGTCACGTTGATCTTATTTGGTGTATGCTTATTAATCCATGTCATTTCACCAATGTAACTCACATCTGAAACATCCAACGTACCTTCTGTATAATTGTGGTCTACTGTTACAATCACAACAGTACTATGTCTGTCATAAGCCATATTTTGCGTGTTCTCGGAATTCTTTTCCACAATTCGGAAGCGATAAGTTCCAGCTGCTTTTAATGTGATATTTCCAAAGTATGTTTCTACTGTATAATCATCCACAGCAGTCATCTTTGTTCCCTGGTTTTTCACGATAAGTTCTGCTTCAGAAATCACTGCATTTTCTGTGGTAAATGCATCTCCTGATTCCAACAAGAACTTAAACGCATCATTTGCATCCCATTTACGTCCATCGATTACTTTTGTGATCTTCAACTTGGTCTGCCCAACTAATTCGTCTGATTCTGGCTGATATTTGTTGACAAACGTCAAGGCATCACTGCTCTTATCGATGGTAACACTCATTGTTCCGTCTGCATTATCTGTGACGTTTACAACGATAGTCTTCGTAGATGCATCGTATTTCACACCTGGGATATTCCCTTCTACTTCATCCACAACAAACTTATAGGTTCCTGCTTTTTTAAATGTAATATTGCCAAAATGCGCTACATCTTTATTGTCATGGTTCATTGTTAAGTTCGCAGATGGCATTACGATGTCACCTGCATTTTTAGCAGCCACTGTATCTGCATGATCTTGATCAATTCCCAAAGTGAATCTGAAAGAATCTGTATCTAACCATTCATCATTTTCGCGGCCTGTAAAGAGCTTTGTCACATGAAGATTTCCATGTCCATATAATACAACATCACCCGGATTATATACATTGCGGAAAGTCAAATCACTTTCATCATTATCGGTTGCTGTCACTAACAATGTCCCGTTACTTTGGTCCTTCGCTTTCACCTTGATAGTACGCGAAGTTGCATCATAAGCTACACCTGGAATCTCTCCTGCTTCCTCTCGAATAAGGAACGTATAGTCTCCTGCTTCATGGAACACGATATCGCCAAACGCTGATTTCTTGTCTGCATCCTTGGCATCAATTGTAATTCCTGATGCATTATCTGGAAGAACGATCTTGCCATCTGTCACGGCCTTCTGTGTCACTTCATCCGCAGCTTCTAACACAAATAAGAAACGATCTGTATCTAGCCATTCATCATTTTTGCGGCCTGTAAAGTTCTTTACAATTACTAATTCAGTAGCACCCTTTAAAGTACCTGTTGTACGATATGTATTTACAAATTGGCGGCTACCAACTGTTCCTGTGCGGATAACAACTAATCCACCCTCTAAATCATCGGTCACCTTAAACGTTGAACGAATCACATTTGTGGAATACGTGATTCCATCTTTTGTATAAGTTCCATCTGCATTTTGTGTCGTACCTGACGGTATCATTTCTTCTACCCGAACTTCATAAGTTCCCGGTTTCTTAAATAATAACTGCCCGTCGCCAAATACAACCGTTCCATCTGCTCGATTGGTCGTCGTTGTCGCGCTTGGAAGTTCAATTCCTTCTTCATCTCCACTTACCAGTGTGAGTTTGAATGTGAATTCTCCTGCCTTTAACGCCTCTCCTCTTGTGCCACTAATGGTCTTTGTAATTCCTAATAATGCCACTGCACGTGGAGTTGTTTTATATACGTTTGTGAATGTAATTTCATCATTTGCACCGAGCTCTGAATATGGATTTCCATTCAAACTCTTCTCCATTTTGGTAATGGCTGCTGTTAAGTTACCATTCAAATCATCCGTTACACTTACCGTAATACGATACTTCGCTGTATCATAAGTTACACCACCGCGTCCCGGATTCGGAATCACTTCGCTGATAACGTATACATACTCACCTGCTTCGGTATATGTAACCTTGTCAAGGAACTGAATTGCTCCATCGGTACCAGCCGGCACATAATTTGCTCGCATACCATTGTGATTCAATGTCACTTCAAAGAAGAATTCTCCATCTTCAATTGGGCGACCTGTCATTACTTTCTTTCCGGCTAAACTAATGGCTGTACTGTCATCAAAAGTTGCACTATACGTATTGACAAATATCGCCTTTGAGTTATCTGTGGCACCCGTTCCGTTATTGTAACGAATGGATGCTTTTAATTGACCATTGTCATCTTGTACCGTAATGGTAACTGCACATGTATGCTGATCATAAGTCATTCCACCAGCCAAATTGTCTGGTATTACTTCGTTTACATTAAAGGTATAAACACCCGGTTTCTTAAATGTAATTTGGTCAAATTCAAAACCAACTTCTACTCCATTTTTTCCTCCAGACACACTGGCATCTGTATCTGCCGGCATCACAATGTCACCATTACGAATTGCCAAACTAACTGCTGCATTTGCCGGTGTGATTTGGAAATCAAATGTTTCGCCATCTTTCATATCTCTGCCGAAGAGCGTTTTGATGCCTTCCACAGGATATTGTGTATCTTTCCCTACAACCACTGGTTCTGGTGCATATTCATTTTCAAAAGTTGCCACTCTTCCTTCCGGATACACAGCATTTACATTCAATCCACCTTTTTCTGCATTGTAAGAAACAGTTACTTCGATGAGAACTACTTTTGGATCGTACTTCATACCGTTCACTGTGTAATTGTTTGTCTCATTCGCTTCTTCCGGACGAACTTCTGTCATTTTATATGTATAAGTAGTTGAATTCGAAGATCCTTTTATAGCACTTTGCGTAAAGGTAACGCCTGGGAAGGTAACGTTCATTCCCTCGTTCTCCACAACATTCGGGCTTGGCATTGGTGCATCAGATGCATTCTCTCCAACCGCTTCCAGCTTGAATTTGAACATACCACTTGTCAATGGCTTGTTTCCTGAATGATCAATATAACTCTTCACTGCAACCGGAACTCTGACAACTTCTTCTGCTGAGAATGTATTTGTGAATACAATTTCATCTGTTGTTTCTTGTACCGGTGTTGCATCGTCCGTATGCAATTTCTGGATGCTTGATTCTTGAATTGTCAAAGTACCATTTCCGTTGTCCACAACAACTGCATTAATCATATATAATGCTCTGGAATATGAAATTCCCGGAATATACGCATTATTTTCTGGCTCTTTTTCTACAACTTCATATTGGTATGTACCTGGTTGCGTGAATTCGATGTATCCAAAATCAAATGTTCCTTCCCATACCGTATCTGCACCTACTGCCTTTGCAGTGGCCTTTGTAACTGTCACACCCTTGTCTGCATCATAATCTTCTGGAAGTGGTGCATTGTTAATTGCTTCAAGCAAGAATGTATACTCATCTACAGCTTCGTCCCAAGGACGTCCTTCTAAGCGTTTGGTTCCTCCCAAAGAACCATTGGATGGGAATCGCACCGGTGTAACTTCATAATAATTTGTAAATGTTTCCTGTGCGGTAACACCTGTTTCAATCGTTCCGGCCTCTTCGGTAGGTGTGGCTGTAAATCCACTTGGGATGTCAATCTCTGTTACCGTATAATCTGTGTTGTCAGGCAAACTGTAGATGGTTGCTGTCTCTCCATCTTTCAATTTCAAAGTGCCATTGTGGGCAATGGTTCCTGTAGAAACTATCTCACCTGCTTCATTCTTCACTTCATATACGTAGGTTCCTTCTATCGCTACAAGTCCTTTTTTCAATCCCACTTGGAATGTGAATTCCTTATCTTTTTGAATCTCAAGACCTGGCGCTGCTGTCACTTCTTTTGTGATAGCAAGTGAACCACCTGCAACTGCGCTCATCACACCATTATTTCCTAAGTACACGACAAAGTAGCCTGTTTCTTCATTATAAGTTGGTGTGTAGAAATGGTCTGCTGTATTAGTTGCATTGTCCTTTTTATCCCCTTCAAAGGTTAACATACGATTCACACGAACCGTACCCTTCGGACGATACCATTGACCGTTTTCAGCGTAACGCTTAACTACAGTATTGTTCTTTAACTGCGCTCCTGTTCGCTCAACTGCTTCTGTTTCTATTGTAGTACCATGATAATGAACTTCTTTATAATAATATGTTGTATCATCATCTAACGTTACACCACTGGCTACTCTTGTAAACTCTTTGTTTTCATAAATAAGAATATCTTCCTGTACATAGTAAAACGCATTTCCAGGGTCTGCATCAAAGGTTACTGTTGCATCACCAATCGTAGTGCTATTATCATATGGACTCTTTTTTCCTGTATACAAATTACTATAGAAATTGATGGTTCCATCTGCATTGGTGTTTGCTTTTACATAGTCTGTATTGAGTTTGTGGGTGGCAACTACATCGCCATCTAAAATTTCTTCTTGCATTCCTACGGTATAGAATACACGAATTGGATATGTACCATTGTTTGTATGGCTCTTTACGGTATATCCCGCCTCTTCACTTCCTGCCAGCTGCACTTCATTGACACGAAGCGGAATTAGACTGGCCGGAATTTGAATCGTAAGAACTTGTGACTTGCTTCCGTCATTTTCTGTTGTCGTTGTTGCTTTGATAATAATATGACTCAATTCTTCTGAACCATATACCTTATTTCCTTCTGCTGTTTCTGTGAAGGTATAAGTTGTGACATCTCCCTCTGTCTCTACGGTATGTGCTTTGTATTGCTTTCCTGCATAAAGGATTGCCTTCATATCTTTCACTTCCATATACTTCCCAATCGGATCTGTATATGTAATATATCCAGTTGTCGCTGGATTTGCCTTGTCATGCTCTGTTGGAACCTTCACACTACTGATAACAATATCCGATACAATATCATCAAATACTGTCGCAATACTGTCCGCATCATCTGCGCGATAATGTTGGTCTACGTATGTTTTTAACGCATCTCCACTAATATCACCTGTGGATGGATGGGTTAATGTATAAGATTCGCTTCCATCTGTTTGAATACTTGGTGTATTATTTGACGTTCTACAATATCTTTCCCAATATCCACGAATATCTTCTGCATATTCATTGGTTGTACTGTCAAGATGATCCTTTGGATTCAGTGTGACCTGTGCAAGTGCTTTTGAATCACTATCCAAATCATCAATACCGACACCAACCGTGTATAATGTGGTCTCAAACTGAGTGCCCTCTACACCATAATTTTCATTGATGCGGTTTTTCATATAAGCACCTGTCATCATGGCAAGCATACCTACACCCGGATACGGATCGCTTCCATCCCCCAGTCCGTAGCCACTTGGTTCCCACCATCTACTTGGTGACCACCAGTCCCCTGCATCCATTGCCCATGTTGGCGCACCATCAGAAAGAAGAATTACGGAAGGAATTCTCTTTACTTCCTTTCCGTCAATCATCACGGTTGTATCCTCTTCTGTCGCCAAAAGATTCATTCCATCATAGAGACCATCTTGGATATTGGTACCCAAGCTTACGGATGTACTTTTTGTGATCGTATTTCCGTTACTATTCACAGCTCTTGTATATAGCGTAGCATTATTGCTACTACCAGTCGTTCTGCTAAGTGAAAAATATTCTTGATTCCCACTTCTGGTATAGTGATCCAATTCTAACAAAGTCGTTGACTGTCTACTAAAACCAACAACACCGATTCTAGAATTTGGATTTGTCTTCAATAAATCATCAATGGCTTTATTCACGGCATCAACTGTAAATGCGATACGGCTTTTTGTCACGCCTTGATCATTTGTCATATTACTGCTTTGGTTACTCATAGAACCGGACAAGTCCAAAACAAACACAACATCCATTGGTGCCTGCCCTTCTCCATAGACTGCTTGTGCAGTCGCTAAAGCAGAAAACGATACAAGAAAATCTGCATCTCCTATCTCAACTGTCTGGCTGGAACCTGTATACCCTGTCAGTGTCGCATCCTCTGTATAGACTGTCTTATCGGTCCAAATACGTCCTGCATATTCGGTAGAAGCATTATCTCCCAACGATTCCGTGTACTTTGTAACCGTGCTAAGGTCCGACACTTTATTCGCTGCAAGCACTCGTGACGATTTATTTGGAATTAAACCTATGGTCAGTGCTGTTATTAATGCCACAGCCACTGCACCTGCTCCTATTTTTCTTATGTGTTTTTTATCTCTAATCATCCGTATTATGTTTCCTGTTTTCATCCGCATTTTCTCCCTTCATTGACTTGTTCTTGTATGTTATCTATCTAAATAATAATGATGACTTTTTTACTGTTTTATTGTAATTCACCGGCTTTTATTTGTAAAGAAAAACCACCCTTTTTACCACATCTTTTTATCGCCATATTTACCTTTTTACCATCTATTGGTTTTACAGAAAAATAGTTTACGCCTAGTCGGTAGGATTGTGCCACGAAATTTTTATCATTAGAAAACCAAACTATCGCAGCTTCCGGGTGTACATTTTGCGCTGCAATAACACCTTCCATACCTGCCGCATTATCTGTCATCACAAAGACAATATCGTACGCCTTTTCTCTCAACATAACAATGTATGCATCATAATCATCTGTATGGTCACAATTTACAATGCGAAATGCCATACTCGCTTCCGATTTCATATGCTGTATAAAAAGTTCTTTTTCCTTCTCGG
This sequence comes from Faecalimonas sp., assembly GCA_045578495.1. Classification (GTDB taxonomy): domain Bacteria; phylum Bacillota; class Clostridia; order Lachnospirales; family Lachnospiraceae; genus Faecalimonas. Next base: position 54,633 of record JAZNKI010000054.1, read on the forward strand.
TTCCATATATCAATATATTCATATGTACACCTCCACATTTTTGTAATTTTATTATTACAAAAATGGGAAACCTTTTTCAACCTCCCAAACTCAAACGGTAAAATTTAGACTCAAACGGCAAAAAGAAAAGGACCTCCATGGTCCTTTTCTAATTATTCTTTATCGTTTCTTTTTTTGCGCTCGACACCCAATACGGCAAACATGCACAGTGAAACAATCATACCTGTCACCATTGGCATGAGATTGGTCGTATCACCCGTCGGTACAGCAGTAGAATCATATGTATTATTAAACGAAAGTTCGTCCATTCCGTTCACCTGTGCAATCAATTGACCTTCTTCATCATCTGTAACGATAATTTCTATGTCAATTTGTGCAGTGTCATAGGTCATTCCTTCTACCGGATTCGAAGAATCCTCCACCACAACATATTGATAAGTTCCAAATTCTGTAAATGTCAACTCTTCAAAAGTAAATGTACCATCCGCTTCATTTTGCGCGGTTTTGAAAACTTCACCATCTTTTTTCAACAGGAACAGAAATTCTTTTGCCTCTATCGCGCGTCCCGTCAGATGTTTCATTCCTGACAAAATGACTTTTGCTGGTGCTGGGTTATAGCTGTTTTCAAAGACAAGTTGTGTGGTATTTAAAGAATTTTCAATTACCACCAATTCTCCTTCCACATCTTCCACTTTGATTACAACTTCATACTCCGTTTCATCATATGTAAAGTAATTTTTGTTTTCGTCCGCAATCTCTGTCACAAAATATCGATAGGTGCCCGGAATCTGATACTCAATACTTCCAAAAGAAAATGTACTTTCTACATTTGTCACCTCAAGAACTCCATCCTGAGCTTGGTCAGGCATTGGGGCGGAATCCACTGCTGCAAGTCTAAACTTAAATTCCCCATTTTTTAATACGCGACTACCGCCTGTTATATTCAATTTCTTAATTCCGGAAATCGATGCACTTGTCACACTCGGATCATATACATTATCAAACTCAATCGCGGATACCGTTTCCTCTTGACCATCCAGTTCCTTCTTAACTGTCATCGTCGCCTTCAATTTCGCATTTGCATAATCATGTGAAACACTCACTTGAATCACATAGATTGTTTCATCTTGAATGATTCCTCGTATGGTTCCATTTTTTCCTGCGGTTTCTTTGATGACGTATTGATATTCACCTGGTTCCACATATTCTTTTTCTAATGCAAATTGCACATTGCCCTCTTCATCATTGTACACAGTCATCTCCGCAATCGGATCACTTGCCTTGTTGCTTGATGCCGGTAATAAGATAAATCCAAAGTCACCCGCTTTTATGGTGTATTGATTTCCTTCTATTTTCGGAGTGACCATTTTCTTCGCCAAAATAGAAACTCTATTTGATGGCTTTGACTGATATGTGTTTTTAAATGTAATGGATGAATGCTCGTCCACATCACTGTTTTCATAATCTATCCGCGCCGTCAAATATGCTTGCGTACCCACTTCATGTTGCTGCACAATGACTTGTATGATTCGTTCTGCATCTTCATCATATTGTACGCCTGCGATATCCCCCTGCATCTCTTTGATGATAAATTGATATGTTCCAGCTCTTTTAAATACAATGTCTCCAAAATGTGCATTGTTTTTCGTTTCTTCGGTGATTGAAATTTGTGCTTCAGCTTCGGTAGGCATGATAATGTAGCCTGCATCAAGAGCCCTCTTTGTTGCTGTATGATTTTCATTTGCTTCCACTGTAAATGTAAATTCATCCGTGCTTAGCCATTCATTATTCTGGCGTCCTGTAAAGACTTTGTTTACACGTAAATGCTCGGAACCTTTCAGTGTAATTTCACCTGCGCTATAACGATTTTCAAAATAGAAATTGGTTGTATTTTCATCGCAAACAACCACTTGCGATGTCCCATCTCCATTGTCCACTACAGATACTGCAAGAACATAGATCGTTTCATCATATTGAATTCCCGGTGCATATCCTTGTTTTTCATAAATTTTAAAACGATATTCACCTGCAGCTTTAAACTCTATATCCCCAAACGATTTTTGGTTACTATATACCCCTTTTTCATTTGTTGCTACTGCACCTTCTCCGTTGATTTCGATGACGTTTTTCCCCATAATAATATTGCCATCTGAAATCGCAGTTGTTGTTTTTTCATCCGCAGCTTCTATCATAAAGATATAAGTGTCATTCTCATCCGTTCCCCAAGTGTCACTTGTACGCTTTGACAAATTCACTTTCTTTGTCACAGTCAAATGGGATTCTCCTGACAAAACACCTTCTGCGTGATAGACATTTTCGAATTCCGTGTCACCTTCCACTTTTGTGAGAGTAACAACCAAATTCCCTTTCATGTCATTGGTTACTGTATAAGTCTCCCTAATCACATGGTCATCATAAGTAACTCCTGCAACCCTTTGATTGTCCTCAGGAATGACTTCTTTGATTTCAAGAATATAGACTCCTTCTTTTGAGAATCTTATATTGCCAAATTGAATGGTTCCATCCATATCATTTCCAACAATATCTGAGCTCTCTCCATCTACAAATTCACTAGAGCTATTCTTTTTATATAACTGAATTCCATCTGCATGTTCTGCTTGTATAATTGTTCTGACAAATTGGAATTCATTCATCTTTAAACCATCTTTTCGGTTCCCCTTAAGAACCTTTTTGAATGTGCCAACGGTATACTCCGTCGGAGAAACCGTGTATTTGTTTTCAAAAACAAGTTCTCCTTCGAACGCTTCTCCTGACTCATCCGCTCGGTATACCACAGTTTCTGTGGTATCATTAATTTTTTTCACAACCTTCGAAATAGCTGCCTTTAAATTTCCATTCAAGTCATCTACAACGGTTACTTCCACAATGTACCTTGTTCGGTCGTGTTCTACACCGTTTGAAACTTCATTTCCTTGTCCATCGGTTGGAATCACTTCTCGAATCTCATACGTGTAAGTTCCTATCTCTTCATAAATTTCATGTTCTAGGAACACAAGATCGCTTTCATAGGTTCCCAAATCACCTTTTTCGCTCTTTGGTGCAGATACATACGTTTTTTCTCCAGAAGCATTTGTCACAACAAAGAAAAATTCTCCTTCTTGTATCTGTCGTCCTGTCAATTTTTTTGTTCCCGATAATCGAATCGCCGTTGTATTGTCAAAAATTGCTTCATAGGTATTTTTGAAACTTGCTCTTTCGCCATCGCTGTAAGTAACATCTGCTTCTAATTTTCCATTTACATCTGTTACAACTATGGTCACCTGGCATGTGTGTGTATCGTATGTAACGCCACCTTCATTACCTGGTTGTTCTGCAATATCAATCGAAAAAGTGCCTGGTTTCGTAAACGTGTATTCTCCAAAAGAAATGTTTTTTGTCTCTCCATCTTTGATTCCGGAAACATGTATTTCCTTGGTTTGAATATCCGGACCTGTCATCACAAAAGTGAAGGACTCGTTTTCTTTCATATCTCGGCCCACCAGAGTTTTTTCACCCAAAAGCTCAACATTTACCGGCAATGGTGTATATGTATTGTGGAACACAATTCCTGTTTCGTCGTTTTCATAAATCATGTCCACGATTAATGTGTCTGTATCTTCACTTCTTGTAACAACAACGTCTACAATAGCAACGTTGGAATCATATTTCATTCCATTTACCTTATATTGATTGCTTGCATTTGCTGCCACAGGCATGACTTCTCGCATTGTATAGCGATACGTAATGGTATCTTGCGTTGCCGGAATACAAACTTCCGTAAATGTAATTGGTAGAAATACGATGCTTTCGCCTTCATTCTTCACAGTAACTGCATTGAATCGATTGCCTCTTTCATCGAATGGCATCGGATTTAAATTCGCTGTTCCGGCCTTCAAAGAACCATTTTCTACCACACCGGCTGGTTCAAATTTAAATTCAAACATATCCGAGGTAAGTGGTTTTTCTCCGGAAAGATCTTCATATTTCTTTTGTGCTACCGGAACCTTTGTCACTTCTTTGGCACGATATGTATTGGTAAATAGAATTTCGTCTTGCGCTTCCTCTCCCGCATTCATTACTCGATTCTGTTCTGCGTCATAAGTAAATAACGGCGTGGCATCATCCATATAAAGTTTCTGTATTTGCGAAGTTGCCTTTAGTGCGCCTCTTCCATTGTCTTCAACGGTTATGATCAAGGCATAACGTGCGCCTGAATACGACATTCCCGGCATACTTTCATTGGCATCCGGCTGCTTTTCATATATAACGTATTCGTAGACACCCGGCTTGGTAAATTCGATTCCTCGATCCCCATCTTTATCCTTGTCCTCACCAAATGTAAATTCCGCTCTATTATCTACGGCACTAGAAACCGTTACTCCATTCTGCACATCATAACCTTCTGGAAGTGGTGCTGAATCAATTGGCTCTATTAAGAATGTGAATTTATCTTTCACTGACCATTGACGTCCTTCCAGCACTTTGGTTCCTACAATACCTGTTTCGGCCGCATACACAACTGGTGTTGCCGAATATTGATTTTCAAATAAATGAGAACTTGTTCTTCCGCCGTATATGACACCTGTCTGCGTTTCTTTTCCCGCCTCTTTTACTGAAAAACCACTTGGAATATCAATTTCTGAGATGGTGTAATTTGTCTCTGCCGGCAAATGTGCAATTCTTGCACTTTGTCCATCTTTTAATTGCAAAGTTCCCTCGTTCGAAACAACTCCTTCGGATACTTGATTTCCTTTTTGATCCAAAATGACGTACGTATATTGACCCGAAAGAGCGTCTCCATTTGCATCCTCAAATTCTACTCGGAATGTAAATGTTGCATCTGGAGCATCCAATCCCTCTGCTCCGGTTACTTCCTTAGAAATTTCGAGAGCCCCCATTGCCTTCACATTGAGTTTTCCGTTATTTCCAAGATATACTTTGAAACTTTCTGTTGTTTTCTCATACGTCGGGGCATAAGAAAGTGTGGCGGTACCTGTCTGGTTCGTTTCCTTCTCCTCTACCAGTTCAAGCAACGTATTCACACGCGCCATTCCCGCCGAGTAATACCATCGATAACTTCCACTTTCCGTCGTTTCTCTTGTTACTTCTGTATTTTCTGTGATTTGCGACCCTTTATGGGAAATCACCTTTTCCACCAAGGTTACCCCTTCATAATGGGTTGTTTTATAGTAATAATTCGTATTTGCATCTAACTTGTCTGTACTTGCATATTGTGTGCAGTCTTTATCCGTATAAAGATATTGATTGCTTTGTATATAGTAGAACGCATTTCCAGATGCCGCTTGGAATTCTACCGTTGCATTTCCTGCTGTTTTTTCATTGATTTTGTTAGTTCCTGTATATAAATTGCTATAAAAATCAACGGTTCCATCTTCATTGAGATATTTTGCCAAATAATCTTCGCTGATTTCGTTCGTCAAAAGATTGCCGTCCTTTTGAACCGCATCTTGCATGCCCACTGTATAAAGCATACGAATTGGACATGCGCCATTGCTTGTATGACTGCTCACACTTCCATCTGCATTGACTGTCACCGCATTCACGCGAAGCGGTATCAAACTTGCCGGAATTTGAACAGTAAGCACCTGAGATAAAATCTCTTTTTTTGCTGTCGTCTCGCCCACCTTTGTGGAAGTAACTTTAATCAGAATATGATTCAAATCTTCGGAACCATATACTTCGTTTCCCTCTGCTTTTTCCGTAAATACATAAGTAGTAACATTCCCCTCTGTATTCACTGTGTGTGCGGTATATTGCACGCCACCATAAATGATTGACTTAAAATCTTTTACTTCCATGTAAGCACCGATTGGATCCGTGTAGGTAATATAACCACTGGCTGTTGGATTTTCCGGATCATGCTCCGTTGGAATCTTTGGTGCACTGATGGCAATCTGATCTACGATATTCTCAAAAACCTGATTCACAGAACTTGCATCATTGGCAGGATAATAACTATCTACATACTCATAAATCGGATAATCCGTTTGGAAACTTGCATCACTGATTGCCACATTTCCAGTCGGATGATTTACTCTATAGGTGCTTGTACCTTGTACGGTTACCGTCGGTCTTCCATTATTGTTCGTATATGTCTCCCAAGCACTTTTCATGGACTGCGCCATTGCATTTTCCGCATCCTCCCAATGTTTCTTAGGATTTAAAGAAACATTGGCAAGGTCTAGCGCATTCCCTGCATCCATATTGTCAATTCCCATTCCTATGGTGTACACCTTTGTTGCCATATTGGTTCCTTTTACACCATATTTTTGGTCAATCTCTGCTTTCATCCAGGATGCCGTCATGATTGCCTTAAATCCATTACCATAACGTACTTCTTTATTCGTTCCTTGTCCACTTCCTTGTGTTCCAGTTTCTGGTGCCCACCAATTACTAGAAGACGAAGAATACGTTGGGCATCCATCTCCCAAAAAAACAACGGACGGTACTCTCTTTATTTCTTTCCCGTTTTGCACAACGGTGGTTGAAGTCGCACTTGCCAACTGATTCATGCCGACATAAAACCCTCTTTGTATGTTCGTTCCACCTTCCACACTCACTCGGTCACTCGAACTGGTTCGTTCTATCTTTCCTACCGTATCCCCTACGGCACAAAAACTCAATTTCGCATAATTGTTACTACCTGTCTGCCTGCTAAGACTAAAATAATCTCGATTATTCAATTTACTATAATGGTCCAATGGAAGTAGAACCTGTGCGTCCGTGCTAAATCCCACAACTGAAATTCTGGTATATGGATTGAGACTCATCAAAGATTCGATAGACTTATTCAATGCTTGTACCGTGTTGAAAATACGACTTTTTCCATTATCCATGTTACTATCTGCATTACTCATAGACCCTGATAAATCGATAATGAAAGCCACATCCAACGGTACCTGCGTTTCCCCTGCAACAGACTGGGCCGTCGCAAGTGCAGAAAATCCGACTAGGAAATCTTCCCCCGTTTTATTATTTTCATTCTTCTTGATGGTATATTTTGCTCCACCATAAGCTTCTATTTCTACGGCATCTTCTGTCCATACGGATTTATCTGTCCAAATACGACCTGCATATTCTGTAGATGTATCCTCTCCTAAAGAGTCCTTATACTTTATAATGGTACTTGCATCTGCCGTTTTCTCCGCCGCCAAAACATCTCTTGTTCTTCCGGAAAACAGTCCAACTCCAACTGCCATAATCAACAACATTGCAAGAATACTTGCCCCTATTCTTTTGATACTCACCCTTTTGTTTCTCATTCGTTTTCCCCTTGTAACATCTATATTTCATATAAGATAATACTCCACCTTGTAGCATACTCCCTTTTCTCTATATTTGCAACTTATTCCCATAATTCCTTGCTTCTCTCTTCGATTTTGGAGTATAATGAGTATAGTTAAAACGAGGAGGTGTTCACAATGAAAATTGCATTGATTGATGACAAAGTAGAAGAACTTACTTTTCTTTCTAACATTGTGGCAACAGAACTTCCTCTTGCAGATATGGATACCTTCTCTAGTGGGACGGATTTCTTGGATGCTTGGCAAAAAGGAAACTATGATTTGATTCTTCTAGACATCTATATGGATAGACTTCTAGGCATCGATGTTGCCCGTAAAGTCCGAGAAACAGATAGTGATGTGCGCATTGTTTTCTGTACAACCAGCAACGAATTTGCTAGCGAAAGTTACGAGGTTGGGGCAAACTATTACTTGCAAAAACCGGTTTCGGCTTCTAGCTTTCAAAAAATGCTACAAATGATTCGCCTCAATGAATATGAATTGAATCGTTTTATCATATTACCAGATGGACAAAACATTGTTCTTCGAAACATTACATATACGGAGTATTACAATCACTCTATTATTATTCATTCAAAAAAACGAGCGGATTTACAAACTCGCATGTCTCAAACAGAGTGGGAGGCACTGCTTTCAAAATATTCTTTTTTATACAGTTGTTCCAAAGGAATTGTGGTCAACTTTCACGAAGTTTCGAGAGCCGAAAATGGCATGTTTCTACTAAAGAATGGCACAAGTGTACCAATTAGCAGGCGCAAGACGAAGGATACTTTGGACGCCTTTGCAGCATTTCGTTTTGAACGGATGCGAAAGGAGGGAAAATAATGTTTTCTTTCGGCCGTACGATGGAAATTCTTTTCTTCTCATTATGCAATTTTGCTCCGTATGTTTTCTTGTCATACTATATTTTCAAGAAACATTTTCGTTTTTCAAAAACAGTAGTAAGTTTGGTTTGTGCTATGCTATTTATAATACAATTCGCAACCAGATATTTGTCTGCGCTTCACGGTATTAGCACTAGCATTTATATGAGTATTCTTCGCCTTACTGTATTTATGATTGGCTATATGATTCTGTTCCGACAACATTGGGGGAAAGTCCTTTTTATAGAACTCATCTTTGCAAATCTTGGAAACTTTATTCTAATTGCAGCCATTTGCTTGGAGCAGAATCTATTTCCACTTATTGATCACGAACTCTATTGTTGGCATACTTCCGTGGTGATGCTTTTACTTCATCTAGTCATTACCATACCGTGGGCTATGGAAGCGCAAAGATATTTTCTTCCGATGTTAGATAATCATTGGATTAAGAAAGAATGGACATTCTATTGGATTGTTCCTTTTATATTTTATATTATTTGGCAGTACCAAGTGAATGCCGGAGCATCAACCGGCTTAGAAAACATTCAAAATCCATACAATGTAATTTTTCTCTTCATCATAAATTTAGGGTCTTTGTTTGTATACTACCTTATGATAAAACTAGATGGTCAACTAGCGAGAAACCTGATTTTGGAGGAACAGAAACATTATCAAGATTTAGAAATTGTGGCTTTTCAAACTCTCCAAGACCGTATGGAAGAGACGCGACGTCTTCGTCACGATATGCGGCATCATATTCACACGATTAGTTATTATCTTGAAACAAAAGAATATGACAAATTAGAAAATTATGTAAATTCGTACCGTGAAGCAATCCCGGATGGGGACAAAATTCTTTTTTGCGAAAATCAAACCATCAACAATATTGTATTTTTCTTTGCGACACAAGCACAATCTTTAGAAATTGATTTCATAGCGAATCTCTCAATTCCGGAACACCTTCCAATTGCGGAGAATGATATCTCCGTTTTGCTAGGTAATTTGTTGGAAAACGCAATGGATGCTTGCGCAGAGCAAACAGGTACAAATCGCCGTATTATCATTAACGGAAAAGCAGATGAACATTCTATGGTTTTTACCATTGACAACACCTTTGAAAACGAACTCCAGCAAAACGCAAACGGGGATTACCTCACGACCAAGACCAAGGGAAATGGAATTGGTATACTCTCCGCAAAAAATATCGCAGAACGTTATCAAGGTGTATTTTCTGCCACATCAGATGATCACATGTTCTATGTGTCATTTATGCTAAATTTTGAATAGAAATTCCCCGAGAAATAAATACTCATAAAAAGAACCCCTTTTGTTAGACTGCCATTGTCTATCAAAAGGGGATTGCTTTATAATCTCTGACTGATTAAATTACTCAATTTAGAAAACTCTTCCAGTGTCAATGCCTCTCCACGAACGCTTGCTCCTTTTCCCAACTCCTCAATTGCATCAATGATTACTTGCTTCGGCAATTGAATCTCTGGAGAATTATTTAATCCATTGGCCAATGTCTTTCGTCTCTGGTTAAAGGACGCCCGAATAATCTTGAACATCAATTGTTCATCTTCCACTTGAACCGGTGGCTTCTCATGACTCGTCAATCGAATAACTGCCGACCCAACATTTGGTCTTGGCATAAAACAGTTCGGAGGCACGTTTGCAACAATGTATGGTTTTGCATAATATTGCACTGCCAACGATAAGGCGCCGTAGTCTTTGCTTCCCGGGCCTGTCTGCATACGATCCGCCACTTCTTTTTGTACCATAACAGTGATGCTCTCTATCGGCACATGACTCTCATATAATCCCATAATAATTGGTGTTGTAATGTAATACGGAAGATTTGCCACCACCTTAATTGGTTTTCCTTCATTGTACTCCTCAGCAAGTTGGTTGATGTCAACTTTTAACACATCTTCATTGATTACCGTTATATTATCATATGCACTCAATGTGTCTTCCAAAATCGGAATGAGGGCTTTGTCAATCTCAACCGCTACCACTTTGCGCGCCGCACACGCCAAATATTGTGTCATTGTCCCAATTCCCGGACCAATCTCCAAGACCATATCGTCTTTGGTGATGTTGGCAGATGCAATAATCTTGTCTAATACCCGAGTATCAATTAAGAAATTCTGACCAAACTTCTTTTGAAAAGAAAACCCATATTTTTGCAATACTTCAATTGTATTTTGTGGATTGCCTAATGTTGGCTTTGTCATATATTTTTACCTTTCATCTAAATCCCAAAAAGATTTTTCCCATTCTTCTCTGTTTGTTCTACTACTTCATCATAAGAAATGCCTCGAAGTTCCGCAATTTCCTGCACCACGTATGAAAGGTATAAAGAACAATTTCTCTCACCTCGATGTGGCACGGGTGCCAGATACGGACAGTCCGTTTCTAAAAGAATCCTTTCAAGAGGAATTTCTTTTGCAATTTCTTTCAGCTTCTTCCCATTCTTAAAGGTCACAACTCCACCAATCCCAATATGAAATCCCATTTTTATATACTCATTGGCGAGTTCTTTTGAATAAGAAAAACAATGAATGACTCCTCGTAAGCCTTGACCATTTTCCTTCATAATGCGAAGTGTATCTTCCGCCGCATCGCGACTATGAATGATTACTGGTAAGTCAAGTTCCCTTGCCAGTTTTAATTGTCGGATAAACCATTTTTCTTGGATATCCCTTGGCGTATTATCCCAATAATAATCAAGACCAATTTCCCCTACAGCCACAACTTTTTCCTTCTTGCACTGCTCCTTTAAAAAGGCAAATTTCTCCTCATCTAAAATATGCACTTCGTCTGGATGTAATCCGACGGCAGCATATACATAAGGATATTTCTCAGTTAATTCCACAACTTCTGTTAAAGAATCCCAATCTGCTGCGGAATTTACAATGGTCCCAATATTCTTTTCGGCCATTACATGAAGCAGTTCATCCCGGTCCTCATCGAACTGATGAGAATCATAGTGGGCATGACTGTCAAATATCATTGGTTTCATTCTATAAAATCTCTTTTCTCAATTGCTCCGGTGTCTTTTGCGATAACAATACCGGTGGTATATCAAACACACTTCTTGCTCCAGACTCTCCCTTTTGAGACAAGCGATATGCTGCTCTCGCATAAGCTACCAAAACACTCGATGTGAATTCTGGATTAGAGTCTAATTTTAAAGAATACTCAATCACATGCTTGTTTCCATCTCGTCCGGTCTCTCCTGTTCGGATTACAAAACCCCCATGAGGCATTTTGCTGTGATTTTCTTTTAACTCTTCCTCTGTAATAAAGTTTACTGTTGTATTGTAATCTGCAAAATAGTTCGGCATGGTCTTAATCGCTTGTTCAATTTCAGCTAGATTTGCTCCTTCTTCCGCAACCACATAACATTCTCGAAGGTGTTTTTCTCTTGTTGTAAGTTCTGGTTCACTGCCACTTCTTACTTCTTCCACTGCCGCCTCTATCGGTACCGTGTACTGAATCGCATTTTTTACTCCTGGCAATCTACGAATAGCATCAGAATGTCCTTGACTAACACCTTTTCCCCAGAATGTATACGTACTTCCTTGTACCAAAATAGATTCCGCATAAATTCGGTTCAACGAGAACATTCCTGGATCCCAACCTACAGAAATAATCCCAATATTTCCGCCTTCCTTTGCAGCCTCATCAACGGCTTCAAAGTATTCTGGGATTTTTGCATGGGTATCAAAACTATCAATCGTATTAAAATGCCTTACAACTTGTGGTCCCATCTTTGGAAGATCCGTTGCAGAGCCTCCACATAAAATCATAACATCCACTTCGTTTTTTAATGTGATAATATCATCTAAATGTACTTTTTTTACATCTTGTGTTAACACGTTCACATCTTCCGGATTACGGCGCGTAACAACTGCTACTAATTTCATGTCTTCATTGCGTTCAACTGCAAGTTCAACGCCACGGCCAATGTTTCCGTAACCTACAATTCCTACTCGAATCATAAGAATTCCCCTTTCAATTCTATTTACTAATTAGCAGATTTCTGCCCCTGCTGGCATTTCTTTTTCTGGTGTCATAAGTGCTAAGTTTCCTTCTGCATCTTCTGCACAAAGAAGCATACCTTCTGATAATACACCTGCCAATTTTGCTGGTTTCAAATTCACAAGCACCATAACTTTCTTGCCAACCATCTCTTCTGGTTTATAATGTGCTTTAATTCCTGATACAATCTGTTTTACCTGACTTCCAATTTTTACTTGTGAACAAAGCAATTTCTTTGATTTTGGAACTTCTTCACATGCAATGATTTCTCCAACCTGGAATTGCAATTTCATAAAGTCATCGTATGCAATTTCTTCCTTTGATTCGATATCAATTACATTTTCTTCTACCACCGGTTCTTCTTCTACTGGTGGGTGAAGTTCTTCTACTTTCTTGAGTACTTCTTCCACGTCCAAACGAGCAAATAAAATTTCCGGCTTGTCTGTTACATTTCCACCGTTTGTTTGTCTCAAAATCTTCTCAGCTGTCTCTGGCATAAACGATGCTAACAAGTTTGCACCAGTTTCAATGCTCGCAATCAAATTGTAGAGTACAGTTTCCAAACGTTCTTTTTGTGCTTCGTCCTTTGCAAGTGCCCATGGCATTGTTTCGTCGATATATTTATTGCAACGTTTAAACACATTGAAGATTTCTGTAATCGCATCCGCAACACGCAAATGCTCCATTTTTGCATCCACTGCAGCAGCAGCTCCGTTCACAACTGCTTTCAAATCTGCATCTACAGCCCCTACAACACCTTTGTCAGAAACACTTCCACCGAAATATTTATTCGTCATAGAAATCGTTCTGTTTACAAGATTTCCCAAAGTATTTGCAAGGTCTGAATTGATACGTTCTACCATGAGTTCCCATGTAATGACACCGTCATTGTCGAATGGCATTTCATGAAGCAAGAAATAACGCACTGCGTCTACTCCAAAAAGATCTACTAATTCATCTGCATAAATAACATTTCCTTTTGACTTACTCATTTTCCCATCACCCTGCAACAACCAAGGATGCCCAAAAATTTGTTTTGGCAACGGTAAATCCAAAGCCATTAAGAAAATTGGCCAATAAATTGTATGGAAACGAATGATATCCTTTCCGATCAAATGAAGGTCAGCTGGCCAATCTTTTTTGAATTGTTCTGTGCTTTCTCCATCACAATCATAACCAATTCCAGTAATATAGTTCGTCAACGCATCCAACCATACGTATACCACATGTCTTGGATCAAAATCCACAGGAATTCCCCATTTGAAAGAAGTTCTTGATACACACAAATCTTGAAGTCCCGGCAACAAGAAATTATTCATCATCTCATTTTTTCTTGACACCGGTTGAATAAATTCTGGGTGTGTATTGATATGCTCAATCAAACGGTCTGCATATTTGCTCATTTTAAAGAAATATGCCTCTTCTTTTGCAGGCTGCACTTCTCTTCCACAATCCAGACATTTTCCATCTACTAATTGAGATTCTGTAAAGAAAGACTCACATGGAGTACAATACATTCCCTCATAGTGTCCCTTATAAATATCTCCTTGATCGTACAACTTCTTGAAGATTTTTTGTACTTGTGCCTCATGATAATCATCTGTCGTACGGATAAATTTATCATAAGAAGTATTCATCATATCTGCGATTTCTTTTACTTGTGCAGCCACACCGTCAACAAATTCCTTTGGTGACATTCCTGCATCTTGTGCCTTTAATTCAATCTTTTGCCCATGTTCATCTGTTCCTGTTTGGAAGAACACATCATATCCTTGGCTACGTTTGTATCTGGCAATCGCATCTGCAAGAACGAATTCATAAGTGTTTCCAATATGTGGTTTTCCTGATGTGTAGGCAATCGCTGTTGTCATATAAAACTTTTTGTTACTCATATTCTCTCTCCTCCTGAAATAAAAAAAAGCCACGTCCTCTTTTTATTAAGAAGACGGGCTGGCATTCCGTGTTACCACTTCTCTTCGCTTATATCTCACGATACAAACCTCAACGAGTTCATATAAAACTCTCTCGCTATAAAGGGCGAACCCATTGTACTTAAAGCGAACTTTCGCATTCAGCACACCGCTCCGAAGCCATCTTCCATTCTCTTCCGTTCATCCCTCTCAGCAAACAGGATTTCTCTGTAAAACTTTCAAAAATGTACTCTTTTCATCACTGCGTTTTCCATGATTTTATACGTTGAAAGAGTACCACAAGAAAAGGGTTCTGTCAAGATTTGTTTCCTTTTGTTAAGATACACTGATTTGGGACATACTAATACCAAACTTTTATAAAAGGAGAACTACAAATGACCACTTCATCTTTATACAACCGTTGGCTCAAAAAAATCGAATCAATTGGAAATCAGCTTCCACACCCAATTGCGCTTTTTTCCATTTTTGCACTTTCTATTATCATAATATCCGCTGTTTGCGATACCTTGGGAATTTCTGCAACCGGAGAATTGATTATAGATGGAAGGGTACAGGAAACTACCATTCGTGTTGTCAGCCTTCTCACAAAAGAAGGGCTTACTTATATTTTGACAAGTGCCGTTACTAATTTCACATCCTATGCCCCTTTGGGTATGGTGCTTGTGGCTGTTCTAGGCGTGGGAGTTGCCGAACAATCCGGGTTAATTAATACTTTACTAAAGTCTGCCGTAAAGATCACTCCCGTGCAGCTTATCACTCCTGCGGTTATTTTCTTAGGCGTGATTTCTAACATTGCAAGTGATGCCGGTTACATTATATTGATTCCTCTAGGAGCCATGATTTTCCGTGCTTATGGGAAACACCCTATGGCTGGGTTTGCCGCTGCTTTTGCCGGGGTATCCGGCGGATACTCGGCGAACCTCTTAGTTGGTTCTTTGGATCCTTTGCTAGCCGGGATATCACAGGCTGCTGCCGCTGAAACCAATCCAAACTATGAAGTCTCTGTTATGGGAAATTACTTTTTCTTATTTGTATCCACATTTCTTATTACCATACTAGGTACCTTTGTTACAAATAAAATTGTAGAGCCCCGCCTCGGAACTTATGTGAATTCCTCTTCAGATACGGAAGATTTTTCGTTGCGCACCATATCCGAGCAGGAACAACGTGGCCTCAAAAACGCAGGGATTGCCGTCCTCATTTATATATTGATTGTAGCGTTTGCTTGTATTCCTCAAAACTCTTTTTTAAGAAATGAAAACGGTGCTTTGTTTGGAAACCCTTCGTCACCTTTTGTAAATGGAATTGTTATTTTAATCACGTTGCTCTTCTTAATTCCTGGAATTGCTTACGGAAAAACAGTTGGTGTGTTTTCTCATAAGAACAGCATTTGCAACTCATTAAGTAAAGCCATGTCTTCCATGGGAGGTTTTTTAGCCTTAGCATTTGTTGCATCTCAATTTATTAATTATTTCAACTATACGAAATTGGGATC
This sequence comes from Faecalimonas sp., assembly GCA_045578495.1. Lineage (GTDB taxonomy): Bacteria > Bacillota > Clostridia > Lachnospirales > Lachnospiraceae > Faecalimonas. The sequence continues at coordinate 70,294 of JAZNKI010000054.1, forward strand.
CATCATCGCATTGCTTGGCGTAAACTTCTTAAACAATTTCAAGATAGGATTGATTCCTTTTCTGGTTATTTTTGTACTTTTCTCCGCACTAATGAATTTATTCATGGGATCGGCATCTGCCAAATGGAACATTCTTGCACCCGTGTTTATTCCTATTTCTATGCAATTGGGATATACACCCGAACTTTGTCAACTCGCTTACCGCATCGGAGATTCCGCAACCAATATCATCACCCCTATGATGACTTATTTTGCGGTCATTCTGACATTTGCGCAGCGTTATGACAAAAAGGCTAGTATTGGTACCATTACTGCAACTATGATTCCATACTCCGTATTTTTTCTACTTGGATGGACACTGCTACTAATCATTTGGATCCTTTTGGATTTACCAATTGGTCCTGGAACCGGAATACACTATCTCGGGTAACCTTCTTTCATACGAATCGTTTTTTTGTCATAAACTACAATAAAAAACGGAGCTTTTATGAGCATAAAAAAACGATTCGTCGCCCTTTGGCTCGTACCAATCTTATTGTTTTCCGCTTGCGGAAAATTTTCAATTCCCACAAATGCAAACACCGCTTTTAAGAACTTCACACTTTGTCTCTTTCAAGAAGAAGTCGTATCAAATACGATTAATTTGCACTATTCCCTGCAGGATCCAGAAAAGTACGGAATTACTGAAATTCCACTCACATTAGGGTCCTTTGATGTAAATCCTTCCTCAGCGCTTGCTTCCATCGAAAATCTGGAAGCTGCATTAAAAAAATTCTCTTATCATTCTCTGTCAACAGAGAATCAGTTAACGTATGATATTTTGTCCCACTACTTTTCTACACAAAAGGACGCCATCTCGTATTATCTTTACGAAGAACCATTGAGTGCTACCACTGGCATCCACGCGCAACTACCAGTCTTGTTGGCAGAATATCAATTTTCTAAAAAGTCAGATGTAGACACGTATCTTTCTCTTTTAGAAACGATACCTGATTATTTCTCCTCTTTGATTCGATTTGAACAACAAAAATCGGCATCTGGTCTTTTCATGTCGAGTGTGGTGGCCGACGCAGTGATTGAACAGTGTCATTCTTTTATTTCTATGGGGGAAACACATTACTTACTTTCCACATTTGAGGAACGATTAAATACTTTGGAGAAACTCTCCTCTCAAGAAAAATCCGATTACATCAAAAAAAATCGAGATGCGCTGACCAAGTACGTCATCCCTGCTTATCAGACATTGGCTTCAAATATTCACAATCTAAAAAATGAAAAAAACACCATGCTTGGTCTATGTCAATTTTCGGAAGGAAAAGAATATTACGCCCATTTAGCGGCTAGAGAAACAGGCTCTCAAAGAACCATTTCAGAACTAAAAACACTGATTTCAAAACAAATATCAACAGACTTGGTAGACATACAAGTACTCCTTACAGAGAATCCGGCGTTAATAGATGAGACCGTATCCATAACCGAAACACCAGAAAATATCTTAAAAATCCTAGAGAAAAAAATTCTTTCTTCCTTCCCAGAAGCGGCTTCTGTAAATGTAAATATTAAATACGTACCAGACGCTTTGCAGGAACATCTTAGCCCAGCATTTTATTTGATTCCTGCAATTGACCATTTTAAAGAAAACACCATTTACATCAATCAAATCTACTCCCTCGACGACGTCAGTTTATTTACAACCCTCGCTCACGAAGGATATCCGGGACATTTATATCAGACGACTTATTTTGCAAACACAAATCCCGACCCCATTCGTTCGTCTCTAAATTTCCTAGGCTATGTAGAAGGATGGGCTACTTATGCAGAGATGTGTTCCTATTACATTTCTCCATTATCCAAATCCTACGCTGCACTATTTCAAAAGAATAATTCCTTAACCTTAGGGCTTTACGCTTCTGCAGATATCGGAATTCACTACGACGCTTGGACCTTGGAAGATACCATTTCCTTTTTTCAGCAATATGGCATTTCAGACGCTGATTTGATTGGAGAAATCTATACACAGATTATAAGTGATCCAGCAAATTACCTTACTTATTACATTGGCTATCTGGAATTTTTAGAATTGAAAAAAGAAACTATGAATCAAGATGGCGAGAACTTTTCTCAGAAAGAATTTCACCAAAGAATATTAGAAATTGGCCCGGCACCTTTTGAAATTGTGAAAAAATATTTATAGAACAAACCGTTTGCAAAAAGGGCGTTAAAAAACGCCCTTTTTTACATATATTGCACAATCCACACACTTGCGGCAATCCCTGCAAGTGTTGCCAACAATGCGCCTGTTAACGTATAGCGTGTCTTTTTTACTTTTGCCGCCATAAAATATACACTCATTGTATAGAAAATAGTTTCTGTGCAACTCATCATCACAGATGCAATAAGCCCAATTCGAGAATCCGTTCCATACTCTTTAAACAAATCCAGCACCAATCCTGTTGCTGCGGAGGAGGAAAACATACGAATGATTGCAATCGGTACCAGTTGTGATGGAAATCCAATCCGGCTTGTAACATTGACAAGAAGTTTCGATATGGCCTCCAAAAATCCAGATGCACGCAACACGCCAACTCCTACCATCAATCCCACAAGTGTCGGCATAATTTTAATCACTGTCGTAAATCCTTTTTTTGCTCCATTTACAAACTCATCATAAACCTTAACCTTTTCCATCAACCCATACGCCACCACGAAAAGAACAATCGCAGGCACCATAAAATCTGTGAAATACAACAACACGTTCATTTTTTCACCTACCTTTTCGATCCTTCCATTTACAATAAATGCATCCTACTAAAGTACTGATAATGGTTGCAATCAATCCTGCTCCTACAATTCTTGTGGGATTCACACTTCCATATTGGCTTCGATAAGCAATCATATTAATGGGAATCAGCTGTAAGGAGGAAATATTGAGGATTAAAAATGTACACATTTCATTACTGGCAATGCTCGGATTTTCCCCTCTCTCCACTTGCAATTCTCCCAACTGTTCCATAGCTTGAAGACCAGCCGGCGTTGCTGCCCACCCTAGTCCTAGGATGTTGGCAATCACATTTGTCGTGATATACTCATTGGCTTTGTGCTTTTTCGGTATCCTTGGGAACAAAAAGCGAATAAACGGTTGCAGGATTTTAGAAAGCGCCTTCACCACACCTGCTTTTGTTGCAATCTCCATAATCCCCATCCAAAAAGACATCACTCCTATCATCGTCAAACACAAGGTGATTGCTTCCTTGGAAGAATCCAATGCGGCGTTCGTAACATCTGCAACATTCCCTTGTAGAATCGCATACAAAATGCCTATTATCATCATCCCTGCCCAAATAAAATTCAGCATACCATTGCTCCGTTTCTTTTTTTCTTTACAATGATATGCTGAATTTATTGATACATTCTTCTATTCTTTTAATCCAAGCCTTCGATTGACAATCCCTCTAAGGATGGTATAAATCACGGAGGTCAATGGAATGAAAATGAGCATTCCGACAACTCCCATCAGATTCGCGCCAACTGTTACCGCTACTAACACCCATATGGATGGCAATCCCACAGAACTTCCCACTACATGTGGATAGATAAAATTTCCTTCTAGCTGTTGAAGCACCAGGAAAATAACAATGAAAATCAATGCTTTTACAGGATTTATCATAAAAATAAGCACCGCTCCTACTGCGCATCCTATAAACGCTCCGAAAACGGGGATTAATGCAGTAAATGTAATCAAGACACTGATTAACAATGCATATGGTATTTTAAAAATCAGCAAGACAATTAAAAACATGAGGCCCAAAATTACCGCTTCTAAGCATTGACCCGTAAAGAAATTGGTGAAACTTTTGTGGAGTACTTCACCCAAAGCAAAAAGAATATTTCTCCAATCCTCCGGCATAAATGCACACATTAATTTTCTGACTTGCTCGCCCAGTTTTTCTTTTTGCAATAAAATATAACAAGAAAATACAACTGCAATAAAGAAGGTTGAAATCCCACTTATAATGCTTTTTGCCGCTTCATAAGTAGATCCAAGTACATTTCCTGCACCATTTTTCAAAAAATCAATTGCGTTTTCCACAATAACGTCCCACTTGAAATCAATTTTCGCAATTTTCTCTGTAATAGATTCATACTCATGAAACAATTCTATTGCCCAAGCCTGTGCCTGTGGGACAAACTCTTGTATGGTTTTTCCCAAATTCAATAGCGTTCGGCCCAATTCTGGGACCACCACAAGAACTACCACCGCTACCACGCCAATAATGGCAAGCAGTGTCAACACCAAACTTACAGGCCTGGCAATTTTTAATGCCCACTTCTTTTCCTTTTTCTTGGCCTTTCCAAACAATTTCTTCTCAAAAAAACTCATTGGAATATTAATTAAAAAAGCAAATGCACCACCCAAAACAAACGGAAAAATAACCTTCCATAAGAAATCGATTCCACTCAAAACCAATTTATAATTCCAGCCTGCAACTAGAACAAGAACGGTAAATATAATGAGGCCTCTTATTTTCTTGATTGTCTCTTTGTCTAAGCTCACAAAAACACCTCTTTTATTTCATAATTTTTCTTTGAATCCATTTCACAAATTCCACAATTGGAATAACCAATACACCCAAAGAAATTGCAATTAAAAATTCTTCAACGCCAACTCTTGCAAAGCCAAATGCATTTGCAAGGAATGGCACAACGCACACGAGAACCGTTGCCAAGAAAGATCCAATTCCCGCTAACAACAAGAACTTATTTTGTGAACCAAGTTTAAAAATGCTTTGTCTTTGTGAACGCATATTGAAACTGTGGAAAATTTCTGCAAGTGACATTGTCAAGAATGCCATTGTTGTTCCGTGCATACTTGGATCATCTTTTGCTATATTTACACCAATAAAATAGGAAATCAACACAAGTACCGTAACAAGTGCTCCTTGGTATGCAATATCAAATCCCATACCTTCTGCAAAGATTCCCGATTTTGCATTACGAGGTTTGCGTCGCATAATATTTGGTTCTGCTTTTTCCATTCCAAGTGCAAGTGCTGGGAAGCAATCCGTCACCAGATTAATCCACAATAAATGCACCGGTTCAAAAATAGATTCATTCGAAGGTAATATAAGTGTTGCCACAAAAATCGTTAATACTTCACTCATATTAGATCCAAGAAGAAATTGAATCGCTTTACGGATATTGTCATAAATTCTACGTCCTTCTTCAACAGCTCCTACAATAGTTGCAAAGTTATCATCGGTAAGAACCATGTCTGCCACATTTTTTGTAACGTCAGTACCGGTAATACCCATTCCAACGCCAATATCTGCCGACTTAATCGATGGCGCATCATTGACACCATCTCCTGTCATTGCGGTTACATATCCTGCGTTTCTCCATGCATTTACAATACGTGTTTTATGCTCTGGTTGCACACGTGCATAAACACTAATATGTTTGAATTCTTTCTCAAATTCTTCATCGTCCATGTCATTTAACTGAGAACCCGTAATTGCATAAGTTCCCTCTGTAATGATTCCCAACTCTTTTGCAATTGCTACAGCTGTATCTACGTGATCTCCTGTAATCATAATTGGTCGAATGCCTGCACCTCTACATTCTACAATCGCATCTTTCACTTCTGGACGTACTGGGTCAATCATACCACAAAGCCCTGTGAAACAAAGTTTTTCTTCCAAACTATCTGGTTCATATTCTACAGGAGCTATATCCCATTTTCTTTCTGCACAAGCAAGGACACGAAGTGCTTTGTCTGCCATTGCTTTATTTGCCTCTAAAATACGTTGAACGTATTCTTGTGTCATCGGAACCATCTTGCCGTTTTCCATGTAATAGTCACATTTACCGATAATCACATCTGGTGCACCTTTTGTATACTGCACAATTCCATCCATTGTCTGATGAACGGTAGACATCATTTTTCTTCCAGAATCAAATGGAGCTTCTCCGATACGTACATTCTGGATTTTTAAATCATTTTTATTTAACCCCAACTTATTTGCCCATACAACAAGTGCTGCTTCTGTTGGTTCCCCTGTCACCTGCTCATCCGAATCAATTTCTGCATCGCTACAAAGTGCCATTGCTAAAGCAAGGTGCTTTTCCTCTTCCCCAAAGAAATCAACCACTGTCATTTTATTTTGTGTCAAAGTTCCGGTTTTATCCGAGCAAATAATCTGTGCACATCCAAGTGTCTCTACTGCTGTTAATTTTCGAATAATTGCATTTCTTTTTGACATATTTGTAACACCGATCGAAAGAACCACTGTCACAACTGCAGCCAATCCTTCTGGAATTGCCGCAACAGCCAAGGAAACTGCAACCATAAAAGAATGCAAAACAATTTCTGTTTCGAATTTTCCTGCTTTAAAAAGCTGTACTCCAAAGACTACCACGCAAATCGCAAGAACCATCCAAGTCAATATTTTTGACAATTGTGATAACTTCAACTGCAATGGCGTTTGACCTTCTTCTGCTTGAGTCAAAGCATCGGCAATTTTTCCCATTTCCGTGTCCATTCCAGTCGCTGTAATAACTGCTTTTCCTCTACCATAAACAACCGTGCTTCCCATGTACATCATGTTTTTTCGGTCTCCAAGAGAAACATCTTTTTCTCCGGCATTCAAATTGATGATATCAATAAACTTCGTTACCGGAACAGATTCTCCGGTTAATGCTGCTTCTTCAATCTTTAGACTTGCACTTTCTAAAATTCTTGCATCTGCAGGAACTGCATCTCCCGCCTCTAAAAGAATGACATCCCCGACAACCAAATCCTCGCTATGAACAATCTGCACCTTTCCATCTCTCAAAACTTTAGATGTTGCAGCTGACATTTCCTGCAAAGCCTCTATCGCCTTCTCTGCTTTGCTTTCCTGGTAAACACCAAGCACTGCATTGATGATAACAACCGCCAAAATAATAATGACATCAACAAATTCTCCTTCTGGCTCCATCGCTGCAAGAACGCCACTCACACCTGCTGCCGCCAGCAAAATAAGAATCATTGGATCCGCTAATTGTTCCATGAATCTACGAAAGATTGATTTTCCTTTCGCTGCTTTCAAACGATTTTTTCCATGTTCCTCTAAGCGTCTCTCCGCTTCCACATCTGACAGCCCATTTTCTGTCGTTTTCATTTGTTCCAATACTGTTTCTGTGCTTTCGCAATAAAATTTCATAGTTTCCTCCTTTTATTCTAGTGCCTATGAAGTCTTCCGTTTGCACAAAAAAGAGACTTCATTACACAATTTATGTAATAAAAGTCTCACTCTTTCATTACGACACGGATGAATACCATCGTACTGACGTAGTCGTAAACGCTGGGGCGCAAGTTACTCCCTTTTATGTTTATACAGTATATAATTTTCTACAGATTTGTCAAGGTTTATTCTCTTTTTTTATTTAAAAACAAAGAAGCAGGACATTTATGTCCTGCTTCCAACTATTACTAGTTTGTAATTGTTTGTTCTGTTTCTTTATCAAAGATATGTAATTTTGATGCATCAAGAGCAAGTTTGATTGTATCACCTGTTCTAGCTGTTGTTCCTGGTTTAACTCTAGCTGTTAAGTTTCCACCAGCGAAATCGAAGTATAAGTATACTTCTGCACCAAGTAATTCGTATACACGAACTGTAGATTCGATAACTGTTTCTGGATGTGCAGCAATATCTTCTTCATCATCAGAAACGTTTTCTGGACGAATACCAACTACAACAGTCTTTCCATCGTATCCACCTTCAATCAATTTAGCAGCTTTGTCTCCGCCAATTGTGATTACTGATTCACCAAGGTCAAGTTTTGCTTTATCTCCATCGATTTTACATTGCGCATCGAAGAAGTTCATTTGTGGTGATCCGATAAATCCAGCTACGAATAAGTTTGCTGGTGTTTCATATAATGCTTGTGGAGTATCAACTTGTTGAACTACACCTGCATTCATAACTACGATTCTTGTTCCAAGTGTCATAGCTTCTACTTGGTCATGAGTAACGTAGATGATAGTTGTTCCTAATCTTTGATGTAATTTAGAAAGCTCGATACGCATTTGACCTCTCAACTTAGCATCCAAGTTTGATAAAGGTTCATCCATAAGGAATACTTGTGGATTACGTACGATAGCACGTCCCATAGCAACACGTTGTCTTTGACCACCTGATAACGCTTTTGGTTTACGATCCAACAATGGTTCAAGACCTAAGATTTTAGCTGCTTCTGCAACTGCTTTTTTAATTTCTGCTTTTGGTACTTTTCTTAATTTCAAACCAAATGCCATGTTATCATATACTGTCATATGTGGGTAAAGAGCATAGTTTTGGAATACCATAGCGATATCTCTATCTTTTGGTTCTACAGAGTTGATAACTCTTCCATCAATTGCTAATTCACCTGAACTGATTTCTTCAAGTCCAGCGATCATACGCAATGTTGTAGTTTTTCCACATCCTGAAGGTCCTACGAAAATGATAAATTCTTTATCATCAACTTCAAGATTAAAATCTTTTACCGCGTGAAATCCGTTTGGATATACTTTGTTAATGTTTTTGAATGATAGTGTTCCCATTCTTTTCACTCCTCCTACTTAAATATAAGTTAATCTGTTAGTAGTATACAGAAAAAATTTATTCTTGTCTAGAAATATGTTGAACTATTTTTACTGCTATTTTATGTGCATGTTGACGAAATCTCTATAAAATTTCTTGATAGACATCTCTTTTAGAAATACCTCTGTCTTTTGCCACCTTTTTCATAGCTTCTTTCTTTTCAATTCCTTGGCCCATATAGTATTTCATGTGCTCTTCTATCGTAAGTTCTTCCCATTTCGAAACTTCTTCTTTTCGAAGCTCTTCTCTGCTTTTTCCTTCAATTACCAAAACGCACTCTCCTTTTGGCTCTGACTCTCGATAATAGTCAATCGCCGCTTGAATTGTAGTTGTAAAAGCAGTCTCATGCTTTTTTGTAAGCTCTCTGCAAACAGTAATTCTCCGGTCTCCTAATACTGTTATCAGTTCTTCCAAAGTGCGGACTAACCGATGTGGTGCTTCGTAAAGAATAATGGTCCTTGTCTCATTTGCTAATTCTTTTAAAACCTCTTGTTTTTCTTTTTTATCTGCAGGGAGAAATGCTTCAAAGGAAAATCTCCTTGTTGAAAGTCCCGATAAAGTCAACGCAGTTATGCAGGCCGCTGCCCCCGGTAAAGAAGTGACTTCTATCCCAGCCTCATAGCACATGCGCACCAACTCTTCTCCTGGGTCCGAAATACCAGGAGTTCCAGCATCCGTAATCAGGGCAAGATTCATACCTTCTTGCAATTTTTCGACTAATTTCTTCCCTTTTTCAAATTTATTATGTTCATGGTAACTTGTCATCGGAGTTTTGATTTCAAAATGATTTAACAACTTGATACTATTTCTTGTATCCTCCGCCGCAATCAAATCTACTTCTTGCAAAACTCTCACAACTCGATAAGTAATATCTTCCAAGTTTCCAATTGGCGTTGCACACAAATACAACTTTCCTGCCATAATTTTCTCCTTTTCTACTTCAAACCATATTCTCCAAGAAGTTCATCACTATAGACGCCTACTTCTTTATAAACAATCAACGGACGTTCTACTGTCATTCTTGAATTTCCACCTCGCGAGCCTTCTATCAAAACCATATTTGGTTCTTTATCAATATAAGGATGCACCATGCGCATACGCTTTGGTTCAATTTTACATTCCACCATTTTAGAAAGAATTTCCGCAAGCCGAAATGGACGATGTATCATGTAAAAGCGTCCTCCTGGCCTTAAGATTTTTGCGCTTTCTCGCAAAATATCATCCAATGTACACAAAACCTCATGCCGCGCAATCGCTTTTGTATCCAATGCATTTTCAATCCCATGATGCCCGATCATATATGGTGGATTTGTTGTTATGACATCAAAAGAGGCAGGGCCAAATATTGTGGCTGCCTCTTTGATATCTCCATTCACAATCTCAATTTTTTGCTCCAATCCGTTGTGCAACACACTTCTTTTTGCCATATCTGCACTTTCGTCTTGGATTTCTAGACCTACAAACGACTTTCCTTCTGTTTTGGCTGTTAACAAAATTGGAATGATTCCCGTTCCAGTTCCAAGGTCCAACGCCTTTTCACCTTTTTTAACTTTTGCAAAATTAGATAGCAATACTGCATCCATTCCAAAACAAAATTTTCCTGGATGTTGAATAATCTCATATCCATTTACCTGTAAGTCATCCAAACGTTCTTCTGGTTTTAGATTCGTTATCATCTAATTTTTCTCCAATGCCGCAAGTTCTTTCATTTGTTCCTTTGAAAGTCTCATGTCACTCTTTCTCTTTCTTGGTTTAAATCTCAACTCACTTGCTTTATATTCACGAATTTCTTTCTCTTCATTGTCTAGGTTTACAACTACTTTTACTAATTGACGAAGCACACTTACACTTTGCACTTCTCCTTTTAATCCTTCACTCGTTGTCACCACATCTCCAATGTCTGGAAGACGACTATTTAATTCCTCATATGTTTCTTCTTCATTTGTCAAGCAGCACATCAATCTGCCACATACTCCTGAAATCTTTGTCGGATTCAGCGATAAGTTTTGCTCTTTCGCCATCTTAATAGAAACTGGAGCAAACTCTGATAAATATGTGTGACAGCAAAGTGCACGACCACAAATACCAATTCCGCCTTTGATTTTTGTCTCATCCCTCACGCCGATTTGACGCAACTCAATTCTCGTGCGGAACACTGCTGCCAAATCTTTTACCAACTCGCGGAAATCAATTCTTCCGTCTGCAGTAAAATAGAATAATACCTTATTGTTATCAAACGTATACTCTGCGCTGATTAATTTCATATCCAATTCATGTTTGCGAATTTTCTCCTGACAAACACGAAAAGCTTCCTGTTCTCTTTCGCGATTCTTCTTTTCGTTCTGCTTATCTTCTTCTGTTGCAACTCGAATTACTGGTTTTAACGGTTGCATAATCTCTTCATTTGGAACTTCCTTTGGAGCATATACAACACTACCAAATTCAACACCTCTTGCAGTTTCTACAATTACCTTGTCCCCTTTTTCAATTTGAAGTGCTCCAGGTGAAAAGTAATACACCTTTCCAGCTTGTCGGAATCTCACACCGATTACTTTTGTCATTTCTAGTTCTCCTTTATCGCAAGTAACAACAACTCCATTAACAAATCAAAGTTTACATTTGCCTTGATTCGCTGTTTTGCTTTTTCAATACTGGTCAAAATCGTCTCGATTCCTTCATAAGAACTTTTTGCCGCCTTTTCCTTAATGAACTTAAGTTGGTCACTAAACACAAGACCTTCTACATCCTTTGTAGCCTTATAAAGCAATACATCTCGATACCAAATTGTCAAAATATCCAAATAGTCTGTTACTTCTAATTTATATTTATTGATCTGTTTGATAGCACTTACAATTTCTTGTAATTCCATTTGATCAATATATTTCATCAAGTGCAGAGCATCTTCTTTAATTTCATTGAAATGCTCTGACTTTGCCAACATTGCTGCTCGCCCAATATTTCCCTGTGCGAAGGCTGCGCACAATTCCGCTTGATAATCTGGAACTTTTAGTTCTTCCATCAAGTACTTCTTTACCAATTTATCCTTGATATTGCGAAGCTTCAACATAACGCAACGAGATCTTATCGTAGCCAATAAATTATCCGCATTTTCTGTCAGCAAAAAGATCATGGCGTATTCCGGTGGTTCTTCCAACGTTTTCAACAACGCATTCTGTGCTTGTACTGTCATCAAATCCGCTTCCGGAATAATATATATTTTATACGGGCTGCTATATGGCTTAATCATAATATCACCATTTAACTGTTCCCGAATTTCATCAACACTAATTGAGGATGGTTTTTCATGTGTAACTGTAATGATGTCTGGCTGATTCCCATTCTTTGTCTGTACACAGGATCTACATGAACCACAAGGTTCATTTTCCCCAGTCTCACACTGTAATGTCATCGCAAACAAACGTGACAACAACTTTTTCCCAGAGCCACGCTGCCCATTTATAATATACGCATGAGAAAGTTTCTTCTGTTCAATTGCATTTTTCATATACTGAATAATATCCTTATGCCCTACTACATCTTTAAATCCGCTCATGTGGCCCTCCTTTTCTCATTATCTGTGTCGATTGTTTTTAGTATATCATAAATTTTCTTGGATACATAGCATGATTTCTCTTATACATTCATCCATATCTATATTCGAAAATGCTCGTTTAATTCCCGCCTCTTGCAACTTGTCCGAAGAAAAATCTTCTGAATCTGCCAAAAATCTTCTGCACATTTCTTCGTATTTCGGTTCCCTTTGACTTCGTTCACGTGCCAACGCTCTTTCTAAACGCAATCCATCTTCTACTTCTATATAGATAGGAACGAGCTTTTCTTCGCCAAAATAAGATTTTAATTTTAGGTAAGATTCCAAAGTTCCTATGGCAAGCAAATGTGACTCTGCATCAAATTGACCATCATCTACTGTAAAATATTTCCAAATACCATGTACAGTATTATATTCTCGCAATTCAATTACTTTTCCTTCTTTTTGCAATTTTTCTACTTCACAGTCATCCACAAAATAATACTCTACCCCATCCGTCTCACCTGCGCGAATCGGACGTGTTGTATAAATGACAATCGTCTTAAATTCTGGCAATTGCTCTTTTATTTTTTTATAAATCGTATCTTTTCCAGATGCACTTTTACCCATTAGATAAAAAATCTTACTCATAAACTTTACTCTCTCAAAATGTTTTTGTTCTTTTATTTTATCAGAACTCATTTTCTTAGGCAAGCAACTTATAGTCTTGTCAATACAAAATACCGAGAAACCGTTTTAGGCTTCTCGGTATCTATCTCTTATAATTTATCTTTAATTTCACTATGCCATTCTTGCAATGATTTTACATCTCCGCATCCTGGTTTACCCATAGAAATCATTCCACTTGCAGTTGCTTTTGCTGCTGCGATTGTCGTAATATATGGGATTTTCTTTTTGATAGCACCTTTTCTCAAATAGCTATCATCCGTTGTACTATCTGCTCCAATTGGCGTATTGATAATCAAATCAATCTGTCTATTTGTGATTAAGTCAAGAATATCTGGTCTTCCTTCGTTAAGTTTGTTTACTACTTCCGCTGGAATACCTGCTTCCGCAAGAACTTTTTGCGTTCCTTTTGTTGCAAGAATCTTAAATCCTGTTGCCACAAAATCTTTTGCAACTTCTATCACTTCTTCTTTATCTTTATCGCTTACAGAAATCAATACCGTTCCTTCTAATGGAAGTTCTGTCTTTGTAGCTTCTTGGGCTTTAAAGAATGCTTCTCCATAATATTTTGACATTCCGAGAACTTCTCCTGTAGAACGCATTTCTGGTCCGAGAACTGGGTCTACTTCTTGGAACATATTAAATGGGAACACTGCTTCTTTTACGCCGTAGTAAGGAATCTCTTTTTCTTTCAAATCTTCGATTGGAGATTTTCTTCCAGTTAATTCAGAAGTCACAATATCAATTGCAAGTGGAACCATGCGAATACCACACACCTTTGAAACCAATGGCACAGTACGTGATGCACGAGGATTTGCCTCAAGCACATATACCTTGTCATTTTCAATTGCATATTGCATATTCATAAGACCTTTAACGCCCATTTCTTCTGCAATCTTTCTTGTATATTCCTTGATGGTCTTTACATTTTCTTCTGATATATGTCTGGAAGGAATAATACAAGCGGAGTCCCCTGAATGCACACCTGCAAGTTCAATGTGTTCCATAACCGCTGGTACAAATGCGTGTGTTCCATCACTGATTGCATCTGCCTCACATTCCAATGCATGATTTAAAAATCTGTCAATCAAGATTGGTCTGTCTGGTGTCACACCAACTGCTGCGTTCATATATTTTGTAAGGTTCTCTGGATCATAAACCACTTCCATTCCACGTCCACCGAGTACGTAAGAAGGACGAACCATTACTGGATATCCAATCTTTTCAGCAATCGCAAGTGCTTCCTCTACATTGACAGCCATTCCAGACTCTGGCATTGGAATTTCCAATTTATCCATCATCGCACGGAATAAATCTCTGTCTTCTGCAAGATCAATAACTGCTGGTGCTGTTCCTAAAATCTTCACACCATTCTTTTCAAGATCCGCTGCTAAGTTAAGTGGTGTTTGTCCACCAAACTGAGCAATTACACCCACTGGTTTTTCTTTCTTATAGATGCTAAGAACATCTTCCAATGTAAGTGGTTCAAAATACAACTTGTCTGAAGTATCATAGTCTGTTGAAACAGTTTCTGGGTTACAGTTAACCATGATTGTTTCAAAACCTAACTGTTTCAATGCAAGCGCTGCATGTACACAACAATAGTCAAACTCAATACCTTGTCCAATTCTGTTTGGTCCACCGCCAAGAATCATTACTTTCGGTTTTTCTTCGCTAATTGGATTCTTATCTTCAGCATTATATGTTGAATAATAATATGCTTTATCTTGTGTACCACTTACGTGTACCGGTTCCCAAGCTTCTTCTAAACCAAGAGCAATTCGTTTTTCACGAACATCTGCTTCTGGAATTTCTAAGATTTTGCTCAAGTATTTATCTGCAAAACCATTTTTCTTTGCAGAAATTAATGCTTCATCTGATGGTAAAGAACCTTTGGCTTTCAAAAGTTCTTCTTCCTCTTCAACCAATTCCTTCATTTGTTCGATGAACCAAGCTTTTACTTTTGTAATAGCATGAATTTCTTCTACAGTTGCACCTTTACGAAGCGCTTCATACATAAGGAAATGTCTTTCACTTGAAGGAGTAATTAAAGCTTTTAACAATTCTTCTTTTGATTTTGTATCAAAATCTTTTGCATGTCCAAGTCCATAACGACCTGTTTCCAAACTACGGATAGCTTTTTGGAATGCTTCCTTGTATGTTTTACCGATACTCATTACTTCACCAACGGCACGCATCTGAGTACCTAACTTATCTTCTACACCTTTGAATTTCTCAAATGCCCAACGAGCAAATTTAATTACCACATAATCTGCGTCTGGAACATATTTATCCAAAGTTCCATATTTTCCACATGGGATGTCTTTTAATGTAAGTCCCGCTGCCAACATTGCCGATACCAAAGCAATTGGGAAACCAGTTGCCTTTGAAGCAAGTGCTGAAGAACGAGATGTTCTCGGATTGATTTCAATAATAATATCTCTGTCTGTCTTCGGATCATGTGCCCATTGTACGTTACATCCACCGATTACTTCTACAGAACTTACAATCTTGTATGATTTTTCTTGTAAACGTCTCTGAACATCTTCAGAAATAGTAAGCATTGGTGCGGAACAGAAGGAGTCACCTGTATGAACTCCGAGTGGATCAATGTTTTCGTTGAAACAAACGGTAATCATATTACCTTCTGCATCACGAACAACTTCTAACTCTAATTCTTCCCATCCCAAAATGGATTCTTCAACTAATACTTGTCCAACCAAACTTGCTTGAAGTCCACGAGCACAAACCGTCTTTAATTCTTCTACATTATATACGAGTCCGCCACCGGCTCCACCCATGGTGTACGCTGGACGAAGTACTACTGGGTATCCCAACTCATCTGCAATTGCAAGTGCTTCGTCTACTGAATAAGCAACTTCACTTCTTGCCATCTCGATTCCGAGGCTATCCATTGTTTTTTTAAATTCAATTCTATCCTCACCACGTTCAATCGCATCTACTTGAACACCAATTACTTTTACATTGTATTTTTCAAGCACACCTGCTTCTGCCAATTCAGAACACAAGTTAAGTCCAGATTGTCCACCTAAGTTAGGAAGCAATGCATCTGGTCTTTCTTTTTCAATGATTTGTTCAAGACGTTGCACATTCAATGGCTCGATATACGTAACATCAGCAATCTCAGGGTCTGTCATAATTGTGGCAGGATTTGAGTTTACTAACACGATTTCATAACCTAAATTTCTAAGGGCTTTACATGCCTGAGTTCCTGAATAATCAAACTCACATGCTTGTCCGATAATAATAGGACCTGAACCAATAATCAGTACTTTTCGAATGTCTTTTCTTTGTGACATATCTTTTTTCCTCCTATTTTCCCAATCTAAATACGTTATCTTAATTATTATACATAAAAAGCAGTTGTCTATCAACTCTTATCTTATTATTATTTTTGTTTTTTATACAAATTCTCTCGCAAAAAAACCGAGCAAAAATCTGATATCTTTGCTCGGTTTCATTATTTTATTTTGCTTTTTTAGATCCCTTTACAAAAATAAAGCTAAATAAAAGGGCTACAATATAAAGTGCCAACGTTACGTAAAGCACCATTTGATAACCTTCTGGATTAATTTTCATAAGTTGTGGTTCGCCATGTTTCATATATGTAAGGTCTGTCCAACTTCCAAACTTATCCGCAATAATTCTTGCTAACTGATTTCCCGAAAGTCCTGCAAATCCCCATGCCGACAACGTAATACCATGAAGAGCGCTAATGCTACCCATTCCATACTGATCAGACAACAATGTTGGTACATTAGAAAATCCTCCTCCGTACCCCGCGTTAATTACCATGAGTAACACAACTACTAACATCGCTAATATGATATTTTTTTCTCCATTTTGGATTCCTTGTGTCGCAACAACCAATCCTGTAAATACAATTGATAAAATAAAGATGATTTTATAGATGGTATTTCTATCCTTCATCTTATCTCCCCACGCAGATAATCCTAAACGCCCACCGGCATTGAAAATCGCCGAAAATATTGGGATAATTCCTACAAAACTTACAAGTCCTATACCACCAATAATTTCTTTTTCCTGAGAAATAAGTGCAAGACCACATGTAATATTTATATAGAACATCAACCAAATCGCCACATAATTCATAATTGGTTTTGTTTTAATCGTCGCCCAAATTCCTTGTCCTTTTTCCTTTTTCTGTGGTTCTTTCCAATCATCTGGTTTCTTTAATAACAAATGTCCAATTATCATCATTACAAAATAAACACCTGCAAGAATAAAGAACATTTTATAAATAGCGCCATCTCCAAGTCCGCCTAACATAGCTTCCATGATTGGACTTGCAATCGCTTTCGCAGCACCAAATCCTGCTACTGCAAGACCTGTTGCCAATCCTTTATTATCTGAAAACCACAACATTAACGTCTTAACTGGTGAAAGATAACCCATCCCAAGACCAATACCCATAATGAATCCGTAACAAACAAAAAGACCTATAAGCGAAACCCAATTTTTTGGATGTTTTCCACCATACCAAATAAAAAATCCAGTTCCTGCCATACCCACTGCAAAGCAAATCGCTGCAATCAGTGAAGATTTATGAATATCTTTTTCAACAACATTTCCCAAAAATGCCGCTGACATACCCAAGAAAAAGATAGCTAAACTAAATGCCCATTCTGTATGACTTTTGCTAAATCCAATATGATCTGCTATTCTTTGATTGAATGTTGACCAACAATATACGGTACCAATACTGCAGTGAAGTAACAATGCCGGAATTGCTGCACGGATCCATTTGTTATTGCGCCAACCATTTACTTTTTTCTCGTTCATTTTTTATTCCTTTCCTGTATTTTTTCCAAACCTTCCCTATTTTAGCATAACCATCTTACACTTACAATAATTTCTTTTTTTACTTTAGAAGACAAAAACGTTCTGTCAAACCGCCAGAACGTCTCATATAAATGAAACTTATTTTCGCTCTTATACGTCTGACATGACACTCAATATAACGATCGCCAAAAACAGAATCCCAAAAACAATTGCCATAACAGTTCCCACGATACCCGTGATGAACCCTACTTTTCTGGCACCAGATAACTTTGTTCTCTTTGGCATTCCAGCTTTTGCCAATATAATTGCGATAATTCCACTGATTAAACCGAAGATCGTTCCCAAGGTTCCCAAGCAACAAAATGTACCTGTCGATAAAACAATCGAAACAATACCACATACCATTGAAGCAGTTCCTCCAGACGGGTTCGATTTTTCTTGCCAAACCACCTCTTTCGTATGAACTGATTTTTGATGAAATACTGGTTCTTGATGAATATTTGGTTCTTTGTGAACCATCGGTTCTTGTTCTTCTCCACAGTTTAGACAAATATTTTCATGATTGTAAATTTCACACCCACAGTTTTTACAAATCCTCATGCTCTCGTCTCCTTTGTTGCAACTATTCCACTAGAATTATAATGAGAATTGCATAACGTGTCAATCAAGGTTCCCTTTTGTTTCCTTATAATGTATAATAAGCATATACTACTCTAAGGAGGTTTTTTATGAAAACAATTAGAAGTGCTATCTATGGTGCTGGTTCCCTCGGCACAATTTTGGGTGCATTTATGACCAAAAACGGTGCAAATGTGGAACTCGTAAATCGTAACAAAGCTCATATCGAAGCATTAAAAACAAACGGTGCAACCATTACAGGAACTCTTGAAATGACCGTACCTGTAACCGCCATAACCCCAAATGAAATGTCTGGTACATATGACGTAATTTTTTTAATGACAAAACAACTGATGAATCAAGAAGTCGTAACATTTCTTAAACCATTCCTGTCTGAAACAGGTGTGATCGTAACATTACAAAACGGAATTCCGGAACCATTGATTGCCAGCATTATAGGTGAAAATCATACAATGGGATGCGTCGTGGAATGGGGTGCTACACTCTCTGCCCCAGGAGTATGTACGTTGACAAGTGATCCTGACAGCCTTTCTTATCACATGGGAAAAATGGATGGAATCACAGATGAACAGTTCGAAACCGTGAAACAATTGCTAGAACTCATGTGCCCAGTACACGAAGAAGAAAATCTTATTGGTGCACGTTGGTCAAAACTTCTTATCAATGCAACTTTCTCTGGATTGGGAACTGTCGTTGGAGGTGTCTTTGGAGATGTTTCTGAAAACAAAGATGCTAGGAAAGTGGCCATCCGATGCATGAAAGAATGTATTGATGTCGGACACGCTGCCGGAGCAACCTTTGCCCCTGTCCAAGGAAAAGACATTACGAAATTGTTTTACTATAAAAATGCAATCAAACGTGCAATTGCTACACTGATTCTTCCGATAGCAATGAAGAAGCACCGTGCGATTGAACCTTCCATGCTTCAAGATCTCAAGAAAAACAAACCTTGTGAGATTGATTCTATTAATGGCATTGTTTGCGAATGGGGAAGAACACACAATGTCCCTACTCCTATTAATGACAAAATTGTAGAAATCGTAAAAGACATTGAACAAGGAAAGTTAAAGGCAGAGGCAAATAACATTTATCTTTTCAACGATTTGTTGTAAACAAGGATATCAAACAAAACTTTTTGACTTGTTTTTGTCGCCTTCATATTGTAATATAGAAAAGTGAACGATAAGAAAGGTGAAACAACATGATTTGTGAAACAATATTAGACGCATTGGGAAATACACCAATCATTAAACTTCAACATATGACTGGTCCAGACGATGCGGAAATCTTAGTAAAATTTGAAGGTTTAAATGTCGGTGGTTCAATAAAAACACGTACAGCATTCAATATGATTTTAGACGCCGAAAAGAAAGGGCGCATCAAACCAGATACGATTATTGTAGAACCTACCAGTGGGAATCAAGGGATTGGTTTGGCTCTTGTAGGTGCGGTTCGAGGATATCAGGTTAAAATCATTATGCCTGACTCTGTAAGCGAAGAAAGAAGAAAATTAGTACAACATTACGGAGCTGAAGTTATCTTAGTACACGATGATGGAAATATTGGTCTTTGCATTGAAGAATGCTTAAACTTAGCATTAAAAATGCAAGCTGAAAATCCAAATGTATTTGTTCCTCAACAGTTTGAAAATCCTGCAAACCCTGCAATTCAAAGAAGCAGTACTGCTGTAGAGATTTTGGAACAAGTAAATGGACCAATTGATGGTTTTTGTTCTGGAATTGGTACTGGAGGAACGCTTACTGGTATCGGAGAAGTATTAAAAGAACACAACCCGGATATGACCATCTGGGCTATTGAGCCAGAAGATGCTGCAATTCTTTCGGGCGGATTAATTGGAACTCACGTGCAAATGGGAATTGGAGATGGAATCATCCCACCTATCTTAAACCAGAACATCTATGATGATGTATGCATTATAAAAGATGAAGAAGCTCTTCAGACAGCAAAAGATTTGGCTATGAAAGAGGGTATCATGTGTGGAATTAGTAGCGGAACCAACGTAGCTGCAGCAATGAAATTAGCGAAGATTCTTGGAAAAGGAAAACGCGTGGTTACGATTTTACCTGATACTGCTGAAAGATATTTTTCAACACCTTTATTTGATTCTTATGATTTATAATACAAATAGACAATGCACAAGCATTGTCTATTTTTTATATAGAAGGCTCCACACCTTCGTTCTAAATTTACATTACACGAACGACATGATATAATAAAACATATAAATTAGTGAAATGGCGTTCACTGGAAAGGATTTTCTATGAATAAACGTTTGATTGCTAAAAATGCCTTTGGTAAAACAGTATACTGTGTATTATCTTCTACAGAGGATTACAAAGAACAAATTGAAAAAGTTTTTAATATTGAAAGAGGACGCGGTTTTAGCATAGACCTTACAGATACAGAAATTAAATTAGTGGATTATTTTCACGGCGATACCGTAGCAACATTTGACATCTTGTCATGGGAAGACACAGAGGAAGATATCCTATATAAGTGGAATAATATGAAACTATAAGCGAAATAGATAAACAAAAACGGAGTGCGTGAAACAACTGATTTTTAGTTGCAGAACGATGCTCCTTTTCTTTGCACAAATCAAAACATCTAAGTTCTATGCCTTATTTTTTTATTATATATGGTGCATTTTTCGACAAAATATGATAAAAGTAATTGAGGTAATAAATATGTTTTTTAAAACGAATGATAACATTTCCCAAGGATTGGGATTCGAAGCCTTTGGCGTTACCCATATGATTTGGCTCTTAATGGGGCTTCTTTTATGTGTGACTGTCTGCATTTTCTATAAAAAGCTCAATGAGGATAAACGAAGAATCATGTTGACTGTACTAGGCTCATACATCTTCTTGCAGGAGATGATTAAGAACTTGGTACTTATAATATTGGACGAATTTAGTTGGGGACATCTTCCTTTTCACCTTTGTGGAATAAATATTTTACTAATTGCCTTTGATGTAATAAAGCAGACAAAAATTGTAAGATGTTTTCTTTATTATTTTGCTATTCCTGGTGCAACACTTGCTCTGCTCTT
This sequence comes from Faecalimonas sp., assembly GCA_045578495.1. GTDB lineage: Bacteria > Bacillota > Clostridia > Lachnospirales > Lachnospiraceae > Faecalimonas. The sequence continues at coordinate 91,670 of JAZNKI010000054.1, forward strand.
TCCAAACTGGACAGCTTTACCGTTTTGGAATTTCTTTCATTTGCACAGTTTTACAATACATATTTTGCTAGTACTTTATCCTTTACTACTGATAACCACCGATCAGATTATTACCGATATAAAATTAGCTTTTAAGGCTGTACTTCTACTCGTTGCCATGGCAATCCCAGTATACTTTTTAAATCTACTTTGGGATACAAACTTTATGTTTTTGATGGAACCCGATTCGGGTAATCCCTTAGAACTTTTTGAAAAGTTTCTAGGTTCTCACCTTTGGGGGTTCCCTATACTTTTACCTGTTGTAATTTTCATAATGTATATACCTATCTTAATATCTAAAAAGATGAAAAAATCATAGTATCGTGAATCAAAACACTTTGCTTTTACTATATAAAACAAAATTGCCCAAGTGTCTTCTTAAACACTTGGGCAATTTATTGTCCTTTTAATTTAATATATAATGAAGCATCGGGGATTCGAACCCCATAAAAGAAAGCACGAAAAACCTAGTAAAGAAAGGAGTTCCGTGCATCCTTAAGATTTGAAGGTAACCAAAGGGTAACCAAATTCTAATGCTAAATTTAATTGCATTACTTATTCTTTCATAGTTTTTTTATTGATGAGAACACCTTTTTAGGCTTTGGTGGATTAACTGGCTTAATAACATAATTTTCATCTAAAACAGTAACAACTCTTTCCCCGTCACAAGCGAACTCAACTGAGCAAAATTCTCCCTTTTTATTCACACAAAAATATCCTTTGCGTTCATCAACAAGCGAAAGAACCTCACGTTTATCACTTGACAAGCTACGGGCAAAGTGTGTGCGGAATATTATACCTGCAGGAGCGACATCGTCACTATTGCCATAATGTTCATAAACTTGTTTGAGGATATTTTTAGGTTCAGCACCAGGATAAATCGTAATATTCACAACAGGGTATCCGTTTTTAGTCCCTTCGTGTCGAGGAATAATGATTGGTTGTGCTTCCATTACACCTGGAATATTCAATAAGACATCACGCATATCAAACAGAAAACTACCATCTTCAAAATCAACGAATTCTATCATTCCGTTTTTGAACACTGAACCGGAATAATAAGTTTCGCCATCGTCTGTTTTGATAAAGTCGGTGGCACGACCGAGCATACTGTAAATTGGTTGTCCGTTGTGGTATCCCGTAATTTCGGCAATATCATTGTTTGTACCATATAGGGTTCCGTCATTATCGATATAATTGAAAAACTCAGCCGTTGCTTTATCATCATTCAAATACCCTTCCATTTGCCAAGGTGCATTGGCATACAATATGCCTCGCTTACCCAGTTCGGTTATCTTATTGCGAGTTCCAGGATCAAGCAAAAATCCTTTGGCATAAGGGAAGAAATATCCGCTTTCATTACAACGAGAATCTTCGCCATAAGACGCCATAATGCCTGAACCAAACTCAGTGCTGCCCGTACCAATAATAATCGGATTACTTCCAGCGTCACGGAGTTTGTCGTCAACATCTTTTGTGGGTATATAAGGGGTAGGCTCGCCACCGCAAAGGGGTGTGTTTAGTTTTAACTCTCCCGGCTCAAATTCTTGGCGAGTTATAGCATAATACAGACCGAAAGGCAGTACAACATCGTCAATGTTTTCTTTAATTAACACATCTCGCAAAACTGTCGGTTCAAAGCAATTGGGATTATATACAATGGTTGCACCGTGCGTTCTTCGCATTAACAATCCGTAAAATTGACTTGTAATATGAGAAATCGGGATAACCAAAAGTGAACGAGCATCCTGCTTCATATCAAACTCAGGGAAAACATCTCTTTCGTGTGATTTAAGCAAAGAGATAATTGCTCTGTGCGTATGACACGCACATTTAGGTGCACCAGTAGTGCCACCCGTGTTGGAATATGTTGCAATTTGGTCAAGCAGATTTCTGTTCTCAAGTTGCACATCTTCATACTTGCTTAGTGTTTTGCACATATCTCCCGGCATAATAACTTCAATATTTTGAGGGATATTAAGAGAATCAATAACCGCAACAAAATCTTGACTATTGTATTGTTGCGCTTGTTCTGCAGGCATATAATCCCCAGCGCTTGTAAAGATAATTCTTTCCAAGCGTTCAGTTGAATCATTGCTGTCTAATTGTGCAAATGTATTAAACTTTGTAAGTTCTGCGGCAAATTCTACACTTAGAATCAATGTTTTAACTTTCCGTTCTATGGTCTGCCTTTTGAAATCGGCATTGATAAAAGATTTACTCACAGTGCTTGCTATTGAGCCATTTTCAAGCAATGCAGAGAAAATAAACTCATATTCAGGGCTGTTAACCATACAAACAGTAACCGGTTCACCATTTTGAATACCGATACCCCTAAAATATTTACGATATTGTTCTATGTATTCCCAATATTGCTTCCTTGAAATGATATTTCCGTAATACTCAACGGCAGTCGTGCTTTGATCTCTTATTTCATCCATCTGACGAATATAATCAATGGCAGATAGATTTTCAATTTTTAATATCTTTTCTATTGACATAGTTTTATCTCCTTATCTAACTTCGCTAAATCTCACTTAATTTCAATATTACATTTTTGGCTTTGTAAATGTTCAATCACATATTCAAATATTTGAAGTTTGTTTCTGTTTGATTCAGATAACTCTTTTACTATTTTATAAAGTACTTGTCCGTCTGTTGTTAATTTGACATTTCCTGCTGGTATTTTTTTAGCTAATATAATTGCATCATATCTACCATATGATATTTTTATCTTATTTTCAAAGCAAAACCCCGTCTCATAATTGATTTCAATAAGTGAGAATTGTTCTAATTCCTTTAAAATATCCGTAGTAATTTTCAAGTTCCCGTATGTCTTTTTTCGTCCCTTTATATAGACAAATGGATATGCTAAATCTTTAAATGTATCCTCAAAACAAAACCTGCACAAATTCATAAAATTGAGAGCATCTTGATAGGACATGATTGAAAGATTATGTAACAACTTTTTTGAAACAGTATTGGGCGTGTTAATTTCTTGGGCTAATACTTTACCCCATAATTTTTGTAATTTTTCGGTTGATATAGAGCCTGATTTATCCCAAAAATCAAAGAGCCAACCATTTTCAACCTTTTGCGGATTTGACCTATCCTGAATATCTGAGAATGAACTGTTAATAATCGCCTTTCGATTATCACTTTTCTTAAACATCAGTTTAAATTCTTGAATTAAAACTTGTTTTTCTTCATACGAAATATCGCTATCAAGTACGTTTTTTAGATATGCATCTGCACTATTCTTTCTCGCTCTTTTTAAACCTGTTGGATCCCAAATCATATCTTGCACAACGAATCCAACCGCATCACAAATTTTATTCACAACACTTACAACTAATTCTTCTTTGTTTTCCGACATAATAAAACTCCCTAATTTTTATCTTTAGCGTTATGGTTTGCTTCTTATCGCTTCTCTGCTTCTTTTCAAGCACGCGGTAATCAAGTTTACCGATTCAAGTTCTTTTCTTTAAACATAATCCCTTGTTAATTAGTAATATTTTTCTATCTCTTTGATTAATTTTTGCTGGTACATATTGAAACTACAAACATTGTCACAGTAATAAGTTCTTGTAAATAATTCTTCTAGAGTTTGATATTTATTCAAGGGCTTAAAATCGTCAATAGATATTTTTAATAAACTTGCTATATTGTCTGTAAACGTCACATCAAATAAGCGATTTGAGTTATTACACAAGTATTTGAAAATTGTTTGCAAGAAGTTCTTTTCATCCTTAATGTAGTCATAAGCATATTTCTTTAGTACCATTGCAAGTTCATCAATGAAAACTTTAACCTCACCTTTTGAATAGTCCATAACATATTGTTTATCCAATAGACCTTCTTTTATTAAAAGTTGTACATAATTCCCCACTAATAATCGCGAGTCCGTATTTAAGAACTCCAAATCGGCTTTTAATATACTAGTATAAGAAGATATAATACCATTTAAATTTCTTCGTAATTTCTTGCTAACATATTTACTTGGAATTGACCTTTCTATATCTACTAAAATTGTTAAATTTTCTTCAGTTTTATCTTGTTGTATAATTTTTGATATTAAGAACAAATATTTTTCATAAATAAAAAACCGTCGCTCAGTTTTTACACCATACTTATATATTGCAAGTGCAACTACTGCCGAAGTCAAAGAGCCAAACAAGACCTCTATGTATTCTTTAAGCACAAAATAATTTCCCATTATATCTCCTTTGAAATAAGATTCATATTAACACTCATCTAAAATCTAGCTTTCATACTCCTATTCTCTCTATCGTTTATTAAGCAAAATCTAATTTTATACGTTTTGGTATTTTATTGCTACGATTTATCGTTATAATTATACGCCATTAAACATTATTTTGCAACGATAATACGAAGTAGAATTAACGATATAATATGTTATATAGGAGGGATAACAATGGATGTTTTAGAACGTATTCTATACTACAGAAAACAAAAGAATTGGACTGAATATCAACTTGCTGAAAAGTCAGGTTTGACACAATCAACAATTTCTTCATGGTATCGCAAAAACATGCTTCCTACGATTCCTTCTTTAGAAAAGATTTGCGATGCATTCGGAATTACTCTTGCACAGTTTTTCTCGAATAACTCAGACTCATTTACATTAACTCCTTTACAAAGAGATTTGCTAATTGAATCAACACGACTTACAGAAGAACAACAACGCGCACTTCTTGATTTTTTCAAAACACTATAAATGATTTTTATATACCCAAAGACCAGATTCATTCCGGTCTTTTTCTTTTGCCTTTTCAGTTTCATGTTATCCACTCACCCCAAATTACAGACTATAATTGTAATAGATTGAAAGTAGGAAGGAGGTTAAATCTCTCATAGGGGAGTAAAGGTTTTGTCCATTTGAAGAAATGGCTTTTTACATGCAGTTGTCCTCTGATTTGGGGATTCTAGTTTGGATTGATATCGGCTTATGCATGGGCGACGAAACCGTCTAACGATATTTGTCTTAGTTCGGTGCACTGTCTGAGAATGCAACCATCGACATGCGAATCACATTGAAGAAAATTCTTTAGAATATGATTCTTTGGAGCAGACGCTCTTTTTGTACTGTACAAAAGTTCTTGCCAACTTTTTCTTCACGTCGTCAGTAACGAGGGACAAAACCTATTTTGTTCCGAGTTACTGACGATGTGCGGTTTTTGAAAACTTCTAATTTTCACAAAAAACTATTCAATTTAAGCAAAATACTACGCTTTGCTAATCAAAAATTATTCTTTTTATTTCAAAAACTTCCAATCACATCAAAACAACAACAGAAAATATTAGAAAACAATCTCTCTTTCTCTGCGCAGGCGGAAAAGTTAGATCTTTTCCGTCTGCGCAATTTTTTCTGATATCTCTTCATTTATTTCCTTGCAATTTCATTCCGACCCAAAAATCTACTGAAGATACATACTATAATTAGAATATATTTTTGAAAGGAGTTCGATATCATGTCAAAAATTAGAACATTAAGTTATGCTCTCAACCATGCCATCCAAGAAAACTTTTGTCCTGGTGAAAGTAAGCGTTCCGCTAAATTTCAATTACAAGGCGAAACAGATAACAAGATTTACAGTTACGCTCACAAAGATGGCTTGCATTCAACCGCAAAAGATTTTGCTAAGTTTACAAAAGAAACGTTTGGAATTAGAACAGTCTACGAAATCGACTCCAAACACATAGCAACATACATAGAGCATAAATCCGAAACTTGTAATGAAAAAACTTTACTCAAGTTATCTAGCCATTTGGCCAAATTGGAGTTATGTTGCAAATATACATATTCCAGTGAAAAAATTAATTGGGATGTAAAAGAGGTAATTATTCCGGTTAGTGCCAATAACTCCGGAATCACCAAAGACAAACCGATGGATTGGGAAACTTCACAGAAAGTCATTGATTACATGACTCGTCCGGGAACTCGTTCAGAAGCATATCGCTCTTTAGAACTTTCAAGATTGTTAGGAATGCGTGTAGAAGAAACAGTAAATGCTCGAGCAGATAGATTTCATCTTGAACCTAGTCGTGCTTTTCCTTTTGGATATGTAGAGATTCGCAAAGGTGATGGCTCCAAAGGCAACCGTCCAAGATTAATTCCTATTCAAACCAAAGAACAATTAGAATCATTAAAAACCATTTGCTCCGGCAGAGTTGGAAACGATTTTATCATTCAAAAATCTGACATTGGAAATAAACCTCTTGGTAAAAAAAGTGTTTCGAAAGCATTTAGTCGTACCTTAAAAGACTTGGGTTTAGAAAAATATAGTGGAAACTTGAATCACGCTCTTCGCAAAGATTGGGCGCAGAGAAGTTATGACATGTACCGTGAAAATCATACGAAAAGCGAAAGTGTTAGATATGTCAATCGAATCTTGGGACATGGTGAAGAACGAAGTATGACAGAACTGTCCAAGTATGTGAATAATATTTGGTAAAAGAGAAGCAGGATTTCAGCCCGAGCTGAAATCCTGCGTATGTATTTATTCTTCGTTATTATTTGAATCAATAAGTGCATTTAAATTAATAGGTGGAAGCATAATAGGTTTGATTCCCGGTTGTGTGGTAAGCAATGAAATTTGACTTCTTATAAACGGAAACATGATAGCCACTGTGTTAACCTGCACTAAATGTTCATAGATGGATTTTTCTGTGTTTTCCTTCTCAATATTAAAAATCCCTACTGCCTGCAATTCAAGAGCAAGTTCTCCTCCTTTATCACTTACTGATGTATCAATTGTTACTTTAATTTTTGAATCATCATCATTATTTTCCGCATAATTTATGTTAAATGATGTGCTATATTCTTCCTCTATTTTCTTGTTACGTTCCTGTGAAAAACTATATTTTGAAAAGTATAAATCCAGCATTTGGATTTTACATTCTGTATTATTCATATTATCCTCCTCTTAAAACATAGCAACAAACGGTAATTTTGCCATCATAGATGTCTTATATGTTTTTTGTACATTAGTAACCGTTTTTGTTGCTATTACCTTATAATTTTCTTGCGCTGGCGCACCTTCCACTCCATATTTAACAGAATAAACCTGATGTAATAACTCTGGATTATCCTGTAAGAGTCTCAACAAAACAGCGCTACTTCCGTTAACTTTATTTACTCCTTGCTCCCATTTTTCAATTGCTTTTTTGGTAACTCCTAATATATTTGCAAGCGCAACTTGAGTTAACTGGTGTTCTTTTCTAAAAGTCTTTACAAAATCTTTGTCAATTTCAGTATTAATAAACGATATCTCTACTCTTTTAGCCTCTAACAGTTTTTCTATATTTATCATATCTTTAGCCTCTCTTTGTGATATTAGTTCTCCTACTATTATATGTTTCTGTGAATCAAAATATTACTTCTTCTATTATGCTTTTAAAGAATCCACATACTCATCTACTAACTCTCTTAATTGTTTTCTTTCCTCTCTGCTAATATCATCATCCTTTTTCTTCCCATGTTTGTAAATATGTAAAATAAATCCTCTATGATTTTTCATATCTACTAACACAACGCATCTATATCCACTCGACTTTCCTGAATCGTTTTTTATATCGACAACTCGGATTTTTCCATATGCCGCTTTTCTTTCTTTTCCCCAATACATCATACTAGACACTGGCGGACGATGTGGTCCATAATACAACTCATTGGCAACGTTTTCCATTATAGTGTCTAACTCATCTTGTTTGATATTCTTTAAATCTCTTTTTAAATTATATGGTGAATAACTGCAAAGTTCTTCCATTCCATCTGGGTCACAATAAACCGAAAATTTACACACTCATATTCTCCTCCTCCTTCTTTTATTTTGCCCTATTTCGTAGGGTATAATTATAATAATACACTCATTTTCATTTGTAAACACTTTTTTACACTTTTTTCCACCCTTAGACAGTCTTTGTTACTTTTTAATAAAATACACGCTTTATCATTCAACCCAAAATTCTCCAAAACTATCATTTTATTATTGCAAGTATCTTTTATCCTAACTTGCAGAAAGAATGATGCTAATGAATGAACTCTTGTTAAATGAAATAAATCATGGTAATCTGTCATGCGAGGATGCACGGAAAATGTATGAAATGATACAACGAGAAGAAATAATTAAATCCTACACTTTTCCAACCAAACCAAGCAGCGATGGCTATTACCATGTCTATGTAAAAGATTCCACTGTGAAATCAGGACGCCGTCAGTTCAAGTCTAAGACCTTGGAAGGCCTGCGTGAAAAGGTATATTAATACGAGAAAGGAACCAAAGGAACTGTTCGAAAGACCTTCCGTGATGTCTTTGAAATTGTTCAATCTCAGAAACTCGAATATGTGAAATCCAAAGAAAAGCGATTGAGTGTTGAAAACACAATAATACGCACTCGCTCCGATTATCGCCGTTTCTTTGAAGGAACAGATTTTGAAGACAAATACATCGATATGATTTCCAAAAAGGATATTGAATACATCTGTATGAAAAACCTGAAACGCTATGATTTGCGCAAGAAAGCCTTTGCCGGACTGCGTGGTATTTTGAAATCTGTATTCGACCTTGCTTTTAGTGAATACTGGATTACCGATAACATCTATACCCGAGTCAACTTTCACAAGTTCTCTGATATGATTGTTGATGATGTTCCGATTGAAGACAGAATGCACACTCAGGATGAACTGATTCTCATATTAAACGAGTTACATCTTAAGCAAAAGCAGTATCCTAAGTGCAGTTCATTTTTTGCAATGGAATTTCAAATCATAACCGGAACAAGAAGGGGTGAATTACCACCTTTGACATGGAATGATGTGGATGAAGACGGCATACTAATTACACGGTCGCAAATCAGTCACGAAAATGACTTTTACATAGTAGGTCATACAAAGAACTATCGCAAACGTAAATTTCCAATGACAGCGGATTTGCGGAATCTATTAGAACACATAAAAGAAATGCATGACAAATACTATCCAAACAATAACTTCCTATTTCCTGCCAATACAAAAAACGGAACGATTACAAATATGGCGGTATATGGTGTTTACCGGAGGATATGTAACAAACTTGGAATCCCGATATCAAAAGATTTAATTCGGGGACCTCATTCATTTCGAAGAAATGCGATTACGGATGTTGCGAATGCGACAAATGGAAATATGGTTATGGCTTCATCTCTCTTTGGTAACTCACCACAGGTTGCAATGAGTAACTATTATGGTGGAGCAAATCTAATGGATGCCAAAGATATTTTGGAGCAAAGAAAGTACCTAAGATTTGGGTAACCAAAAGGTAACCAAATTTACCGATTTTGACAAAAAAAGAAAGATGCCAAAAAACTTGATTTTTCAAGGCGTTTCGCATCTCCATACCAATGAAGCATCGGGGATTCGAACCCCGGACAACTTGATTAAAAGTCAAGTGCTCTACCGACTGAGCTAATGCTCCATATTCAATTGGCTTGTCCTTTTTCGCAGAACAAATGCCCAGAGCCGGAATCGAACCAGCGACACAGGGATTTTCAGTCCCTTGCTCTACCAACTGAGCTATCTGGGCAAAAAGAGTTGCGGGGGCAGGATTTGAACCTACGACCTTCGGGTTATGAGCCCGACGAGCTTCCAGACTGCTCCACCCCGCGATAATATTTAACTAATTATATACATATTTAAAGGAAATATGCAACCTTTTTGAAAGTTTTCACTTTCTAATGGATGGAGGTGGATTCGAACCACCGAAAGCGTTGCTAACAGATTTACAGTCTGCCCCCTTTGGCCACTCGGGAACCCATCCAAATTGTAACATCTATTTAATTAAGACGTAAGCCGATGATCGGACTCGAACCGATAACCTGCTGATTACAAATCAGCTGCTCTGCCAATTGAGCCACATCGGCAAAATGGGACCAATAGGGCTCGAACCTATGACCCTCTGCTTGTAAGGCAGATGCTCTCCCAGCTGAGCTATGATCCCATATAATAAACGACCCGGAAGGGACTCGAACCCTCGACCTCCGCCGTGACAGGGCGGCGCTCTAACCAACTGAGCCACCGGGCCATT
>JAZNKI010000055.1:0-4736 GCA_045578495.1 Faecalimonas sp.
AGACCAGGTTTCGAAGGTGGACAAATGCCATTATATAGAAGAATACCAAAAAGAGGTTTCACAAATAGAAATACAAAAGAAATCGTTGCTATCAACTTAGATGCTTTAGAAGTATTTGAAAATGATGCAGTTGTATCAATTGAAACTCTTATTGAAGCTGGTATTGTTAAAAATCCAAGAGATGGGGTTAAAATCCTTGGAAATGGTGAATTAACAAAGAAACTCACAGTTCAAGCTAATGCATTCAGTGCTAGCGCAGTAGCTAAAATTGAAGCAAATGGTGGAAAAGCCGAGGTGATCTAATGTTTAAGTCATTCCGTAACGCATTTCAAATTGCGGATATTCGAAAAAGAGTTGCTTATACATTCATGATGTTGGTAGTAGTAAGACTTGGGTCTTTACTACCGGCACCAGGCGTTGATTCAACCGTTGTGGCACAAATTTTCAACAGCAAGAACTCAGCATTTAACTTTTTGAATGCATTTACAGGGGGTTCTTTTGAACAGATGTCAATTTTTGCGTTGAGCATCAGCCCGTACATTACATCTTCAATCATCGTGCAACTTCTTACAATTGCGATTCCAAAATTGGAAGAAATGCAAAAAGATGGTGAAGAAGGCAAAAAGAAAATGGCTGCAATCACACGTTACGTAACAGTAGCTCTTGCAGTAATCCAATCAGTAGCAATGGGAATTGGATTTGGTAGTCAAGGCCTTTTCGGAGGAGAAAAAGCAACATTTATGCAAGTTGCAATGTTTGCACTCACATTGACTGCAGGTTCTTCATTCCTTATGTGGGTAGGAGAAAGAATTACAGAAAAGGGAATCGGAAATGGTATTTCTGTAATCCTCTTAATTAATATTCTTTCAAGCTTGCCACAAGATTTGATTACATTATATGGTAATTTTATTGATCCGGAAATCGCGGAGAAAAAATACGTAATAGCAGCATTAATAGCAATTCTTATATTAGTTATTATTTTAGTTGTCGTTGTATTTGTAATTTTCTTACAAGGTGGACAGAGAAAAATTGCAGTTCAATATTCACAAAAGATTCAAGGAAGAAAGACAGTTGGTGGTCAATCAACACACATTCCTTTGAAAGTGAATACAGCTGGGGTTATTCCTGTTATTTTCGCATCTTCATTGATGCAATTCCCACTTTTAATTGTATCTTTCTTATCGAAAGATGGTGTAAGTGGAGTGTGGGAAGAAATATTAAATGCTTTGGATTCAAATAAATGGTTCAATCAAGGTGGAGACTTTAAGTACACTTGGGGATTGATTCTTTATATTGCATTAACAATTGCATTTGCATATTTCTATACATCAATTACATTTAATCCATTGGAAATTGCAAATAACATGAAAAAGAGCGGTGGTTTTGTACCAGGTATTCGTCCGGGAAAACCTACTGCAGACTATTTGACAAAAATCTTGAATTACATCATTTTTGTAGGAGCTGTTGGATTGATTATCGTCCAAGTTATTCCGTTCTTCTTTAACGGATGGTTTGGAGCGGCAGTTTCATTCGGTGGTACATCACTCATCATTATTGTAGGTGTTGTATTAGAAACAATTGAACAAATTGAATCAAAAATGGTTGTTCGTAACTACAAAGGATTTTTAAATAGTGGAAAATAAATAGAAAAGCAGTTTAGCCCGTTAGAATTAACGGGTTAAAGTGCTATGTGGAGGAAAATATATGCGATTGATTATGTTAGGCGCACCAGGTGCAGGAAAAGGAACACAAGCAATTAAGATTGCTGAAAAATATTCTATTCCGCACATTTCAACAGGAGATATTTTTAGAGCAAATATCAAAAACAATACAGAACTTGGGCAAAAAGCAAAGACATACATGGATCAAGGTATGTTAGTTCCGGATGAATTGGTTGTGGACCTTGTTGTGGATCGTGTCAAAGAAAAAGATTGTGAAAATGGATATGTTTTAGATGGATTTCCAAGAACAATACCACAAGCAGAAGCTTTGGATACTGCGTTGGAAAGTATGAAACAAACTGTTGATTTTGCAATCAACGTGGAAGTTCCAGATGAAAATATTGTAAATAGAATGTCTGGACGTCGCGCGTGTGTGGCTTGTGGAGCAACATATCATGTCGTATATGCACCTACAAAAGAAGAAGGTGTTTGTGATCAATGTCAGGGTGGATTAATTCTGAGAGATGATGACAAACCAGAAACTGTTCAAAAAAGATTAAATGTGTACCATGAGCAAACACAACCATTGATTGATTATTATACATCAAAAGGAATTTTAAAAGAAGTGGATGGTACAGTAGACATCGCAGATGTGTTTGAAAGTATTGTTCAAATTTTAGGAGAATAAGTTTATGGCAATTAGCATTAAATCTGCGAGAGAAATTGAATTGATGACCGAGGCTGGAAGAATTCTAGCCATCGTACATGAAGAATTGAAAAAGAATTTGAAGCCTGGAATGTCTACAAAAGATATTGATCGCCTGGGTGAAGAAGTGATTCGAAGCTATGGATGTATCCCATCGTTTTTGAATTATAATGGTTACCCTGCATCGATTTGCGTTTCTGTAAATGATGAAGTGGTACATGGAATTCCAACGGACCAACGCATTTTGAAAGATGGAGACATCGTGAGTTTGGATGCGGGATTGATTTACAAGGGATACCATTCTGATGCGGCAAGAACCTATGGAGTAGGCGAAATTAGTTTCAAAGCGAAAGAATTGATAAAAGTAACAGAAGAATGTTTCTTTGAGGGTATAAAATACGCAAAAGAGGGCAATCATCTGTTTGACATTTCAGCCGCAATCGGAAGATATGCCAACGAGCGAGGATATGGCGTGGTTAGAGATTTGTGTGGGCATGGAATTGGTTCACAACTTCACGAAGCGCCAGAGGTGCCAAATTACGAAATGAATCGTAGAGGACCGAAACTGCGAAGAGGTATGACACTAGCGATTGAACCAATGATTAATGTTGGTACATGGGAAGTAGAGTGGCTGGATGATGACTGGACAGTAGTAACAAGAGATGGTTCGTTGTCGGCACACTATGAAAATACAGTGTTGATAACGGAAGATGAACCGGTACTTTTGACCTTATCAAAATAAGAAGAGGTACAGTATGCGTGTAAATGAAATCAAGATCGGAATGCTTGCAAAATCAAAAGCAGGGCATGACAAAAATCATATCTATGTGATATGTGAAGTTGATCAAACATATGTATATTTGGTGGATGGGAAAACAAAAAGTTTGACGAAACCTAAAAAAAAGAAAATTAAGCATGTGCAGATTATCTGTGAACAAGACAATAATAGTGAAATGGATGATGTAAGTATCAAGCGAAGACTCAAGTTATTTGATAAGGAAATAGGGAGGAAATAAAAATGTCAAAAGCTGACGTAATTGAAATTGAAGGAACTGTAGTAGAAAAGTTACCAAACGCAATGTTTAAAGTAGAATTAGAAAACGGACATCAAGTATTGGCTCACATTAGTGGAAAATTGCGTACAAATTTCATTAAAATTTTACCAGGAGATAAGGTAACATTGGAATTATCTCCATACGATTTGTCAAAAGGAAGAATTACTTGGAGAGATAAATAAAAAAATATAATTTATCTGTTGACTTTACAGAATTGTAGTTGTATACTATATAAGCACGTTTCCGTGTATTTTTGTGTGTGAAAATATATGAGTTGCGATTTTTTGCGGAAAATGTGCATTGAAACTTATCAAAAGCAATGGATGAAAGGAGGATTTGACGTGAAGGTTAGATCATCAGTAAAACCAATTTGCGAAAAGTGCAAAATCATTAAAAGAAAAGGAAGCATCAGAGTAATCTGTGAGAATCCAAAACACAAACAAAGACAAGGATAATTTATCGTTGTCCATTTTGTGCGTAAAAGCACAAAAACTAATTTAGGCGGCTGTAGTACAGAAATGTACTATTAATATACAGAGAACAATCCTCGATGTATATTGCTTATAATACTCGGTGTCATTTCCGAGAAAGGCTGTAGTATCTAGCAGCTGGGTACAGATGTACCCCAATTTGAGACAATATTAACCCAAAAAAGAAAAATGGAGGAAGAACACATGGCTCGTATTTCAGGTGTAGATTTACCAAGAGACAAACGTGTCGAAATCGGTTTGACTTACATCTACGGTATCGGTAGAGTAAGCGCAACAAAAATTTTAGCAGATGCTGGAGTAAATCCAGATACTCGTTGTAGAGATTTAACAGACGACGAGGTAAAAGCAATCAGTGCAGTAATTGATGAGAATTACCAAGTAGAAGGTGATCTTCGTAGAGAAATCGCTCTTAACATCAAGAGATTGCAAGAAATCGGATGCTATAGAGGTATCCGTCATAGAAAAGGACTTCCAGTGCGTGGACAAAAGACAAAAACAAACGCAAGAACAAGAAAAGGTCCTAAGAGAACAGTTGCAAATAAGAAAAAGTAGACCACATACCGCAAGCAAGCTGACAATCGTAGCTTGAGATTAGTGCGAACTTTGTTCTTCGAAACTTAGCGAGTGCGAGTTAAAGACGACGCACGAGGTTAGTAAGAAGAACTTCCTTAAAAATAAAAAGAAAGAAAGTAGGTTAGTTTAACATGGCTAAAAAAGTTACAAAAAAAGTGACAAAAAAACGTGTCAAGAAAAACGTTGAACGAGGACAAGCACATATCCAATCATCTTTTAATAATACAATCGTTACATTAACAGATGCTCA
>JAZNKI010000056.1:0-1859 GCA_045578495.1 Faecalimonas sp.
TGGAATTGTTGGAGGTGCACGAGATTATTACACACCGACAATCACAATTGAAAATTGTATGAGTGCAGGTACGATTACTCAAAAAGCTGGTTCAACAGCTACACCAGCAGTGTCTGCAGTATATGGCGGTTTTGATGAACTTAGAGCGACAACATTGAACTTAACAAATGTATATGCAACAAATGAATGTTTTGCAGTAGCTAGAATTTATCATCAATACATAGCTAATGGCGGTGCGTCAGCAGCGACTTTGACTATTAATGGTAAAGGAATTATGAAAGCGAAGTCAGATTTCCTTGGAACTGCAGGAAGCCAAAATACACTTCTTGACTTTGAAGATACTTGGGTAGCAAGAAAAGATAATGTTCCTGGACTTAAGGTATTTACGAAAGTGCTTGGCGAAACAGTGAAATGACTAGCAAGTAACTAACATTTAACGGAGGGCGTAAAATGAAAAAAATGATGTGGGTGTACATGATACAGCTCGGTGAAAACATGTGGGCAGATGAAGGTGGTACTAGAAGATGGGCACCATATTTTCCTCAATTAAATACAGACGATGCAGTATGGAGAGAAGTTATTGACTTCCTTCCTTCCCAAGGATTTAACACAGTCTTAATAGATATCGGAGATGCGATTCAATATGAATCGCATCCTGAAATCTCGATTCCGGGAGCATGGTCAAAAGACAAATTGAAAAAAGAATTGGATTACATGCGTTCCATTGGATTGACACCACTTCCGAAACTTAATTTCTCTGCGGGACATAAAGCGTGGATGAAAGAATATGGAAGAATGATTTCTACATCAATTTATTATCGCGTGTGCGAAGATTTAATCAAAGAAGTGGCAGAACTTTTCGATTATCCGGAGTATTTCCATCTTGGTATGGATGAAGAAGATCCGGAAAATCAAAGTTGGATGGCATATTGTTGCGTTAGACAAAAAGATCTCTGGTGGCATGATGCTTACTTCTTTTTTGATATTTGCGAAAAATTAGGAATGCGTCCATGGGTATGGGCAGATGCATGTTGGAATAATCCGGATGAATATTTTTCGAAAATGCCAAAATCAGTTCTTCAATCAAACTGGGCATATCATGAGGTGAAGAAAAATCCGGATGGCACATATAGAGATAAATATTATCAAGCATATGTTGAGTTAGAAAAACGCGGATTTGACCAAGTTCCAACATCATCGACATGGTCTGTGAACTTTAATACCCATGAAACGATGGAATTGGGAAAGGCAGAAATTGCGCCAGAAAGATTAAAAGGTTATATGACAGCGCCTTGGGACTTCACAGTACCACGGGCAAAATATACGCTTCTGAATGATGCGTTGAGATTTGGATATGCGAAGAGAGACGTGTATCCAGAATACAAATAGGATTTTTGAATTGTAATATTAAAACTTGCATGGAAGTAGAAGTTTCTATCTATGAAAGAGAGAAACTTCTAGCTCATGCAATAACGTTGGATATTTTCTTTAGTACCTGGAAAGCCAATTTATAGGAATGCAGAGAAAGGTGCAATATTATAAAAATTATGCGTGCGTAATTATGTGGTTAACGGGAAATGAAAGCGGTCGTAGACTAGCCAATCAGAGCTCGTTATTGAGATGGAAAATTATAATTTATAATCGTTTAAATTTTATAAATCTGAATAATTATGAATTTTTATATGATAGAAGAGGACGGCAAACAAGTTGTTTTAGAAAAGTGTTGATTGGATGAAAAGAAAATCTAATTTTATTTCATAACATGTCATTGTTAAAAGAACAAGGATTAGAAACGTGTGGTTGCAAGATATTAGGAGGTGTAAAAATGAAATATCAAAAACCCAAAATAGAACTCATAG
>JAZNKI010000057.1:0-4735 GCA_045578495.1 Faecalimonas sp.
AGAGCTGGTGCTGTAGATTTCTTTACAGAAGTTTGGCGTCCTTTTCTTACTAACTGGTTAAATGTTGGCATTCTTTTCACCTCCTATGAATTCTGTTGGTTGCTTTGTAAATGTTTACAAATATTTTTGCGCACCAAAAAAGCAATGCCTTCTTATGCACGCTAAAATAGTTTATTATGAAAATATCAAAAAGTCAAGTGTCTCTTCATATATTTTTCCATTTTCTTTTCTATCTATACCAGTAAACACCATAATGGCAATGTAATCATCGATATAATGGTGCTGAAGAATATCATTCCCGTTGCATATTTTTCATCTCCACCATACTTTGCAGACAACAATGCTGTAGTAATTGGCGCCGGCATTCCAGCCATAATAACCGTAATTCCACAGAGCATTGGATCCATTGGAATCGGCAACGTAATTACAAACACGATTGCAGGTATTACGAGGAGACGAATCGCCGTGTAAAAGATCACCGTTTTATCGAGTAACCCCTTCGGATTCACTTCAGCCAACATCATTCCAATTAACATCATACTAATCGGAGTATTGCAATTGCTGATTCCCGTAATTGTATTTTGCAAAAATGCTGGGAATTTCACTCCCAAAAGCATCACGAACACACCTAAATAGATGGCCACGATACAAGGATTTGTGAATATGTTTTTCCATGCTGCATTCTTTTTCCCTTTCAGAAATACTGCCATTCCAACCGTCCACATTGCAATACGTACCGGTAGCATGAAAAGGCTTGCGTATAGAAGTCCATCGCTTCCGTATATTCCCTCTACCATCGGGTTTCCTAAAAATCCGCTGTTAGAAATGATGGTGCCATATCGAAGTGTTTTTTGTCTATCTTCGCCTTCTTTCCTATATAAGAATACGCTAAATAGGATACTAAACAGATTAAACCCTATCGACAAAATCAAAATCATTCCACACAAAGCAAACAGATTCCAGTCCCATTTTCGCAAAAATGAGTGAAACACATTGAAAGGAAGTGTGACTTTCAGGCACAAATCAATCATATTCATGCGTCCTTCCGTGCCCACAATTCCTTTTCGCCTCACACAATAACCAACTCCTATGAATAAAAACATCATGAGTTGCATATGAATCATATTTTCAAACATCACATTCTCTCCGTTTCATCCGCATTTATTACTTTTCAAATCTCATCATTTCTTCCTTTGCTATTATATTGTGATGCGTATCCTGCGTCAACTTTTTTCCCTTCCAAACACCATTCTTCTGCAATAAAAATGCAAGCAAAAAGCTGCCCTAAACGAGCAGCTTTTCTTTATCTTATTCTTCAACACTTACTTCTTCCAAAACCACTTCTTCTGTAGCTTCTTCTACTACTTCTTCTGTGATTTCTTCTGTTTGCACACCTGTGTCAATTTTTACATCACGGTATTGTCTCATACCTGTACCAACTGGAATCAATTTACCAATGATAACATTTTCTTTCAATCCAAGGAGTGGATCCACTTTTCCTTTAATTGCTGCTTCTGTAAGAACTTTTGTTGTTTCTTGGAAGGAAGCTGCTGAAAGGAATGAGTCTGTTGCAAGAGACGCTTTTGTGATACCAAGCATAACTGGTTCTCCAGTAGCTGGTTCTTTTCCTTCTGCAACCAATCTTTCATTTGTTTCTTCAAAGTCAAGAATATCCACCATTGTTCCTGGCAAGAACTCTGAATCACCATTTTCTTCCACACGTACTTTCTTAAGCATTTGACGAACGATAACTTCGATATGCTTATCGTTGATATCTACACCTTGGAGACGATATACGCGTTGTACTTCTTGAATCATATAATCTTGTACTGCACGAAGTCCCTTGATTTTCAAGATATCATGTGGATTTACACTACCTTCTGTAAGTTCATCACCCGCTTCAAGAACTGCACCATCTTGGATTTTCAATCTTGATCCGTATGGAATCAAATATGCTTTTGATTCTCCAGTTTCATCGTTTGTTACGATAACTTCACGTTTCTTTCCTTTTGTATCGTTAATTGTAGCAACGCCACCAAACTCTGTGATAATTGCAAGACCCTTTGGTTTTCTTGCTTCAAAAAGTTCTTCGACACGAGGAAGACCCTGTGTGATATCTCCACCAGCAACACCACCAGTATGGAATGTTCTCATGGTCAACTGTGTACCTGGTTCTCCGATTGATTGAGCTGCAATAATACCTACTGCTTCACCAACTTGTACCGGTTCTCCTGTAGCCATGTTTGCACCATAACATTTTGCACAAACACCGATGTGTGATTTACATGTAAGGATTGTACGAATCTTCACTTCTGTGATTGGACCGCCATCCTTTCCAACACCATACTTCATAACGCGTTCTGCACGTTTTGGTGTTACCATGTGATTTGCTTTTACAATGATGTTTCCATCTTTATCGTAAATATCTTCGCATACGTAACGTCCTGTAATACGTTCTTGTAAGCTTTCAATTTCTTCATTTCCTTCCATGAATGCACGGACATACATACCTGGAATTTCAGCATTTTTATCCACACAGTCTACTTCATGGATACTAAGTTGTTGTGAAACGTCAACAAGACGTCTTGTCAAGTATCCCGAATCGGCTGTACGAAGAGCGGTATCTGACAGACCTTTACGAGCACCATGGGCTGACATGAAGTATTCCAATACGTCAAGACCTTCACGGAAGTTTGACTTGATTGGAAGCTCGATTGTACGACCAGTTGTATCGGCCATAAGTCCACGCATACCAGCAAGCTGTTTAATTTGTTTATCAGAACCACGGGCACCAGAGTCAGCCATCATAAAGATGTTGTTGTATTTATCAAGTCCATCCAACAACGCTTTTGTAAGTGCATCATCTGTATTCTTCCATGTTTCAACAACTTCTTTATAACGTTCTTCTTCTGTGATAAGACCACGTTTGAAGTTCTTTGTAATTTTATCTACAGTTTCTTGTGCTTCCTGAATCATTTGTGGTTTCTGTGGAGGCACTGTCATTTCTGAAATAGATACGGTCATAGCAGCTCTTGTAGAATATTTGTATCCTGTTGCTTTAATCTTATCTAACACTTCAGCTGTTACTGTAGCACCATGTGTGTTAATTACTTTTTCAAGAATTTGTTTGTTTTGTTTCTTACCTACAAGGAAATCTACTTCCAAAAGAAGTTCATTTCCTGGAATGCTTCTATCTACAAAACCTAAGTCCTGAGGAATGATTTCATTAAATAAGAAACGTCCTAATGTTGATTCTACCACACCGCATTTTTCTTCACCTTCAATGTTCTTTGTAACACGAACTTTAATACGTGAATGCAATGTGATAACACCATTCTCATATGCCAAGATTGCTTCATTTAAGTTTTTGAAGCTCTTTCCTTCCCCTTTTGCACCAGGTCTTTCTTGTGTCAAATAGTAGATACCAAGAACCATATCCTGTGAAGGAACTGCAACCGGGCCACCATCTGAAGGTTTCAGCAAGTTGTTTGGTGAAAGAAGCAAGAAACGACATTCCGCTTGAGCTTCTACAGAAAGTGGCAAATGGACCGCCATTTGGTCACCGTCGAAGTCCGCGTTGTAAGCTGTACACACCAATGGATGAAGCTTAATTGCTTTACCTTCTACAAGAATTGGTTCAAATGCTTGGATACCAAGTCTGTGAAGGGTAGGTGCACGGTTCAACATAACTGGATGTTCTTTGATAACTTCTTCTAATACATCCCAAACTTCTGGTTGAAGTCTTTCTACCATTTTCTTAGCATTTTTAATATTGTGAGCAGTACCGTTTGCTACTAACTCTTTCATAACAAATGGCTTGAATAACTCAATTGCCATTTCTTTTGGAAGACCACATTGATAAATCTTAAGTTCTGGTCCTACAACGATAACGGAACGTCCTGAGTAGTCAACACGTTTTCCAAGTAAGTTTTGACGGAAACGTCCTGACTTACCTTTCAACATATCAGACAATGATTTCAATGCTCTGTTACCAGGTCCTGTAACCGGACGACCACGACGTCCATTATCAATCAAAGCATCTACTGCTTCTTGAAGCATTCTCTTTTCGTTACGCACGATAATATCTGGCGCTCCTAACTCCAAGAGTCTTCTTAAACGGTTATTTCTATTGATGATTCTTCTGTACAAATCATTTAAGTCAGATGTCGCAAAACGTCCACCATCCAATTGTACCATTGGACGCAAATCCGGTGGAATAACCGGGATTACATCCATAATCATCCATTCTGGTTTGTTTCCTGAACCACGGAACGCTTCTACTACTTCTAAACGTTTTACAATTCTTGCACGTTTTTGTCCTGTAGATCCTTTTAAATCGCTCTGTAATTCTTCATATTCTTTTTCTAAATCAATTGCACGAAGAAGTTCTTGAATCGCTTCTGCTCCCATGCCAACACGGAAAGTATCTCCCCAAGCTTCTTTTGCTTCTTGATATTCTTGTTCTGACAATACTTGTTTGTATTGTAAACTTGTTTCACCTTTATCTAATACAATATAGGATGCAAAGTACAACACTTTTTCCAATGTTCTTGGTGATAAATCCAAAACCAATCCCATACGGCTTGGAATTCCTTTGAAATACCAAATATGAGAAACTGGCGCTGCAAGGGCAATGTGCCCCATGCGCTCACGTCTTACACTTGCTTTTGTGATTTCAACGCCACATCTATCACAAACAACACCTTTGTAACGGATTTTTTTGTATTTACCACAA
>JAZNKI010000058.1:0-12827 GCA_045578495.1 Faecalimonas sp.
TATTATTTACAAAAAAGGTGCAAAAGCATTTGCTTTTACACCTTTTTGACAAATCAAAATTATTCTGCTGTAGCTACGATTTCTTTTTTGTTGTAAGAACCGCAAGCTTTGCATACTCTATGTGGCATCATTAATTCTCCACATTTGCTGCATTTTACTAAATTTGGAGCACTCATTTTCCAGTTTGCTCTTCTTTTGTCTCTTCTTGCTTTAGAAGATTTATTCTTTGGACAGATTGACATAGGTTACACCTCCTTAAAATTCTTAAACACATCGCGGATAACTGACATTCTAGGGTCAAGACTTGTATCTTCGCAGTTACAAGTTCCCTTATTTAGGTTTTGACCACATGTGTTACAGATTCCTTTACAGTTCTCATCACATAGAATTTTCATCGGCCATCCTACCAATATCTCATTATAGAGCAACTTGTCTACGTCAAGTTTGTATCCGTCAATATAATCTTTTTCATCTACTTCGTCTGTTTGATTTTCATCATCTAAATCAATATGATTCGCAAATTCTATATCGAATGTTACCGGAACCGGTGTTAAACATCGGTCACATGGAATCTCCAATACAACTTTGCAAGTACCTTCCACAGTAAGTTCCTTGTTTTTTACATGTTTTACAACGATGTGCACTGAACTTTTCTGTAAGATTGGCATGCATCCGAGTGTACTTTTAAATTCGCACATTTCAATAGAAACTACAGTATCTATCGGTTTATGATGTTCCAACAGAACGTCTGACAAGTCAATAAACATATAGTTCTCCTTATCACACCTAGATTATTATATCATTAAAATTTCATTTGTCAACAAAATATTTAGAAAAATTATCCTAAACCAATGCTACTGTTTCACGCGCGATAGCAAGCTCTTCGTTTGTTGGTACAACGTAAACTTTTACCTTAGAATCTGCTGTTGAAATTTCAATTTCTTCGCCGCGCAATTCGTTTGCTTCTTTGTTAAGAGTAATTCCTAAATATCCAAGATATTCACAAACTTTTTCTCTTACAAGACAAACATTTTCGCCGATACCAGCTGTAAAGGCAATTGCATCCACACCATTCATCGCTGCTGCATAGCTTCCTACATATTTTGCAACGCGGTAAGCAAATACATCAATTGCGATTTGAGCACGTTTATTTCCATCCGCTGCTCCTGCTGTTAAGTCACGGAAATCACTAGAAATTCCGGAAACTCCGTGTACACCAGATTTTTTATTTAACATATTCATAAGTGCTGCAATGTCCATATCTTCCTTCTTAGCAAGGAATTCCAAAATTGCTGGATCGATATCTCCAGAACGTGTTCCCATTACAAGGCCTTCCAATGGAGTAAGACCCATTGAAGTATCAACAGATTTACCATTTAATACCGCACAAATACTTGCACCGTTTCCAAGGTGACATACAATTGTTTTTGTATCTTCGTATGCTTTTCCTAAGATTTCAGCAGTTCTCTTTGAAACGAAGCTGTGGCTTGTTCCATGGAAACCGTAGCGTCTTACTTTGTATTTTTCATAGTATTCATATGGCAATCCGTACATATAAGCTTTTTCAGGCATTGTTTGATGAAATGCTGTGTCAAACACTGCAACCATTGGTGTACCTGGCATTAATTTTTGACAAGCTTCAATACCGATTAAATTTGCTGGATTGTGAAGTGGTGCAAGGTCATTACACTCTTCGATTGCTTTGAACACTTCTTCTGTGATAACTGTTGATGAAGCAAATTTTTCTCCACCATGTACCACACGATGTCCAACTGCATTAATTTCATTTAAACTTGCAACTACACCTGTATCTGCATCTGTCAATGCGTCAATTACGAATTGAATCGCTTCTGTATGTGTTGGCATTGGCTTATCTTCTGTTACTTTTTCTCCGCCTTCTGGTTGATATGTCAATCTTCCGTCGATACCAATTCTTTCGCACAGTCCTTTTGCTAATACTGCTTCTGTGTCAGAATTGATCAATTGGAATTTCAAAGATGAACTTCCACAGTTAATAACTAATACATTCATGATGTTTCCTCCGTCGTCAAAACTATTTTTCTTGTGCTTGTGCCTGTACTGCTGTGATAGCAACTACGCCTTCAATATCTGCAGCACTACATCCACGAGACAAATCATTTACAGGTTTTGCAATTCCTTGTGTCAAAGGACCATATGCTTCTGCTTTTGCAAGTCTTTGTACCAATTTATAACCAATATTACCAGCATCTAAGTCAGGGAATACAAGAACGTTTGCATGTCCTGCCACTTTGCTGTTTGGCGCTTTTGATTCACCAATTTCCGGAACGATAGCTGCATCTAATTGCATTTCTCCATCTAACATAAGATCTGGAGCTAATTCTTTTGCAATACGTGTAGCTTCTACAACTTTATCAACATCTGCATGTTTTGCACTTCCCATTGTTGAGTGTGAAAGCATAGCGACTTTTGCTTCTTCTCCAACTAATGCTTCGAATGATTCTGCGGAAGAAATGGCAATTGCTGCTAATTTTTCTGGGTCTGGATTTTGTTCCAATCCAGAATCTGCAAATACGAATGTTCCATTTGCACCCATATCACAATCCGGAACTACCATAACGAAGAATGCAGATACCAATTTTGTTCCCGGTTTTGTCTTTAAGATTTGTAAGCAAGGTCTTAATGTGTCTGCTGTTGAATGGCATGCACCTGAAACCATTCCATCAGCATCTCCCATTTTTACCATCATAACACCATAGTACAAATAATTTGTTAAGAGTAATTCTCTTGCTTGTTCTTCTGTCATCCCTTTTTTCGATCTGAGTTCTACTAATTTTGCAATGTACTCTTCTGTCTTTTCGTAGGTTGCAGGGTCAACAATAGTTGCACCTGAAATATCAAATCCTGCACCGTTCTTTTCGATTTCTTCTTTGCTTCCTACAAGAACTAACTTTGCAGTTCCTTCGCGAAGCACTGCTTCTGCAGCCTCATAAGTTCTCTTATCCTCTGTCTCTGGAAGAACGATTGTTTTTAAATCTTGTTTTGCTTTTTCTTTAATGATATCAATAAATCCCATGACTTAATGACTCCTTTCATATTTGTTCACATACATACTTTATTATAGCTCATCCGTTTTTTGTATACAAGTCATTTTCATCCAGTTTTTGTATTTTTTAAAGTCCAAAAATACGACTTGCAATCGTAAAATACAACAATATTGTACCAGTATCTACCAATGTTGTAATTAACGGTGCTGCCATAAGTGCCGGATCTAACTTACACTTTTTCGCCAAAAGTGGCAACACACATCCAATGACCTTAGAAAGAATAACGGTACAGATCAATGTAATTCCCAGCGTAATTGCCAGCATTGGATCTTTGTACATGATTAAAATTCGAATCGCATTTACAATCGCCAACATAACGCCTACCATAGAAGCTACAACGACTTCCTTTAGTATGACTTTGAAAATATCTTTAAATTCGATACTTTCTGTCGCCAAACCACGAATCACAAGTGTCGAGCTTTGAGAACCACAATTTCCTCCTGTTCCAGTCAACATTGGAACAAATGTGTTCAAAATCGGCATCGCCACAAGGGCTGCTTCAAATCGACCAAGCGCCAGACCGCTTAAAGTCGCTGACAACATCAAAAATAACAACCACGGAAAACGACTGCTTGCATGTTTCCACACACTCGTAGAAAAATAGTCCTCTTCACTCGGAGCAACGATACCGGCCATCATACTGATATCTTCGGTCGTCTCTTCTTGCAAAATATCCATCGCATCATCGACCGTTACAATACCAACAATGCGCATCTCTTTATCCACAACCGGAAGAGCAATTAAACCATATTTATTAATGATATTCACCGCTTCTTCTTGGTCATCATGGGTGTGAACATAAAACATGTTCGTCTCCATAATTTCTTCTAAAGTACGGTTATCACCTGTCGTCAACAATTCTCGCAAAGATACAACACCGATTAGTTTTCTCTTATCTGTAACATAGCATGTGTAAATCGTCTCACGGTTAATCCCCACTTGACGAATTTTCATAATCGCTTCTTCTACTGTCATATCTTTCTGAAAGGCAATGTACTCCACCGTCATAACACTTCCGGCACTGTCTTCCGGATATTTAAGAAGCGTGTTGATTTGCTTTCGCATATCCTCATCAGTCACCATCAAAAGACGCTTCACTACATTGGCCGGCAGTTCTTCGACAACATCTACAGCATCATCCAGATACATTTCTTCCATGACTTCCTCCAATTCTGAGTCAGTCAATGCGTTAATGAGTGCCTCACGCACATCTCCGTTCATCTCTGTAAAGGTTTCTGCTGCCTTATCCTTATCCAACAAACGGAATAACATTAATACTTGCTTGTGTTCTAAATCTTCAAACAATTCTGCAATATCGACGGGGTGTGTATTTTCCAACACTTCTCTTAATTCTTTAAATTGTCGTTCTTCAAGCATAAATAAAACTTCTTCTCGATTCATAAGAATTCCCCCTTTCGATAAAAATATATTTATAGTATAATGCCTTTGTTAGTAAAAATAAAGGAGCTTTTTATGAAAGTAGTTGGTTTGATTGCCGAATACAACCCATTTCACAATGGTCATCAATATCATATTGAACAGGCAAAACGCTTGACTGGTGCTAATTTCGTCGTCGTCGTAATGAGTGGAGACTTTGTACAACGTGGTGAACCTGCTATTATGTCAAAGCATTTGCGTGCAGAATCTGCTTTGCAGTGCGGTGCCGACTTAGTCATCGAGCTTCCTGTCTGCTATGCCACTGGAAGCGCAGAACAATTTGCCTTTGGTGCAGTAAGTATACTCGAAAAACTTGGAATAATCGATGCCATCTGCTTTGGAAGTGAATGCGGCGACATTGCTATTTTATCCGATATTGCTGACATTCTAACCAATGAAAGTGACGAATACAAAGCAAATTTGCAAAAGCAACTTCGCACTGGTGTTTCTTTCCCAGTTGCTCGCGAAAAGGCCATCAAAGAATTGTTCCCAGATAAGAATTATGACCAGATTTTAGGTGCGCCAAACAATATCCTTGGTATTGAATATATCAAGGCACTTTTAAAATTAAATAGCAATATAACACCTCTTACGATAGCAAGAACTGGTTCAAACTATCATGATGAAACACTTCGTGACAAGTATAGTTCTGCTTCTGCAATACGAAACGCAGTAAAAGGGAATATTTTAGAAACATTAAACGAACAAGTGCCTGAAATCACTCGCAAAAACCTAGGCACGCCAATCTATGTGAATGACTTCTCGCTCCTATTAAAATATCGTTTATTGGACGAAACAAAAGAATCTTTGTATGAATACGCGGATGTGTCAGAAGAATTGGCAAATCGCATCTATAATCGCAGAAATGAGTTTGTTACTTTCGAACAATTTTGCGAATTGTTGAAAACGAAAGAATTGACTTATTCACGAATCAGTCGCGCACTATTACATATTTTGCTGAGATGCAGAAAAAATGATATCAACGATATTGCCTATGCCCGTGTGTTAGGATTTCGCACGGATTCTACAGAGGTAATGTCGGAAATCAAAAAACATGGTTCCATTCCTTTGGTTACAAAGTTATCTGCCTTTGAACACCCTATGATGGAACGTGACATCTATGCTTCACATATTTATCAAACAATAGTTACAGACAAATTTAAAACCTGTTTTCAAAATGAATATGTTCATCCTGTGGTACGTATTTAATTGTCTATAACGCATACAAGTGAGGGTAAGACCTCACTTGTATTAATATTTATCTAATTCTCGTAATATCCTTCTTTACTATATTCTGTCCATTTTAAGTACATTTCTTGGTAATTGTTCTTTATAAACATCTGTACTTTTCTAATTTCTCTTTCATTAAGAGTTCCTACACTTTCTATGGTACTATCTCCATTTTCTTTTACAAAAAATTTTGCCGAACCTGTTTCTGATAATCTTCTGCCACTAGCATGAACATGCATACATTCGACGACACAATGAGAAGTAAAATACAAATAGTAACCTGCAATCTTAAATTGGTAGTATTTCGGCATTTTATTCATCCATCAGGTTTGAATTTTTTGTATAATAACGTTTCACAATGCCAATTTCTATATCATCCATACTTGTATTAAGAACTTTTCCATTTTTAGAAAAATATAAAGCTTTCTTGTTATTGAGATTTAAAACTCGTATATTTTCATTATCTTTTGTAAAAGCATATCCGTTAATAATCATATCTGCATTGTCTGCTATCGCTTGAATATTACTCATATCTTACACTCACTTTCTTAATTTTATCTACAAATTCATCTGCATCAATATATAACGTTTCTAATATCGGTATCAAATCAATATATTCCTCTTCTGGTTTATCATGATGTAAATACTTGGCCATAACAACAATATAACCTTTATCCCATTCTTTTATTTCGATATATTTTTCAAGAGAATATGGTGATTGGAAACGAATAACATAGTCCAGGTATCTAAAAATTGTATAATTTTTGTCGTTACTCAAATAAGCTTCTTCAATTACAAATGATTCATCTAGATTTTTATCATCAATTATATAATCTATATTTACTTTGGACATATTCACGCCTCAATTCTTTCTTTTTTATATTATATATTATAATCGAGAAACCTCCCATTTACAACATAGAACCGCCCAGTTATAAATCCTTATTTCTAAACCTTATTTTTATTGCATATTATTGTAGCGACTATATTTAAAAATGTCAATAACGTTCTTTACCAAAAACAAAAAATGGAATTCCCAGTTCCTTCTTAAGCAGATTCGTAATTCTTAGATTTTCAATCTGTTGCTCCATATCATTCGCATCAGTTACAATTTTCGAAACATCTGCTCCTCTACCATCAGCGATTCTTATGGTTTTTCAAGTGCTTACACCTTCTCAAAGCAATCGCATTTATGAAATTTAAAAACATCCAAAGATTATCCTTTGGATGTTTTTCTATATCCTTCTTAATTTTTAAAGCTATGTATTGGCGCCGGAATGCGACCTTGTCGATTGATAAATGCACTACAGTCGAA
Source organism: Faecalimonas sp. (assembly GCA_045578495.1). GTDB lineage: Bacteria > Bacillota > Clostridia > Lachnospirales > Lachnospiraceae > Faecalimonas. The sequence goes on from JAZNKI010000058.1 coordinate 7,069, forward strand.
TTCATTCACTGGAATGATTGGTGCATATCCGAGTAATCCACCAAACTGCGCAATCTCTCCCACATCTTTTCCGATTACCGGGATCAAGCGAACTGCAGTTGTCTTTTGATTCACCATACCGATTGCCATCTCATCTGCAATAATTCCAGAAATCGTTGACGCCTTTGTTTTTCCTGGAATTGCAATCATGTCAAGTCCAACAGAACATACACATGTCATTGCCTCTAATTTTTCTAATGTAAGCGCCCCAACTGTCACGGCATCAATCATTCCTTGGTCCTCGCTGACCGGAATAAATGCGCCACTAAGTCCACCTACATAAGAAGATGCCATAACACCACCTTTTTTCACCTGGTCATTTAACATTGCAAGGGCAGCAGTTGTCCCTGGTGCACCTACTCGTTCCAAACCAATCTCTTCTAAAATTTCTGCTATACTATCTCCCACTGCTGGTGTTGGAGCTAAAGATAAATCAATAATACCAAATGGGATACCGAGACGTTTGGATGCTTCACCTGCAACCAGTTGTCCAACTCTTGTAATCTTAAATGCAGTCTTCTTAATTGTTTCGCAAAGTTTTTCAAATCCTTGACCACGCACCTGTTCAATGGCACGTTTTACGACACCCGGTCCACTAACACCTACATTGATAATCGCATCTGCTTCTGTGACACCCAAGAATGCACCCGCCATAAACGGATTGTCATCTGGTGCATTACAAAAGATCACTAATTTTGCACATCCCAAAGAATCTCTATCTTTCGTTGCCTCCGCTGTCTCTTTGACAATCTCACCACAAAGCTTCACTGCATCCATATTGATACCTGTCTTTGTAGAACCAACATTCACAGAACTACATACGCGTTCTGTAACTGCCAATGCTTGTGGAATTGAACGAATCAAAAACTCCTCTGCAGGAGTCATTCCCTTAGAAACAAGTGCCGAATAGCCACCTATAAAGTTGACGCCTACTGTATGCGCTGCTTTATCGAGGGTTTTTGCAATCGTAACAAAATCTTCTGGTGTTTTACATGCTGCAGCACCAATGAGTGAAATCGGTGTAATCGAAATACGCTTATTTACAATCGGAATCCCAAATTCGCGTTCAATTTCTTGTCCTGTAGAAACCAAGTCTTTTGCCACCGTTGTAATCTTGTTATAAATTTTCTCATTTAATTTTTCCAAATCAGAATCAATGCAATCCATAAGTGAAATACCAAGTGTAATCGTACGAACATCAAGGTTTTCTTCACTAATCATTTGATTCGTTTCTGTAACTTCGTATATGTTAATCATGACATTCTCCAATCAGTTCCTATAATCTGTGCATTTTCTCAAAAATTTCCTCTCGTTGGCAACGGATAGCAACTCCAATCTCCTCACCCAACGCTTCCAACTCATCTGCCACTTCTCCGAATTTTTTTGAAGTCATAGAAACATCTACAATCATCATCATATTAAAATAGCCTTGTACAATCGTCTGAGAGATATCTAAAATATTAATTTGACTGTCCGCAAGATAGGTACAAACTCTTGCAATAATTCCTACGGTATCTTTTCCAACCACTGTGATAATACACTTCTTCATAACGCTTCTCCTTTACACCTCTATAATTTCTGACATACATTCTCTATCGGCAACCATAATCGGAATATCGTTTCCATGATATGGTGTATCACCTAGAGTAATTTCTAATTTTACAGTCTCATAGGCCAGAGCTGGATAATTGTTATCCTTACTCAAATGTCCTAGTAGCACACATTTTAAATCATCATGTAAAATTTTGCAAAGCAATCTTCCTGACAATTCATTGGATAGATGCCCGTGTGCTCCCAAAACTCGTTGTTTTAAAGGATATGGATAAGGTCCGACTTCCACCATATGTACATCGTGATTTGATTCTAGCACTAGCGCATGCAAAGATTCAAGATTTTGGACGATATAATCGTCATACACTCCCAAATCCGTTGCAACAGCCACTGCCTTATCTTCACATTCGATGCGATAACCTGTTGGCTCATTTGCATCGTGAGAAATTGCAAATGGTCGAATGCGCAAATCTCCCACTTCCATCCAGGCATCTGTCGTAAGCTCTCGATAAAGGCCTTCTGGCATTTGCCCAAGTCCCTTGCTCGCCTGAATCCCACGGATGGTTCCCGGTGTAGCATAGATCGGAGCCTCGTATTTTCGACTAAACACTCCAAGACCCTGGATATGATCCACATGCTCATGGGTAATGAAAATCCCTGAAATCATACTTCCATCTATTCCTAATTTTTCCAATCCTTCTTCGATTCGCTTTTTACTTATTCCGGTATCAATCAACAAATGCGTCGTATCGGTACCTACATAAATACAATTGCCGCTGCTTCCACTGGCAATACTACAAAGTCTCATATTGTTCTCCTACTTGTTCATCCGTTCATCAATCTGTCGGCAAGTATCAACAAAATCTCCGCTATTATGAATCATGATCTGACAACGAGCACGAAACTCTTCTTCAGACAACTGTTGATTCATAATACAATCGATTTTCTCATCGCTGTACTGACGACTTTCTTTCAATCGTGCACGGCGCACTTCTTCATCCGTATAAATATACCATATCTCATCACAAATTTCTGCGTAATTATCTTCCAATAACAATGCAGCTTCTATGACAAAACACGAGGTGCCTTTGCATTTTTCTTCTCGAATTTTATCTTTTATATATTCTTTCACAGCAGGGTGCATAATCTGATTCAAAACTGCTAATTTTCTTTCATCAGCAAACACAATCCCACCTAGCTTTTTTCGGTCGATATATTGATTTTCCAAGACAATATCCGAACCAAAAAACTCTATGATTTTTTTATAACACGTCTGCCCTGGCTCCTGCAATTTCCAAGCCACCTGATCCGCCTGGCAAATCACTGCTTGATGCTTCGAATGAAGATACTCAAGCACACGACTTTTCCCCGAGCCAACGCCTCCTGTAATTCCTATTACTTTCATTATTTTGCCTCGTACCAATTCTTTCCTACTTGCATTTCTACATCCAATGGAACTAAGAGTTCTGCCGCATGTTCCATCTCATAAGCGAGAATCTCTTTCACACGCTCCAATTCCGATTCATGAGCTTCAATCAAGAGTTCATCGTGCACTTGTAGTACAACTCTAGATAACATCTTTTCCTCTTCAAAACGTTTGTGAACGCCTATCATAGCAAGTTTCATAATATCTGCCGCAGACCCTTGAATTGGCGAATTCATTGCTACACGCTCGCCAAATGAACGTTGCATAAAGTTTCCGGATGAAAGCTCCGGAATCGGTCTTCTTCTGCCAAACAAAGTAGTCACATAACCGTCTTGCTTTCCAGACTCGACTGCATTGTCAAGAAACTCCTTGATTCCCGGGTACGTATTAAAATAATTCTCAATATACTGAGCCGCCTCTTTTTTCGTAATGCTAAGATCCTGACTCAGTCCAAAGGAACTAATGCCATAGACAATTCCAAAGTTTACAGCCTTTGCATTTCTTCTCTGCAAATCAGTTACTTCATCAAACGGAATGTGAAATACTTGAGATGCCGTCATGCGATGGATATCTTTTGCTTCTCGATATGCCTCAATGAGCTGTGCATCTCCTGAACAATGTGCCAAAATGCGAAGTTCAATCTGCGAATAATCTGCATCTACAAACACATAACCGTCCTCAGGAACAAATACTTTCCGGATTAATCTTCCAAGTTCCATACGAACAGGAATATTTTGTAAATTCGGCTCTGTACTACTGATACGCCCTGTAGCTGTAATGGTCTGATTAAATTTTCCGTGGATTCTTCCATCTTCCTGAATATAATTTGCCAATCCATCTGCATAAGTAGATTTTAGTTTTGTCAATTGACGATATTCTAAGATTTTAGATACTACTGGGTAATCTGGAGCCAATTTTTCCAAGATATCTGCTGAGGTAGAATATCCAGTCTTTGTCTTCTTCCCATTTGGAAGTCCCATTTTTTCAAACAAAATAACCGCCAATTGTTTTGGAGAATTGATATTAAATTCTTCTCCTGTCATCTCGTAGATTTGCTTTTCTAATTCCACGATTTGCTTTCCAAGTTCTTCTCCATAAACCCTAAGTGCAGGTGCATCTACCTTCACACCATTTTGTTCCATCTCATAAAGAGCAAACACTAATGGCATCTCGATTTCATAGAACAGTTTCTCCATCTTTGTATCGATTAATTTTTGTTCTAACACTTCACATGAAGCATATGCCGTATACGCCTCATAAAATGCCTTTTGCAATTCATCTATTTTATCATCAACCAAGAGATCTAACTGTTCTCTTGCAATATCTGTAAATTCATAATCATTCTTAAGCGGATTCAAAAGATATGCTGCAATAATCCCATCAAAGCAGACATCTTCCTTAATCCCTTTCAAATGTTCCAACGCGGTTTTTGTGTTGAATACACAAAGTTTTTCTACACAATTCGAAAGTTCTTTTACCACTTGTAATAAGTCACTAATTTGGATATCTCCCTCTGTCGTAATGACATAGATATCCTCATTCGAAAATGCAATGCCAAGGCCTGTTAGTCCTGCATTCATCACAAATAAAGGTAGTACATTTGTCGTATCCTTATACAAGGAAACGCCGACCACTTTCTGGGATTTTGCCTTTTCAAAAATAGTAACTGCCTCTTTCATTGAAGTCACTTTTTTAAAGAAATCCGTCACTTTATTTTCTGGTCCCTTTACTTCAAAACGAGACAATAAGTTCTTAAATTGCAATCTTTGGAAATACACATATGCTTCTTCTGTGTAAAGATTTCCAAGTTTCGCTTCTTCCAAATCATAGGCAAAGTCTGCATCTACATTGATAGTTGCAAGCACTTTGCTAAGCTGTGCCAAATCATAATGCTCACGAAGTGCATTTGCTGCACGTGGCGGTTTAATTTCATCCACGTTCGCATATGCATTTTCGATAGAGCCATATTCCACAATGATTTTTGTAGCCGTCTTCTCGCCCACACTTGGAACGCCTGGAATGTTGTCCGAAGAGTCCCCCATCAACGCTTTTAAATCGATGAATTCTGTTGGAGTTACTTCATAGCGTTCTTTCACATCTTTGGCATAATAGTCTTCTACCTCTGTGCGTCCTTGTTTGGTCTTAGGTATACGGATTTTTACTTTCTCTGTTGCCAATTGCAACAAGTCACGGTCTCCGGAAACCACAGAGACATCCATCCCCATACTCTCACAGCGCTTTGACAAGGTTCCCAAAAGATCGTCAGCTTCTAGTCCAGCCTGCTCAATAATCTTAACGCCCATTGCCTTTAATACTTCTTTAATCACTGGCACCTGCTGACGAAGTTCGTCTAGCATCGGCTTTCTTGTGCCTTTGTATTCTGGATACATTTCGTGACGAAATGTCGGCGCATGCACATCAAAAGCAACGGTCAAATATTCTGGTTTTTCTTCTTCCAAAATCTTAAACATAATGTTCAAGAATCCGTAAATCGCATTGGTGTGAAGACCTTCCGAATTGGTCAAATCCGGAACGCCATAAAAGGCACGATTTAATATGCTGTGTCCATCAATTAAAACGATTTTGCTACTCAAAATGTATCCTCCTAAATTTACTTATTATGACAACTTTTCTCCTATTTCAAAGCAATCAAATGTCGCAAAATAATCCTTCGGAGTTTCTGCTCTTCGAATCATTTTCACACTGCCATCCTCTTGCAATAAAAGTTCTGCTGATTTCAGCT
>JAZNKI010000059.1:0-6886 GCA_045578495.1 Faecalimonas sp.
GGAACAGAAATGTGCATGCCTGGTGACCACATCGAAATGACATGTGAACTTATCCATTCAGTAGCAATGGAAGAAGGACTTCGTTTCGCTATCCGTGAAGGTGGACGTACAGTAGGTTCAGGTGTTGTTAAGGCAATCATCGAATAGTCGCGATTAAGCGGACTGAGATAACGCAAATATAATTCCCAGAGCAAGTTTACTTGCTTCTGGGAATTTTTTGTGTTATTGAAGGCGCAACGCGCCTGAGGGATTCGTGAAACGAATCTCGAGGGTAGCTTTAATCGGTTTTTGTTATGCTCATAAGCGAATAGAAATAGGGAAGAATGCTGGCATTCTTCCCTATTTCTATTCTTTTTTATTTGTATGCTATAAACTTTGGCAATTCATCTGGAGATCCCACTTGGATAATTATTAAATCATCTTTGTAGAACACATAAAGTTCCTCATATCTTCCATTCAATTGATAAAAAATCCCCTTTTCATAATCGTTTCCGTTATACCTTGTATTTCCGACGATTGCGGTTTTTCCTTCAATTAATTTAGCAATATCAAGATTGGATTCGTTTTCCTTAATCTTTGCATTTTTGATAAAATTCTTAATATAACTTTCTTCCAACATAAACTGAGTATCGCAGAAGTTACCCTCTATGTAATCCATCGTGATAACATGGAAGAACCAGAACCTTTTAAATTCATAATTTCGTACAGAAATGTCTCTTTTTGCATAGTAGGCATAAATTTCTCCATAAGACAATTCATCTTCGAATTCATCAATATAATCATTGTAACGAAAAGCAATTAATTTATTCTTCGTTTGTATTTCAATGTGAGGATAAATGATTAGAAAAAGTCCGATAATAATCAGAGTAGTTAGAGCAATGATGATCCCTTTTTTCTTCATATAAGCCACCTCCTAATCTCATTATACTCCATCTGCGGAGAAAGTAAATTAAATTGACGGTGGGGTGGAAAAAGGGTATGATTGATACATAAAACAAAAGGAGAATAGACATGAAAAAGAAGCTCTGGTTTTCAGGAATTTTAATGACGATTTTGCTTGTTGCAGGAGTAATGTTTGCAAGTGCAGGAAAGTCGCCTAAGAAGGTAGATGTAATGTTTTTACATGATACGCATTCGCATTTAAATTCTTTTGCGACTGTAGAAGATGGAAAATCACAAGTACTAGGTGGTTTTTCAAGAATCAAGACATTGATCAATGAACAAAAGAAAAAAAATCCAGACACCTTACTTTTGGACGCTGGTGATTTTTCGATGGGAACATTGATTCAAGTTATGTATGAAGAGGAAGCGTCGGAGATTCGTATGCTTGGCGAATTGGGAATGGAAGTGACGACTCTTGGAAATCATGAGTTTGATTATAAAGCAAAGGGACTTTCCAATATGCTAAACCGTGCAGTGGAAAGCGGAGAGAAACTTCCTGAATTAGTCGTATGTAACGTAGATTGGGATACCATGGAAGAAGGCGATTTTACAAAGGACCAGGCGCTTCTGGATGAAGCGTTTAAAAACTATGGCGTGAAAGAGTATGTTGTAGTGAAAAAGAATGGTGTTCGGATTGCGATTACAGGAGTGTTTGGGAAAGATGCATTGGATTGCGTTCCGAATTGTCCGCTTGTTTTCAAAGACCCTGTGGAGGCAGTAGAGGAGACTGTAGAAACGATTCAAGAAAAGGAAAAAGTAGATATGATTATCTGTGTGTCTCACAGTGGAACCTGGGACGATGAAGAGAAGTCAGAGGATGAAATTCTTGCAAAGAGTGTTCCTGAGTTGGATTTGATTATCAGTGGGCATACACATACAAAATTGGACAAAGCAATCCAGCATGGTGATACTTACATTGTGTCAGCATCTGAATATGGAAAATATCTTGGAGATTTGTCTATGTCGCAAAAATCCAACGGTAGATGGAAAATGGATTCGTATGAATTAATCACGGTGAAAGAGAGCGTGAAAGAAGATGCGAAAACACAGAAAAAAGTAGATGCATTCATGGATTTGGTAGATGAAAAATACTTATCCAAGTTTGGATATACCAAAGACCAAGTGTTATGTACTAACGAAATTGAATTTGCTACGAGTAACGATACAGGAAGCAAGCATACGGAATTAAATTTAGGAAGCATCATGGCGGATTCCTATACGTATGCGGTATCAAAATTTGATAAAACGGACACACGCCCGGTTGACGTAGCTGTCGTGCCGGCAGGAGTGATTCGAGATACGTATGCAAAGGGGAATATCACTCCGGAAAACATATTCAATTCCTTCTCGTTGGGAATCGGAGAGGATGGAATTCCAGGTTATCCGCTAATTAGTATTTATTTGACTGGTGAAGAATTAAAAATGGCGGCAGAAATCGATGCAAGTATTTCGGATTTGATGACGTCAGCGAGGCTCTACACAGACGGTCTATATTGGAACTACAATCCAAACCGCATGATTTTGAATAAGGTAACAGACGTCTATCTCTGTAACCAAGATGAAAAACGAGTGGAGCTAGAAGATGACAAACTTTACCGTGTTGTGACAGACTTTTACACGTCACAAATGCTAGGTGGAGTGACCGATTTGTCTTACGGACTTTTGACTATTGTTCCGAAGTTTGCGGACGGTACACCGATTGAAAACTATGAAGATGCGGTTATTACAGCAGACGGCAAAGAATTGAAAGCATGGGCAGCGATTGCAGAGTATATGTCATCATTTGAAGATACAGATGAGGATGGAATTGGGAATGTACCAAAAAAATATGGAAAAGAAGAAGGACGTAAAGTTGTAGAAGACAGCAAAAAGATTGGCGATTTATTGAAAAATCCAAACAAGTTTTTCTTTATGATTATTGGTATTATTTTATTCGTATTGCTCATTATCGTTGGACTGATTGTATTGACTGTAAAAGTCGTTCGCAAGGTAAGTAAAAAGGCGAAAGAAAAGAAGAAAGAATAGAAAGAAGTAAACGTATGCGAATCAAAGATGCAATAGCAAATATACACAAGGAACACAAGGATGACCCTTTAAATCAACTTTATACGGTGTGGGGAGAACAATTAGATAAAAATCATATATGGCAGGAATATCCACGCCCGCAGATGCGAAGGGAACATTATCAGATGTTACACGGAGAATGGGATTATGCAATTGTCTCCAAAGAAGAAGAAAATCCATTTGAAAGCCAGGGGCAGATTGTGGTTCCGTTTTCTCCGGAGACGCTCCTTTCGGGTGTGCAGAAGCAGTTGCAACCGACAGAATACCTTTGGTATCAAAGAGAGTTGTGTTTTGAGGAAACAGAACAGAAGCGAAAGGATAACGGTGAACGTTGCATTTTGCATTTTGATGCGGTTGACCAGCAAGCGGTGGTGTATTTGAATGATCAGGTGGTGGTAGAACATTACGGTGGATATTTGCCATTTGCGATTGATGTGACGGATTATGTGTCGAATCAGCCTTGTTTATTACAGGTGCGTGTGCAAGATGATAGTGATACATCTTATCACACCCGCGGAAAACAAACGCTCAAACGTGGCGGAATGTTCTATACTGCCCAGAGTGGCATTTGGCAGAGTGTGTGGTATGAATGGGTGCCAGAAAATTATGTGGAGCATTATCGCATAACTCCGGATTATGATTCTTCCAGTGTAAAGATTGAACTTATCTCAAAACGAGAATTTCAAGCCGTTACATTGGAAATGAAGGATGCCGATTTCACCTACCATATTGAAAAAGAGAAACAGCAGAATCAGTGTATTACGACATTTCATTTGCAATTTAAAAATGGAGAATTTAAGGCTTGGAGCCCAGAAGAACCATTTTTATACTTCTTTACTGTGACTGCAGATGAGGATTCTTTCCAAAGTTATTTTGCAATGCGTTCTTTTACCATTGAAGAAGATGAGAAGGGAACACCGAGATTTAACTTAAATCATAAACCGTATTTTTTAAATGGTGTATTGGATCAGGGATATTGGCCGGATGGACTTCTCACCGCACCATCGGATGAAGCATTTATTTATGACATTGAACTTGTGAAGAAGCTTGGTTTCAATATGATTCGTAAGCACATCAAGATTGAACCTCTTCGATGGTATTATCACTGTGACCGCTTGGGAATGATTGTATGGCAGGATATGGTGAACGGTGGAACCAAGTACAATATGCCGTTTGTTTGCTATTTGCCGACAGGACTTCCGTTTTTGGGGAAAATCATCAAAGACAATCTGTATGGAATGTTTTCTAGAAAGTCAAAGGAAGGAAGAGAACGCTGGGAAGAGGAGTGCAGAGATACGATTACGCATTTATATAATGTACCGTCTGTTTCAACTTGGGTGCCATTTAATGAAGCATGGGGACAATTTGATGCAGCGCGTATAGCGGGACAAGTAAAAGAACAAGACTCCACAAGAACGGTAGACCACGCCAGTGGTTGGTTTGACCAGAATGCAGGAGATTTTCGCAGTGTACACAATTATTTTAGAAAATTAAAGGTGGAGAAAGATAAGAAGCGTGCATTTGTAATTTCAGAATATGGTGGGTTTGCCTGCCATATTAAAGGCCATTCTAGCGTAGAACGTATCTTTGGATATAAGAAATATGATACGAAAGAAGAACTTGCGAAGGCATTTCGCGAGTTAATTGACAAAGAAATCTATGGGTTGATTGACGAGGGATTAAGTGGGGCTGTATATACTCAACTTTCCGATGTGGAGGAAGAGGTCAATGGTTTGGTGACCTACGATAGAAAGATTGTAAAAATGTAGAGATTAGAAAAGCAGATGTATCAGGAATACATCTGCTTTTTCGAGTTTATTGTTCGCTTGGGATTGTACGTACCGGAACGCCGTTTACTTCTACTTGGTCGTTGATTTCGATAACAAGACATTGCCTTCCGTCAATCACCTTTGTTTCTACTAAGTCTGTTCTTTCAGGGTTTACCTTGATGACAACGTCAGGAGTTTGAATGCTGAATTTTCGAGTTTCCGCTATATTTGTAATCAAAAACTCGGTCTTTTCTCCTGCAATGTGGTCAAAGTTGGAATCAAAGTTTGCAATTTTTTCTTCCGTCATACCGCTGTTAGTAAGTAGGCGCTTCACTTCAGGTTTTGTCAGAACCGGTGGTTCTGGAGAAGTTTTTGCTTCCTCAATCATCTCGTTCAAACTGTCGTGGATGCTTCGAATAACCTCGTATTCACATTCATCTCCCAACGCATTTGCCACTACCGATTGGAATGTGTTCTTTTGGCTACCCGCAGACATTGGGAATGTACAGCCAAGCATCGTTTCGATAAATTCTGGTTGCAAATCTTCCGCCTGTTTGGAGCAGTAGAGAAGACTGTGAATATCCGTGCTGCGGTCGTTGAATGCCGGGAATAAAAATCCCTTCATCGGTGGTTCTACCAGCCAATCGCGCACGCGATTTTCCACTTGATTTGTCTCTGGATTATAGCAAAGCCCCTCTTTGGAAAGGTGTACTGGGCAAATGCTACAGAGGATGTATTCATATACTTCGTCAGATGCGTCAAACATTTCGCTGCCGTCCGTAGATTTCCCCGGAATATCGTATGCTACATGAATGAGGATGATATAGTAGTTTTCTCCGTAGTAATAGGAATCAATGACCTTCTGGAAGAATTCTTCTGTCAGTGCATCATCCTGCAACTTGCTGTTGCGAAGCTTTAGTAAGAATTCCTGGGTTCCACCTGGCATTTCTTGCTCTAGAGGAAATTCCATGTTGATTAGATTCTTTCCTACCGTTCCCGAAAGGGTTTGTTTAAATATGGTTAAGTATTTAAAGATTGCTTCGTCTGGAAGGGAGAGAAATGCATCTTTGGATGTTGCGATTATCTCTTTGTTTCCATTGACATAGCATCCGCAGATGCGCGTGATTGAGCAATCTTCTGGTTTGTATTGTTTACGAATTTCTAATATTTCTCGTTTGTTCATTACACTAACCTCACTTCTAAATCTGGATTTTATCTTAACATAAGCAGGTACTTTTTACAATAAGATAGAGGTAGAGAAAAGTGAGAAGGAAGCGTTTATGCCAGACCAGAAATTAGAAAATTTATTAAATCTTGCGCTCAATGCAACGGAGGAGGAGCGAGATAAATCACTAGAACTAAATGTGGGATACAATCCCATCGAAAGAGAATGGGATTTGATTGTAAAATACTCGGGGTCTACGGAGTGTATCCGAGACCTTGGGGCAAGAGTTGTGGAAATGCAGAATGGTTATGCGATTGTAACAATTCAGGAAAGTCGGGTGGATGCTCTGGCAAGGTGTCCTTTGGTAGAGTATGTGGAAAAGCCGAAACGCCTCTTTTTTCAGGTGGAAGATGAAAAAATTGCTTCATGCATACCACCAGTGCAACGGGCACCGCTATCATTGACAGGACGTGGTGTGCTAGTAGCAATCATTGACTCTGGAATTGACTATGAGAATGAGATTTTTCGAAATCCAGATGGCACAACAAGAATCCGTGCGTTGTGGGACCAGACGATTCAGGGGAATCCTCCAGAGGGATATTTATTGGGAACGGAATATACGGAGGAAGAAATCAATGAGGCATTGTTGGAAGGAAGAAATATTAGTCGAGATATTTCGGGACATGGCACTGCAGTTGCGGGTGTGGCCGCAGGGAACGGGATGGGATATCGAGGCGTGGCGTATGAAAGTGAACTTATCATTGTGAAGCTGGGAACTCCAATGGAAGAGGGATTTCCAAGGACGACAGAACTTATGCAAGGCATTGATTACGTCGTGCGAAAGGCCTTAGAATATCAAATGCCTGTAGCAATCAATTTGAGCTTTGGAAATAACTATGGTCCACACGACGGAAGTGGGCTCTTGGAACGATTTATCGAGGATGTT
>JAZNKI010000060.1:0-12961 GCA_045578495.1 Faecalimonas sp.
GAATGTTAATACTTCTGGCTTTTGAGCTGCGTGTGCGTGCTCTGGTCCAGCGTATACATGAAGTTTTTTGTACATTTCTCTTCCCAAAGGTCCTTTTGGAAGCATGCCTTTTACAGCAAGTTCAATTACTCTTTCAGGTTTTTTATCCATCATTTCTCTTAATGTAGTTTCTCTCATTCCACCTACATAATCAGAGTGATTGTAATAAATCTTTTGATCTAACTTTTTGTTACCTTTTACAACAACTTTGTCAGCGTTGATTACGATTACGTAATCACCTGTATCAACGTGTGGTGTATATTCTGGTTTATTTTTTCCTCTTAAAACTTTTGCAACTTCAGATGACAAACGTCCTAATGTACATCCTTCTGCATCAACTACATACCATTTTCTTTCAATCTTTGTTGGATTAGCCATGTAAGTTTTCATTGGGTTTCCTCCTAATTAATCTTAATTCATTGTTTCATTTCTATAGGAATCAGTTCACTCCGGGGCATTGGCGCAAACTGCTTCTTCTATTCTCAGCTTTTCTATTATATTACTTACATTTTATCATGTCAAGATTTTTTTTGCCTTTTCAACATCTTTTTTAACTTGCTCCCAGACTGCTTCGATTCCTTGAAATTTCTGAATCGGGCGAAGAAATTGGTGCACTTCCAGTTGCACATCTTCTCCATATATATCGCCATCAAAATCAATCACAAAGGTCTCTACTGTCACTCGATTTTCTCCATCTACCGATGGCCTTGTGCCGATATTTGTAACAGACTTATAACTTTTTCCATCTACAATCATTCGAGTTGCATACACTCCGTGTTCTGGCAATTTCGTTTCATCGCAGACTTTCAAATTGGCCGTCGGCATCCCGACTGTTTTCCCCAATCCTTTTCCGTGTTCAATTTTTCCTGTCAATATATATGGTTTTTTCATTGTCACTATTTTGCAACTACCTTTCGGAAATTTTTCTTTCCTCTTCGAAGCACGAAGCCATCTTCTGGAATCTCTGCTGCTGTGAACATCATTCGAATATCTGTCACTTTCTCTCCATCCACCGCAACGCCACCTTGTTCTACTGCACGTCTTGCCTCTGATTTTGATGGCACAAGTCCACTCTTTTGAAGCAATGTAAGAATATCGATTTGCCCATCAACAAGTTCTTCTGCTACCACTTCGTATGTTGGCATATTAGCTGCTGCACCGATTGAGAATAAAGCTCTCGCGCTCTCCTGTGCTTTCACTGCCTCTTCTTCTCCATGAACTAATTTTGTCAATTCATATGCGAGAATCTCTTTTGCCTGGTTGAGTTGACTACCTTCCCAAGCATCCATCTTGTCAATTTCTTCCAAAGGAAGGAATGTAAGCATACGGATACATTTCAATACATCTGCATCCCCTACATTTCTCCAGTATTGGTAAAATTCAAATGGCGATGTCTTATTTGGATCAAGCCATACTGCTCCAGACTGTGTTTTTCCCATCTTCTTGCCTTCTGAATTCAAAAGTAATGTGATGGTCATTGCGCTCGCATCTTTTCCAAGTTTACGACGGATTATTTCTGTTCCCCCAAGCATGTTGCTCCATTGGTCATCTCCACCAAATTGAAGATTACATCCATATTTTTGGAATAATGCATAGAAATCGTAACTTTGCATAATCATGTAGTTGAACTCTAAGAAACTAAGTCCTTTTTCCATACGTTGTTTATAACACTCTGCTGACAACATACGATTTACGCTAAAATGAGCACCCACTTCGCGAAGAACATCTACATAATTCAAATCCAACAACCAGTCTGCATTATTTACCATCAATGCTTTTCCTTCTGAGAAATCAATAAATTTGCTCATTTGTTTTTTGAAACATTCACAGTTGTATTCAATCGTTTCCTTTGTCATCATTTGACGCATGTCACTTCTTCCAGATGGGTCACCAATCATTGCGGTACCACCACCAATCAATGCGATTGGCTTGTTCCCTGCCATCTGTAAACGTTTCATAAGGCAAAGTGCCATGAAATGCCCTACATGCAAACTGTCTGCAGTTGGGTCAAACCCAATGTAAAATGTCGCCTTTCCATTGTTTACCAAATCACGAATCAATGCTTCATCCGTTACTTGTGCAATTAAACCTCTTGCTTGCAATTCTTCATAAATTCCCATATCGTTTCTCCTTTTCATAAAAAGAACCCTCATCCTTAGTTAAAGGACGAGGGGTTCGACTCGTGTTACCACCTTTATTCGCTCACAGTTCACACTGCTCGCCTCCATAAGTATCAAAAAATACTCTCACGCGATAACGTGCGCCACTCCGTTGTAGTCTACTGAGTTTCCCGTTCGATACAAAGCTCCAAGATGTATTCACAAACGCCTCCCATGCGCCTCTCATCCACCGGCAACTTTCTGTTTGGTACCTTCGCTTGTTACTTGTTCTTATCAACGCCTTTTCATTTTCTAACGAAATATTACCTTATCCTTCTTTTTTTGTCAAGAGAATTGCCTTTCTTTCACGTCATGATCACTTTTGTTTTTTTGAATTTTACATATAGTATTGTAATCTTTATCCACATCACCTATATTAATAATAAGATGGAGGTGCGCTATGCCATTACAAGAATATGAAAAAGCCGTTAAACTCGGGAAAAAAGATTACCAGCAACGCTTGGCTCGTGGTGAAAAACCTACCTTGCAAGTTTTGGATGATATTTTGCCTTCAAAGGGACACTATACAGAAGTTCCACTAGGCCTTGTACAAATTCCAATTGAACAGATTGTTGGGACAAAAACAAACAGCCGAAGCAGTGCTTTTGCTGGCAATTTTATGCCTATTTTAGAAACAAAAACAGAATTTTCTAACAAATGGATTGCTCTTAGCGAACACCAAGAATCCGTTGGAATTCTAGACCCTATCAAGGTTTATGAATATATGAATCATTTCTACGTAGAAGAAGGCAATAAACGTGTCAGTGTTTTAAAATATTATGGTGCCGCTTCTGTTCTTGGAAATGTGATTCGCCTAGTTCCTCCACGCACCGATGAATTGGAAAATAAAATCTATTATGAGTTTTTAGATTTCTATAAATTAAATAAAATTAATTATCTTTGGTTTACCAAAGAAGGATGCTTTGCTAAACTTCAAGAATTGTTAGGAAAATCTCCTGGCCAACAATGGAGCGAAGATGATTGCCTTGATTTTACCTCTCTCTATTATCGTTTTAAAGCGGTCTACGAGAAACGCGATTTAAATCCTGCCATCACGATAGGGGATGCTTTATTGACGTTCATTGAATTGTATGGGTACGACGCCGTGCGAAACAAATACACGGAAGAACTTGAGACTCTCATCGCTGCCACTTGGGAAGAATTAAACCTCTTAGGTAAAGAAGACGATATTGAGTTATTACTAGTTCCTACTGACAAAAAGTCTTTATTAAGCAAATTGCATTTGTATAGTATTTCAAAATTAAAAATTGCGTTCATCTATGAAAAATCACCGGCCACATCCGCTTGGACATACGGCCACGAACTGGGACGCTTACATTTAGAACAAGCCTTTGAAAACGAAATCGAAACCATTTGCTACGAAAATGTAACAACAAAAAATATTACTCGAACGATTCAAAAAGCAATCAAGGATGGTTGCAATCTCATCTTTACAACCACACCTGCGTTTGCACAAGCAAGTGTAAAAGCAGCAATTAAGAATCCTTCTGTGCGCATTCTAAATTGTTCGGTGAATACATCGCATCGGTATATTCGAACCTACTATATTCGAACACAAAAGACAAAGTTTTTAATGGGTGCAATCGCTGGAGCGATGGCAGAGAACGACAAGATTACCTATATTGCCGATTATCCAATCTACGGAACCATCGCAGATATCAATGCATTTGCTTTAGGTGCTAAGATGATTAATCCACGCGCCAAAGTATATCTAGATTGGCGCTCTATTAAAGGAAATGATGTGTTAGAGAACATCAAAAAAGTTGGCTCTACTTGCGTTTCTTCTAGAGATATGGTTTTTCCAGATGAGGATACTCGTTATTTCGGAATATATTACATGGATGACGGAAAACTTCGAAATCTTGCAATGCCACTCATGCATTGGGGGAAATTTTACGAACGCTTGATTCATACAATTACCGATGGCACATGGTCTTATGAAGATGCCTCTACAGACAAGGCAATTAATTACTGGTGGGGAATGTCTGCCGGAGTGATCGATGTCATCTGTTCGCGCAATCTTCCAATTGGTACAAAACGATTAATCGAATTGCTGAAATCCACAATGATGTCTGGCGAATTCAATCCGTTTACCGGTGTTTTGTATTCGCAAAACGGAGTTGTTCAAAGCGATCCACATTATAGTCTGACACCAGAAGAGATTGTAAATATGGACTGGCTCGCCGAAAACATCATAGGTCATATTCCTACAAAAGATGAATTGGTTGACAGTGCCATTCCAGTATTTTTACAACAAGGAATCGAAACAAAGGAATAAAAATAAGACGAGCATTGTTTTGCTCGTCTTTTGTCTTTAATTTTCAACTAGAATATCCAACAAATCTTTGTAATCACTCTTTGAGGAATGCGCAGTTGTCGAACCTTTCTTTGCATTGGCGACCGCTACTGCTGATTTTGCAATTGGCTGAATGGTTCCTGCTCCTGCAACACAACCTCCTGGGCACGCCATTCCTTCCAAAAGATATCCGTCATATTTTCCCGCTTTTGCAAGCGCCAAAAGCTTTCGACATTCCTTCAATCCTTCTGCTGTCGCAATTTTCACTTCTTTATCTGGATAATTTTCTTTGATATAAGCAGCCACTGCATTTGCAACTCCACCGCTCACAGCAAATCCACGGCCATCGCCACTAGCTCCGTGCATTGAATCCATTTCTTCCAATTGGTCAAAATCCACATTTTTAGCTTCAAACATTCCTTGCAACTCTTCAAAAGTTAATACAAAGTCCACATCGCTTCGAATACTTCTTCTACTTGCTTCCAATTTCTTTGCAGCACATGGTCCAATGAACGCCACACGGCATCCCGGATGCTGTTTTTTCACCAATCGTCCTGTAAGAACCATCGGCGTCAATGCCATGGAAATACAATCCTTATATTCAGGGAATAATTTCTTTGCCATCACAGACCAAGCTGGACAACACGAAGTAGCCATAAACGGATGTTTCTCCGGCACTTCATTCAAGAAGTCATTCGCTTCCTCGATGGTACAAAGGTCTGCCCCAATTGCAACTTCAATTGCATCTTCAAAACCAAGCGCTTTGAACGCAGAACGCAATTTGTTTGCAGTAAGTTTCGGTCCAAATTGTCCCACAATCGCAGGTGCAACAATGGCGTATACCGGTTCTTTTCTCTTAATCGCCTGAATCAACTGGAAGATTTGTGCTTTGTCCGCAATCGCTCCAAACGGACAGTTTGCAAGACACATTCCACAAGATACACATTTTTCTTGATCTATGTCTGCTCGTCCTAATTCATCCGATCCAATCGCATCCATTCCACATGCTTTTGCACACGGTCTTTCCAATTTATTAATTGCGCCATATGGACATACTTGAATACATTTACCACACTTAATACATTTACTTTCATCGATAACAGAACGCCCATTCTTAATGCGTATCGCATCTCTTGGGCAAATTTCTGCACACGCTTGCGCCAAGCAGCCCTGGCAAGCATCCGTCACTTTAATCACATTATCTGGGCACTTATGGCATGCAAACTTGATAATATTAATCAACGGTGGTTGATAGTATTTTTCTGGTTTAATACATTCCTCTGCACCTTTTGATACCGGTGCATGTTCAGAAGCTGGACGAAGCGGAAGTCCCATGGCAAGGCGCAAACGCTCTTCTACAATAGCACGTTCCAAGAATACGCTATCTCTATATCCAGTCACTTCTCCTTTGATGATGTCATATGGAATTTGTTCCAATCGCATCTCGTCGCCTTCTTGGTACTCATATGATAATTTTGCAATTTCTGCGAAGACATGTTTTCTAATTTCGTTAACTGATGTATATATTCCTCTCACACTACTTCTCCTTTTCTTATTTCATAAATACTCTAACAAAAGGCTTCTGAAAAATCAACCTTTTTAGTTGCTGTTTTTCCCAAAACAGAGTATAATTACAAACAAAACAGAATGAGGGAATTATAAGATGAAAAAGACCTTTACAACCAAACAAATAGTAACCACAGCTTTATTATTAGCACTGTGCATTGTATTTCAATCCTTGAAAGGATTGTCCATATATCTGACAGGTTCCGTGGTAAATTGCATTCTGATAATCGCAACATTATACTGCGGAATTTTTTCCGGAACGTTCATTGCTCTAGTCACTCCAATTGTGGCTTATTTTATTGGAGCAACACCAATCATAAACGCAATACCTTTGATGATGCCTGTCATCATGCTGGGAAATGAATTCATTGTGTTGTCTGTTTGGATATTCCGAAAGAAATATATAGAACTAGGAATGCTAATGGGAAGTGTGACAAAAGCACTCTTCTTATGGCTTGCAGTATGGTATGCAATTTTACCTGTTTTTGGCGGAAAATTGCCACAGCCAATGATTGCGACGGTAAAAGCAACCTTTTCACTCACCCAATTTGTCACTGCGTGTATTGGGAGCATCATTGCCTGGGTCATTTATAAGAAAGGATTAAAGAGATATGAGGATATTGGCAATTGCTGATGAAGAATGCAAAGCCCTTTGGGATCATTATGAACAAGGTAAATTAGATGACATTGATTTGATTATATCCTGTGGTGATTTAGACCCAAGATATCTCTCTTTTCTTGCAACTTTCGCTCATTGCCCTGTCCTGTACGTCCACGGCAATCATGACAAAAAATACAAAGACATTCCACCGGAAGGTTGCATATGCATTGAAGACCAAATCTATGAGTATCAAGGCATTCGCATTCTTGGACTGGGTGGTTCTATGCAATATGCCGGAACCGTGCATCAATACACCGAGAAAGAAATGACTAACCGAGTACGGAAACTCCGTTGGAAACTTTGCAGAAAAAAAGGGTTCGATATTTTAGTGACTCACGCACCTGCTTATCAAATCAACGACGGCGAAGATCTCCCTCATAGAGGTTTCGAAATCTTCAAAACATTGATGGAACAATATTCTCCAAAATATTTTATACATGGGCATATGCATAAAAATTATGGGAAACCAAAGGAACTCATTGAGTCATACCAGGATACTCAAATTATTAACGCCTTTATCAAACACGAATTTGACTACCAATAGACATCCTATGCCAGACGCAAAAATTCTTGCATAACCTTGCTAAAGTAATTGTTTCTTTTCCAATAAAAGTAAAGATTTCTACTGCTTTGCTCACCACTAAGTTTATAGTATACAACCTCTGTGGATGCCGGCACCTTGGATATCAATGTATTGCTAATAAAAGAAATACCCATTCCGGAACACGTAATATTATAAGAGGTCATCTGTTGATCTAATTCAAAAATGATATTTGGCACAAAACGATGTTGCATACATAACTCCATCGCTCGTATACGAGTGTCATTTTCTGGTTTGAGCAGAATAAATGGTTCTTCTGAAAATAAGCCCAAATCAACAGAAGGAACATCTGTGTCCAAAAACGACATATCTCGAATCATATCTATATGAATTTGGAATCCCTTTAAATCATCATTAATCCTAAAATGCTTAGGAACTGCCAAAATCAAATACTCCTTCCCGTAAGGTTGTCGTTCAAATATATCCTCCTCCAACTCACAGTTATCCAAAAGAATATCCACTTCTCCTGTCTGTAATATTTTTCGCAAGTTCGCAGTCGTTTCTTCTATGAGCTCCATTTGCACTTGCGGATATTTTTTCGAAAATTTACCCATCAATGACGGTAGCACCCACGAAGAATACAAACTACTGCCTCCAAGAACTAGTTTCCCTGTCTTAAGTTCTCCCAAATCATCTATATACTCTGAAAATTCCTGTTGCATAGCCAACATTTTTTCAACCGTTTCAATATATTTCTTTCCTGGTGCTGTAAGTCCAAGTGGCTTTGTACTGCGGTCAAAAATAGGATAACCAACACTCGCTTCTTCTCTTTTAACATTTGCACTCAGAGAGGGCTGTGAGATAAACAGCTTTTCTGCTGCTTTTGAAAAACTTTTTTCCTTATAAACCGCATAAACATATTCCATTCCACGAAACATACTATCGCCCTCCTTATATAACTTTAAAGCTATGATTTTTATAAAAAAATAAATATTTGATTATAATCTAACTCGTTATTATACTTATGTCAAGTAAAAGAGATACCTATTAATTGGAGGAAATAACTATGCAAACAGATGCTTTTCGTAAAGAAAAAGACTCTTTAGGTACAAAGAACGTTCCTGAAGACGTATACTACGGTGTCCAGACTCTTCGAGCTGCCGAAAACTTTCACATTACCGGACTTACTATGCATCCGGAAATCATCAATATGCTAGCGTATATAAAAAAAGCCGCTGCAATGACAAACTGCGAAGTAGGCCTTTTAGACAAAACGATTGCAAATGCAATCGTAACTGCCTGTGATGAAATCTTGGCTGGTAAGTTTCACAAATACTTTATTGTGGACCCGATTCAAGGCGGTGCGGGAACTTCTCTTAATATGAATGCCAATGAAGTCATTGCAAACCGCGCAATTGAACTTTTAAACGGTCAAAAAGGTGATTATTCCGTCGTTCACCCAAATGACCACGTAAACTATGGGCAATCAACGAATGACGTAATTCCAACCGCAGGAAAAATGACAGCACTTCGATTGTTAAAAAATCTAAAGAAAGAACTGTATCGACTATACGACGCATTGGTAGAGAAATCAAAAGAATTTGACCACGTGATTAAGATGGGACGTACACAAATGCAGGATGCTGTTCCAATTCGCTTGGGCCAAGAATTCCACGCGTATTCCGTAGCAATCCGCCGTGATATCAACCGGATTGACAAGGCAATGGATGAAATGCGTTCTCTCAATATGGGAGGAACCGCAGTGGGTACTGGTTTGAACGCTGATGAAACCTATTTGAAGAGAATCGTGCCAAATCTTTCTGAAGTATCTGGAATGGATTTTGTACAGGCCTTTGACCTCATTGACGCCACCCAAAACGTAGACTCCTTTGTATCAGTTTCTGGTTCTGTAAAGGCATGCGCAGTGACTTTATCGAAAATCGCCAACGATCTTCGTTTAATGTCATCTGGACCAAGAGCTGGTTTCGCCGAAATCAACCTTCCTGCAAAGCAAAATGGCTCATCTATTATGCCTGGAAAAGTCAATCCAGTCATTCCTGAGGTTGTTAACCAGGTGGCATTCAATATTATTGGAAACGATGTTACCATTACGATGGCTGCTGAAGCAGGACAATTGGAGTTAAATGCATTTGAGCCAATTATCTTCTACTGTTTGTTCCAGTCCATAGATACTTTAGGATACGCTGTACGAACTTTTGTTGACAACTGTGTATCTGGAATTACAGCTAATGAGACACGCTGTCGTTACCTTGTTGAAAACAGCGTTGGTATCATCACAGCCATCTGTCCTCACGTTGGTTATCAAGCTGCTGCTGATATCGCGAAGAAAGCACTGAAAACAGGAGAATCTGTACGGGATTTGATATTAAAAGAAGGACTTCTTACAGAAGAAGATTTGAACCAGATTCTAAATCCTGTGAATATGACTGAACCGGGAATATCCGGGAAGGATTTATTGCTAAATAAAACACGATAGATAATATTTTCCCATAAAAAAAGGGTTTCGCAAATGCGAAACCCTTAATTGTTTACTCTTATACAAGTTCAAGAAGAACTTCCATAGCAGCGTCACCTTTACGTAAACCAATTTTTACGATTCTTGTGTAACCACCGTTACGGCTTTCATATTTTGGAGCGATTTCTGTGAATAATTTTTCAACCAAATCAACTTCTTTAGCTTTTCTTGCTTTTCCAGCTTCAACTTCAACTACTGGATAAAGAACTTTTAACATTTCTCTTCTTGCATGTAATCTTGATGGCATATCCTTTTTGATTGTTTTTTCAACTTCATCATAAACAGTAACTTTCTTACCATCTACAACTTCTTTTACTCTCTTGCCATCTTTGTCTTTGCGAGCAACTTTTGCTGTTACTTTAACTTCTTCAAAGTTATCCTTTTCTTTAACTGCCAAAGCAATAAGACCTTCTGCAACTTTGCGGATTTCTTTTGCTTTTGCTTCTGTAGTAACAATTTTACCATTGTTGAGCAATGCTGTTACTTGGTTTCTGATCAATGCTTTTCTTTGGCTTGCTGTTCTGCCAAGTTTTCTATATTTTGCCATTTTCTTTTCCTCCATTTTACACGTGGTTATGCTTCTTCGGGCTTACTAGCCATGTGCTCCGATTATGCTCTTCGGACTTATTAATCGAATTACTCATCTCCTTGACTTAATTCTAAGCCAAGTTCTTTCAATTTGCCTAAAACTTCTTCTAATGATTTACGTCCAAGGTTACGAACTTTCATCATGTCTTCAGAAGTTCTGTTTGTCAATTCTTCTACAGTATTGATTCCTGCTCTCTTCAAGCAGTTGTATGAACGAACAGAAAGTTCTAATTCATCAATGCTCATTTCAAGAACTGCTTGTGTAATATCATCTTCTTTGTCGATCATTACTTCTGCATTCACAGCTACTTCTGACAAATCAATGAATAACTTCAAGTGTTCATTGAGAACTTTTGCAGCCAAACTAACAGCTTCATCTGGAACTAATGTTCCATTTGTATATACATCAAGTGTCAATTTGTCATAATCTGTGATTTGACCAACACGTGTGTTTTCTACTGTTAAATTTACGCGTTCTACTGGTGTGAAAATTGAATCAATCGGAATAACACCGATTGGCAAATCTTCATTTTTATTCTTGTCAGCACTTACATATCCTCTACCTTTAGAGATTGTAAGAACCATAGACAACTTGCTGTCTGCTCCTCCGTTGAGAGTTGCAATTACTGTTTCTGGGTTCATGATTTCAATATCAGAATCCACACGAATATCAGCAGCTGTTACAACACCTTCTCCTTCAAAATCAATATAAGCTGTCTTTGGCTCATCTGATTCTGAAGAATTTTTGATTGCTAACGATTTTAAGTTCATTATGATTTCTGTAACATCTTCTTTTACACCTGGAATTGAGCTGAATTCATGTAAAACTCCATCGATTTTTACATGACTAACAGCTGCTCCTGGTAAAGAAGAAAGCATAATTCTTCTTAAAGAGTTACCAAGTGTTGTACCATACCCTCTTTCTAAAGGCTCTACAACAAATCTTCCATATGTTTTATCCTCTGAAATTTCAGTAATTTCAATATTTGGTTTGTTAAAATCAAACATTACAAAGCCCCTCCTTTATGGGTATCATCATCCAAATAATCCTATAGATTATCTTGAATATAATTCGACGATTAACATTTCGTCTACAGGTACATCGATTACCTCTCTTGAAGGAAGTTCTTTTACTGTTCCTTTCAAAGCTTCTGCATCTACATCTAACCATTCTGGAACTAATCTTCCACCAGTTACTTCGAGGATTTCCTTGTATCTTGGTGAAGCTTTTTTCGCTTCTTTGATTTCGATTACATCACCTGCACTAATTAAGTATGATGGAATGTTTACTTGTTTTCCATTTACTAATACATGTTTGTGATCAACGATTTGTCTAGCTTCTTTTCTTGTTCTTGCAAATCCCATACGGAAAATTACATTATCCAATCTTGTTTCAAGAAGAATCATAAGGTTTGGACCTGTTAATCCTTCCATTCTAGAAGCTTTTGCATAGTAATTTCTAAAAGGTTTTTCTAATACACCATAGATAAATTTAGCTTTTTGTTTTTCACGTAATTGAAGACCATACTCGCTCATTTTTCTATTAGCTCTTTTTGATTGTCTGTTAGATTTTTTGTCGATTCCTAAATAGATTGGATCCATACCAAGTGATCTACATCTTTTAAGAACCGGAGTTCTATTAATTGCCATCTTCTTTTATCCTCCTATTTAGACTAGACTCTTCTACGTTTTGGTGGACGACATCCGTTGTGTGGTACTGGAGTTACGTCCTTGATGCTTGTTACATCGATACCGCATGCTTGAAGAGCACGGATTGCTGCTTCTCTTCCTGATCCAGGTCCTTTAACCATTACATCTACTGATTTTAAACCATGTACTAAAGCAGCTTTTGCTGCTGTTTCAGCTGCCATTTGAGCAGCATATGGAGTAGATTTTCTTGAACCTCTAAATCCCAGACCACCAGCACTTGCCCATGATAATGCATTTCCTTGAGCATCTGTTAATGTTACGATTGTATTATTAAAAGATGATTGGATATGTGCTTGTCCTCGTTCAACGTTTTTCTTGACACGTTTTTTTGTCACTTTTTTTGTAACTTTTTTAGCCATGTTAAACTAACCTACTTTCTTCAAATTTTTATTATTTCTTCTTGTTTGCAACAGTTCTCTTTGGACCTTTTCTTGTTCTAGCATTTGTCTTTGTCTTTTGACCACGAACAGGATGTCCTTTTCTGTGACGGATACCTCTGTAGCATCCGATTTCTTGTAATCTCTTGATGTTGAGAGCAATCTCTCTACGAAGATCACCTTCTACTTGATAGCTGTTATCGATAACAGCACTGATTGCTTTTACCTCATCGTCTGTTAAGTCTCTTCAACGAGTGTCTGGATTAACTCCAGCTTCTGCTAAAATTTTTGTTGCACTTACTCTACCGATACCGTAGATGTAAGTCAAACCGATTTCTACACGTTTGTCTCTTGGTAAGTCTACACCTGAAATACGAGCCATGTGTTTTTCCTCCATTTTCTGTTCTTAGTAAATAAACATATGTAGCCCGATGAACCACCATCGTCTGAAATGTTGTACATACATT
>JAZNKI010000061.1:0-1775 GCA_045578495.1 Faecalimonas sp.
TAAAAAAGGAAACAGATTATCTGTAGGAAGACAATATGTGAATGATATTGTTAAGGAGTATTACGAGTATTTGGATGAATTGGATAAACTAAAAGATAACAATGAAAAAAGGAAAGAATATTTATTTTATCAAGAACGAAAAATCGCGGGTAAAGTATCCTTTGTTAAAGTTATAGAAGGTGAACAGGGATGGGAAAAAATCAAAAAGAGATTAAATAGCAATCCTATGTTGTTCGAGAATGATAGGTTACATCTTGACAATATTTCGTAGGTTGTGATTGCTGACAACAAAATGACAATACAATCCCTCAAAAATTCCTACACCAGATACAATCCGGACAAAACTCCCGGATTTCTACCACCAAAATCAACACATTACACCACAGAAAAACTTTGCAAAGAAGAGTGGGAGTAACAGTCAAAAGTATGGGAAGCCTTTATTTATAAGGGTTTGTGGACACAACAAAAACGATTTGATAACAATTTGATAACACGAAGCTAAACATATTTGTTTAAGTTTGGTGAGTGGTTTTGAAGTTAAGTCCAATAGAAAAGGTCTTACTGAATGAAATGTTCAGTAGGACCTTTTTTTCGTGCTGTTTATTTGAAAAGTCTATTCCCATTGTACAAGAAGTACAGTATTTGGGTAACGACACAGCCATTTGTTGCAAGTAGAATATTGCTTGAAAGAAGAATAACCGGCTTTGCGTTAGCGGTTTGAATCTACAGAAGCAGAAATCCCTGAAGAATCTCTCATGGAGTAATGGTAACGCCATTCATCGTATTCTTCTTTGGAGATTTGACCTTCACGCAGTTTACTTGCCTGTGTATGCCAAGCATTAAAGTTATCAAAAAGCTGAGTATAGGATGGATTATCGACCTTTTTCAAACCGAGGCAGATTTCACCATCAATATTTGTGATTTTGAACCCATAAATGTCTTCTAATGCAAAAAGAGTATGCATCAGGCTATCATAGCTGTCTATGTCAGGAACGGATAACGCGAGAGGTGACACCTCCAGCGTATCTGCCAATAGAGTAAGGTATTTACCCTTGGGAGAACGGGCCCCGGATTTCAAGGTTGCTTCTGCCGTTGTTCACTTGGATGAATCATCACCACATATACATCTGGTTGGTGTTCCGGTAGCAAGCGGATATAAGCGAGGACCCGAGAAGCAGGCAGCCAAGACCAAAGTCTTTACACAGGAAGCTTTGGTGATGATACAGGAGCAAATGCACCGGTTTGCACAAAGCCAGATGGAGCAACATCCGGATATTTTTGATAATGAGGAATTGAAGAAAATTGAAAAAGGAAGAAATTCTGACTACAGCAAGGAGTATTACATAAGACAAAAGGCCCATCAGGTACAACTGCTTGAAGAGGTAATTGAGGAGAAAAAGGAAGAGATTGATACTTTGGAGCAAGTGCATGAGGAACTACAGGAGGATACACAAAAGGTAGTGGAGGAATATGTAAAAGCAAAGACCGATTCAGCCATGAAGAAAGACTTCCTGAAATTTGTAACACAGGAAGAGCCAAAGTCAGAGCTTGCAAAATTAGCTACTAAGGTATGGAGAACATTCCGGTCTTGGTGGGATAGAAATAAGAAACCGGAAGTGGAGAAGACGGCAAGAGAAAGTGTTCTTAAGAAGCTTCAGCGGCATAAGCAAGAGGCAACAGAACAACCGGTGAATGACGAAAAGGTGGATAGGAAGAAGGACCAATACAGGTAAATTTCTTCGGTGAGTATGGCAGGGGCGTGACACGCCTCTGCT